>NZ_JBLYEE010000021.1:0-54715 GCF_048515415.1 Pedobacter sp. N23S346
AAGTGGGTTATGGAAGAGGTTAGATGGGTTATGGGTTTAGGCGTCCAAACTCCGAACTGATAACTCCTAACTTTAAGTGGGTTATGGAAGAGGTTAGATGGGTTATGGGTTTAGGCGTCCAAACTCCCAATTGATAACTCCAAACTTTAAGTGGGTTATGGAAAAGGTTAGATGGGTTATGGGTTTAGGCGTCCAAACTCCCAACTTTAAAAGGGTTATGGAAGAGGTTAGATGGGTTATGGGTTTAGGTGTTTAAACTCCTAACTGATAACTCTCAACTTTAAGTGGCTTATGGAAGAGGTTAGATGGGTTATGGGTTTAGGCGTCCAAACTTCCAGCTGATAACTCCCAACTTTTAAGGGGGTTATGGAAGAGGTTAGATGGGTTATGGGTTTAGGCGTCCAAACTCCCAATTGATAACTCCCAACTTTAAGTAGGTTATGGAAGAGGTTAGGTGGGTTAAGGGTTTAGGTGTCCAAACTCCCAACTAATAACTCCCAACTATTTAGGCCTCTAATCTTTTCGTCACGTCTTGATACTTGATACTATTTACGATACTACTTTTAATAACCCGCTTTGCACAGTCTTGATACTCGATACTAAATACTTGATACTATATACTTACAACTACTAAAAATGATAGAACTTAAAAACATAGAAAAATACTACTCCAGCAAAGGCATAAAGCATTACGTTTTGCGCCACGTTACCACAACAATCAAGCAAGGAGAATTTGTGTCCATCATGGGCCCATCTGGTGCTGGAAAATCTACGTTACTGAATATTTTAGGGATGCTTGAAGAGCCAACATATGGTACATATGAATTTTTGGGTGAGGATGTAACCACGCTGAATGAACGTAAACGGATTGAATTGTACCGTAACCACATCGGTTTTGTGTTTCAGGCTTATCACCTCATTGATGAAATGACGGTTTACGAAAACATTGAAGCACCTTTACTTTATAAAAAGGTTGGAGGTGCAGAAAGAGCCAGTAGAATTGCCGATTTATTAGATCGGTTTAACATGGTAGCCAAGAAAGACTTATTTCCTAACCAGCTTTCGGGCGGACAGCAACAGTTGGTTGGCATTGCCAGGGCCTTAGCCGCACAGCCGTCAATAATTCTGGCTGATGAACCAACCGGTAACCTTCAATCTGCTCAGGCGGAAGAGATTATGCAACTTTTTCAGAAGCTAAATAAAGAAGATGGGATTACAATTATTCAAGTTACACACGCTGAAAAGAATGCAGAATACGGAACTAGAATTTTGCACCTCGCTGATGGCGTGGTAAAGGATGATGTGAGCGTTTAGGGTAGTAAGTTATAAGTGATCAGTTTTAAGTTGGGTATATGATGCTAATAACTTACCACTTAAAACCTATAACTTTGCTTCATGCAAAAATCTTTTGTCGATCAATTAGGGAAGGAGATTACAATTAATTTTCCACCCAAAAGAATTATTTCTCTTGTACCATCGCAAACTGAGCTGCTTTTTGATTTAGGCTTAGACCAAGAAATAATCGGTTTAACTAAGTTTTGCATTCATCCGATAGAAAAGTTTGCTGAACGGACTAAAGTTGGCGGCACTAAAAAGCTCAATATTGATTTAATAAAAGATTTAAAGCCCGATTTAATCATCGGTAATAAGGAAGAGAACTCGCAGAGCGACATCGAAGAGCTATCGGAGTCTTTTCCAGTTTGGATGAGCGATATTTTTACGCTGGATGATGCAAAAAAAACCATTTCACAAATTGGAGAACTGGTAAATCGAGAGCCTGAAGCGGCTTATCTCAATCACCTGATCTCCGCTGGTTTTAATGATTTGCAAACACTTGCCTTGCAAAATAACATAGACAAAAAAGTAGCTTACCTCATCTGGCGGAAGCCTTTTATGGCCGCTGGGAAAAATACTTTTATACATGATGTTCTGCTTACCAATGGAATGACAAATGTTATTGAGGAAGAGCGATATCCGCAGATTACATTAGAAAAGCTGAAAACTTTAAACTGTGAACTGATCCTGCTTTCCTCAGAGCCTTATCCATTTGGTTTAAAGCATATAGAAGAAATTCAGGCTGCTATCCCAAATGCCAGGATTATGCTGGTTGATGGTGAAATGTTTAGCTGGTACGGAAGCCGGCTGGTAAAAGCGGTGCAGTATTTTTTTGAATTTCAGAAAGAACTTTATTAGCTGTTTTCAGCAGAGTTTTCATAAATTGTCGCGTTAATTACATTTACCTCGTTTTACTCATTATGAAAAGAATACTTATGTTATCGTTATTTGTAGCCATTTTTTCTGGTTGCACTTCTTTTAAAGATTCGAATACGGCCAACAGGGCAACCGCAACCGGAACGATTCAAAAAATTGGTATGACCACCTTTCAATATGGCACACACCTGTTAACCACCGAAAATAAAACTTACGCCCTAAAAAGTAATGCCATTAACCTGGATGAGTATATGAACAGAAAGGTAACCGTAAAAGGGAAGAAAGTTAAAGGTTATCCTTTAGATGGCGGACCTGAATTTTTGGATGTAACCTTAATTAAGTTTTAACAATTGATCTTGCTTTTTAGTTAGCATTTAAAATTTCGCAGTTTTTTTGGCGAATCTAAACCTTTCCCAGAAGCAAGATTTTTTGTTCACTAAACCCGATTGCCGCGAAAAGCCCCGGTTTTTTCTACCGGGCTTGAAGCAGAAAGCGGGACTGCCGAAACCGATTAGCACGGGAACTGATTTTCTAAATAGTTTTTAAATGAAATTTTTCTCGCTCTAAATTAAAGACTTAGCTTTTTTTGCTAAAAATAATTGATGATTTTTGGTGCATACCTTTTGATTATTCAATCTTGTTTCTATCTTTGCAGTCCTTACAAAATCCTAACTGCGGATGTGGCGTAATTGGTAGCCGCACCAGACTTAGGATCTGGCGCTTCACGGCGTGGGGGTTCGAGTCCCTTCATCCGCACTATAAATGAAGCCGTTTTGAGTTAAATCGAAACGGCTTCGTTTTTTTTAAAAACATTGATTAACAAAAATTGATGTGCTGTTAAATTAGAAAGATATGTGCCATTTGTCTCAAATCTCATATCTTAATACCCAAATCTAACCGCACATCTCAATACTCATATCTTAAAAAAATGAATATTACACAGGAAAAAACCGGCAACTTAAATGCTGTTGTAAAAATCAAAATCGCACCTGCTGATTATAGTGATAAAGTGGAAAAGGCCATTAAAGACCAGGCTAAAAAAGCACAATTACCTGGTTTCCGTAAAGGAATGGTTCCTCCTGCCCACATTAAAAAAATGTATGGCAAAAGTATTTTAGTAGAAGAAGTGAATAACTTGTTAAACGATACTTTATCTAACTACATTGCTGAGCAAAAATTGGAAATTTTAGGTCAGCCTTTACCGCAGTCAGAAAATGAGCGTGAATTTAAATGGGATAATACGGATGAATTCGAGTTTGATTATGAGTTGGGTTTAGCGCCTGCTTTTGAGGTAAATATTTCTTCTAAAGATCAATATACTGAATACTTAATCAAAGCTGATCCCGAAACTTTAGAAAGCCGGATGAAAAACATCCGTCGCAGTTATGGTAAAATGACTAACCCTGAAGTATCTGCTGAAGGTGATGTATTATATGCAGAACTGGTGCAACTGGGTGCTGATGGTACCGTTTTCGAAGGTGGAATTACCAACACAGCTACACTTCGTTTAGATTTGGTTAAAGACGCAGAAATTCTTAAAACCTTAATTGGTTTGAAAAAGGATGATGTAGTAACCATTAATATTACAAAAGCGCTTGATGACCATGCTGCAGTTGCAAAAGCATTAAATATTTCTGAAGAAGATGCTGCTGATTTGCAATCAGAGTTCCAGTTAATGGTTAAAAATGTGAACCGTTTGGAGGAGTCAGATTTAAACCAGGAGTTCTATGATAAAATTTTCCCAGATGGTTCGGTAACTGACGAAGCTGCTTTCAGAGCGAAAATTACCGAAGAAGTAGAAGGCATGTTTAAACAAGATGCGGAACGTAAACTATCTAACGATATTTATGAAGACCTTTTGAAAAAACATACTTTTGATTTGCCGGATGAGTTTTTACGCCGTTGGTTAAAAGCGACTAACGAAAAATTAACAGACGAAGAATTGGCTGAAGGCTATGATGATTTCGCTAAAAACCTTAAATGGACTTTAATCGAGAACAAAATCATTAAAGATAACAGCATCGAAATTAAATACGAAGATGTGGTTCAGGCAGCTAAAGCGAAGTTAGATGCGCAATTCAGAATGTACAGTCCAGCTCCGCTTCCAGAAGATCAGTTGGCGCAATATGCTGTTCAGTTTTTACAGGAAAAAGAAAATGCAAACCGTGTTTTCGAAGAGGTTAAAGCATTGAAAACATTCGAACAAATCAAATCTATTGTTACTTTATCACAACAGGATATAGACTACGATAAGTTTGTGGAGTTGGATAAGAAATAAAGCGTTTGGCGGGGAGCGTATGGCGTTTAAAATGATTGTTCAATTGCCTATATTTAGCAATGGCTCAATTTAAATTCCAATCGCTCGAAGTTTGGCAGTTGTCAATCAAATTAACTGATAAATTACTTGATATAGCTGACCGATTGTCAGTTGATAAAAAATACAGATTTGCAGAGCAGCTCAATGGGGCTGCTCTTAGCATATCTAACAATATTGCAGAAGGTTCAGGTTCAGTTTCTAATAAGGAATTTGCTCATTATCTGAATATTGCACATCGTTCTGCGTTTGAAAATGCAAACATTTTAGTAGTATTGGAGAGAAGAAAATATATTTCTGACACAGAACTGCTTTATTATCTGGAAGAATTGAATAAATTGGCACGGAAATTAACCAACTTCAGGAAATTTTTATTAAAATTATAATCCGGTTTGGCTTCTCGTAATTCAACGCTTTACGCCAAACTCCAAACGCAAGACAAGATTATGAACATAGATTCACAAGAATTCAGAAAATTTGCCGTTAAACATCAGGGGATTGGCGGTTTGCACGTAGATAAATTTATTTCCCAGGCGAATGTAAATCCGCAGAGCATGACACCATACATCATTGAAGAACGTCAGTTAAACGTTGCACAGATGGACGTGTTTTCGAGGTTAATGATGGATCGTATTATCTTTTTAGGAGATGCGATTTATGATCAGAATGCAAACATCATTCAAGCACAGTTGTTGTTTTTACAGTCAACCGATGCAGATAGAGATATTCAGATTTACATTAACTCGCCAGGAGGTTCAGTTTATGCTGGTTTAGGTATTTACGATACGATGCAGTATATTCAACCAGATGTTGCTACAATTTGTACCGGTATGGCCGCATCAATGGGTGCCGTTTTATTAGTGGCAGGAGCAGAAGGTAAACGTTCTGCATTACCACACTCAAGAGTAATGATCCACCAGCCATCAGGAGGTGCACAAGGTGTAGCATCTGATATGGAAATCAACTTAAGAGAGATGTTGAAATTGAAAAAAGAATTATACGATATTATTTCAGAGCACTCTGGTCAAACTTATGATTGGGTAGAGAAAGCTTCAGATCGTGATTACTGGATGAGTGCTGAAGAAGCAAAAGGATTTGGTATGATTGATGAAGTGTTATCGAGAAACACAAGAAAAAATGGCGAAACAAAATAAAGAATCCCGGTGTTCCTTCTGCCATTCTGGCAAGCATGAAACTTTAATGTTAATTGAGGGCATGGATGCATTTATCTGCGATAAATGTGTTACACAGGCCAATCAATTGCTTGCGCAGGAATTGGGTACGAAGAACACGAAAAATATTCAGGATGCAATCTCGTTGCTTAAACCCTTAGAGATTAAACAACACCTTGATCAATACGTAATTGGTCAGGATGATGCGAAGAAAGTATTGTCTGTAGCCGTTTATAACCACTACAAGCGTCTGAATCAGAAAGTAGATAAGGATGAGATTGAGATTGAAAAATCAAATATCATGTTGGTTGGTGAAACCGGAACAGGAAAAACACTTTTAGCTAAAACCATTGCGAAAATTTTGCATGTACCTTTTTGTATTTGTGATGCAACAGTTTTAACCGAAGCAGGATATGTTGGTGAAGATGTAGAAAGTATTCTTACCCGTTTATTGCAAGCTGCTGATTATGATGTGGCTGCTGCGGAACGTGGAATCGTTTACATTGATGAGGTAGATAAGGTGGCCCGTAAGAGCGATAATCCATCCATTACACGTGATGTATCTGGTGAAGGTGTACAGCAGGCGTTATTGAAAATTTTAGAAGGTACGGTTGTGAACGTTCCACCTCAGGGCGGTCGTAAGCATCCAGATCAGAAAATGATTCCGGTAAACACGAATAATATCTTATTTATTTGTGGTGGAGCATTTGATGGTATTGAGCGTAAAATTGCCAACCGATTACGTACGCAGGCAGTAGGTTATAAGATAAAGAAAGATGATACTGTTTTAGATCTTAAAAATCTTTATAAGTATATTACACCACAAGATTTGAAGTCTTTCGGATTAATACCTGAATTAATTGGTCGCATTCCAGTTCTTTCTCACTTAAATCCATTGGATAAAGAATCTTTGCGTAATATCTTAACTGCACCGAAAAACTCTTTAATTAAGCAATATGTTAAGCTTTTTGCTTATGAGGAAGTAGACCTGGTATTTGAAGATGATGTGTTAGATTTTATTGTTGATAAGGCAATGGAATATAAACTGGGTGCCCGTGGGTTAAGATCGATTTGCGAAGCCATTATGCTTGATGCGATGTTCGATACGCCGACTCAAACGGATGTCAAGGAGTTGCACATCAATCTCGATTATGCGATAGAAAAATTTGAAAAGGCCGACTTTAAAAAGTTGCAAGCCGCATAAAAAATCAAATCCTCTCGTGAAAGCGGGGGGATTTTTTGGTAAATACGCTAAGCGCCTGGCGCTAAACTTATGATTATGAATGAAGAAAAAGACGTTAAAAAAGATGAAGCCATAGTAGAGAAATCGAAAAAAGTAAAAGAAGTAGAAAGTCCGGTTAAATCTGGCCTGAAATCTAAAGATGAAATTGTGAAAAATTGGCTACCAAGATATACCGGACGCCCATTAGATCAATTTGGTGATTATATTTTGTTAACGAACTTTAGTAAATATGTAAGCATGTTTTCTGAATGGAACGACAACGCCCCGATTATGGGGTTAGATAAACCGATGCAGAGTGTTACGGCAAACGGAATCACTATTATCAACTTTGGAATGGGAAGTCCGCTGGCAGCAACCATGATGGATCTCTTAACTGCAATTATGCCGAAAGCCGTATTGTTTTTAGGTAAGTGTGGTGGTTTGAAAAAGAAAAACCAGTTGGGCGATTTAATTCTACCTATTGCAGCAATAAGAGGAGAAGGAACATCAAACGATTACCTTCCTGCAGAGGTTCCGGCATTACCAGCCTTTGCGTTACAAAAAGCAATATCCACCACCATTCGCGATCATGGTAGAGATTACTGGACAGGAACCTGTTACACCACCAATCGCAGGGTTTGGGAGCACGATAAGGAATTTAAGAAGTATTTAAAAACCCTAAGGGCCATGGCTGTAGATATGGAAACGGCCACTGTATTTACCACTGCTTTTGCGAATAAAATTCCAGCTGGCGCATTGTTATTGGTTTCAGATCAACCAATGATTCCAGAGGGCGTTAAAACCGCTGAAAGTGATAGCAGTGTTACGGAGAAATATGTGGAGACACACTTAAGAATTGGTATCGATTCGCTTAAACAACTAATCAATAATGGTTTAACGGTTAAACATTTGTTGTTTTAGTTATTAACTTCTCGTTGCGGCAATCGTGATGTGGAATTTAATGCATATAAGATCGGGTTACCGGTCTTTTTTTATGCGTTGTATTTGGTCGGTGAGCCACCGACCAAGGGATTAGGATTAATCATTGAAATCTGGTAAATAGCCGTGAAGGATAAGATCGTCAGTGGTATTTATCTTATAATTGCAGCCATTATGGAGAAGCACAATTCTATCTGATATATCCAGTATGGATCTGTAATAATGGTCGGTAATGATAAACCCTTTTAACGGTTTCATTTTGTTAATGTGGAGTTTAACTTCATCAACCAATAATGGCGCTAATTGTGAAAAAGGTTCATCTAAAAGTATAAACACCGCATCACTGTAAATGATAATTAAAGCTTCTAATAACCTATGTTCTCCACCTGAGCAGTCTCGGAATTTCTTTTTTAGATTTTGAGCGATAAAGGTAACTTGAAGGAGTGCTTCTTTATGCCTTGTGCAGAAAATCTCTATTGCGTCTTCAACGGTTAATTTATTTGGAATAAAAGTGTCTTGGGTTAAATAAGCTATCCTTCCTGATAAATAACCTTTCTGAATAATCTCGTCATTAAGCTTTAAGTGCTTAAAATCGGCTTTTATACTTCCGAAAATAATTTTTAATAAAGTTGATTTACCACTTCCATTTCTGCCCAATAAGCCAACAACTTCACCAATTTTGCAGTTCAGGTATACGCCATTTAGTACTGCTTGCTGGTTAAATCTGTGGGTAACACTGTCAATAAATAGTTCCTGCATAGAAAGCTTAAGATAATAATAGAAATGAGAAAGGCTAAATCATAAATTAAAATATTCATAAATATTTTTCTGAAACCCAATCCCATATTCTTGTAGAAGAAAGCGTGTTTGGTAAGAAAGAATCTTTCTATAACAACCGAGAATACCCAGCCAACAGGTTTCATAAATACCGCCATTGCATATCCGCCAGGCTTTTCAAAACCATCGATGATAAAGAAAATGCCAATCAATATATTAACCAGAATGTTCCACAGTACGATTGGTTTATAAACTATTAATGATTTTTTGAAGAGCTTAACAGACATATTTAAATATATAGAAAAAACTTAAAAAGCCGGTAAACAAAAACGGACCGACAATTGCCGATCCGTTTTTAATTTGATGAAGGTAAGTATCAAATCCACAAAAAAAAAGACCAGCAATAGCTAGTCTTTTTTTTATCTTTTTTACCGTATTTGGTAAAATTATCCCAGATAAGACTTTAATATTTTACTTCTTGAAGTATGTCGAAGGCGCTGAAGCGCTTTATCTTTAATCTGACGAACACGTTCACGTGTAAGGTTGAATTTCTCACCAATTTCCTCTAAAGATAATGGGTGGTTTGAGCCTAGTCCGAAGAACAATACAATAATTTCTCTTTCTCTTTCTGTTAAAGTAGACAGTGAACGTTTGATTTCTTCAGAAAGCGACTCGTTAATTAATGAACTATCTGTATTTGGCTCATGGTTTTCCAATACATCTAACAACGTATTTTCCTCACCCTGAACAAAAGGAGCATCCATAGATACGTGACGACCTGAGTTACTTAAGGTATCAGAAATTTTATCAACCGTAGTTTCCAAAATCTCTGCTAATTCTTCAGGAGAAGGTTCGCGCTCATATTCCTGCTCTAACTTAGAGAAGGCTTTGCTGATCTTGCTTAATGAACCAACCTGGTTCAATGGCAAACGTACAATACGGCTTTGTTCAGCAATTGCTTGCAAAATCGACTGACGGATCCACCATACGGCATATGAAATGAATTTGAAACCTTTTGTTTCATCAAAACGTTTTGCTGCTTTGATCAAACCTAAATTTCCTTCGTTAATTAAATCGCCTAAGGTTAAGCCTTGATTTTGGTATTGCTTTGCAACGGATACTACGAAACGTAAGTTTGTTTTTGTTAATCGCTCTAATGCAGCTTGATCGCCTTCACGAATCTTTCTTGCTAAAATTACCTCTTCCTCTGCTGTTATTAAATCTACTTTACCAATTTCGTGTAAGTATTTATCAAGTGATTGACTTTCACGGTTGGTAATGGATTGCGTTATCTTGAGTTGTCTCATTTATACGTTTTGTGTGCTCTTTAATTATTGAAGTGTGCAAAGTTACGAAATTGTATGGCAATCCGAAAGGATAAAATACTGAAAATGTTGCTGTTTGCACGTGTTTTTTACATTTTTATCTATAACAAAAATCATTCCAATAAAGTTTTTGACATAGATAGCATATGTAAATGTCAAATATTCGATTATCAATACATATTTATTGCAATTCAATAAATATGTATTGATTTATAATTAATATATTTTTTATTTTTGCTATTATTGCATTGTAAATTTGACGCTCGACAGATAACTTACAAACCGAGTCAGGAAAACGAAACTTTTATCAGATGTCGGTTTTGGATGTTTAGAATTTAGATAACGGGGTTTAGGTGTATGGCTTTGCTAAGTTTCACCTCTTGAAACAAGAACTGTGAGGTCTGTCATATAATGCATTAACATAAGAGGATCTTGTAGGTGGAATCTATTTAAATAAAAGTAAAAGAAATTAAATTAATCAGCATCAATATGAAAACACAACACCAGATTTTAATGATCAAACTAGGATATGTTATTACGCTAATAAGCGTACTTCTGTTTTCGCTAGGTGATGCAGCACGTGACTTTCGGGATGGTTATAATGATGCTGGTACACCGGGTACGCTAAGCTTCACACATGGTATTCTTATGTTGTTGATTGTTTTTTTAACGTTGAGGGTGTTAGTATATATTTACCGTTTCATCGATTCTGTACAGGAGGGGAATGTGTTTATTGAAGAAAACACAAGAAGGCTAATCCGAATGGGGTTCTACTGTATAAGCATCCCGTTTTTATTATTTGGTTACAATGCTATGAGTTACTTACATCACGCCAATAGTAATGCTACTCAAATTAGTGATGTTATCAAATATGTTGATTTTGAGATCTGGTTACTCATTTTTGGTTTAACACTTTTAACTATAGCCTTTGTTTTTAAGAAGGGGATTGAACTTAAACAAGAAAGCGATCTTACCATTTAAATCACATTACCTATGCCAATAATTATAAATTTAGATGTGATGCTTGCCCGAAGGAAAATGTCACTCACGGAACTCAGTGATCGGGTAGGGATTACAATGTCTAATTTGTCTATTTTAAAAACTGGTAAGGCTAAAGCGGTTCGTTTAGAAACACTCGAATCCATTTGCCGGGTTTTAGAATGCCAGCCAGGAGATATATTAGAGTTTAGCGTAAAATAATTAAATACAGGGGAATCTGAGCAGTATTTTCTTAAAGCGTTTTAAATAAAAGAGTCCGTTCATCTTATGATGCGGACTCTTTATATTAATCACTCAAATAATTAATCTTGTTTTTGGTTTAGAAAAACAAAGTTGTGATCAAACATATCTAACTTTATTTTACTTTCCTTATCAATTTTTCCTGCCAGAATTTCTTTCGATAACTCGTTTAGGATTCGTTTCTGAATCACCCTTTTTAACGGCCTGGCTCCAAACTGAGGGTCGTAACCTAACTGTGCCAACCAATCCAGCGCTTCATCACTGGCCTCCATTTCAATGCCCATCTCTGCAAGGGTTTGTTTTACCTGTTTAAATTGTAAGGCAACAATATCCCTGATTTCGCTTCTGTTTAATGGAGTGAACATGATCAACTCATCAATACGGTTCAAAAACTCCGGACGAATCGTTTGTTTCAATACTTCGAACAGTTCACTTTTGGTTTTCGCAATCACCTCATCGCGGTTCTCATCGCTCAGGTCTTTAAAATTATCCTGAATTAAATGCGCGCCGATGTTTGAAGTCATGATGATGATGGTATTTTTGAAATTTACCGTTCTACCTTTATTATCCGTTAAACGGCCATCATCTAACACCTGTAACAAAATATTAAATACATCAGGGTGAGCTTTTTCAATCTCATCCAGCAGTACTACCGAATAAGGTTTTCGTCTTACAGCCTCTGTTAATTGTCCGCCTTCATCATAACCCACATATCCGGGAGGCGCTCCAATTAAGCGGGAAACCGAATGGCGCTCCTGATATTCACTCATATCAATTCTGGTTAAGGCATTTTCATCATTGAATAAAAATTCTGCCAATGCCTTTGCTAATTCTGTTTTACCTACGCCCGTTGTACCTAAGAAGATGAACGAACCAATTGGTTTACGCTTATCTTGCAAACCGGCACGCGAGCGACGGATGGCATCAGAAATGGCTTCAATTGCTTCATCCTGTCCGGCAACACGCTGGTGTAACTCATCTTCCAAATGAAGCAGTTTCTCGCGCTCGCTGGCAATCAACTTGGTAACCGGAATACCGGTCCAACGGCCAACAACTCCTGCAATATCATCAGCAGTAACTTCTTCCTTCAGCATGCGGCTATCCAACTGCTGACTTTCTAAATCGGCTTTAAGTTTTTCAACCTGATCTTGCGCTTCTTTAATTTTTCCGTAGCGGATTTCGGCTACTTTGCCATAATCCCCTGCGCGTTCAGCCTGCTCTGCCTCTAATTTATAATGTTCTATTTGCTCCAGCTGATTGTTAACTGCATCAACGAGGTCTTTTTCGCCTTGCCATTTCGCTTTAAATTCATCACGCTCTGCAGATAAATTGGCAATTTCTTCAGATAATTCCTGAACTTTACGATCATCTTTTTCTCTTTTGATGGCTTCACGCTCAATTTCTAAGCGCATAATCTCACGATCCAAAGCATCAACATTTTCTGGTACGCTATCCATTTCCATCCGCAGTTTTGAGGCTGCCTCATCCATTAAATCGATGGCCTTATCTGGTAAGAAACGATCGGCAATATACCGCTGACTCATTTCTACAGCTGCAATAATGGCTTCGTCTTTAATCCGCACTTTATGGTGCGTTTCATAACGCTCTTTCAATCCACGGAGGATAGAAATTGCATCCTGAGTATCTGGCTCTTCAACCATCACTTTTTGGAAACGGCGTTCTAATGCTTTATCTTTTTCTAAATATTTTTGATATTCATCTAAAGTTGTAGCACCAATAGCCCTTAATTCTCCACGGGCCAGCGCAGGTTTCAGAATGTTCGCCGCGTCCATGGCACCTTCACCACCGCCGGCACCAACCAGCGTATGGATCTCATCTATAAAGAGCACAATGTCTCCATCGCTTTGCGTAACCTCTTTAACAACAGCTTTTAAACGTTCTTCAAACTCGCCTTTATATTTAGCGCCGGCAATTAAAGATCCCATATCCAACGAGAATACCGTTTTGCTTTTTAAGTTTTCCGGCACATCACCTTTGATAATTCTAAAGGCAATTCCTTCAGCTATCGCTGTTTTACCCACACCAGGTTCACCAATTAAAATCGGATTGTTTTTCGTTCTGCGGGATAAAATCTGAATCACCCGACGAATTTCCTCATCACGACCAATTACCGGATCCAATTTTCCGCTTTCCGCGTATTCATTTAGGTTGCGGGCATATTTACTTAAAGCCTGGTAAGTGGCTTCGGCATTTTGATCGGTCACTCTATTGTCGCCACGTAATTCTGCAATGGCTTTTTTCAGGTCTTTTTCGTTTACGCCTTGCTCTTTTAAAAGTTTCGAGGTGCTATCATTAACCGCTAAAAGCCCCAATAACAGGTGTTCTACCGATACAAATTCATCTTTAAATTCTTTCAAAAATGTTTGGGCCTTTTGCAATACGTTATTTGTATTTGATGACAAATAGACATTACTTCCGCTCACTTTGGGGAATTTGGCGATTTCCGCATCCAAATTCTGGTTGAGGGAATTAAGGCTTACATTTAATTTTTTTAAAACGTATGAAACTACGTTTTCATCAACAGTTAGCAAACCTTTAAGCAGGTGTGCTGTTTCAATAGCCTGTTGCTGATTGCCCTGAGCTATTTCAGAAGCCTGTTGAATCGCTTCCTGGGCTTTTATTGTATAATTGTTGAAGTTCATATTTTCCTTTTGATCAAAACAAATGCCATAGCGGTTTTGACTTTTCAATCGGAAATTTTGTCGCTTATTTATGTTTTTTAATGACTAAATTACTGATTTATAGTGTTTTGTGCTGAAATTTTGTCTGAAATGATGTGGTTCGAGATCAATATCATCTGGCTTTCTTTTCAATTACATATTTGCCGGAGGTTAATTCAATTGTCTGGCTCTTAACTAACTTCCCGTTGAGATAAGTATCTGCATCAGGTTGTGGCGGAACATTGAATGAAGCAGTAGAGTTTGCCGGTATCGTAATATCGTATCTGATATCTTTATCAATCTTTTTCCAGGCACTAACAATTTTCCCATAAGGGCTGATATGACTGGCTTCGAATGAATCTAACCCTTCCATAATATGCGGATCTAAGATGATATGTTTAAAGCCGGGTTGCTGTTCATCTGGCTTGATGCCGCCAGGAGATTTGTACAACCAAGCGCCAATTTCGCCAAACATGATGTGGTTCATCGAAATATCAGATTTTGCATCAATCGGCCAGTTCTCGTATAAGGTAGTGGCGCCGTTTTCCATCCACCAACCCCAACTTGGATAGGTTTTTTGAGCAGCAATTTTGTAGGCAATATTACTATAACCGTTTTCGCTTAAAGCATTTAATATGGCTTTTGTACCCAATAACCCCACGTCTAAATGGAAACCATCAGCTTCCACTCGTTTGGCCAGATTTCCGGCAACTAAGGCCATTGATTCTTCTGGCACGATTTTCCAATAAAGTGGAACGCTCATTTCAGTCTGTACCCCAGATGCATAAATTCCTTTTTCCTTATTTAAATATTTGGCATTAAAAGCATCTTTGATTTTTTTTGCCAAAGCAATGTACTTTTCATAATCATCGTTTTTGCCTAAAACTTTAGCAGCTTTGGCTAAGATAATCGCATCGGCATAGTAATAGCAGGTGGATGTTAACTCTACAGGAGATTTAGATTTTACCGGAATCCAATCACCCAAACCCCAGCTTGTTAATCCGGTAGGGTAAGTTTCATCAATATGATTTACATATTTTCTGATGCTTTCATAGCAGTCGGCTAATAATTTCTTGTCTCCATAAAACAAATAAATATTCCATGGGATAATGGCAATGGTACTGGTCCAATCCGGGCCATTTCCCCATTCATAACCCCAGCCATCAGTAGGGATGATAGATGGAAGGACGCCATTGGGTTGTTGCTCATCTCGGTGATCAGCTAGCCATTTTTCGTAAATGGTAATCCCATCAAAACCATAAAGCCCGGTTTCGATCGCGATTTGTGCATCGCCCGTCCAGCCATTTTTCTCCCTCTGCGGACAATCAGTAGGATAACCAAAAAGATTGGATAAATAGGAGTTATTGGTGGCGGAATATATTTTATTGATGATGGCCTCGGAGGATTTTACCTCACCGGAAACCGGCACATCACTGTGCATAAAATAACCGACCAGATCTTCCTTTTTAAGGTTAATAGGCGTAGATGTGGTTACTTCTACATATTGAAAGCCTTTGTAATTGAAATGCGGCATAAAACTTTGTACGCCTTTTCCGTTGAGGACTAAAATATCAGTTTGAAACGGATCTGTGTTGTCTGTAGGGCGATAATGTGCATCTATATTAGAAATGTCTAATCTTCCATTGGGATATAAACGTTCGCCATGTTTTAATTTAATGATAGCTCCGGCACGTCCATTGATCGTTATTTTACTCACGCCGGAAATATTTCTTCCTAAATCAAAAAGGTAAGTGGTGTCATTAATTTTCTTTATCATTTTAGTGGCAATTTCTTCCACGTTGCGAATGGGATGGAGGGCTTGTGCTATAATATTTTTTGAAGGAGCGGTTCGATATATTACATCTTTCCAATCTTTGTCATCGAAGTTTGCGGTGTTCCATCCGGGTTTTTCCATTCTGGCATCATAATGTTCGGCGGTGTAGATACTGTTAAAAACAATCGGACTCAAAGCTGTTTTCCAGTCCTTGCCTGATTTGATCGTTTCTAATGATCCATCCTCGTAAGTGATTCTTACATCAAGACAGAAAGTCGGCCTGTTGCGCCAGGGTGCCCGGTCGAAATCCCAAACGGCGGTAGATTGATGATTGTACCAGCCGTTGCCTAAAAGCACACCAATAGCATTTTTACCCTGATTAATTTCATTGGTTACATCATATGTTACATACAGCGTTCTTCTGTCAAAACGGGTGTACATCGGGTCCATACGGTGGTTGCCGATTTTCTTTCCATTGATTGATAATTCATATAAACCAGCAGCGGCAATATATGCTCTGGCCGACTTCACCTTTTTTAAGGGACTAAAAGTTTTTCTGAAGTAGGGGGCAGGTTTAAGCTTTACGTTTTCATTATCCGATATCCATGCGCCTTGCCAGTTGCTCATGCTCATCATGCCCATCTCAAAGCTTGCTATTTTACCGAAAGTTTTCTGGCTACCATTGGTTACGTCTACCCTCCAGAAATATTTAGTAAAAGGTTTTAGTGACTGCCCGGAATAAATTACCAAATTGAGATCTGATTTGATCCAACCCGTATTCCATTTATTTGCTTTTCCTTTTGTTAAGATGGATGAATCAACATCTACTAAAATTCGATACTTCGTTTGCTTTGCATCCTGGCTATTATCATTCATTTGCCAGGTAAAACGGGGTTGAGGGTTATCTAAACCGATTGGTTGAGTAAGGTATTCTGTTTTTAAAGCTGTTAGTGATTGTGCTTTGGCATTTGAAATAAGGAAAATAGATGGGAGTAGTGTTAATATTTTAAGGAAATTGAATCTCATAGTTTAGGGCTTATCCAAAACTAAGGTATTAAAAAAATATATAGATAAACACCACCTGAAATTTCTTTGCATAAAAAAAGCGAAGAAAAATCTTCGCTATATCTTAATCGATTGCTAATTTGATTGCAGCATCGAGAAATCTGAACTATCCTAAAATTTGCTGTAACCGTTCCGTCTGGTGATCAACTAATTTTTGCAGGGGACCTGAAGCCAACATCTTCATCATCATATTTAGATCTGCAGAGATGATGAGTTTTGCAATTGTTCCTTCACCATTTTCGGCAACAGTCCATTTTAATTCAATTTCGAAAGGTGCTTTTTCTATTGGTGTGGCCGTTAATTCCTGATTTTCAACACGGTTGGTGATCGCAATTGCTAATTTAGCCATGTTTTGAATGGTAAAACGTGCTTCATCTTCGGTAGATTCCCAATTGTATATATTTTCGGGCATTAATCTTTGATGATTGTTCATATTAGAAAGAAAAGTATAAACCTCGGTAACGGGTTTATTCACTTCTACAGCGCTTTCAATAATTGTCATTATTTTTATTTAAATGGTTTAGGTAATTGGTGTGAAAATCAGTGATTTTAATTAGAATTTTGACCCCACTCTGATGGGTTTAAGCGCCATTTGCTTAGTAATTCCATATCATTTTTGGCAATGATACTGTGTTCAGCAGCATAATCAATTAATGCACCATAGCTGGATAAAGTTAAGTATCGGCATTTTGCTGCTGTAAAGTTTTCATCAGCTTTTTCAAATCCGTAAGTGAAAATTGCAGCCAGGCCAGCAACTGATAGTCCAGCAGATCTTAAGGCCTCAACAGCTTGCAAGCTGCTTTTGCCTGTAGAAATTAGATCTTCGATTACCACCACACGTTGCCCTTCTACCACTTCACCTTCAATTAAACTTCCAGTTCCATGCTCTTTTGCTTTCGCTCTTACATAAATAAAAGGGAGACCAAGTTCTTGAGCAACCAGTACACCTTGAGGAATTCCGGCAGTTGCAACTCCAGCAATAACATCAACTGAACCAAACTCTTCCTGAATTGCTTGTGCAAGCTTTTGACGGATGTAAGTTCTAACCTGAGGATGGGAAAGGGTAATTCGGTTATCGCAATAAATTGGCGACTTCCAACCAGATGCCCAAGTAAAAGGATTATTAGGTTGTAATTTAATTGCCTTTATTTGTAATAAAAATTCCGCTACCTTTAATTCAATATCACTTTTATTATACATGGCCCAAAATTACAGAATTTTTTATCTTTGTCATTATCATACTTTAAGTCCACTTTTTTAGTGGTGTGTAGAAAATTGTAGAAAAATTCCTTGTTTAAAATTTAATTAATGTCTCAAATATCGCAAATTTTAGTTGATGGTGAAAGCTATATTTTACCATCTGTTAGTAATCAACACTTTAAATCAGCAGCAGTTTTAAAAACGCCAAATAAAGGTGATTGGTACATTTATTACTCAATTTGGGATTTTAAGGTTGGTAAATGGAAACCTGTTAAATTCTATACAAAGCAGCTCAATAACTCAATTGCGTTGAAGCTACCTATTAAAAAAAGAATACTAATTGGTGAGACAATTTTATCAGCCTGTAATGAGGATTTAAACAATGGTATAGACCCTAAGACTACTTTGGCAATTGCACCTTTTAGCAAGGTTACACTAAAAGATGTACTTGAAGATGCACAAGATTCATCAAATATTCCCAGACTAAATGAGGCTATTGAAATCTTTATTGCTACTAAGAGTGATAAATTAGGTGGTAAAATTGCAGCGGAAAATAAAGAAAATACTACCATCACTTATAAATATTTTTTCAAAGCATTTCAAGATTTTTGTGTTCGGTCAAAAATTGATAACTATAAGGTTAATCGATATACTAAGCAACACGTGTTTGAATTTATGCAAGAGTATTTAAATGCGGGAATATGGGGCGCTAGTACATATAACAGTAATTTAGGCTTCATCAAATCGTTCTTCAACTTTTTTGCTAAGAGATATGACTTTACCCACTACATAGGTAATATTGAGGATGTCGAAGTGACAGAAGAATCCGAAAAGTTTGAACCGTTTAATGAGGCTGATATTAAGCGTGTCTTTGATTTTTTAACTAACCCACAAGTTATTACATATCCGCACTATACACGCATCTTAGAGCCTAACAATTTAATTAGAATAATTGCCGAAACAATCTTCTATTCATTTCTTAGACCTTCTGAAATAAGAAGAATAAAAATAAAGCATATAAAGCGATACAAGCAAGGTTATTTTGATTTGACATCAGACATTACCAAGAATAAGAAAGTGGCTTCACGCTTCAAAGAACTCTATATTGACCCAGTATTAGTTGCTGAATATTCTAACCTAAATTGGGAAGCTTATATTAACAACAAAGAATGTCAGGAGTATTATGTTTTTACAAAAAATCTTGTACCATCACCTGAAAAATCTACCAATTATCAATTCGGTAAAAAGTTCGCACGTGAATTAACTAAACTAGATAAGTCTGCCGAAACAGGTGATACAATTTTTGCTGATGCAAAATACTCTCTTTACTCCCTAAAGCATTCTGGAAACATCCAAGCATATAAAGCTGGTTGGACTATTGCACAATTACAATTACAAAACAGGCACTCATCCGAAGAGCAAACCGAAAATTATCTAAGGGAGTTGAAGCAGGAAATCAATCAACAACCAAGACCGCTTAGAGCAGCTATTTAAGTAGCTGGTTGGTTCTAAATTCCAATAAGATATCTTCTTTGGTTTGATTAGTTTTGACTTTATTAAGCTTGGTATTTAAAGCTTTCTTTAGTGGTTTAAAATCTTCTTTAACTTCATTCATGGTTGTTGTTAGTTCAGCAACCATTTTTATTACATCTGATTTTTCATGCAATAAATTGTTTTCAATTCGCAGCCTTTCAAGTTTTCTGAAAATTAAGTCTGGATTGGTTTTAATTTTGCGTTGAAGGAAATCATCTTCAAAAATGTTCCCAACTAGATAAGTTTTTTTCATTTTAATACAGTCTGGTTAAGTCAATTACTACTGGTTGATTAGCCTTTTCTATTTCATTTTCCAATTCAACCTTTGCAGTATGTAGCATAGCACACACTTCATAATTTTCATCTTGAATAAGTATTTTTAAGGCTAGTTCATAGGTTAGTAATAGCTTATCTTCAATTAACATAGTTGTTTGCTTGTATAGCTGCAAATGAGGTAATATGATGCTATAATTCCAAACATGAATAAGAATATTTTCTCTACTCCGTTGAATGGTAGATTGCGATGACAAATAAAAAGGGGCTACTATAGTTCACCCCCCTTATGTCTGCTTATATGTCTTTAAAAACTTACTTTAATTTTATTCAAAGTTATTCCTGTCTTTAAATTCCTTTATAGCCACTGCAAATTCATCCTTAATCAATTCATAAGCAACTTTATTTACAGGTGAGAATGATGAATCAACGGTAAAATCATATTCTAAATTCTGATGTACAACTTTTGCATAATCACCTTTTTCACTAATTATTGTAACTATATATTCGCCTGTAGCGGTCCTGTCAATAAAAAATGTTTCATTTGGTAATTTTAGATTTTTACCTAAAATTTCTAGATTCAACATCTGATTAAAAAATGGTTGAATCTTTTGTTTGATTTCATTATCAACCCAGTCTTTCAATGGTGTCATGTCTCTACCATCAACTGTATCTACACTAGAAATTATCTGTAAACCTTCTTTCTTTATTTTGAAATTATCTGTCAGATTAACGGTAAAACCCAAGTTGTCTGAATTTCTTTTAATGTCCTTGTTTTCCAAAAAAGTCTTATTGATAAATTCAATCACTAAGCTTTCAGTTTGTTTTTCTATACTTCTCATGAGATTTTAATTTAAATATGTTGGTGGTTTCCAACTTCGCCAAGTTGGGGAATTTATTCCATTCTCAAAAGATGTTTAAGTTAAAATACTTATACATAACTTGCCATCAATCCATCAAAAAGTTGAGAAGAACAATTCAATCTTCGTTCCTCGATTTCATAACTCACCCATAGTTTAAATAAAAATAATTAAGTAAAGAATAGATAAGTTAGTAAATCAAGAATAGATGTATAAGTATTTTACCAAATTCAAAATACTTACAGATATAGATACTCTTAATTGATTTTTTATATTAATCTATATTAAACTATATAATACTATATAATACTATAATATCTGTAAGTATTCTGCATAAGTATTTCGCTTAAGTATTCTGCTTAAGTATTTCAACTTAATAGACAAGTTATGTGTAAGTATTTTTACTTATCTAAGTTTTGAACTTGCAAAAAATCAATCGTGATATATCTTAGACTTAAACGAAAATAAATTTTTTCCAAAAGTGGTACTTTCCAAAGTTGGATGATATTTATAGAAAACAATTAGTTATCTGGTGCAGGTTCATTTCCAACATACCAACCTGTGCCAGATTTTGCCTTACTTGGAAATGAGGCGTTAAAAGGTAGGTTGGGGCAAAATGTAATAACAAATTGAAAACACAATTAATTAATGGTAAAACCACACTAGTCTTCAACACCCCTAAGTGTTTTGACTTCGATGCATTCGGTAAATTCGGATATACTAAGGCTAACAAAGCAAAATTAATCTTCTTGATACACCAAATCAACTATTGGTCGCAAAATGGAGGTGATTATAATCTTCATTATAAAGCACACTATGAGATGCTAGGATTAAGCCCAAATGACCTACAAAGCTTTCTAAGCATGTTAGTAAGCCAAAAGATAATTACTTTATCGAGTGCTTATAATAATGGTCAAAATGGAGGTGTAAAAAAATGTAACCACTATAAAATTATCAAACCATTTTCTTATCAGTTAAACGCTGAAAATGTAGATAAACATTTCTTCAACCTTGAAGATAAAAGATGTCCGCTATTCATTAAAAAATTCGTTGGTGATGATTTCAAAGTTTGTTGTACAGAATATTCAAATTCCGCAAAAGAATTAAAAACACTTAAATCATTAAAGCCACTGAAAAAGGTTTCCAAGTCATCAACACCAGATGAAAAGGATTTAATTATAGCGCAAATGGCAAAAGAAATTGAATTATTAAAGGCAGCATTGAAAGGATTGTCAAATAATACATCAGTAGCCCAAATTAAAGCGCCAGAAGTACCCAAAGTTGAAAGTAATACAAGTACATCAACCAAAGAAATAACAGCGGATAATGGTCATAAATTTATTTTAGAAAATGCAAATGAATATACTGATGAAATGATTCAACTGATTAAAGCTAAATACAGAAGAACATTGCCAATGATTCTTTGTGATGGTATCGCCTTTATAATTGAAAAAGATGTATTAAAAGAAAGAATTAAAGAACCAGAATTGAACTAACATGAAAATACTAGAAAAAAGAGAATTTCTTCAACCCCTTGAAATTATAACGGAGAGGGGAAAAAAGTTCAGGATGATGCACCCATACAAGTATCATCCTTTACTTATAGAAGAATTCAAAAAGCAATACAAAGGGCATCATTCGACAATAAAGATATTCTATGTCCGATTTATAATTTTGGGTAATGAGGTTCGTGAACTGCCATTCTCTAATAGACGGAACTAATCTATTAATACCGATGGTTTAACCTCTAAGGCTTTTGCAATTCTGGCTACCATTGTGATAGTGGTATTGATTAAACCCCTTTCAATTTTGCTAATAGTTGTGTAGTCAACATCGCAGCTCTCGGATAATTGAAGAAGCGTTAAACCCCTTTCTTTGCGCAACTGGCGAACAGCAGCACCGAAATTTTTGATAGTTGTATCATCCTTTGGGTTCATCAACCACAAAAGAATACAAATAATATCTGAAAAAATATGGTACATGCGCACATTATAAAGAAAATTATTTTATTTTTGTGCGATTAAATTAATTCTCAATAAAATGGAACAAAAACCAGATTTTACCCCAAAGGGGTGTTTAATACTATTTATTTTCTTTGGTACTATATTGGCAGGTCTAACCATCTACTTCAACAACTCAAATGATTGTGTCCGGACAATACCTGATGGTACTGTTAGATGTAAATGCGATATGCCTAGCAAACAAGCATGGGATGACTTTCTCGAAACTACTAAAGGTAGTTATGAAGGTGTGATAGTTGAAGGTAAGGAATGCGATTAAAAATGAAAAAGGTAATATTATCAATTACCCTGGCAACTATAATGTTGCTGGGTTGCAAAAAGCAAGAAACGATAGAGCCAGAGGTAAAGAATGAAAAATGTGGTAAAGTTACTAGATATGAAAAGGGTGATGCCTATATCACTTACCGATTGGTAGATGGTTACTATGTTTATTTTTCCAATGGTAAAAATGGCTTCATGCGAGATGCGGTCTATGAATCTTTAAAAGTTAAATATGAAATTGGTTCAACGCACTGCGACATCCCTGTATTCTTAGATTATTAGAATGTATACAATTACATCAATATATAGGAAGTGGAATCTTAGTAAGCACAAGATTGAGGCGTTATTGAACGCCCATAATGTAACACCAGTTAAAGAGAATGAGATGTTACTTACTTCAATGGTTTACCTTCAACGATACAATGTGATAGCCAAATATTATGATGAAGAAATCATTGAAGATATTTTCAAAGATATACCCATAAGGCAACTTTAACTTCTATTTGATTACTAGCCCTTTACTTAACTGTAAAGGGTTTTTTATGCACTAAAATGTGGATAACTTTTTTGGTCATATTTTTTGTAGCCTACTATTTATATATATGAAAGCAACAGAAGAATTAAATAAATGTGACCTATTTGACCAGATTGGAATTTCAATTTTGAATGGGTTAGTAAGTTTCGATACACAGACAAAGAACCCAGACAGATATGGTTGGTGGGATAACAGCGGTACTACAATCAGCAACCAAAAGATTTTAAATGAAATCAAATGCAATCATTCGAGCCAATTATATTTTGATACAACGGTGTTGACCAAAAAGGATTTCGACCAATTGGTGAATGGTACACCGGATGATGTAACACCGCTTTATTTCTCAATTACCAATCGATACACTTTCTGCTTCAATCTAAGGAAAATCGCAGCTGACCCATCAGTGTATGAAATCAAAACTAAGTATGCAGTCTCTACAAAATATGGTAACAATCCATACATGCGGGATGAAGTTTGGATATATTTTGATAGAAAGAAATGCAGGGATAAAGGTTACATGACTTTAATAAAAAAAGGTGGAAAAACATTTGGTTATGACATTGACAAATTACTAAGGGTGGGTTAACTTATGGGTATAGTTGGTTCAATGATAATTATTTCATCAATCATTTGGTGGATTATTACAGCAGAAAATGATTAAAAATGACAAGGCAAAAAATCAATAGATTCAATGAAAAGCTGGATGAAGTACACAGGATGATGACATCAAAGGGCTATGATAATGATAAATTAAATAAAGCCTTCTTAGTTTTCAATCTGAGCTCGTTAAGTGAAGAAAAAGATGCTTTTCAATTTATCATCAAATCATTAATTAGGATGAACGAGAATGCAGAAAATTATGAGATATGTCAATATCTGCAAGTAATGCAAAAAGATTTAAATAGAACGAGAACAACATGGAAACAAGCACGATAAATAATTTAGTTTTAAATATAAACACTGATTTACAGTGTATGGTTGATGAAGAATTTGTAAAGGGTTTTTTAGCTGATAAACCAATGGAATTAGGACTAATTCCTTTAGATGTACTTTCTGGTTATTTGACAATTGGTGATGAAAAATTTGGAGTAAGGGTGTTTACTAATCATGACAATACTAAAAACTTTATAAAAAGGATTCCAGCAGATTGGAAAGAAAAGGAAAAACTAGCAATGGATAAATATTTAGAAGATTTTAATAAGAATGGTAATTAATTCAATTCTCTAGACCTTATTTATTAATGATGCCTTAATAAAAACATTACAGGAAGCTAAGTAATTAGCGAAACTGGATAACAAGGTTATACCGCATTATCGGTATAATTAATTAAATGGTAAGGTGGGTGTTTTTGTTTATTCATCCACCAAAACCATTTCTAAATTCAAACACATTATGTTATTCAATAAAATGGCTAGTTGGTTAGGAAAGTTTTCAAACCAGTTGTTGGTATTATTAATAATTTTTGCCATTCTAAGTTCAATTTTTCCTGCTGTAAACTGGATAGAAAATGGATACTTTTTAATGCTTGGTGCTTTTGTAGTATTACCACCAAATGATAAGGCAACCAAAGAGCCTATAACATCTGATGACAAAGATGGATTCAATAAAAAACACTAATAATGCTATTTAACATTGATAGTCTTTTAGACTTAGACAGAAAGTCTGATGGTTCGGTTATATCTGCTCAACAGATTTTAACTTATGATGAAATTTTAAAAGTACATATATCTAGACAAATGCATGGTGTAAGTGATTCCACTATTAGCAGTTCGAGAGATATTAAAATTTTGCAAGTAAAAGAAAATTTCTTAGCAAATATTATATTGAAATATTTCGGGAAATCTAGCGATGTGAATATAATCCTCACTGAATTCTTATTCAGACATCTGATTGACAGGGTTGAAAGTAATTGGACAATATCTAATTCAGACAGACAAATTGAGGTAAACGTTTCATTTGACTTGGCAAAATTAAATAGCTACTTAATTGACACTTTTGGAAGTTGCCCAGGAATTTCAAAGTATGATGAGCCACTTAAAGATGATGAGTTTTATGATAATTCAAAGTCATCAAATTGTATCAAGGCATTAATACTAATTGGAAAATCTCAAAATGCTAATTAATGCAATCCTGTTAGCCTTATTCATCAACTGGTTACTGATGAATCCCGTTTATCTATGGATGGTCGCAAAACTTCCAACCAAACCTGCAAAGTGTATTTACTGCTTGACCTTTTGGACAGGGTTAATAATCGCAGGAATACAACAAGATTACCATCAATTGGTATTAGCAGTCACAGCACCAGTTATAGCTGTTGTGATTGATAGGGTGCTTAAGGCACTCCCGACACCATTAAATTAATTGAAATTCAATACCGATTTAGCTGGATTAAAAAATAAGGTGTTAACCGAGTTCTATAATACTGGCAGAGTAGATAGATACTACTTCAAAAAACAATCCAACAATAAAGCAAATCCACTTAAGCATTACATCAGCAACTGGTTGAAAGTCTATGGTATTTTCGATACACAACACCATTACATAGATGATTTCTATCAAATGCTGTTTGTAGAGCTGTGGCGCATGGATGATGAGAAGTTCGCTGATAAATTCTTCAAAGAGGGTAAAGATTTAAACATAGTAAAGCTATGTGGTTATGCCTGTACCATCATCAAATTAAAAGGGTTTTATCGCCTTACCAAGTTAGTTAATGGTGAAGAAAGAATTTATCCGAAGCATTCATTGATGACTTACATATTGCATGGCTCTGCTTTGGCTCATGATGCATTGAGTATATCTCCAACTGAGAAAGAATTAGATGAAGATGATAAAGACCAGGCTAATGAAATGGTACTATACCAGCAGGAAGATGAAGATACTTTTTTTGACCAATACAATTTTACTGTTGAAGACATTCTCGAGCGGCTAACACCCGATGAAAAGCAAACCTTCTATGAAATGATAGGTACTCAACCGAAAGGAAAAAGAAGTAAAGAAACGCTATTAAAGAGAGAATTACTCTCAAAAAAAATTAAAGAATTAAAAGAAAAACTAAGATGACAGAACAAGAACTATATAATTTATTAAAACCACTATCAAGCAAATTCGAGGCTTATAAAAATAAACAATTACATGCTGTATCAGCGGATGTTGTTGAGCAGATGAAGCCAGCATACACTGCTATAAATCAATTATACATTGGAGCATTACCAAGATTATTTAATGCATCATGCAGTAGCTGTGTAGCTGATGCTTTCAAACAGATGGTGCTAGTGTGGGATAGATTGGCAAAAGTTTATTCAATATCAGAGCTTGAAGAACCTATCAAGCCATTGAAAAAGAAAGGAGTTAAAAAAGATGGAAAGTAAGAATTTCAAACAGCAGTTGAGAGAATCAAAGGTTAAAGCAAATATGAGCGAGAATAACGGGATGTACAACTATATTTCAGTTGAAGATTATATAAAGCAAAGAGAAGCTGATATAATTTATTTGGAGATGTTTTTAAGGTCGGTTAACGCCAAATTAAATAATGAATTATTTGTAACTAATGCCAGACCAGAAATTATTGCCAATGAAAAAAGAAAAAAAGCTGATGCAGAAGCAAAGATTGAAATAAATAAAAAAGTATTAAGAGAATTGAGAGATGCAGAAGCTAAACCTACTGTTGGATTGTTTTTAAAAGCATTATGTTTTGGTTTATTAATATATGCCTTTGCTCCAATCAAAACATTAATTAAAATATTGGGAGAAGAAATTTAACGAGGTTACCTATTGTTTGTTTTACCCCTGCTCTAAATGGTAGGGGTTTTTGTATTTTAGCAGTATGATAAATGCAAACGACATTGAAAAACTTAAGCAATTATTGCAACGTGCAAATGAATTATCTGACCAAGATTTATACCCAGCAAAAAGGGTTTTAGATGAGGTATTAGAAGTGAGCAAGCGCAACCCAGAGATAAATTTCAGCGGTGAATATGATAGCTTACTTTCCCAATTTGAAGAAGGTGAAAAGAAAATCAGTAAATGGAATTTGGCGAAAGAGAATCTAACAGAACAGATTGAAACTATTTTATTTAGATTTGATAGATAAAATACATTAACGCAATGCCAAACCTTTCACCACTATTATTTGATAGGGCTTTGAACTTCTTGTACAACAGAACTACTAAAATTCATCACAAATATGTTGTCAGCAATATCAAAGATAATTCAGCCAGATTGGTGATTGAATCTTTGGTACATGATGGATTAATTAAAGTTGATAGCACAGACTACTACACAATTACTCAATTCGGAAGAAGTGTTGTTGATGGTGGAGGCTATCGGAATTTTTCGGACTTTAAAGCTTATGATGAACCACAAGTAATTCCTTATGATACAATGAGAGATATTTCTCAATTTGTTAAAGCTAATGAAAGAAAAGCGGGTGACCCAATCTTGTTATCAGATACTAATCCAAAGAAAAGTAGAGCTAGAAAAATACTAGATTTCTTCGCACACCCTGATACTAAAACAGTTCTTCAAACTATGGTTTGGATGATAACCATTTTTGGTGCAGTATTAGCAGTTGTGAAATGGGTAATTCCTTGGGTTAAAAGTTTTTAGTTAGCTACTTACCATTTAAGATATCCCAACTCTTTCCAATGATAAAGTTTATTATGTTTAAACTCAATTCTTCTAAATCATCAATGTCTTTCTTTGAGAAAATTAGTTCCCTATTTTTATTCTGAAATTTATTAAAGTAAACTACTTCATCCCCATCATTGTTAATCCTTCTAGTTTGTCTTAAACTCATACTATCTGGGGTAAATGTATAGTCATTAGTCATGTAAGCATGTGCAAGAATGTTTCTCTTTTCTATTAAATGATTCAAATCTTTATGTAAGTCAGGAGCTTTTTTTTCTTCCTTTCTCGTGGTTATATATGAATTATACCAATCAAGATGTTCACTTTTCGCAATTGAAACAAAAACCTGAATTTTGCTATCAAGATTCATCCTGTTATCACCTAATATTAAAAAATGAAGCTGAAATTGTTTCTTTTCCGTTTCTGCAAAATATCTACAAATAAAAATTTCAATTACTTTTTCTACATCGATTACCTTATTTAAAATTCTACCACGATAATTAATACCATTATCGTTTCTTCTTTCTGTGAGCGTTTTCTTTTCCATAGTGCTAATATCACTATAAAAATTTTCTAAAAGTTTCTTTTTTGATTCTACCATTCGAGAAGTATTCTCGTTCAACTGGCTTATTCCTCATTATGATATAATAAATACATATTGCGACTATAATGGCGAAACCCCACATGCCAGTATTAGATAGCACACCAAATCCAAATACCTTTAAATTTACAATTTCTAAAATCTTCTTTCCCATATAGTAAATAGTATGTACTTGCGAAACATTAATTCAAAAATCAGCATTTCCATTCTCAAAATATCACCGAAGTATAACCGAATTATAGACGGTAGAACTATAAATTCAATTTAAAGCGGATTGATGATAACAATCTAACAGCAAAGTTTTTATATTCATTTGCAATCGCATAATGTCGATTGTTTTACTGATTCAAAAATAGCCAATTGGAATCTTATATTAATGGGAATACTAGTTCCTATCTAGGCTTAGTAAGTAGCCTAATATTAAGTATAGATTTTTACCCTAGTAACTATCCTGTTACCATAATATTTATTCTAAAACAGAATGAAATAGAATGGCAAAAGCAAAAGGAACTCCAAAAACAGGCGGAAGAACAAAGGGTACAATAAATAAAAAAACAGCAGCAATCAGGGCATCTTTAGAGCTGGTGATGAATGCGTTGGAAGATAACATCTTAGATGACCTCGAGAAGGTTAACCCATCAAGAAGACTTCAACTGTACACTGATTTGATGAACTATATCAAACCAAAACTTTCATCAACTAAAAATGAAAACGATACTAAATTAAGTGGTGGGTTCGATGTGAATATCTCATTTGATTTGGATAACCTAAAGAATGATAGTGATGCGGAATAGTGAGAGAGCAAATAAATTTAAGGTTACCACAACCCCATAAAGGGCAAAGGGAAGTATTAAAGGCACTTGAAACCAAAAGGTACATAACGCTTTGTAATGGCAGAAGATGGGGCAAATCACTCCTTTGCCAGATAATTTCAATCATGTATATTTTCCAAGGAAAGAATGTTGGTTACATAACACCAACCTATAATCTTGGTAAAAAGTTCTTTGATGAGGTATTAAAGTACATCCCAGAGCAAACTGTAAAAAAAGCAAACATCAGTGATTTAACCATTGAATTATTAAATGGTGGTAAGATAGAATTCTTTACAGGTGAAAAGCTCAATAATTTGAGGGGTTCGAAGTTTCATTTAATTATAGTAGATGAGGCTGCATATATTGATGATTTAAAGGATGGTTGGGAAGGTGCAATATCTAATACCTTGATTGATTATGCACCGCACTCTAAAGCAATATTTGTAAGCACTCCCAGAGGTAAGGACTACTTCTTTGCTCTAACAAAGACCGAACATCCCGATTGGCAAAACTTCCATTTTTCAAGTTATGATAATCCACACCTATCTAAAGCTGAATTGGATGGGAAGAAATTAACACAACCAGAAGCAAGATTTAATCAAGAAATATTAGCAATAGCAGGTGAAAACAATGCTGCTGTAGTATCTCTAAACTACATTGAAGCAAATACTATAAAGCAACTTTCAACTAAGCCAACAGTGGTATATGGTGTTGATGTTGCCAAGTACACCGATTGGACTGTAATAACTGGTTTAGATGAAAATGGTGTGATGAGTTACTTCGATAGATTTCAGACTCCAAATGAAGTTACCAAACAAAAGATAAAAGCATTACCATCATCAATACTAAAGGTGATAGATAGTACACATGGTTCACTTGGTGATGGGATTTATGAAAGCTTAATTAATGATGGTGTTCAAAATCTTCAAGGGTTTGAATTTACAGGTGTATCTAAACCAAAGCTGATTATGGAAATGGTACTAGCTATTGAAAAGGGAGAATTAAAATTCAATGAAAAAACCGCTGATGAATTGTCAACATTTGAATATACCTATTCTTCAACTGGTCATATTAAATATAGTGCTATCAATGGTTGTCACGATGATTGCGTTGCTGCCATTGCAATAGCAAATAAATACAAAAATACAGCTAAGACCAATAGCAACTTCATCAACACATTTGGATTTATCTAATCAATAATATTTATAACCGATGAAAGATTTTAAATATTTAGAGAAGTTTCCAAGGGGATGGAATGAAGTAAAATTATCAACTTATATTGAGTTGACCCACATGTTGCCAGCGCCACAAGAAGTTGAAGATGGTGAGTACCTACAAGAAGTGTTTCAGATTTACTTCTATGTGTTCACAGGGATTAATATCAGTGATTCAGATATCACATCTGATGAAATTGTTGCAATATATACTAGATTAAAATTCCTTGATAATAAACCATTAACTGGTGAATACAATCCAAAATTAAAGAACATTGATAAGTTAAGTTATGATGACTTTATTATTTATCAGAAGCTTACAGAATCTGCTGATGGGTGGTTAACCAATATGGCTGGTATAGTTAAGCTGTTTCACATTGAAGAAATAAACGAAGATGACTTAACTGTTGATGTTGCCTTCAACACTTTTTTTTTGCTCAAAAAGAAATTGAAACACAGGTTATCAACACATTTCCGGTTCTCTTTGGGCATGAAGATAATCAAGCAGATAGTCAGTCAAAAGTGGAAAGCGATAAAAAGCAAAGTCAAAACGAGTTTAACAAGAACTTCGGCTGGTTCATCCTCTGCAAAGATGTAGCAACATTCTTAAATGAAAAATTCTTTGATGTGATGGAGATGAATGTAATTACAGTATTGCATTTCGCTAATCTACTACATCATCAGGTAGAGTTCATACAAAGCCAACAGGCGCAATTAACTAAATAATGGCAGGTAACTTATCATCAGCATCATCATCTTCACGTGCAGCGAACTTTAGAAATCAAATTGATTCATTAGGTTCACTCGGTACATCAGTTGAAGAATTCACATTTGAACTTGATGGAGTTGAAAGTGTAGTAGGTCAATTTATAGATGAGGTTATCAAGTCAATCGATGAAGCTGGTATATCTGTAACTGGCACAATATCCAATTTAAGTATGGAAGTTGAAGATGATACACTAAAAATTTATGGTGCAGAACATCTACTTTACATTGATGCGGGTGTTAATCCGGTTGGTAAACAACTTTATGATACACCTTACCAATATGAGGATAAGATGCCACCAATTGGACCAATTAAAGAATGGATTAAAAGAAAGAATATCAATCTAAGGAACAATGAGTTCTTTGGTGGTGAGGGTTCTCCTTTCGAAGAATTTGATGAAGAAAAAGCAATTGAAAGTTTAGCCTGGGCAATAAGCAAAAGTATCTATTCAAAAAAAGGTATACCACCTAAAGATGTCTTTAGAAAGCACATCCCATCATTAATTGAGAATATGAAAGAAGTTGTTGCAGGGTTTACAGAACAGAGTTTGATTTCAACCATCCGCAATAAATATGGAAACGATGTAATGAATAAAAAGAAGAATTAATACAAGCCACCTCTAAAGGGTGGTTTTCTCGTTTACAGGTACTTGGGCTATAATATTTATGGGAAACATTTTAAATGATTTCTATAACAAAAGCACCTTATACTTATCAACCATCAGGGAATGATTCAATATTTCAAATAGAATCTGATAACCCTAGTATTTTATCTTTCAATGTAAAGATATTGGAAGCATCATCAGGTGGTGTAATCTTCAACGGCAACTATTATGTTAGACCAGACCACACCACAGGGGTATCATTTAACCTTTCATCTATCCTTTCCAACTTAGTACAGGTTAAAGTAACCAATCTAAATACCATTGCAGAAGCTGTTAGTGGCGCAACGCTATCATATAGATTGGTAATAACTGAAAGAATAGTAGTTAATGGTTTAACGCAAGATGGTGCAACCTATAATAATGGTAATGATAGATATACTGTATGGGATGCAAAGATTGATAGATTGCTCTTTAAAGCATTTAACCCTGATGATTATGTTGTTACTGGTAACAGGTTAGCTAAGTTCTTAGATGTAAAACCATCTATCTCACCACAATCATTTACATCAAACGAGCAGCTTTACTTTATCAATACATCGTTTATTGCAAGGCAGGTTAGAATAAGATTATTCAATAATGTTGGAAATCAAATTAATCAGGTTCTAAGTAATATACCTGATGGGTTGATGATTAGGTTGAATGTATCACCTAAAGCACTTGGTATTGATTTCAATGGAGTTAAAGAATATAAAGTTGATTTAATTGCTGGCAATGGTACTGCGGTAACTGAAACAAAAACCTATAAACTTGTAAATGATTCATGCCATTTACAACCAGTAAATATCTTGTTCACAAACTCATTAGGAGGCGTTACAACACATGTATTCTATAATCCAATTCAGAGTATCAGCACAACTAAAACAACGCTTAAATCAAATATTCTTCAATTAAATTCTGGTGTATATTCTGATAGTTCAAATGGGATTTTAAACCCATCAGAGAGAATTATCAATACAACATCAACATCTAGTTACACTGTATTTTCTAATCCATTAACCGATGTTGAAACGCAATATTTAAGTGAGTTGATTACATCCGAAAATGTATATGTTGAATCTGGTTCAACATTAATTCCAATCACTATTAAAAATTCAAATTACCAAGTTGCAATAAGAAAAACTAATGGTGGTAAGATTAACCGATTGGAAATCCAATATTCAACCAATTACTAAGATGACAAATCAATCAATTTATTTAACTCAACCAGATGGTAACTTTGCCAAGCTGGAGATTGAATCTTTGGATTTGTCGGTAACAACATTTTCCATTGCAGACATTTCGGATATCACCACCAGAAAGGATACCACAACTAAAAATATCCAGCTAAAAGGAACTAAAACCAATAACAGAATTCTTGGGAACATATTTGATTTAAATAGGATTAACGACAATAATTACAGTCAATCGTTGATGTTCAATTACAACTTGAATAAGGAATGTGACTGCTTGCTATATGAGAATGATTCTTTGATAAGTAAGGGTTTCTTTAAAATCACTGATGTAACAATTGATGCGCAGGGTAACACAATTTATAGTGCTGTCATCACAGGATATACAGTTAATTTCTTTGCTAAAATAAAAGATTTATTACTATCTGATTTAGATTTTAGTGAATATAACCATGCTTATTCAATTGATAATATCTTAAATAGTTGGACCAATACCAGTGGGTACATATATGGCATTGCCGATTATGGTCAATCAGTTTATGGTGATGAAAAAACAGTTAGTAAAATAGATTATAAAGACTTTAGACCATCATTTTTTGTACAGGATTATATCAAAAAGATATTTCAGCAACCTGTATTAAATGGCTATACTTATTCAATTGAAGGTAATGAAGACTTCAAGGATAAGTTTAACCATCTGATTGTACCAAATAACGCTGATGTTCTAACCAATACAATTGATGGTGGGGTAGTACTTTATGGAACAAAGGATAATACTCAAAATTATTTTGGAGATTCTAACAATCAGATGGGGAATCAAGGAAATGGAGTTAACACTTATAAGACTCAGATAGCATGGAGTAATTTTACAGATGATAAAGGTTTCTTCACACCCAATTCAGAACCTTATTTTGACTACATAAATAACATTTTCACCTGCAACAAAAGCATTAATACAACGGTTGAGGTAAATATTAGTGTAACCTACATCACTGCTTTCTTTAGCGCAAATTCGGCCAATTATCTCAATTATGATTCAAAAATTCTAATACTGGAACGCTCAAGTAATAGCCAAGCATGGAATGTAGCATCACAATCAGAGGTAACGAGAATTAATTTAAATGGTGTTAACTACACAACGACAAAATTGTTGAAGTTTAAAAGCGCTTTGAATGTAGCTGCTGGTAGCCAAGTTGCAGTCTGTGTTTATAATTATAACTATTCCTATTCAAATGGTACTCCACCAGTATTCCCAGCTATGGGTGTGTTTGTTTATAACCCAGGTGATTCATTTATCCAATTTGGTGATAACATCAGCACAACAAAATTTGAATTAGAATTAAATGATATGATTGATTTCAAAAAGCAGACATCATTCAATACCTACAAGCAAGCAGACTTTTTAAAAAGCCTTTTAAATATGTTCAATCTGTATGTTTATTCTAATATTGATAGCCCTAAACACATAATCTTTACCCCTTACAATGATTTTTATGATAACTTTTCACCATCAAAATTAGTTGGAGCAGCTAACAATTGGAGTAATAAGATTGATTTTTCTAAACTTAAAATCAATAGTTTCCAACAGATTTTCAAGTCATATAAATTTCAATTTAAAGAAGATTCAGATTATTTGAATGCAGCATATAAAGCCAAATATGGCGTTGCCTATGGTAATTATACTTATAACAATACTACATCAATCACCACCGATTCAGCTATTGAAGTAATCTTTGCGCCTACACCAGTAGCCACATTTGGCAATAGAAACTATCCATTGTTCTTTACTTATGATGCCACCAATAATAAGGTTGCAAGGCAATCGACTATAAGGTTGATGTTCTACACTGGTTCAAAAAGTTGCGATGATTATGAAATTGGAAATTGGTTTAAAAACGCTGAAACGGGTGAATACCAATTCCAAACTTATGTGATGGTATCTGGTCACTACCCAGAGCTTCACACCATTTATAATGGTTTGGATTTGAATTTTGGTTCACCAGATGAGGTTTACTACAAGAGTATTCCTGATTCAAAATCTATATTCCAAGACTTTTATCAAAAGCAAATTGAAGAATATAATGATGCCAACACTGCAACTATAGAGGTTTCTGGCTATCTGAATGAAATAGATATTTCCAATTTGAATTTTAAAAAACCGATATTTATTGATGCACCCAACGGTACAGGATATTATAAGTTGTTAAATCTCGATTATGGGAACAATTCAGAACCTACCGATATAACACTGCAAAAGATTTAAATAAATCATTAGCTAGGGCAATCAGAAATGGTTGCCTTTTTCATGCCATAATATTTATCTCAAAGAATATTTACATGGCTAAGAGAGATGATGAGAAAATAATTTTACAGGTTGGAGTTGATAACCAACAAGCAATTCAAGGTATACAAGAAATTGATAGTGCGTTAAAGGACACCAATAAAACCAAGTTGGATGGTGGCGTTAAGTCCTTCAAGCAGCAATTAAAAGAGGCAAAGCAAGCAGCATTAGAATTAGCGTTAGCGCATAAGGAAAACACAGAAGAATATAGGCGAGCAGCAGCCGAGATTGCAAGGCTTACTGATGCACAGGATGTACTAAATAGAACTGTTTCAGCTTTAGATGTAGGGAATAAATTTCAAGGTGTGGCGAAAGTTGCAGGACTTTTAGCTCAATCATTTGCTGGATTACAAGGTGGTTTAGTTGCTTTAGGTGTATCATCTGAGACAGCTAATGAGTCAATCGCCAAACTTCAAGGACTTCAAAGTCTAATAGGGTTAATAGATACTTTCGGTGATTCGCAAGATATTTTAAAACCCTTTATTGCTACATTATTTGGTACAGCAGCTGCAACAGAAGCAACTACAGTTGCAACAGCAGAAGCTACCATTGCAAGTGGTGCGCAAACAGTTGCATTAGAAGCACAGACATTAGCACAGAATACAGCATCTACATCAGCTAAGGCTTTAAAGTTTGCTTTGGCTTCAATTGGTATTGGTTTACTAATAGCTGCCATTGCTTATCTGGTTGCCAACTTTGATGAGATAAAGAAATCAGTAGTTAAACTTATCCCATCCTTAGATGGTGCAGGAGCAACATTTGATAAGGTTAAAAATATTGTAATCGGTGTTGGTTCTGTGATTGTCAACTACCTAATTGCACCAATCAAATCTGCTATTAAATTATTGAAAGGTGATTTCAAAGGTGCCATCCAAGAAATGAAAAATGGTTTGGATGTAGTTAACAACTTCAAAAAAGGTGTTGCAATTGGTGAAGCAAATGATGCTGCCAAGCGGAGAAAAGCACAGTTAGAAGCTGATATAAAATCTACAGAAGATAGAATTGAAATTCTAAAGGCTGGTGGTAAGAAAACAGAAGAACTAGAGAGAGCCAATTTCAAAAGGAAACAAGAATTAGCCAAAGATGATGCAGCTAAATCGAAAGAAATTGCACAAGATAGGGCAGTATTTGAAGCAACTATTGCTAAAAAAAATGCAGATGAAGCTGAAAAATTAGCTAAAGAAGCAGCTGCAAAAGCTAAAGCAGCTAAAGATAAAGCAGATGCAGAGAAGAAAGCAAAGTTAGCAGAGGTAAAAAAATACAATGAAGATGCTGCAAAGATTATTCAAGAAGGAACTCAAAATGAAAGAGGTAAAGAGTTAACCGCAATTGAAATTAAATATCAAAAACAGCTTGAATTAGCCAAAAAATTAGGTGAATCAACCCTTGATATTGAAAAGGCAAAAGGTATTGAAAGGGCTAACATCAATAAAAAATATGATGATATCATATTTGCTTATACCGCTTCAATTACTGATGCATCTTTATCTGAATTTCAAAAGAAGAAAAATGAAATTGATAAGCAAGCTGATGAACTCTTAAAGAATGCAACACCTGCACAAAAAGATGCTATCAATAACGTTAGAAAAAATCTTCAAACTCAAAACAGCGATTTAGAAACTTCAACAAATGTATTAGCTGGTGCAAATAATGATTTAAAGAAATCAGAATTGGCAAATGCACCTGATGATAATGATACCCCAGAGCAAGCAACCAACAAGATTAATGCATTAAGTCAGGCACGTTTGGATGCTGAAAATGCTGCTTTCCAATTGAAGTTGGTACAGTTAAGAGGTCAAAATAATGAGTTAGAACAAGCCAAAAAAGACCATGAAACTAGTGTTACAGCAATTGAAGATGCACAAGCAAAGGCAAGAAAAGATATAGCTGCCAAAGAGAAAGAACAAAAGCTATTATTATATGATGCTATTAGTGCAGGTGCAACTGCCTTATCAGATATTGTAGGTAAAGAAACAGTAGCTGGTAAAGCCTTAGCTGTGGCTGGTGCATTGATTAGTACTTATGCTGCCATTGCAGGACAATTGAAAGCATTTGCTGGTGTACCAATACCTGGTTATGCAATTGCACAAGCGGTTGTAACTGGTTTAGCTGGTTTTGCTGCGGTTAAAAATATATTAAGTGTTAAAGTTCCAGCTAAATCTGGTGGTGCTGGTAGTGGTCAGGCAGTCGTTCCACCTACAATAAATTCAACTGTTTTAAATAAAGCGGCTAATGGTAATGCTGATGTACAGCAAGCAGTGGAGACCAAAAATAATGAACCTGTTAGGGCTTATATAGTTGGTAAAGACTTACAGACCCAAGCGCAAAAGGAATCATTTAATAAAAGTATTTCAAGTTTCTAATAAAGCTCCTATATAAACGGTAAAACCAAATTTCCAGAGGCATAAATATAAAATATTGATATATAACAAGTTACATGATGTCGTTTTAAAACGAAATTTCCAAAATTTTAGAATTAGTTGAGATTACCTTGCTTTAGGAACGTTCTAAGGCAGTTTTAAATAAGTTGAAAGTCCGTTGGATGTACCGTTGGATGTACTCCAAGTGTCCTTTGAATTTGTATAAACAATTGATAATTAATGGGATGAATAAATGTTGTTGGAAATTTGGTTTTGCATTTTTGGAAATTTGGTTTTGCCGTTTATATGTATCACTTTTTATTTTTCACCATAATATTTATCGGAAACGATAAATGATAAAAAAATTACCTCTTATTCAACTTGAAATTGACCCAGAAAATCAATCATTTGTATCAGCAATTTCAATAGTTGAAAGCCCAGCAATAGAAAGTTCTTTTATTGCATTCTCGGATGAGCTAAAGCAGAATAGACATCAAAAGTTTAACCTATCATCTGATGAGAAAATGGAATTGATAGGTGCTGCGATGATTCCAAATGTACCTATATATAGGTTTGATGAAAAGGTTGGTGAGTTCGCAGTGCAATTTTCAGAAAAAACTATTAGGGAAATAGCCCAAGTATTTTCAAAAAAAGGATTTAATAAAAATTTAAATCTTGAACATTCTACTGTAAATGCTAATAGCTATGTATTTCAATCTTACATCACTGATTTAGATAAAGGTATTACCGCACCTAAAGGTATTGATGTACCAAATGGTACTTGGATAGTAGGTGTGAAGGTTGAGGATGCAGAGGTATGGAAGGAAATTAAATCTGGTAAGAAAACAGGATTCAGTATTGAGGGCATTTTTGAATTCATTGACACTGAAAAGATGATTGACTTTCAATTCAACAAGCTTATTCCATCTAAGGACCTTATCTCATTCTCCAAAGAATTAGAATCTGAATTGGATTCTATCATCAAGATTTTGAATCTGTAAAGTGAAATAATATTTATCTAAAAATATTTAGAAAATATGTTCAAAGACCTAATAACCAAATTAAATAAAGTATTGAATTTTTCTACTCAGTTCAAAAGTGAAAAGCTGAAAGATTCAGATGCAACCATTGAGTATGCTGAATTAGTAGTTGGTGCGGATGTATATACATCCAGTTCAACTGGTTCAGTGGCTGCTGCGGATGGTAAATACACAACTGATTCTGGTGCTTCATTCGAGGTTAAAGAAGGTAAGATTTCTGAAATCTTTGAAACACCAGCAGAAGAAGTAGTCGTTGAAGAAGCCTTAGCGGTTGAAGAAGATGCACCAGTTGCAGAAGATAAACCAGCTGATAAAGAAGCTGAATTACTGAAAGAGATTGAAGACTTGAAAGAGGAAATCAAAAAACTTAAAGGTGATTTTTCTGCCCTTCCAACCAAAGAAGACTTAGCAAAATTTCAAACAGAACTAAAAGAAGAGTTCAAAAAATTAGAAAACATCCCAACGGAGTTTTCAAAAACAGATGCACGTGTTGAATTAGAAGACACTGTTGAAGATAAATTTAAGGCACTTGCAAGAGCCTTTAAAGCAAGATAGAATAGTTTAAAAAATGGGATATAATATTTCAGGTTTACCAGCATATACCAGTGAACAATCACGTGAGTTTATGTACAAGAGCATCCTAGGCTCTCAAACTATTGACCTTTTAACATCTGCTGGTTCGTTTGACCCAACAGCAAAAGGTACTCAGGCAGTTCAATTAATTGATGTAGATGTTTACTTCCAAGATGGTTCAACGTGTGGAAGAAATCCAATGGGTGGTGCAACATTATCACAAGCTAAATTAACGGTTAATGATATCAAAATCAATACTAATTACTGTGTTAAAGATTTGTTAAAGACTTATGCAGTAGAGGATATGAAAGCAACCATGAAAGGTACTAAATATGATGATGCATTGTTTTTAGACACGATTGGTAATCTTGTTTCAAGTAACACTGCAAGTGTTGTAGAGAAATTAACATGGGTTGGTGATGTTACCTTAACTGGTACTACTAACATGAAATTTGCTGATGGTTATTTAAAGCAAATCAAAGCTGCACCAGAGCATATCAATTTATCTGGTGTAACTGGTTCAACGGTAACCGCAAAACTTCAAAAAGTTTTTGCTGGTATGCCAATCGAGGTATCAGGTGCAGAAGATTTTAGAATCTTCATTGGTAAAGATATTTTTAATTCTTACAAAGCAGAATTAGCTGAAAAGAACTTATTCACTCCGCAAGCTGAAACAGAATTATTTGGTACAACTGGAAAATTAGCAGTAGTTGATGGATTAAATGGTACTGGTGAAGTTGTTGCAACTCGAATGAGGAATCTTCGTGCAGGTGGTGAGATGGATGCAATTGAAATGGAAAAATGGTATTCAAGAGAAACTGATTCAGTAAATCTCGATTCAAGTTTTAGCATAGGATATACTATCGTGTACCCAATTGAAATTGGTCACGCTAAGATTACCTAATATTTTCTGAAAAGAACTAAAGGGGTTACCGAGATCTCGGTAACCCCTCTTAAAATAATTTAATAAAAAATGGCTTGTAAATCAATATCTGCATTCCTACATGATTGCGGAAAATTTACCCAAAATGGTTTGAACAAAATCTACATGATTGGCTATCATGACTTGCTACCAGTTAGTGGTAGTACTGATGTATATGCTACATCTGTTGATGGAATTGTAAACGAAATAGGCAAAACAGTTGGTAAATCATTTGTTAAAGTTGACCAAACCAAAAAAACTGGTGGTCTAAAAGAAACTACTACTATTAATGATAATGGTTCTGTTGATTTTACCGCTGAATTCACGCTTTCAATTGACAATTTCGGAGCTAAAAACAAATCTTTCACCGAATCTTTAATTGGTGTGCCTGTAGTTGCATTAGTTCAATTAAGAAGTGGTGTATGGGTTGCAATCGGTTTAGATGGTGAATTTGAATTGAGAAGTGCAGAAGGTACTCTCGATGACGCTAACAACTTAAGAGCATTAACTTTCAGTGGTAACATTGATGGGTTAATCCCAGAAGTTGATAAAACAATTGTTCCCGCTTTAATCGCTTTACTTTAACCTTTCCCAAAGAGAATAAATCTTCATTTTCTTCAACCTCTATCAGTTCTTGGTAGGGGTTTTTTTATTGATATAGGAGCCAAGAAATAATATTTATTCAAAAAGTAAATATGATTTTAATAGATAAAATAAAACCAACCCAAAGGATAGTTTTTAGTGCCAATCACTTCAATGTAGATGGTTCATTTCTATTAAAAATAACTGGTGATTCATCCAAGGAATCATTTCATTTCAATTTAGATAACAACCTATCAACTGATTCAGAAAGATACTTTATGTATCAATTAACTACTGAATTATTTGATGCAGTACCATCTGGTTTTTACTCATATAACATCTTTAAAGATGCCTTAGTAGTAACCAGCGGTAAACTATATGTAAAGGGAATTGAAACCGATAACGAGCAAATTTTCATGCCCGAATCACCAGAAGATGATGAATATATAGTATACAATGGCAGATAAACCACAGGATTTAGGTTTACAACTTATCAATTTTGCAAAATCAATTACCCCTTTACCAACAGAATTAACATTTAAAGATTCCAATAAGTATTCAAAATGGGGAGAGGATAATCTTTACCCTAATTTTTTATTGAAGATTTTCAATAAAAGTGCAATGCACAAGGGTATTTGCATAAGCAAATCTGATTACATATTTGGGGATGGTCTGGTTGATTCCAATGGACAGAATATTGGAAATGTTAAAGTTAATCCGATTGATACACTTGCTGAATTTGTACAGAAAATAGTTATTGACTATGTTTTATTCAATGCTTTTGCGGTTGAAGTGGTTTATAATGTTCTTAATCAACCTAAAGAATTTTATCATGTACCGTTGCATCATGTCAGACCAAATAAAAATAAATCAAAATTCTTTACCACTGATGATTGGCAACTAAATACCAGAAACCTTTCAACTTTTGATAGATACATAGTTGGTAATAATCAGGATGGTAAGTCAAAGATGTTTTATTATTCCAATTACACACCATCAGTAAATAATGTATTTGGTGAATTAGATTATAGCGGAGCGATTGAAAGTATTGTTACCGATACTTTGATTAATGAATTTTTCCAGAATAATATTCAAGGTGGTTTTTCACCAGCTCATATTATTTCAAGTTTTAAGGGCGTGCCATCTGATGACCAGATGAGATTGGCAAACAGAAAGTTCACTGATGCATTGAGCGGTGTTGATGGGTTAAAATTTATTCTTGATTACAATACAAATGATGCTAGCGCTAAAGGCTTACAAATATCATCTGTACCAAGCGATGACTATGCTTCCAAGTTAATTGAAGTAATTAAAAAAACAGAAAGAAATATTCTATCTGCACATCAAGGTACATCATCGTTATTATTTGGAATTGAAAAAGAAGGTTCATTAGGTAATTCCACAGAACTTGAAAATGCTTATCAGTTATTCAAGGATGGTTATGTTAAGAATGCCAGGAATCAAATTGAATCAGGTTTAAATAAACTATTCACTGAATTTACAGGAATTCCAAAGCTAGTCTTTAAGGATAAATTAAAGCTATTTGCACCTGTTTTAGCTGATTCAACTAAGGAAAAAATCTATACCATTAATGAATTAAGGGTAGAAGCTGGCTTACCTAAAATTGCTGATGGTGATAAGTTGATTGGTTCATCTGTTCCAGCACCATCTAACTTTTCAACTGATTCAAAATTGGTAAAACATGAACTTTCAAATGAGGATTTCGATAAAATAAAAGACAAAGGCCATGCCAAAGCAGACTTTGAAATTCTAAAAGAATACTTACCAGAAGATTTTTCTAATCAAAAGCAAATGGAACTTCAATTTGATGATGATTCAGATGTTGCCAATTATTTAACCAAATCAGAATTAGCTGATAAAACAGTATCAGATTTGCGAGCTGAAATCAAGAAAGAATTAGGTATTTCAGTTACCTCACAAGAAATAATTAATACCCTTAATGCCTTAACTAAGGCTAATGTAGTCAATACAAATATTGAAGATGGTAAAATCAAGGTAACACCTATTAAAAAGTCTCCAAACGAGCCAGAAAGAAAAGTTGAAGTGATGTATTCCTATGAGAAAAGACCAAATATCAAAGGTGAAAAGATATTAGCTACATCAAGAGCATTTTGCCAGAAATTATGTGAAGTTGAAAAATTATTCTCTCGAGAAGATGTTCAAACTATGGCTGAAACATTTGGATATGACATTTTTACCTATGCAGGTGGATATTATACCAATTCAGAAACGGGTGAAACCACACCATATTGTAGGCATTATTTCAAACGTGTACAGGTGATTAGAAAGGAGAAAAAGAAATAATGAAAAAAGTACTATTTATCGGCATGACAGAGGTTAAAGAAAAATCTCTAATAGCCACCAACACTGATGAAAAAACAATTACTGGTGCTTTACTCGAAGTTCAAGAACTAGAATTAGAACCCTTAATTGGTGCTAAACTCTATAAAACTTTAGAAAATGAAATTGTTGGTCAAACATTAACTGATGAACATAAAACCATTATCAATGAGTTTATAAAACCATATTTAATTTATGGAACTTTAGTCTATAGTGTTGTTCCACTTCATTTCAAATTAAATAATAAAGGTTTAAATAAAGCCACAGATGCAAACCTAGGTTCTGTATCAGGTTCTGAACTTGAATCATTCAAAAACTACTATAGAGAAAAATTTGAAGGTTACAAAAGGCGGTTAATTGAACACTTTCAATGCGATTCAAACAGCGAAACAACGACTTCCATAAATGAAGATACTACTTCATCAACTCTAGGTATTTACTTACCAGATGTTGCAGATTATTCTAACGAATATAACAATTCCAGAGCCTATAAGACAGGTTACTATAGAAGATACTAATGGTTAATCTATTTACATATTTAAACCTTTTAAACGAGTTCTTTTCAAGCCATTTCCAAATTAATACCATACTTGTTGGTGATAAAAAAGATATAACTGGCAAAGCTAATATCATGTATCCGCTTGCGAATATTGAATATCTTGATAAAGTGGTTAGGGGTGGTGAAGATGCTTATCGATATGAAATAATTATTGCTGACTTATCAACAGATGAAAGCGAATTAACTATTATAAATGATTGTAATTCAATTGCTGATGACCTTATTAACTGGTTTGAGGATACTTCAAAATTTGAAGAATTAGAACTGGTAAGCAATGTCACTATCAAACCCTTCACTGACTCATTTGGCGATAGGGTTAGCGGTGTAACCTTCACTATTACAATGACAGGATTCAGAAAATCTTGCAGCAATTCAATACCGATTAGCCAATAATATTTATAATATGATTTGTAACTCAATTGCTGCGAGCCTTAAGGCATGTAAACCTACCAGAAATGGCTTATCAAAGATTTATGTTATTGCCTACCATGATTTGAAGTTATCACTTCTTGGGGATGCTGAATACATTGAGGTTGATGGTGTGGTTACATCATTAAAAATGAAAAACCAAAGGAATTTTGTCGAAATCCAGAATGCCAATAAATCTGCATTATTGAAAGAAATGGTAACTGTATTTGATAATGGTTCAGTTGAAATCAATCAAGAATTTACCTTAACCCTGATGACAATTTCAGCTAAGAACAAAATGTTTGTTAATGCTTTAATTAGTACACCTGTGGTTTTCTTAAATAAAACTAAAAACGGTGAATGGTTGATTATCGGGCTTGATGGCAATTTAACTCTTAAAGATGTTAATGGTGAAGTCAATGAGACTTCAAATCAAAGGACTCTAACATTTGCTGGTACAGCCTTACAATTGATAAGTGAGATAGATGCTTCAATAGTACCATCACTTATTTCACCACCAGAGTGGGTTGATACAAATAAAAATGGGTTCAACTATACTTTGGGGATGGTTCTAAAAGCCACATAAACATGCCTAAAATAAACTATACAAATAAACAGGTAGCACAAGATGCTGCAAATCCTGTAGCTCCCATCGAAATATTTTCAGCGAGAGATGCAAATGAAATAAAAGAGTCTGTGAATGCGCTTTATGAGATTGTAGGTGATGATGGATTCATCTATATAACCCCAGAAGATAGCACACTATTTATTTAAATAAAATGAAGAAATTAATATTAAAGAAAGATTTATTACTTGATATAAGAGATAAAAAAGCTGGTAGAAAAGGCATTTTATTGGTAAAACAAGATAATGTTGGTGGTCACATTGTAACCTTAGCAGCTAACAACGTTGGTAATGTAACTATTGACTTAACCCCAAATGTTACCTCTGAATTATCGTTTGTAATTGATGATGAAAAAGTATACTGGCAATGTAATGTGCTTAATCCTGCATTGCCTGATGTTGCACCACTTCCAATTGATGATTTGCAAATTGAGTATGTTAATACCACTGATGTAAAAATTAAATGGAGCGCACCAGTTGCCGATGCTAACAGACCAAATTTAAAAGCTACTGCTTACTATCTAGTATGTTCAGAAGTGATGCTGACTTCCAACTTGCCAACAAGTCAAATATTGCAGATGCCTAATACCAGGTTAAAGATTAAGCCAAAAGCATCTGGTGAGGAAGAAGTTTATTTAATGAAAAATCTTTTACCAAGTAAAAGGTACTTTATTAATATTATTAGTGAGAATTTAGTTCAAGGAAAAGTGTTGAAAAGCTTACCTTCAAATATTGAAGCCTTTTTCACACCTCACGACAGCATGGAAACAAACGCAATTCCTTCACTAATACCTTTATATAATACATCTGATAAGGCATACTCTTTCTTTCCAATGCCTTTCACAGAAAAACCATCTGATGCATTGAATGAAAATAACTTCTATCTAGATGGTAGGGGATTGGCCCTACAAGAAGGTGTAAGCAACCGAGATGGTGAGCCAGATGGCATCCCAGTAAACTATTCTTTCATTACACCTTGGTCAACCAATACTGGTGATGCTCCGCCACCTTATGTGCCAGAAAATTATGGTTTTATAAGTGGAAGTTGGGGTAATCCATACAATAAGGGATGGTATAATTTTGATTCACCTGAAGTAATTTTTGATTTAAATGGTAGTTGGAATATCACTTCAATCTGGGTTTATATCAATACCAATATGGTTCAATCATTGGGTTATGATTTAGCACAAGATTCAAGAAAAATGGATTTCAAAGTATCTTCAAACGGTACACAATGGGATGTTATAGGTACAATTGAAGCAAGTTATGGTGAACAAGGATGGTTGAAAATTGATATTAACCCATCATTAGCGGTCAATGCTAAGTATTTCACTATTGGTATTAAATCATACCATCTTGGTTCAATTGCTATCTATGGTGTAAGGTCTCAAGCACAAGAAATTAAAGGCTTAAAGTTAAAACGCCAAACCCCAACCAGAGACATGAAAGCCAGAATTGGTGTGAATGGATTCTTGGGTGAAAAGAATGTTGATATTATGGCTAGTTTATCATCTGTTACAAGATGGTATAATAATGCAAATTGGAATATTGAATATCCAAGCTGGCAACAAAGGAACGATGATGTACAAGGCATTCAACCCAATGATTTAGTTTTCAAATATGAAGAAAGCGTTGATGGTTGGAAAATGTTGGATTACCTTAAAAACTTTAAAGATGCAGGTGTTACCAACCTTTTTACCGTTAACAACTGGTCCGCATATAATACCTTTAGAAATTACATCGCAACCGTTGCTGAAGCATTAGAGGCAAGACCTTTAGACCCATCAGTTGAAAGAGATAATTTAACGGTTTCAACTATTCCATCAAATTATAAGTTCATTGCTCGGACTTGGTATAATATTGCTGGTAAGTTAGGTAACAACAAAAATGTTGATAAAACTTTCATGCAGTTGAAACCTAGCGAAAGCCAAGAAGTTGGTTTGAATTTAGTTAATTATGGGGAAATAAATAATGAACGTGATAGTATCTGGGCGCAAACCAGATGGACTAATGCAGAAGAAAGTGCTGCAATACATTCTGCTTGTTATGATGGTCACAAAGGACAAATGGGAGCAGGTTATGGTGTAAAAGCAGCAGACCCATCATTCCAAGTTCTAAATGCTGCAACAGTAGCACCAGAAACTGCATATTTCTGGAAAATGATGAAATGGTGGGATTACCATAGAGGGGTTGGAAACTATCCACTAGATGTAATCAGCTACCATCATTATGTTGCATTCAGCGACTTACCTTCAACTTATGGAAGTGCAAACACCTGGGCAATAAGACCAGAGAGAGATTCTCAATTTGATTCACACAAGGGTAAGTTATGGGATTTCCCACATTTTAGAGATACCTACATGCCAACCAAAGAGATGTGGTTGACTGAAACTGGATATAGCGAGCATTATGGCGGTTCTTGTTCTCCAAACTATCCTACACAAGTAGAAAGAAGCTGGTATAAGGCATGTTGGACATTAAGACTACTTATTATTAACATGTATGTTGGTGCAGATGTAATCAACTTATTCTGGTATTCAAATCAGGATGGTGCAAGATTAGTAGATTTAGACCCAACAATTAAAAATAAAGCTGCTTTCTTAACTCATGGGTTAACCGAGGGTGATACAAGTGCTAATGATTGGAATAGACACTATTTAACTACTGGTTTCTACTTAGCATCTTTCAGAAACGAGGTAAATGGTTATTTTCTTAAATATGCTGTTAAGCTTGGTTTGGAAGATTGGACTATGGAAAATATTATTCCAACTGTTGACCCAACCTTATATGCTTTTGCAGCGGAAAAAGATGATGATGAAAAAGGTATTTTCATATGGTATTCTGATATGTTGATGGACAAGAAAAGTGTTAGGGTAATTCTTGATGAATCGGAAACGATGGTTGAGGTGATTACATTCGAAGGTGCAGATGTAAGGAAAGACTTAAAAGGCTTATCAACCAATGTACCAGCACAAGCAAGCGGAAATGTAAGATTTATTGATATTGAAGTGGGTGAATGTCCTGTATTTGTTAAAACAAAAAACATAGGGGTTGAAAAGCTTAAGCCATTGGAAGAAATCAAAATTCAATCAATAAGCCAGTCAGCAATCAAGTTAGCTTGGAGAGATAACAACGTTGGAAACACCCACAAGACCAAGATTTTTGTAAGTGACAAAGCTAATGAAGGTTATACTATTGCCAATAACACCGTTTTAACTAATGGGGAATATACAGTATCTGGTCTATTGCCGAATACCAACTATTTTTTCAGAATTCAATTAGAAGATGGTGCAAGCCAAAGTGAAATGACTGTTACTTATGGTGCATCAACTTTGGGTGTGGTCACAGTTCCAACCAATTTCCATTCAACTAACGCTAGTACTTCAACAATTGAATTGGCTTGGGAATATGCCGATGAAGCAAAGATTGATAAGTTTATTATTTATAGAGCTTTGAGTTTGAATGGTACATTTAACAAAATTGCGACCATTGAAAAGACCGAAAGAATATATACAGATAGCCAGCTTTTTGCTGCCACTAATTATTACTATAAAATAGTAGCTGCATTAGGGTCTAATATCTTATCTCAACCAGCTATTGCTAATGCTTCAACCGATACACAAGGTTCTAATGATGCACCAACAATCCTTAATGCAAAAACCAATTTTATTGGTGATATTATTTATGTGAGGATGTCTCAACCTGTGAAAAATGTTGCAAATAATGAATCCGCATTCTTAATAACTGATGCTGGTAATGTTGTAAATGTGGTTGAAACCAGACTAGCTATTGGTGATGATACATTAGTTGAAGTTGTAATTAATAGGGTATCACAATCAGCTACACCAGCATTAAATTATGATGGTATTGCAGGTGCGATTTGTGATAAGGATACTGAATTGAAAACAGTAACAGTAAATGATTTGGCGGTTGCTAATAACGCTAACAGCCCATCTTTACTATCCAAGAAGGCTAGACTAAATTTTATTAATGCTGGTGTTGGTTCATTGGAAAATGAAATTGTTCATAATGGTGATATATGGAATGATATTGTCATACCTGCGAAGGATAATGAGAGTAATCAATTCCAAGGTGCATTAGTTGATGTAAATGGCAACGCCACTAATTGGAGATTCTTGTTACCATTCTCGGATTACCCGGTCTTTTTTAATAAATGGGATAGTGAAGGTTTTCCAACATTTAGCCATGCAGCGGTATCGCCAATTAATTTGGATATGTTCCCTTATGAAACAAGAAGGTCAGGAGCTTACATTGCTGATTGGGCGTCAAAGATTGCTTTCAATTTATCAGGTCTAGATACCTCGAAGCAGTATAATATGTGGTTTAGCGTTGTGCCAATTGAATGGGAGACTGAACCATCTAGCACCTATCATATTGAAACAACAAATGGCACTAAATCAGTATCATGGAATATTAATAAATCTGAATTCAATGTTGGTTTAATAAGAGAGATGTCGCCAAACGTTGGAACATTCCAGAATCTAAAACCAACTGCGTTTGAAAAAACTGGTTCTGGTTTTGCAACAACTGCAACACCTGTAAATATATTACCAACTGATATCAATTTGGTGTTATCTAATTTAACACCAGCATACAGGTTAGCAGTGACAGGTATGATAATTGAAGAAGTAATACCAATAGAATTGTAATAGAGATTACAGCCCTGTTATAAAGTTAGCAGGGCTTTTTTATTAGTTCTATGTAAAGTTATTAACACTTATTTTATCAAGATATTTAATTCATGTTTATGAAGTTGAAATTTAGAGTTTTAACTCAAAAAAAGACTACTTTTTTTAAGTGTCCTTGAGTTTTCAATTGACTGAATTATAGATAGTTGTTTGTTTTTGTGATAAGGGTTGTATAGAACACTTGTACTATGGTTTTATCAAAAGAGTTTCTTTTGGTAATTAAAATAAATTTTAACAAATAATTAAAATAAATTTTAACGATTTCATTTAACACATTGAATTCTCCACCAGAATCAAAGTAGTGTTAAGAAGTTTGAAGCTCAACATAAGTCTATGAACTATATATTTGTGTTAACGCTAAAGAAAAAAGCCAACATTCGACGTGTTGGCTTTTCTAAAACTTTGGCTAAGTAACTTGATGTATAAATTAACATTAACCCTAACATTTGGTAGAGATGAACTACCAGATGAACTGTACTACAAACATAGTGTTTGCACAGTACAAAACAAAGAAGAAACTACTGCTCAAACAAGTGGTAGTTTTAAACATCTTAATTGGATTCCTAATCTTGTTAAAGATGTTGCTCTTTTACTAGGCATATTACATGACTATATTATTTAGATAGTTAAATGTTAATTAATGCTAATAAGCCCTATTATTCAACTAATAGGGCTTTTTTTTTATTCGTCTGTTAAAAGACTTGGAAATAAGAAACTCATAATTTCAATTGTTAGTAAAATTTCTAAATGCTCATTGTTCCTTCCATTATATACCGAATCGTTAAGATTAGAATTTGTCAGATTGGGTTTCATAGATAACTTTTACAATAATATTTATCGGTAAAACACCGATGAATTTAGATAGTAAAGGGATAGCATTTTTGCATAATGAAGAAGGATTAAGATTAAACGCCTATAGGGACCAGATAGGTAAGTGGACTATTGCATTTGGTAATACTTATATGTTGGATGGTTCGCCAGTTAAAGAAGGTGATAAGCTTTCATTAGCAGAAGCTAACAAGCTATTTGCTGTCAAAATTAAAGACTATGAAGCTGCCGTTAGTAAAGGTGTTAAACTTCCACTAACCCAAAATCAATTCAATGCTTTGGTATCGCTATGTTACAATATCGGTACTGGTGCATTCCTTAATTCAACCTTGTTGAAGAAAATCAATTCCAAGGCATCTGCAGAAGAAATACAGGCCCAATTCAATCTTTGGAAAAAAGGCGGTGGAAAAGTATTACCAGTTCTGGTTAATCGCAGAAAGCGAGAATTCAAATTATTTCAATCTTAAATGGCAATTAAATTAGATGAAAAAAACCTTAAGCTATTTTCAAAATTCCCTTGGCAATATGCGCTGATAGCATTACTAATAGCTATTTGTTCTCTTTTTGGAATAATTATAAAAAATAATAATGATGTTAAAAAGAATCAGGATGAACGAATTGAGTATTTGAACAACCACATAAAGAATTCAGACATTGTTAAAGCCACTTGGTTGAAGGAAGCTTCAATTAAATCTGATGCTGAAATCAGAAGGCAACAGGTATTGATTGATTCGCTTCAAAAATTATTGTTGACTAGAACTGATAAAAACTATCAGGAATTAAAAGATATACTTGATATAAGAGGTAAGGATGCTATTATAACTATCAAGCCAAAAAATAAAAAACTATGAGAAATTTTATAATCATAGCAATCATCTTTTTACTATTTGGTGGTTGCACAACCCATAAAAAATTACTTAAAAATCAATCTGAACTCAAGATTGAAAATCATATTGAATCAACTAACGAGATTGTTGAAGAATCTAAAGCCGTTAAACTAGGAAAAACCAATGTAGTTGAATCTTCAACGGTTGAAGAAATCTCAATAAAAAAACCAGTAAACATTGAACTAACGGCAAACTTTAGAATCGATTCAACAGCAACATTGCGTGGTGATACAGCACTTAAATTAGTTGATGTAAGCGATAAAAATGTTTCAGTGACCATTTATCAGAATGGTAAAAATGGACAGCTCACTGCGAAGATTAAAAGCAAAAATTCAGTTGAAGATGTACCCTTTAGTGAGATTTCAATTAAGAAATCTACAACAAATAAGGCAATTAATATAGATACCTCAAAAATTGATAGTTCAAAAGTGTTAGTTAAAGCAACTTTGAAAGATAAATCAAAAGTAAAAGCATCAAAATCTAAAGTTGAAAAGGATGTACAAAAAGCGAATTATTTGTTTATGATTAGTTTTGTGGTTCTGGTGGTTTGTTTATTGGCGTTTTTATTTAAAAGGTAGTCAGTTATGTTTTCCTATTAAATATACTGTTTTCGTTATTTTTATCGAATTCTTCCCAGTAATTAGAATATTCGGTAATGAATCGTTCTGTGGAATCTTCATTATGGATTGGATATTCAACCTGAAAATGTTCGGTACAAGTTTTGAATACAGCATTTAGTATTTCAACATGCAACTTTGCATCTGCCAATTCTTCATCACTAAATTGAGGTATGTTAAATGTTGGAAAGTGATTTCCAGAGTGTGCTACTTTTTTATCCCTTAGCTTTTTAATTTTCTTATAAAAATCAGTGTTTAATAGTGTAAGCAATGAAACTGACACATCGTTGTATCTAATATGTGTTTTATCATTATTTGATTTAATTTTCCAATTCAATTTAGCTAAAGAAGCAATGTTTTCACTTCCATCTGTTGTATCAGTTTCTAGCAATTTACAATATTCTAGAATGAAAACTCCCTTCATCGCATAGTGATATTTTATAAAAAACATATCCTTTAGAAATTCCAGCTCATATCCTTTTCTGTTTTGATTTAAAATTGAAAGCTCATAAAAACTTTGATTTAGAAATACAATTGCTTCATAAGCTGAACCAATATATTTCTCTACTAATTTTATTTTGTCACTCATACTCAAATATAATGTTTATAACTCATTTTGTTTTTACTAAAAATATTAGTAAAATTTGCATTATGAATAATGGTTATAATTTTGTTCCACCAAAAACATCACGCTTTACCGATGTACATATTGTATGTAGAGAAGCAAGGGATAACTATTGTTGGATATTCAACAAGACTTCCAGAAAATGGTGGACACCGGATGAATTTTATAATGCCTTTCACGATAAAGATTTTAATAGTATTAAAATGTTAGATTTTCTAGCAAATATTTCAATTCGAGACCCACGAAGTGGAATTACAGCAGCATTCAAACAAGTAGGCGAATTAGAGGAAAAACACAAAAATGAAACACAGGAATTACTTGATAGGATAGAGGAATTTAATAAGAAAGTAATTCTATACTATCAAGAAAAAGCTAAACCAAAATTGAAATAATGGATAATAAAGCAGCAACAGAGCAAAAACAAATCAAGATAGGTGGAGATGTAATTACCATTGATGGCGTGAAAGGAGATAAGTTTCTTTTTAGGGTGATGATTAATAAAACATTCAAAGGTTATATTCAAAAGCGTGATGGGGATTATTATCGTTTAGATGGTAGTGATATCCATAATTTAATTTTTGCCAAAATATGCCATTCATTGGGGAATTAAATACATCTCCAAACAGTAATTAATTTAGAGGCGCATTTAAAGATTAGAAATGTTAATAGTTGATAAAATAGAAAAGAAGAAATATAGTCACGTTTAATTTATGTCTGCTATATTAGCACTTTATAAAATTTAGATTTTTTGTAGAAAATTTGTAGAAAATCCAAATAAAAACCCCTTTCAGATTCATTCTAGAGGGGTATATTTTTTCTACAAAAATTCAAAAAGCTTCATTTAAATATATTTAGAAATAGATGGCGAATAATTACAGAATTTATATTAACGATAACACTTTGTTTATATCAGAAGTTTTACCAGAGCAGAAGGAAAAGATCCAACAACTTGAATTTCAAGATTTTGATTTACAAACATTTTATAAAAAATTAAAGAACGGGTCTAAGAAAAGCTATCTTTTTTTAACTAAAAATCCAGAGGAAACATTTAATAAGCTTAAAAAGAATTGTGAGATCATTAAGGCTGCTGGAGGTTTGGTAGAGAGTGCAAATGGAAATTATCTTTTTATTTTTAGAAATAAGAAATGGGATTTGCCCAAAGGTAAGCTCGAATTGGGCGAAAAAATGAAAGAAGCTGCTGTTCGTGAAGTGGAAGAGGAGTGCGGAATAAAGGTTTTAAAACGTGAAAAGAAGCTCTGTAAAACGTACCATGTTTATCAGAATGGATCAAAAATGGTGATCAAAAAAACCAACTGGTATAAAATGACGGTTAAGGGCGAACCAAAATTAATTCCACAAAAGGAGGAGGGAATTGATGAGGCGGTTTGGCTGGATAAAAATCATCTTGCGCCTGTGGTGAAAAATACGTTTCCATCGATTATGGATGTGATGAGGACTGGTGGGATATTGTAATGTTGTTTTTTAAATTTTTAGCTCCGTCTTTGTGAGGAACTTTCTGGTCTTAGTGTCTCGCTAAACTTTCAATTTTTAAATAACTGGTTTTGGTATTTAGTTCAGCACCTATCTTGGTAGATCCTGAATCAAGTTCAAGAGGACGATTCGTCTCAAAATGGATTTCTCGAGGGATATACTAACCGATTCGTCATGCTGACCTGTAGCGCAGCGGAAAGCTACGTAGTAAATTTAGTTCAGCACCTATCTTCGGTAAGATTCTGAATCAAGTTCAGGAGGACGATTCTTTGCAAAATGGATTTCTCGGGAGATGTATTAACCGATTCATCATGCTGACCTGTAGCGCAGCGGAAAGCTACGCAGTAAATTTAGTTCAGCACCTATCTTGGTAGATCCTGAATCAAGTTCATTGTTGTCCGGTAAAGATTTTTTTTTGATAAAATAAAAGGGGTTGCTTTTGGCTTCCCCTTTTTAGTGTTGATATTTGAGTTACCACACTTAAACATTCAACATGGGCAAAAATACTTTTTTTACCGGACAGCCAGTACTGAA
>NZ_JBLYEE010000022.1:0-49647 GCF_048515415.1 Pedobacter sp. N23S346
AAAAGATTGGCTCTTTAAAAGATTGAGAAAAATTATTTTTATCCTGAATGAAATCAAATGTTTTTTTTAGGAGCCACTTTATGTTGCTCCACTTTTTGATTTGAAGAAATTATACTCATCTTTATATCGATATTTAATAGCATTGCCGTCTCACCAGCCAGTAGGTTAGCAGGTTAATATTCAGCCATTTCATCATCAACATAACAATACAACCACCTTTCACCCGGTTCAGAAGAAATAACAACCGGATGCATTTCGGCTTTGCAATGATGAGACATGTGCTGCTCCGGGGATGAATCGCAACACAAAGTATGCCCACAGGTTTGACAAGTTCGAAGATGAACCCATGTTGTGCCCTGCTTTATGCATTCCTCGCAAACTCGTTTTTTGGCTAATTTTAATTCTTTTATCGCTCCGATATGGATACAAACACTCTTGCTTTCCATAATTATAATTTTGATAAATATTGATGAACTTGTGTAACTGCCATTGCCCCCTCGCCTACTGCTGATGCTACTCTTTTAACGGAATTAAATCTTACATCACCCGCTGCAAAAGAACCCGGCACACTGGTTTCTAAATGATATGGAGGTCGGTCTACTTCCCAACACATTTTATATTGATCCAGGCTAACCAAATCATTCCCGGTATAAAGATAACCGTTTCTATCTCTGCAGATGGCAGTTTCTGAGGCCCAGTCGGTATTGGGTTTTCCACCAATGCAGATAAACAATTTCGAGGTTTCATGCCAGTTTTCAGTACCTGTTTCGCTGTTTACAATTTTGATCCGTTGTAAATAGTCATCGCCCTGAAGTGCGGTAACCTCCGAATAATACAACACATGAATATTTTTAATATTGGCAATCCTGGTAATCAGGTACTGTGAAAGTGTTTCAGAAAGATTTCCTTTTCTGATGACCATAAAAACCTGCTTGGCAAAGCCAGAAAAGTATGTAGCGGCTTGTCCTGCAGCATTACCGCCACCAACAATATACAAATCCTTATCCTGACAGAAAGCAGCCTCGCTTGCACCTGCGCCATAGTAAACGCCTTTATGAAAAAATTGGATTTCATCGGGAAGATTTAGTCTTGCATATTCTACCCCAGTGGCACAAATATTTGTTTTGGCCACTAGTTTTTCGCCAGATGCAAAATCAACATGAATTTTATTATCGTAAAAAGTTCCCTTAATCCCCTCTTTTAAAAGCAAAATCTCGACACCAAACTTTAAAGCCTGTTGCCTGGCTCTTTCGGCCAGATTAGCACCAGAAATACCTTCGGGAAAGCCCAAATAATTTTCAATTAAAGAACTGGTACCTGCTTGTCCGCCAATTGCCTCACGCTCAATTAAAATAGTTTTCAAACCCTCAGATGCGGCATAGACAGCAGCACTTAAACCCGCCGGACCAGCTCCATAGATTGAAAGATCATATTCGGTATACTTAGGTTGAGTAATCCACCCTAAATTACAGGCAATTTGCGCTAAACTTGGATTAATAATTACTTTTCCATCCGGAAACTCGACAACGGGATGTTTATCCTGATTGTTAAAAGATGTGATGCCCTGGCCCAAGCCAAGGTTATCAAAAGAAATATCAATCCACTCGAAATCGACAACGCTACGTTTTAAAAAATCTCTTATCGGATAAATTTCGGGTGAATCTGGTTTGCCGTAAAGTTTAAGCTTGTTCATATCTAATTTCTTAATCAATTATTACTCTTCGTAAAGTTAATGGCGACCATCCGTCATGATTAATTCAGCAACAATAGCACCTCGACACAACGCATTGTATTCCAATATATTAAACTAAAATTAAGAAAAATACAATTACTTTATTTCGCTAATTTACGAGCAGATAAACCCGAGGATTACTGCAGACTAAAATATGTGCCTTTTAGCCAAGCCTAATTTTTTAATTTTCGAATTAAGGGTTGTAGCCGGAACGCCCAGCAGCTTCGCGGCCCCATTCGGACCAGAAATTTTTCCATTGCATGACTCTAAAACTGAAAAAACATGGTCACGTTCATTTTCGAAAAGAGTTTTAACAGCCGCTATCGTTGTTGGAGCCGCCGCCTTTGAACTGCCCGGAATTTCAACTTCTTTGATGATGTTGCCAGTTGTGATTACGATTTGCCTTTCGATTAAATGTTCTAATTCTCTTACATTTCCTGGCCAACTGTAACCTAACATAGAGGCAATTGCTTTTTTAGAAAAACCTTGCAACTTTCGGTTTAATTTCTGAGCAAACTTGTTTAGAAAATGCTGTGCCAATACCGGGATATCGGTTTTTCTGCTTCTTAGCGGAGGCAATAATACCGGAAAAACATTCAATCTGTAAAATAGATCCTGCCTAAATCTTCCGGCATTTACTTCTTCTAAAAGGTTACGGTTTGTGGCAGAAATTATCCTGACATCAACCGGAATAGTTGTTTTTCCACCAACACGTTCCAATTCTTTTTCTTGTAAAACCCTTAATAATTTAACCTGTAAATCTAATGATAGCTCCCCTATCTCATCTAAAAAAATGGTGCCTTTATGGGCTTGTTCAAATTTACCAATACGCCTTTCTGTAGCTCCGGTAAAACTTCCTCTTTCGTGACCAAAAAGCTCAGATTCAATTAAATTTGGCGGAATAGCAGCGCAGTTAACTTTGATCATTGTTTTTTGCTTTCTGCCCGATGCATCATGAACTGCTTTAGCAATAAGTTCTTTTCCCGTTCCTGTTTCACCTAAAATTAACACGGTTGTTTCTGATGATGAAATCCGATCGAGCAATTTAAAAACCTGCTGCATTTCTGCACTGTTGCCAACAATAACGGGGTGCGTGTAAAGTTGATCTGTCTCCTCTATTTCGTGAATCGCATAGGCAGAAAGCTGTCCTGTTTGGATAGCCAGTTCCGTTTGCTGATGCCTGATTTTTTCTTCGGCAAGCAAATGTTCGATTGGCCAACTTATGATGTTTGATACGGCCTTTAAAACTTTTGCTTTTTCATTACTTATTTCTAAAGATTGTTTAAACCCAATTAAAACCTGACCTAAAAGCTTTTTCCGATTGGTTAAGGGAATGGCTAAAATGTATTTTATCCCAATTTCATTCCATAAATCAAGGTGCTCTTTTTTTGCTATCTGCTCCCCTATTACACTTAAATCCAAAAGCTGAAAACCATCTTTTACCGAAGTAAAATCGATTAAAAAATCCTGATGTGGTTTAATTAAAAGTTTGCAATAATCGGCATTAAAATCATCGCAAAAATAGCGCTCAATAAAATTTACGATTTCATCATGCGCTGTAATACCTGATAAATCATTCAAAAGCTGATAAAGTGAATTGGAAATTTCCGAATCACCACCCGATTTTACTTTAGATAATTTTTGCTGATTTCCTGGAGTTTCTCTTTCTTCCATTACCTGGAGTAAACCAGCAAGAAATTCGGCGATATTACAACAAAAGGTTAAACCATCTGCACTCAATTCGCGGTTGTGGTTATGGAGCTCAAAAGTTCCGAATGTCCGCCCGTTGCTCTCCAATGGAATATAACAGTGAAAATGATATTCTGTTGGATGATTAGTGAGGCAGTGATTTTCGCCAAAATCTTCTACCCAGTTTTGCCTGGATTTAAGGATGGGAAAATCAAATTCAGCAATTTCTTTGGTCATGAGCGAAAGACTTACCGGATCAGAAACGGTTTCTGTACAGGAAATCTCTCCTGAACTTACTTCAGCAAGATAAGCTCGTGTGATGTAGTTCATTTCTTCATTATAAAGAACTAGTGCGCCACAATCAATTGAAAATAATGGATGAAGTTTAGAAAATATGCCTTGAAATAATTCTGACAAACTAAAACATTTTTCATTTTCAGCATGTATGGAAGCTAAATCTTCAAAATAAGATCCAGGAATTTCTTTTTTATCAAGCGTTTCAAAACGTTTTATATTCGAATCTAAATCTGTCTGGTTTTCTCTCATCTTTGCTTAAATAGATTTTATTTCAATTGAAACAAATGGGTGATTAAATTTTAATTATTAACCCCAATCAATTATTTATTCTAAGCATCTTATTCAGATAATTTGAAACAACAAAAAGCAGATATTTTTGGGATAAATATTCTTAAGCGCTCTACCCGCGAATCCAAAGAACATGCCAGATTCAATAAAACGGCCTTAAAGCATTTAACAGCTATATTGAGCTTTTTTCCGTTAGCGATATTTCGCTAAATAGCGATTATTTAAAACGAAATACCGTAGCGATAACAAATAAATGAAGATCAACTTGCGAAATTCTTCTGCACACAGCCTTTTGAAATTTCGTAAGTTGATAAATTATTTTACACAAAAAAGCCCTGAGTCAGTTGTGCTAACCCAGGGCGAAATATTAATTAATCAAATTATTCTTTAGGATTTTCTTGCAACCACTTCAATAAAATTTTCACCGTATCAGTAAAGAAAAGACGGTAAGTATCTTCTGTTACAAAGCCGATATGTGGGGTAGCCAAAACATTTTTTAATGTTCTAAATGGATGATTTGCATGGAGTGGCTCCTTGTCGAAAACATCTAAAGCTGCGCCAGCAATTTTATGTTGTTGCAAAGCATTTATAAGTGCTTTTTCATCAACCAAAGGACCACGGGATGTATTAATCAAATAGGCTGTAGATTTCATTAACGCCAGATCTGCCTCATCCACTATTCCCTTACTCCTATCACTTAAAACCAAGTGAACGGTTAAATAATCAGCCTCCTGAAAAAGGGTTTTCTTATCTACATACCTGGCTCCACCGGCTAAGGCTTTTTCTGGTGTGAGGTTTTCACTCCAAGCAATCACATCCATATCAAATGCCTTGGCTACAGCTGCAACCTGCGACCCTAAATTCCCGAGGCCTAATATGCCGAGTGTTTTACCTTTTAAATCGTTCCCCACCATGTGCTGCCATCCGCCAGCTCGTAAAATGGCATTCTCTTGCGGAATGTGTTTAGCCAGCGCCATTAATAATGCCCAGGTAAGTTCTAAAGCACCGTGCCCCAGGTAACCCGTGTTTTGCACTTCTATTCCTAATTTTTGAGCGCCCTCTACATCGATAGATCGGTTTCTGGCTCCGGTAGAAACCACCAGCTTCAGGTGAGGGAGATTTTTTAATATACTGGCTGTTAGTGGCGTTCTTTCCCGCATCACACAAATAATATCAAAAGGCATTAAACGCGTGATGATTTCATTTTCCTCATGAAGATGATTATCGAAGATTTCGATATCGGCAAGTTCTTTTATTGCACTCCAATCTGCAAAAGATTTAGCTACATCCTGATAATCATCAAGTATGGCAATTTTATATCGTGACATATTTATAATTTTTTAAGACCTTCTTTCATCAAAAACCTGAAATTCTGCTATAGCGGGTATATCCTTTGAATGTTCGATTCGGATACGAACCTTACTCGTCCAAACGCGGTTAAACCTATGAATTTTTATTTTATCAGTGTTTGTGCCATTCACAATTTTCTTCCATTCTATGCCATTCCAATATTCGAGTACATAACCATCGATATTCGGTTTTTGTTCGGCAACAACAATCATGTTAATACCTTTTTCATTTTTAAAATCAATTTCGTACCAGGCTTTTTTAACCTCTTTATTAGAACGCCAGGAAGATTTGTAATTATCATCATTTGCAAAATCCATAATATCCATATCATCGCTCCAGGTCGAATTTGCTGCTTGTTTTAAACCCAGATTGCTGGAAATAATCGGAAGTTCGAGCGGTGGTAATGGAGTGGTAGCACCCTCATTCTTCCATAACCTGCCTACTTCTTTTAACGATTCGATAGCATTATCATCAATTAAACCATCCCTGTTTGGGGAAACATTTAAAATAAAGTTACAGCTTGCCGTATTTAACGGCTTAATTAAATTATATACAATTTCTTGTGGCTTTCTAACCGGAACGGTAGGAAAATCTGTTTTCCAAAACCACGAAGTGTTAATCGGCAAACAAGCTAAAGATGGCATTACTTTACTTTCCTTATCCATCCGTTGACCAGCACCCATTTCATAGGTTTTGATATCAGTGTAATAAAGTCCCTCTGCAGGATATTTAGCTCCATTTAAATCCATTACCAAACAATCGGGCTGTAAGGTTTTAATCAAGGTATAAATATCTTCGAATGGCACATCATCATAAGAAATCCTAGACCATGGCGCATCCCAGCCATCAATAATCAGCGCCTCAATTTTACCATATTTAGTTAACAGCTCTGTAATTTGCTGCTTAATCATATCAATGTGTTTTGGCGTAATCTGGTTTGGCCTAAGCTTGTGGTGCGTATCCAATATCGAATAATAAAGCATCACTTTTAATCCGTTTGCTCTAAAAGCATCTGTAAATTGCTTCACTACATCCTTGCCATAAGGACTATTCATGACGTTGTAATCTGTACTTTTTGTATCCCAGATACAAAAACCGCTATGGTGTTTTGTGGTTAAACAGCCATAACTCATATTAGCCGATTTTGCAGCTTTGGCCCATTGGTTTGCATCTAACTTTTTAGGATTAAATAATTTTGGAGAGGCATCAGGGTCGGGCCAGTCGGCATTGGCATAAGTTGGAATATTATAGTGGATAAACATTCCAAAACGCAAATCAACAAACTGTTGCTGAAGTACATTTAACTTTTTAGCTGCTTCTGAGTTTTTAAACTGTGCCATCGCCCCGATAGTAGAAAACAGCATTAAAATAGCTAATAAAACGTTTTTCTGTATAGATCTAAGTTTCATATTTGGTTGGTTGATTTATAGTTTTATGTAATTAGTGGTGCTGTAAAATTAATTTTCCTGGAAGAGATTGCCCAGTAAATCCAAAGTAAAACGCAGATTAAAAGTGCTGCATCCGGATAGAAAAAAGAACTGACAAAGGCAATAAGATAGGTTGGGAAACCATATAAATAATTATTCCGGAGTTGTTTAATAGCCTGTTCGCTGATTCCTGGCCGCAACAAACCTTTATCTTTCGTAGCTTGTTGCCATAATAAATTGAAGGCAATGTTAACCAAAACAAACATTCCCGTGTAAATGGTTACCGAAAATTGTTTAGCATCGCTGAGGTAAAATCTAGCCAGCAATGCACTCGGATAGGAAACAAGCGAAACCAGGAAAAGGATAAACCCGTTGGCAAACATTAATCCTGTGTTTCGCTTGTAAATTTGTTTAAATACTTTGTGGTGGTTAACCCAGATGATGAAAATGCTAAAAAATGAGATGATAAAGGCGATATATGCCGGCCATTGACTAATTAAAGCCTTAATAAGTGCGGCAGGGTTTGAGCCCGCATTAAATTCAGGTACATGAAGTTCGAGTACTAGTAAAGTAACAGCAATAGCAAAAACACCATCACTAAAAGCCTCAATCCTGGCTGTTTCCTTTTCCATTTCTAGTGTTTTTTATTAGAAGCTGTCTAAAATCAGAATTTATCAACTTACAAAATTTCAAAAGCCTGAGCGATGAAGAATTCGCAAGTTTTTATGACAGTACCATAAAACTTGCGAAGTATTTCCCCCCAGCAAAAGCCACCAAAACTTCGCAAGTTGATCATCATTTTTATGAAATTCAGACAGTTTCTTAATCGTTAAAAATTAATTTATTTACTTGTGCTATTTCTGCTCTGCTGATGGTATGGCCCATGTTTTCATAAATAATTTCTGTAACGTTTGCCCCCATTTCTTCCAGCAAAGCGGTACTTTCTTTAACACGGCTTACCGGCACATGAAAATCTGGGTTACTGCTCCCAATAAAAATCGGTGTCCCGTCAAAATTACCATGATAATTTCGATGATCTACGTGATCACCAATTACGCCTCCCGTAAAAGCCACCACACCGCCGTAGCGTGCAGCCTGCGATGCTGCAAATTCTAAGGCCAGGCAAGCGCCCTGAGAAAAGCCTAAAAAGTAAATTTGTTCTTTAGTAAAACCTTCCTTTTCCAAATCCAGAACCAAATCGTTTATCAATTTTAAAGCATTAGATAACGATGGTTCATTTTCTGTTCTTGGCGATAAAAAAGATTGTGGGTACCAGCTATTTCCTGGTGCTTGCGGTGCTACCAATGCGAACGAATCGACATTTAAATCGGCTGAAAGTGATAATATATCCTCTGCAGAACCACCACGACCATGAATCATGACCAGAACTTTTTCTGCAACAGCCAGGCTTTTGCCTGATTTTATTATTTCCTGCATTTTCTTATTTTTTAATTTTCGTTACTTTTATTCCAGATATCCTGGTAGAGCTCTTCGTGCCTTTTAAATTGCACATGTACATACGGGCACATTGGAATAACCATTAATTCATTTTTCCGGGTGTAGGCTACCATCGCATCTAACAGCATTTTAGCATAACCTTTACCTTCCTTTTCAGGTTCTATCTCGGTATGGTAAACTGTTAAATCTTTCCCCTGGATATCGAAAATCATTTCACCAACTTTTCCATCTTCGTCATAGAGATCAAATGAACTTGGTTCACCTTCCTGAATGTTTAATTTTACTTTTGCCATAATTGATTAGCTTAATTTTGGAAGTAATTTATGTAAATCTTCGCGTAAATGCTCATGTTGATGCGGCAACATTAAGTGCGTACCTAACTCATTTAAAGGTTCATCTACAGTAAAGCCCGGGTTTTCTGTAGCGATTTCGAAAAGTACGCCGCCTGGTTCGCGGAAATACAATGAATAGAAATAATCTCTGTCAATTTTAGGCGTAATGTTGAGGTTTTTACTTAAAATTTTCTCCCTGAATTCCATTTGAATGGCTTCATCTTTAACCCTGAAAGCCACATGGTGATTAGTTCCCGCAGCATTTCTACCACGAATACCAGCTGGGGTTTCCAACAAATCTACAATCGATGCATTTTCTACAGCATCGGTAATAAACCGGTAACGATTTCCTTCTTGCGCAAGTAAACGATAACCAAAAATATCGGTTAAAACTTTAGCCGTCTCATCTATTTTCTGAAGGGTTAAAGTGGTACTGTGGAAACCTTTTGTTGCCGTGTTGTTCTTAATTTCATCCGTTTCCCAAGGCTTGCGAAGATCTTCCTCTCTTGGTACAATTAAACTCAATGATAAGCCATCCGGATCTTTAAATGCCAGAAATTGCTCACCGAAACGTTCTGCTATATCTTTGGTTTTAATGTTGGCTTGCCCTAATCTATCGAGCCAGAAGTCTAAACTTCCCTGCGGAACGGCGTAGCCGATTTCAGTGGCCATTCCAACACCTTCCGTACCTTGCCCAATGCCATCCCAAGGGAAGAAAGTCAAAATCGTTCCAGCTGAGCCAGTTTCATCACCATAATATAAGTGATAGGTTTCCGGATCATCAAAGTTTACGGTTTTTTTAACCAGGCGTAAACCCATAGTTTTGGTATAAAAATCGAAATTTTGCTGCGCATTTCCTGCAATTGCGGTAATGTGGTGCAGACCTAAAATAGTATCGTTCATATCGTTTAAATTTTATTTGAGTTTATTTATTGTATTACTAACTTAATTTCTCAATAGATTTTTGTGCCAATTCATTGTGTTTTTTGAAACGAACGTGAAGTATAAGCCCGTTATCATTCCACATTTTTATCTGGCCGTTTAACTGCTCGGTTAAACCCGTCATTAAACTCATCCCCAATGATTCGGTGTTTTCAGGTTCGAAACCATCTGGCAAACCTATTCCATTATCTGCTATTTTTAGCTCACACATTTCATCTTCAGCCATTAAAAATGAAATATGAACGGTACCTTTTCTATCATGCGGGAATGCATATTTTATGGTATTACTTATCGCCTCGTTTAAAATTAAACCTAGCGGAACGGCCTGAGCAACATCAAGTTTAATGGATTCGGTTTCGAGTGTGAATTGTACTTTCCTATCGGCGCTAAAACACTCTATCATGTAATCTACCAGCTCTTTAATATACCATTTCATATCTATTTCTGCCAGATTATCCGATTGATAAAGCCGCTGATGAATGAGCGACATGGCGTGCATGCGGTTCTGACTATTCCTAATGGCTACCAATGCATCATCATTATCCAAATATGCCGATTGAGTGTTCAGCAAGCTGATTACGATTTGTAAATTATTTTTAACCCGATGATGTATTTCCCGAAGGAGCCACTCCTTTTCGCCTAAAATTTTCTTAAGTAAATCATTTTGGGCATTTATTTCCTTCTGCTTTTGCTCCAAAATTAAATTACTTTGTTTTTTTAAGCGGTATCGGTTATAAATCAAACCGGCAAAAATAATCGCGACCAAGAGTCCTGCGATAAAAATGTACAGAACATGCCCCTCACGCTCAATCCGAACCTTTTGCAACTGATTATTTTGGCTTAATAAAGCAATGTCTTTATCTTTTTTTTCGGTTTGATACTCGATTTCCAGACCCGAAATCTGTTTATTTTTATCGTTAAAGAAAATAGAATCTCCCAATCGCTTATATTCTTTATAATGCGCAATATCCGACCATGGTTTATTCAGTGCAGAATCTACCACAAACCACAACCTATGTACCTGGGAGAGTACAATGACATTGCTTTGGGTAGCGGCTTGCTTTTCATGTGCTTTTAAATACTCATCAGCCTCTCCAAACTTCTTCTCATAAATTAGCTTTCTGATGATACTTCTATAAAGCAAAGTTTGATTGGGATTATCTTCAGGCAGTTCTTTATGAAATTTTAACAGAACCTTAAAATATGGCTCCGCTTTCGCGTATTGATGGATATCATAGTAACTGTTAAACAAAATATATGGAATCCGAAGTTTCATAGATATATCCGTTGACGGGTATTTCTTCACCATTTCCTTAAGCGTTTCAATGCCCTCTTCAATTTTTTTCATCCTGATTAAAACAGTGGCAATGTTTGTAATAATCGTTTGCAAATAACCGGCATCATGATAAACTTCGGCAATTCGCCTCGCCTCTGTCCAATATTCCAGGGCTTTCTTATCATTTCGTAAATAGAAATAAATTAACCCGAGGTGATTACAGATCGAACTTTTTTGCAAACTCGTATCGCCCAGTTTATCTGCAGTTTTTTCTGCAAGCAAACCGTATTTTAATGCATTAGAAAAACTACCAGCATCCGTATTAGCGATACACATATTATTGTATATCCCCTGTAATTCTTTAAAATTGATGGATTTATATACAGAAAGTGATGAATCCATCAGCTTTAGTGCATCTTCAGATTGACCTTTTAAAGTGTAATAATCGCCAAGGTTTTTAAGCGAATTTCCCTCTTCCAATTTGTTGCCGGATTGACGATATAGTTTTAAAGATTTCCGGTTGAATGCTATCTTTTTATCTAAATCTTTCCCCTCGTTACCATAAAGTTGGCCCATCGCCGAAAATGCTTCTGCCAGTTGGTCTTTTAAATCTTTCTTCGTTGAGTATTGAATAGCCTGTTCATATGTTTTTTCTGCAGAAATTTTGTCTCCCGATTCCCGGGCAATATTTCCTTTTAACACCAAAACGCTGGCAACAGTTTTTGGATAATGTATTTGATTAGCCAAAGCCAGTGCTTTATTTTGGTATTGAGTTGCCTTTGCTAAATCAGCTTTTAATTCGCCGGGTAAATTGAGGTAATAAGTTCCAATGCTTACCAATAGATCAGCTTTATTTTCACCATCATCCAGCTGGGCCAGTCTGGTAAGTGCATTTTCAAATACTACTTTGGTTCTAATCTCCTGGCCTTTTAACAGGCCAGGGATGATTAAAATCAGCAGTACAAAAAACAGATATCTCATCGGCTTTACTACAGCAACAATATGGAAAACATTATTAGTCATCAGGCCACTTTAGTTTCACTTGTATTTGCACGGGTGGTGTAATAGCAGATCACCATGACAATACCTGGCAAAAAGATTCCTACTAAACCAAATAGTTTACCCACAAATGCCCCCAGCAAACAACCTACTAAAAATCCGCCCAGCGTAATTAAACCTCTGGATACGCCTGTAAGAAAATCGGCATTTCTAAACCCGGAGTTGCAATATGACCTGATATCCAACGCAAACTGAGTTACGTTACCGGTCATCATGGTTGTCGGGCCAAAAGTATCTTTAGCGAAGAGTTTGCCAAAAGCATTTTGTAAGCCCATTGCAACTACCACAATCATGGTAACTAAATACATGGGCCAGGTAACTTCTCCATTATCTATGTAGCCCAGCGAATAAGCGATAATACCACCGATGATGAGTATAATTCCTTCGCACAAAAGCAGCAGATGCCTGTTCGGAAATTTTGCAGCTATCCAGCCACCAAGCATTACAGCGACCATAAATATGGGGAAGGTGAGCAGCTTAATCCACGCATCACCATCAGCGCCTTTTATCATTTGATAGGCAAATACGATAAAGTTACCTGTTACGTGTGCCGAAAATATTTTATCGGCAGCAACGAAAGTAATGCTATCACAATAACCCGCTATAATGGTTAATACTAAGGTTACGAACCAGATATTATGCTGTTTTTCTTCCATTTTTTTATGCTTTAAGATAAGTGTGCTCTTAACATCCACGCCATGGTTTCATGCGTTTCCATTAAACCTGTAATGTAATCGCTTGTTCCGGCATCTTTCAGCGGACCTGCATAATTGTTTATGTTTTCCCTTAAGTGAATAAGTATGCTTTCGTGGTCTTCAAGCAACATTTTGATGTAAGTCGGTGCATCATTTTTACCACGGTCATCTTCAGTTAAGTGCGTTAACGCTAAAAACTGTTTAAGCGATGCAGGTGCATAATGCCCCAATTTCCGAATCCGTTCTGCAACCTCATCTACAATATTTTCTAACTGCGTATATTGTTCTTCGAAAAACTTGTGTTTGTTGTAAAAGTCTGGCCCCTCAACGTTCCAGTGTGCTTTACGTGTTTTGGTGTATAAAACGTATTCATCTGCAAGAATTTTGCTTAACGAATGTGCAACCGCTGCAAGGTTGTCTGGGCTGATTCCAATTTTTGCTTCCATGATTTTGGTATATAATTGATGTGATTAATTAAAAAGAGATTGTAATAAATAGTGGTCTATTGAAAAAGTACCTGGCCCTATTGCCCATAAAAAGAGCATGGCCAAAGTGTACATATAAGGCACATCTTTTACTTCGATAGCGTCTTTTCTGTGCACTACAAAGTATCCTATAGCGGTTACCCCAATAGATGGTAAAAGGAAAAGGCGGGTTCCAAAACCTATTGCAACCAGAAAAGGTACAACGGTATCAGAAAATGTCGCCACCAATCCATTCAGTTTATCGGGTAAACCTAACGGATTAGGTACATGTTCTTTCTCTCCATTTTGCACACGAAATTTTTTCATCCCGTGTACCCTGAAAAGTTCTAGCATGAGCAAAATCCTGAAGATTAAAACGGCTATGTTGTTAAATTCCGAACCTAAATCGGAATAAAGCAGGTATTTGATTAAATTTTCCATTATTAAAAAGCAAAACATGAACAGCCTAATGCCCCCCAAAAGGCAGTGTAATTATTTACCGGGAGATTACTTGTTCTCACTGCATCATGATTGTGCGCATGAACATCGCAACTACCTACACAAGCGTGAACCGTAGCAAGAACTGCACTGGAACCGTTTACGCCTTTGGCGTTTCCTTGCTGAATGGCCTTATGATGATCTGCAACATAATAGCCATTGTAACTATTGGTTGGTGACCAGTCTGGCAGAATCGGGATTTTTGGTGGTGAAAACGAAGAAAAATCGCCTTTGGCATAAACAATTTTGCCATCAACAATGGTCAAATCAGATTCGATTCCCTTTATATCTTCATCGGGTACTTCAAAGTAATCGCGGTTAAGTACCGCTAAATCGGCGAGCATACCCACTTCAATATCGCCTTTCTTTTGCTGTTCATTTGAAAACCAGGCACTGCCACGGGTATAAAGTTCCAACGCCGTTTCCCTGGTTAAAACGGTATCTTCATTGTATATTTTTAATCCGCCAACAGTTTTGCCTGCCGTTAACCAAAACATGGATACCCAGGGATTGTAACTGCTCACACGGGTGGCATCAGAACCGCCACCAACGGGAACTTCCATTTCCAGCATTTTCTTTACAGGAGGCGTTTGTAAAGCTGCTTTTTCGCCATAACGCGCTGTAAAATATTCACCCTGATAGGCCATTCTGCTTTGAATTGCTATTCCACCACCCAATGCTTTTACACGTTCTATGTTTCTCTCATCGATGGTTTCAGCGTGGTCGAAAATCCATGGTAAACCTGCAAAAGGGATCTCACGATTTACTTTTTCGAAAACATTTAAAAACCTGCTGATGCTTTCGTTATAAGTAGCATGCAATCTAAACGGCCATCTTTTCTCTACCAGTAAACGAACAACACGTTCTAATTCAGCTTCCATATTTTCGGGCAAATCTGGTCTTGGCTGAAGAAAATCTTCAAAGTCTGCTGCCGAGAAAACCAACATTTCACCTGCGCCATTGTGGCGATACATATCATCACCCTGATAAAGATTTACCGAATTTGTCCAGTTATCTAAATCTTCAAACTCTTGTTTTGGGCGCTGGGTAAATAAGTTATAGGCAATTCTAACGGTTAACTGTTTTTGCTCATTCAGTTCATTTACCACCTTATAATCATCGGGAAAATTTTGAAAGCCTCCACCTGCATCGATCACACTGGTGATGCCAAAACGGTTAAGTTCGGTCATAAAATGCCGGGTAGAATTTACCTGATGCTCGTAAGAAAGTTTTGGCCCTTTTGCCAGAGTGGAGTACAAAATCATGGCGTTCGGACTCGCAATAATTAACCCTGTAGGTTCGCCATTTGCATCTCTCTGTATTTCGCCACCCGGAGGCGCAGGTGTGTTTTTTGTATACCCAACTGCTCTTAAAGCCGCACGGTTCATAAAAGCACGATCGTACAAATGCAAAATAAAAACCGGTGTCTCTGGCGAAACGGCATTGATTTCATCCAAAGTTGGCATTCGTCTTTCGGCGAATTGAAATTCAGACCAGCCACCCACTACACGTACCCATTGTGGCGATGGTGTTTTGTCTACTTGCTCTTTGAGCATCCGCATGGCATCTGCAAGAGATGGAACTCCATCCCAGCGCAGCTCTAAATTAAAGTTTAAACCACCGCGAATTAAATGGATGTGAGAATCATTAATTCCGGGTACAACGCGTTTTTTATCAAGGTTAACCAACTTTGTAGATGAACCCGAAAAGTTCATTACATCGCTGTCATTACCCATGGCGATAAACTTCCCGTCTTTGATGGCAACAGCAGTTATTTCTGCTTTGTGTTTGGCAATGGTATGAATTTTACCATTGAATAAAATAATATCTGCAGTCATAATTTTTTCTTTTTTATTGAAATCTATAGGAGATATTAATTTTTAACCGCAGAAATTGCCTCTTGAATGCCTTCTCCTGCGGTTGTAAAAAATGCCGGGCCAGCCAACAGTATTACTTTAGAAACTGGCTTAAAAGTTGACATATTTTTATCCTTCAACCAGGTTTGAGCACGATAAGCCTCGAAAATTCCTTTTACCACATTACCGGCAACAAGCGCGGTTGGCGAATCAATTCCAGCATCTTTTAAATCGCTTGCAAAAGCGAAATTGCTTACGCCAAGTTTAAGTGCCTCTCTCATGGCTACGCTTCCTACCCCGGTCATTAAATCTGCGGTGAATTTATTTCTATCGCCTAAGCCAATTAAAAGTAATTTCTTGCCGCCAATAGTTCCTTTCGGTGGAGAAATTAAAATGGTTTCGTAAGTATGACCAAGAAATTTTCCGCTTTTGCGCATTTCAGTTACCAAACCTTTCATATCCTGATCTAAATGAACCAAGCCATTTAATGCTGGTGGAAGTGCTGGAGGAGAAACGAAGATATCGCCTTCGGTATATTCAAATACGCAGGCAACCTGTAAATCGCTCACTTGTGCCGATGGCCCCTGAACAACACCTTCGATGGCTACACCATCAACCGTTCCCCAAATTTTGGCTGTTCCAATTGCGGTAGTTTGTTGGGCGAGTGCAGGAGTTCCTGTAATCAATACAGAAAATATGATCATGGCTGCCCATACATTTCTGGTGGTTGATTTTGATGATTTAATGCTGCTATTTTTCATGTTTTTATGTTTAATTCGTTAAAATTTGAATGAAATTTGAGTGTTAAAAAACTTTGAGTTTGCGAATTCAGGAACCAGGTCTTTTATAAAACTTCCAACCCTGAAATACTGCCCGCCGCAACTAATTGATAGGCTATCATTAAACTGATAATCAGCACTTAACAGGTAAGTTGTTCCAATAAAACGATGGTTAGAAAAAGAACCAGCCGTGTTAAAGTTTCCGCTTGGGCGATAAATACCATCATTAAGTGAATACCTCCAGTTAAAAACCACATCGCCTTGAACCGTTAATTGATCTGTTATGGTTAAGGTTAAGTACGGATGTAAATCAATCAGATTTGACGGGCCAATGAGCGGATTAAATCCAAAGTATCCACCTTTAGGATATAATGGATTAAAGGTTTGTAGATTTCCATCGCCTGCTTTTTTATCGCCAGAAATGTAATCGTTACGCAGATTAATGGAAGGTTTAAACTTCGTTTGTTCAAACAGATACCCAAACTCTATTGCGGTTGTCCAGGCGTTGATATGACCATTTCCAAATTTTCCAAACTGATAAGCGGCTTCTAAATTGTAGATAAAACCGCCACCACTTTTCCAGTATCGGGTGGCTAGCGTATGTCTTATTTCCTTCGCTATCCCCTCTTCAAATTCGGCATTGTCTCGTCTGGTTCCTAAATAGTAAAAATCGAAGTTGCCGCCTTTTTCTATATTGAAATTGGAATATGCACCCCAGAGATTGGCCTGATGACTGGGTTTATTATCAAATACGCCAAAATTAACTTCATCTGCCTGAAGGGCAAAAGCATCAATAGTGAACTTAGGTGATGCGTACATCACTTTTGCCCCTGTAAAATACTGGCGAACCGTTGTCCCCTCTCTCACCGAAATTAATCTACCTGAGCCATAATTTATTTCCTGTCGGCCAACCAGAACAGCCAATTTGTTACCTGAACTATTGAGTATGCGGTATTCTGCAAATAAATTTTGTAAGGCCAACTGATCTTCATCCACTGGCGATGGCCCATACTTGCTGCCATTTTCCAGGGCACTGTTCATCTGCGCAAAAAACCTCAGGCGTTTGCTCACATTTAAATCGGCGTAGAGCGAATACCTTTGCAAAAAAGATGAATTAAAACCCTGATCTTTAATCCAGTCTTCATTAATTTTCCCTCCAAATTCTTCCCTGATTTCGCCGCCGAAAGTCACATAAACCTTCTTATCGGCAGAAAGAGGCAGGAATTTTAGACTGTTGTAAAAATTTCTGCTCGAATCTTTCAGGCTACTGTAATCCTCATCGTAACGCATTAACTTAATGCTTTGCCCAAATGCATCTGTACTTAAATTACAGATGCAAAAGGCAAATATTATGGTCCAACGGGGATAATTAATGCTCATTTTATTTAGCAATGAGGATTAATGTTTAATCATTTTATGTGCATATTGAATACCGATACCATAACCAGCGCCGTATTTTTTCATCAAATCAGTTACAGGAACATAAGTTTCTGTTCTTGCCCAATCTCTCTGAAGTTCTAAAATATATTGTACTGCAGTTACTGGCTTTACACCTGCATGAACCATCCGTTGCACTGCACGTTCATGTGCCTCATTGCTTACATCGCCGCAAGCATCGGTAATTACAAAAACATCATAACCTTCTGCCATTGCAGATAATGCCGGGCCAACTATACAAACACCTGTCCATAGGCCAGCAAGAACAATTTTCTTTTTTCCTGCACCAGTGATTGCCCGATAAGCAGGTTCATCTTCCCAGGTATTCATCGAAGTTCTATCAATATAATTTGAAGTGGCCTGCGGATAAAATTCTTCGATTTCGGGAAAAACCGGACCAGCGAAAGATTCTTCGGCAACAGTGGTTACGATTGTTGGAACATTAAAAATTTTAGATGCGCCAGAAACAATTGCTACATTAGTACGAAGTTCCGTAATAGAAATGCTTTTCGTGGCGAAAGCCATTTGACCTTCAAAATCGATCAATACTAATACATGGTTTTCCGGAGATAATAAATCTGGAGATGGTTTCATAATTATAATATTTTTGTTTCTATGCTTTATCCAACAAGCATACCACCACACAAAAACCTATAAATCAAACAATTAAATCAAAATCACAAAATCAGTTATCACCATATATCGTTGATTTACGAATTGGGTATAGCAAGAAATATGTCATATTAGAATTTAAGTCTATTTAAGTTTAGGTGATAAGGTTACTCAGGTGGTAAAAAATATCGAATTGATGTTTTTTAGATTATGCTTAAATAAATTCAGTAAAAATGATTTAATTTTAGCGAAATATACTCAACAATTTAAATACAAACTATAACATATAAATACCTAAATATCAATAAATAATAAAATTTACTAACGAAATTTCGTTACACATTTATATCATTTAAAATTATAAACGCTACTTTAGCTAAATGGAAAGCAGAGGCAGTACATTTGATGCAAATATTGAAGTTAATCCTACCAAAGAAATTGAGCTTGAAGAGAAAAATGCGTTCTTAAAAAAGAAAATAGCGCAAAAAGAAAGAGAAAATGCCGTACTTCTTTCGCTCAGCAATTCAATTGCCTCCATAAGAAACAAGCTTGATTTATTCGAGGTAATTGACCAGAAGCTTAAAAAGTTGTTCAATTTCGATGATTTCGTGATTTGTTTAATTAATGAGGATCAGCAAACCCATAGCGCTTTTATTTATAACCTGAAAGAAGATTTCCTGCAAACGGCTGGTATTGCACCAGAATCATCAAAAAAATATACATTGGATGATGGCATGTGCAAGGCGATGATTGCATCAGATAAACCAATCGTTTTTAATGTAGAAGAAGTTTTAGCCTGGGAAAATGCACCTGCATGGCTTGGCTTTTGGCATAACAAGGGCATAAAGGAAATGATTGGTTTAAAAATGATAGACAGAAATGGCTGCATTGGATTCTTTTATTTATACACTAAAATCACAAATTCTATTTCGAATATTTATTTTGATTTACTCTATGGAATTTCCTTGCAAATTTCCATTGCAATCTCCAATATTCTGGCTAATGAAAAAATTGAGCAGCAGCTTAAAGAAATTAACGAATACAAGGAAAAATTAGAGGGCGAAAAAATTTACCTCAAAGAAGAAATAGACAATAAATACAATCACGCTGAAATTATTGGTCAAAGTAATTCGTTAAAAGAAGTTTTTCATTTGATTAATCAGGTTGCAGCCACAGATAGTACCGTACTTATTTTAGGAGAAACCGGAACAGGCAAAGAACTTGTTGCCAGGGCAATACACAATGCCTCACCAAGATCTAAAGCCTTAATGGTAAAAATTAACTGTGCGGCTTTGCCTGCGAGTTTAGCCGAAAGCGAGCTATTTGGGCACGAAAAGGGAAGTTTTACAGGCGCAACTGAACGCCGCTTAGGTAAATTTGAACTTGCACATAACGGCACGCTTTTCCTCGATGAAATTGGTGAACTTTCTTTAGATATTCAGGTAAAGCTCCTTAGAGCCTTGCAGGAAAAAGAAATTGAGCGCATTGGCGGTAAGACAGTAATTAAAACGAACGTTAGAATTATAGCGGCTACTAACCGAAATCTGGCAAGCGAAGTAGAAAAAGGAAATTTTAGAAGTGATCTTTATTACAGGCTAAATGTATTCCCGATTTCCATTCCCCGTTTAAGAGATCGTTTGGAAGATATTCCTTATTTAGCCGCTCATTTTATAGAAAGAATTGCAAAAAAAACAGGCCGAAATGTAAACGCTATCTCTAAAAGTGCATTGAATAAATTAATGGCTTATCCATGGCCGGGAAATATCAGAGAACTGGAACATTTAATCGAACGGAGCATATTATTGGCTCAGGGCGATATTTTAAAAGAAATCCATCTTCCAAAAATTGATATAGCCGAGGTAACAAGCCACGGTACGGAGCAAAAAATCAAAACCATTTTTGAAAACGAACGCGATCATATTCTTTCGATATTAAAACGCTGCAATGGTAAAATATCAGGCCCTGGTGGAGCCGCAGAGATCTTAAATATCCCTGCAACCACGCTCAATTCGAAAATTAAAAAATTTAAAATCAAAAGAGCGCACGTGCTAAATAAGTGAGGCAAATTTAATATGATCTTAAACAGATTGCTTATAAAAACCTTCAGGATAAAAGAAATCAATCGGACACCGAATTGGCTTGTTTTGCTTTTAATTTTCAGTTTGATTCTCATCAATAGTGAAAGCAGTTCAGCTAATGATCAGCTGGAAGGCAGAGATTCCCTTCAAAAGCTAAATACGCTCCTGTTAAAATCAAAACCCGACACCAATCGGATTAAATATCTAATTAGTCTAGCCAGTCATTTTATCAACCAAAAAGAAAATAAATATGGTGATTTAGCCAAGGCATCTGGTTATTTAGAAAATGCTTTAACCTTAAGCAATCAGATTAATTCGGCAAACTGGCAATACCAAACACAGCTCATGTATGCCCGTTTTTACAACAAGCAACATTTAAGGATGAGGCAAAGTTACGCTTATGAAAAGGCGATTTCTATTGCTCAAAAAACAGGAAACAAACATTTAGAAGCCAATGCCTGGTATTTGTACTTTAGAAAAATCCCTGATACCGTATCTGATTACAGGAATAAAACCTTTTACATCAGGGCTGAAAAGGCACATGCATTATATAAAGAAGTTGGAAACTCTTTTGAAGAAAAATACAGAGAGGCCACTTTATTAAAAACCATGGCCGATTTCCATTTGGAAGAAGAGAAATTTGATCTGGCCATACAAGAACTTTTTGCGGTAATTGCACTTGATAAAAAGCATAAACTTCCGGATTTACCCATGGCTTATGATTTACTATCTGCCGTTTACGAACGAAAGGGCGAATTAAGTAAGGCTTTAAACTACGCACTACTCAGCGTAAAAACTTCTCAAATCAACCATGAAGAATTACTCGATACCTACTTAAATCGTGTTGGCGCTGCTTATGAAGCAATGGGTAAACCAAAACAAAGCATCGCCTGGTATAGTAAAACCCTTAATGGGATGGATAAAAAAAATCCATTTAGATTTATCACGGCGTATGATGTAACTAGCCAAATGATAAAATTGGGAGAGGCTAAAAAGGCACTTTCGGTACTCAATAAAATTTGGGCTGAAGTTCCAGATAAAAACAGTGAGCATGTATATTTTATCTTCTTAGGCTTTGGCGAATGCTACACTGCCTTAAAAAAATATGACTTAGCCAAAAAGAACTTCGACATTCTGCTTGCTGATTCCACACAGAAATCCATTTCTAATCCATTTCGAACCTCTATTTTTTTCTCCATCAGCGAGTTTTATTTTGCGCAGCATAAATATGCACTCGCATTAAAGTTCGCTAAAAAAGCAAAAGCAAACCAAATTAGCATGACTTTGCCCAGGCAAATTCGGCTAAATGAAATTCTTTACAAAATAGATCTGGCCACCAATCGTCCGGCAGAAGCAGTTATTCGTTTGCAAACTTTCCATAAGCTAAGGGACTCTATGCTTAGCCAAGAGAATTTGAATACCATTGAGCGACTGCAAATCGAGTTTCAGGCCGCCCAAAAGGAAAATGACAACGAAATTTTAAGGAAGAAATCACAGCTACAAAGCCAGGAACTTAATCGTATTCAATTAATTAAAAATGCAACTATTGGCGGATTAGCATTTTTAACCCTCATTATTATTTTAATTTATGGAAGATCGAGGTTAAAGAAAAAATTGCATGATACGCTGGTTAAGAAAAAAGCCGACATCGATCTCGCTTACGCTAAACTGGAAATCAATGTGCAACAGAAAAATAAATTAATCCAGGAAAAGGAAAGTTTAATCAAAGAAGTTCACCATCGGGTTAAAAACAATCTACAGTTAACCATGAGTTTGCTAAACAGCCAAAGTTATTATCTGGAAGATTTAGCAGCCATAGAGGCGATAAAAGAAAGTCAGCACAGGTTAAAAAGTATCGCTTTAATTCACCAAAAGCTTTACCAGACAGAAAATCTGGCCACAATTAATTTCCATCCATATATTTTCGAATTGATAGAATACTTAAAAGAAAGTCTCAATGATGATAAGAAGATAAATTTCGAACTGGATATTCTCAACTTAGAATTGGATATTGCTAAAGCGGTACCACTTGGCCTGATCATTAATGAGGCGATTACCAATATTTTTAAATATTCATTCCCGAATGCACAAAAGGGAAAGGTACAAATTAGCCTGAAAGAACAACAAGAGCAACAATATCTCTTACTCATAAAAGATAACGGTGTTGGGTTTCCGCCAGATTTCGATTATAAAATGAGCAATACCTTAGGGCTTACACTAATGAAAGGTTTAAGCTCGCAAATCGATGGTATTTTTTCAATGGAAAGCAATAATGGTGTTACCGTAAGTCTACTCTTTGCCAATACAGATGAAAACCCAACAACGCCCCATGAATAAGATGACGAAAGAAAGAATTCTAATCGTTGAAGATGAGTTTATAGTGGCTCATGATTTACAAATGATTTTAAAGCGGGCAGGTTATGATGTTGTAGGCATTGCCGATTCGGTAAAAAGTGCACAAGCGATACTCGAAAATAACACGGTCGATTTAGTGCTTTTAGATATTTATTTGAAAGGAAAACTCACCGGAATTGATTTGGCGCACCACTTAATGAAAAGTCAGATTCCATTTATTTACATTTCTGCAAATTCTAACGAAAAGGTATTGGAAGCTGCAAAATCTACCTGTCCGTATGGTTTTATCGTTAAACCTTACAGGGACAAAGATGTACTGATGAGTATTGATATTGCCAGGTATCGCAATGAAAACAGCAATAACATGAAAATGAGCAGCGAGCTGTTTATGCAAGATTTTATTGTAAATATTTCAATGAAATCTTTAACCTGGCAAAAGAAAATACTTTCCATTGCAAGTGCTTTTCAACCCTATATTCCATTTGATTTTATTGCACTCTCTGGTATTGATCAAGATAGAAAACGTTACAGTGAAATTGGCATTAACAGAAAAAACTTCGATAAATATGAATTACTTACCGTTAGTGAATTATTGGATATTTCCTCGTTGAGTAGAAAAGAATATAATGCCATTAACCAACTGGTGCCAGAAACTACAAATGATGCCATTTACACTGGCGATGCTTTTGACGCAGTAAAAAAAGCTGCACCATTGAAGGATTTGATCGCTAATACTTACCACCTTTATTCCAATTTAGTTAAAACATTTTTACTGGAAAACGGCGATCAGATTAGTTTTTCTTTTTATAGCAGAACTGAAAATATTTATCAAAAGCCACACATGGAGCTGCTTAATTTCTTATCTGGCACACTGGAAAAAAAGCTCGTGCACATTGTTGAGCTCGAAAAAGCCGGAACAGCGGTAGTAGCAGAAAAAACGGCTACACCGGATGCTCATCTGATAAACCAGAATGATTTTAAAAATATTATTGGTAAAAGCACATCGCTTTTAAGCGTTTTAGATAAGATAAAAATTGTTGCTCCAACAGATACTTCCGTTTTAATTACGGGAGAAAGCGGAACGGGAAAAGAAGAAATTGCAAAAAGCCTGCATCGTTTATCACACCGAAATTTAAAGCCAATTGTTGCTGTAAACTGTGCCGCTTTACCAGCTGATTTGATTGAATCTATTTTATTTGGTCATGAAAAAGGCGCTTTCACAGGTGCCATCAATACCCGGATCGGAAAATTTGAAGAAGCCAATGGCGGAACTATATTTCTTGATGAAATTGGCGAAATGCCATTCGATTTGCAATCAAAATTACTTAGGGTTTTACAGGAAAAAGAAATTGAACGGATAGGTGGCAAAAAACCAATTGCTATAGATTTGAGGATTATTGCAGCGACAAACCTCCATTTAGAAACAGAAATTGCCCGGGGCCGTTTCCGGTTAGATCTTTTTTATCGGCTAAATGTTTTTCCAATTCACGTTCCTCCACTATGGCAAAGAAAAGTAGATATACCACTTTTAGCAGAACATTTTGTTCGGAAACACGCAAGTGCAATAGGCAAAGAGATAACAGAAATACCAGAAGATTTTATTAATAAACTAATGCAGTACAATTGGCCAGGCAATATTCGAGAGCTTGAACATGTGATTTTAAGAAGTATCTTACTTTCATCAAACGAAAAACTTGATTCCAGCCATTTAGAATTCGGGGATAAAAATGAGGAAACAGCATCACCAATCGGCATCAAAACCATCGTCGACAATGAACGCGACCATATCATAAGGGTTTTGGAATTGTGCAAAGGCAAAGTTGCAGGTTTGGATGGCGCCGCCGAATTATTAGGAATACCAGCCACAACCTTGAATTCGAAAATTAAAAAATTAGGAATAAAAAGGCTGTAAAACAGCTAATCATATTTAGTAAATTAACGATATATCACCAATTGCGAAACAAGCCTAAATCGTAATAAACTGAAATACAAAAGTTTATGTTATGGTATTTTTATTGAGTTAATGGTAAAGAGTGATCTGGCTAAGCGCTATTAATTGATGCAAGAATAAAAAATGAAACAGAAAATTTTAATTGTTGAGGACGAGTTTATTGTAGCTAATGACCATAGAATTATGCTGGAAAAGGCTGGTTACAAAGTATGCGGAATTGCACCTTCAGTTGTAAAGGCTTTAGAACTAATTGAAACCAAAGGGCCAACATGGATTTTACTGGATATATTTTTGCAAGGCGATAAAACCGGGATAGATTTAGCAGGACAGCTTACCGAAATGGGAATTCCATTTATTTACATTTCTGCAAATACGAATCAAGGAATTTTGGAGGCAGCAAAAGCTACTTTACCCTACGGCTTTTTAGTTAAGCCTTTCAGGGAAAAAGATTTAATGGTAATGCTTGATATTGCCCGATACAGACATGAGCAAAACTTAAAATACAACCAACATGCTGAACCATCTCTACATAAACAGATTGAGCATATTGTAGAGAAAAATGAATCAAATACAGAAAAATTTAAGCAAATAAGTGCTGCATTTCATCCCGTTGTTCCCTTTGATTTCTTGTGGATAACCAAATCAAATCCACGTACAAGCATTAAGGATATTCAGATCAATAGATTACCAGATGGAAATTTTAGTATTTTAAACCATGATGCCCTACTGAAAGAAACCGGAATTTCGCCCCGGGATTTTAAGTCATGGAATACCACTGCTATATTACATAATGGTAAATTTATTTTTAATAGTTACGATTTCCGCAAATTAAGGATGGAAAACCTGTGGATTCAGTCAATTTCCAATTATTACAAATTAGAATCGGCTATAGTAACTGAAATAGAGCGGGATGGAGAAACATTTCAAATTGTATTTTTCAATCATTTATCAGACTTATATACCAAAGTTCATACTGGAATTCTGAATCAGTTTAAGAAAAGTTTCGAACTGATTTTAGATAAAGTATTGTATATTAAAGATTTGTATATAGAAAAACCAGCTCCAATTGCCATAGAAAAATCCATTATAAATCAACCCGGGCAAGAAATTAAACAAGATTTTAATGGAATAATTGGAGACAGCTCGTTGTTACATGCAGCGTTTAAAAAACTTCAGCTAGTTGCACCTGATGATACATCGGTACTTATTTTAGGGGAAAGTGGAACCGGAAAAGAAAAAATTGCGCATACCATTCATAACTTATCACCACGAAAAAACAAGCCATTAGTTACTGTAAATTGTGCGGCCTTACCGCTAACCTTAATCGAATCTGAACTATTCGGGCATGAGAAAGGATCTTTTACCGGAGCCAATGAAAAGCGCATCGGAAAATTTGAGCAGGCAGATGGTGGCTCTATATTTTTAGATGAAATTGGCGAACTTCCGTTAGAGGCACAAGTTAAATTACTTCGCGTACTGCAAGAGAAAGAAATTGAACGTTTGGGTGGAAATTATACAAAGAAAATAAACGTTAGAATTATCACTGCAACCAACAGAAACCTGGAAAAAGAAGTTGCCGAAGGTAGATTCCGTTTAGATTTATACTATCGGTTAAATGTTTTTCCAATAGAATTACCCGCGCTAAGGCAACGAAAAGAAGACATTCCACTTTTGGCAGAACATTTTATTCATAAATATGGTAAAAAATCTTCGTCTACCGTTACTGAAATTTCTGCCGGTGCTTTAGCCGAGTTGCAACAATACGATTGGCCCGGAAATATCAGAGAACTTGAGCATTTAATTGAAAGAACAATGTTATTAACAGAAGGCGATACGATAACGGAAATTAGTTTACCAAATTCATCAGTTAAGACTGCGCTATCGGCTGATGATTCTCTTCAAATCAAAACGATGGAAGAAATGGAACGAGCGCATATTTTAAGTATTTTAAAAATCTGCAAAGGTAAAATTTTTGGCCCGGGAGGTGCTGCCGAAATTCTGAATATCCCATCAACGACGTTAAATTCAAAAATCAAAAAACTAGGTATAAAGTTTGAATTTGTTAAGTAGCAGCGAATAATTCCTCAAATAATACGCCTGTTATCCTATTTACGCATCGGCAGATAAAAGGAAGATGTAAAATGGAGCACGCAATCATAAATAAGCGTTGATATGTAAAATGGAATGAAAACCATCAAGTTGCCTCTCATCCTGTCGGATGATGTCATCACCAAACGAAATACATATTAGCAATAAATTAAAACTGGCGATATAGCGTAACCATACGTTATCAGCGATAGACCATTCCTCCTATCGGTTGCTGTCATCACCAAACGAAGTACAACAATAAACCAACTTGTGAAACCTATTGGTAAATTAACGAAATACAGAGAAAAAACACAAAGCCAAATCAAACATAAAAGACTAATTATCAGTAATTTAAATAATAGGCACGTAAATTGAATTTTATTTAAACGATTGCTGAACTGCTTACTGTGCGTTTATCAAATAAGATTTATAATAAATTATTTAATCAAAAATTAAAATTATGGCAACTATTAAAGTAAAAGACGGAACTGAAATTTATTACAAAGATTGGGGAACCGGACAACCAATTGTTTTTCATCATGGTTGGCCATTATCTAGCGATGATTGGGATACTCAAATGATGTTTTTCTTAAAACAAGGTTACAGAGTTATTGCACACGATCGCCGTGGTCATGGAAGATCAAGCCAGGCCTCTGAAGGACATAATATGGATACTTATGTAGCTGATGTGGCTGAACTAACGGAAGCGTTAGACCTTAAAAACGCTATACACATTGGTCACTCAACCGGTGGTGGTGAAGTGATTCGATATGTTGCAAAACATGGTGAACGTGTGGCTAAAGCCGTTTTAATCAGTGCTGTTACGCCTATCATGATTCAAAATGAAAACAATCCAGAGGGTGTTCCATTATCAGTATTTGATGAAATTCGTCAGGGAACCGGATTTACCAGAGCACAATATTTCTATGATTTTCCAGTAGCTTTTTATGGATGGAACCGTGAAGGCAAAACAGTTCAGGAAGGCATTAAGCACAATTGGTGGCGTCAAGGCATGATGGGTTCTGTATTGGCACATTATGAAGGCATTAAAGCTTTTTCTGAAACCGATTTAACAGAAGACCTTAAAAGCGTAACCGTTCCGGTATTGGTTTTACATGGCGAAGACGATCAAATTGTTCCATTTCAGCAAGCACCAAAAGCCGCTGCACTTTTGAAAAATGGAAAATTAATTTCTTATCCAGGTTTTCCGCACGGAATGCCTACTACTGAAGCTGAAACGATTAACAAAGATTTGTTAGACTTTATAAAAGCCTAAATCACAAAATTTACTAAAGAGGCTGTATCATAATTAATAATTTATACTAAGATCTGTTATATTAAGCTTGTCGAAACACCATTAAGAACATTTTTTAAAAGTCCTTCGACAGGCTCAGGATGACATTTCGAATTTTATGATACAGCCTCTTTTTTCGATATTGATATTTAATATCTGTATTTATCTTTTAGTTAAAATAAGGCTACAGATTTCTTTATAGACATTCTACTTCTTTCCAATAGACTAACCAGTAAAAGATCATTAACTATTTTAATACCAAGACCGATCGCCCTTGTGATAAGGCACACACCCATCATAACGCGTAGGCACCGAAACAAATCTAAGCGCTTCAGTAGCCCCAATTTCTGAATTAAAATAAGCCCAGATAATGAGCTGTTTTAAACCTGTAAAATAATGATTTGGCAATGGAACATAATCTTTATTGCTTTTTCTTCCATCATTATCTTTTACATGCTTCTCCTGCTGATAATGGTAAGCCTCCTGATCTAAAACCGTTAAAAATTTATCCCGTTCCGTTTTAGTAGCACTTTGAAATGGCTTTTTCAGGCTTTTCAACACCTCCGCATTGATCTGCTTTAAGCTCTCCATAAATGTGATTTGCTCTTCCTTCCTGTAACAATCAGAAGTGATCACATTTATTAATGCACCAACATTTGCAGCCCGAGCACCTTTAGATTTTGCAGTTGTAGGTAAAATTGTTTCGCCAAGCTCATTAAGGAATTTTATCTGATCAAGCGATAATATTCCAACCGCTTTAGGATCTGGATTGGTAAAGCTACTCAATAACAAATCTCCCCCTACCAGTGTTCCGCCAGTTAATATGGCAATTGATTTTAATAAATCTCTTCTATCCATTGGATTTTAATTACAGATTTCCATTTTTCAGTTCACGAACAGCAAAATCGGCAGCTCTGGCGGTAAGCGCCATGTAGGTTAATGATGGATTCTGGCAGGCAGAAGAGGTCATACAGGCACCATCGGTTACAAATACGTTTTTGCAATCCCAAACCTGGTTATTGCCATTTAGTACCGAAGTTTTTTCTGACCGCCCCATTCTCGCCGTACCCATTTCGTGTATACCGTGCCCCATGGCATGGCCACTATCCCAACTGCTGATGTTCTTTATACCAGCAGCTTCGAACATTGCTTTTATTTCTATTAAAATATCTTTACGCATTTTGATCTCGTTCTCCTGCAGTTCTGCATCCATATTTAAAACTGGTAAACCCCACTTATCCTTTGCGTTAAGATCTAATGATATTTTATTCCGGTGATCTGGTAAAATCTCTCCGAAACCGGTAGCGCCGATAGACCAGCCGCCGGGTTCAGTCATTGCTTCTTTAAAAGCTCCGCCAATTCCTAACTCTGGTATATTACTACTCCATCCAGACCTGCTTGCACTTCCCTGAAAGCCAAAACCTCTGAGATAATCACGCTTATCATTACCTAAATTAACAAAGCGTGGTATATAAAAACCATTAGCCCGGTTTCCATAGTAATATTGATCTTCATAACCCTCAATAGTTCCAGAACAGCCCAGATTGTAATGATGATCCATTACATTATGACCAAGTTCACCACTACTACTACCCAAGCCTCCAGGCCAGATATCTTTCGCAGAATTAAGCAATACCCAGGCACTGTTCAATGCTGAAGCACAGAGAAACACTATTTTAGCGTTAAACTCATAAGTTTGATTGGTTTCTGCATCCAGAACCTCCACGCCTTTTGCTTTCCTGGTATCTTTATCGTATAGAATTTGAGTAACGATGGAAAACGGCCTTACGGTTAAATTGCCAGTTTGCAAAGCAGCAGGCAGCGTTGAAGATTGCGTACTAAAATAGCCACCAAAAATACAACCTTCCCAACAACGATTTCTAAACTGGCATTTTGTTCTGCCTGGAATGGCTGCAGTAAGGTTTGCGGTGCGACCGATAATTAAATGCCTTTCATTCTTATAATGTGCTTTTATTCTGGCTGCTACATCTTTTTCTACACAGTTCAAATCCATTGGAGGCAAAAATATGCCATCGGGTAAATGAGCGATACCATCTTTAGAACCGCTAATTCCGGCAAATTTTTCAACATAATCATACCATGGAGAAATATCCTGATAACGAATAGGCCAATCAACGGCTATCCCATCTTTTTCATTTGCTGCAAAATCTAGATCACTTAAGCGATAACTCTGGCGGCCCCATAAGATTGAACGCCCACCCATTTGGTAACTACGCCACCAGGTAAAGGGCTTGGTTTCTACATAAGGACTGTCTTTTTCATTCGCCCAATAATCCATCACAGGCTCGTGGGCAGCCCATCCCCGATGAATTACCGGATAGTTTTTACGTTGTTCCTGGGTTGTTTTCCCGCGATGTGGAAATAAAAAAGGATCACCTTGAGCAGACTTATAGTCTTTGATATGTTCGAAATTTCTGCCGCGTTCCAAAAGCAACACTTTCAGGCCCTTTTCCGTCAGCTCCTTTGCAGCCCAACCACCACTAATTCCGGAGCCGACAACTATAGCATCATAAACAGTTTTGTTAGTCATGTAGATATTTGGTTATCTAACAAATATAATAGTGTTCCATGAGAAAACAGCTGAAATTTAAAAAACTTCCAATCGCTTATAATTGTAGCAAGGCCACCTCAACTTCGTAAGTCGACTAACTTGCGAAATCTCAAAGGCCGGAGCGTAGAAAGACTTCGACAGTTTTAATATGCTTCTAAATTCGTTATTAGACTAACGAAGTTTCCCTATCGCACAGGCCGCATAAACTTCGTAAGTCGACTAACTTGCGAAGTCTCAAAGGCCGGAGCGTAGAAAGACTTCGACAGTTTTAATACGCATCTAAATTTGTTATTAGACTGACGAAGTTTCCCTATCGCACAGGCCGCATAAACTTCGTAAGTCGACTAACTTGCGAAGTCTCAAAGGCTAAAGCGCAGAAAGAATTCGACAGTTTTAATACGCATCTAAATGTTATTAGACTGACGAAGTTTCCCTATCGCACAGGCCGCATAAACTTCGTAAGTCGACTAACTTGCGAAGTCTCAAAAGCCGAAGCGTAGAAAGAATTCGACAGTTTTAATACGCATCTAAATTCGTTATTAGACTTACGAAGTTTCCCTATCGCACAGGCCGCATAAACTTCGTAAGTCGACTAACTTGCGAAGTCTCAAAGGCTAAAGCGCAGAAAGACTTCGACAGTTTTAATAAGCATCTAAATTCGTTATTAGACTGACGAAGTTTCCCTATCGCACAGGCCGCATAAACTTCGTAAGTCGACTAACTTGCGAAGTCTCAAAGGCCGGAGCGTAGAAAGACTTCGACAGTTTTAATACGCATCTAAATTCGTTATTAGACTTACGAAGTTTCCCTATCGCACAGGCCGCATAAACTTCGTAAGTCGACCAGCAAAATCTAGTCGTAGTGTCTCGCTGCAAATCAACGCCTATAGCGATCGCATTATGATTGCTTCATACCTTGCAAAGACGCAGATAGTGCGTAAATTAATAAATTATAGGATATAGGAATGGCGATCGCTGTGGCCCATACACAAGGCCAAACCACTGTTTCTTCGTTCAGCTCTTAGACCGGCATGGTCAATTTTTCGGGATGGCACTGTCCAAGCCTGCCAACTGACTTTAACAGAAAAACGGCGCAGCCCTCATGAATGCAGATAAAAACATAAAAAATATATGAATAATTGCGAGCCGGCACTTTTGTGTTTTCACTTGTATTTATTGTTTTTGGTGTTCAAGCTAGCTTCGCTGGTCTTTTGGTGCCAAAAGAAAATAGGCCCGGCCGGCCAGGACGAGATAATTCTTTTAATTATGAAGAGTAAAAAACATCGTAATCGTAGCGCCTCACTACCACTCAATGAATATGGCGATCGCTTTAAGATTGCTTCTTGGCTCGCAAAGATTATAGGATATAGGAATGACGATCGCTGTGGCCCCCATACAAGGCCAAACCACTGTTTCTTCGTTCAGCTCTAAGACCGGCATGGTCAATTTTTCGGGATGGCACTGTCCAAGCCTGCCTACTGACTTTAACAGAAAAATTGCGAGCCGGCACTTTTGTTTCTTTTGGTGCCAAAAGAAAATAAGCCCGTCCGGCCAGGACGAGATAATATAAACATAGATAGCCATTGCTTTAAGATTGCTTTGTACCTCGCAAAGACGAATACATAAAAGCCCCCCATTCCATAAAAATTTAAAGAGATTTAACATTTTGATCATATTAGTTCTTCAGATAACTTATATATTCACAAATATGTATTGGTATGAAGATGAGATTAAGCGTTTAGAACAAATCCCCCTCTGGAAGAGAAATAAGTATGTCACCATATTTTATGGAAGTTCATCCATTCGGCTATGGCAAAGTCTTGAGGAAGATTTCCCTAACCGCAATACGGTGAATCTTGGTTTCGGCGGATCAACCCTGGCAGCATGTGTCTGGTTTTTTGAAAGAATAATGATAGATTACGATCCCAAGGTACTTATTTTTTACGCTGGCGACAATGACCTAGGCGATGGTCGAAATCCAGAGGAGGTTTTTCTTTTTTTTCTTCAATTGATGGTCAAAGTGGAAGAACGTTTCGGTAATATCCCTTGCTATTTCATATCCCTCAAACCCAGCCCTTCCAGATGGCAAATGGCCGAGCAATTTAAGTACACGAATAATCTCATTAAAAGTGAAATAATCAGAAAAAGTGAAAATTGGAAGTTTATTGATGTTTTTGAACCAATGCTCAATAAATCCGGAACTCCGGATCCCATTTTCTACGACAAAGATGGGCTCCATTTAAGTAAAACCGGATATCGTTTATGGACAGAAATTATCAAACAAAATTTAGGATAATCATTACTTCCACTTAACTGTGTGGTAACGTCACAATTATATCTTTATATAAAACTTAAGATGAAAAGAGAATACCATAAATGGTTTAGTAATCATCTCGGCAGGGATATGGAACTGCTAGTCTTTGGACACCAGGGTAGAGCAGTATTGCTGTTCCCAACCCGCATGGCTCGCTTTTATGATTACGAGAACTGGGGAATTGTTAATGCCTTATCACCACAGATAGAACAGGGAGAAATTCAACTTTTTTGTTTAGACAGCATAGATCAAGAAAGTTTCTACAATGATAGCGTTTTCCCATCTGTTCGAATAGCAAGACATTTACAATATGAAAGATATATTATTAACGAGGTCTTGCCACTTGTGAATCTTAAAAACAGTAATGATTATATAGAGACAGCTGGATTTAGCATGGGCGCATTCCATGCCATAAATCTTGCCATGAGACATCCACAGTTTTTTAAGAAAACGGTTGGGATAAGCGGTAGATATGACCTTACCCAATGCCAACCTCCATTTCATGATCTGCTGAATGGTTTTAGAGATGATCTCGTTTATTATAACATGCCTGAACAATACCTCACCAACCTTAATGATGCCAACGTGATCAACCAAATTAAAAATATGGAGATTATTATTGCGGTAGGCGAAACAGATCCCTTTTTAGAAAGCAACAAATACATCAGCAAGGTGTTATCAGAAAAAGGCATTGCAAATAACTTTTATACCTGGGATAGCGATGCTCATCGACCACATTATTGGCGTAAAATGGCTCCACTATACATCTAATTCATTTTTTTGAATCTTCCGATTGTTTGTTAAAAAAACAAATAAAATGGCAGCTGAACCACTAATGATCCAGGCAGGGGTTTTGAAAGGTGATAACATTTATAGAAAAGCCTGGCAACAGTTGCTAAAATTAGGCGCCTTTAAATAAAGTTAACATATAGTTTATAGTGCCCTTGTAACTTTGGCGTAGTTATGAAGTTGTCGTCAGATAAAAGTTTAATGGAGTTGGTTAAAGCTGGTAATCATATGGCATACACCAAAATAGTTAACCATTATTGGGAAGATCTTTACCGACATATCTGGATCAGGATAAAAGATGATGAAATAGCGAAGGATTTTGTTCAGGATATATTTCTTGGTCTGTGGAAAAATAAAGAAACCATTACAACAGATCGCGAGCAAAGCCTCGCTCCCTACCTCTTCACCGCCGCGAAATACCTCATCATCAATCATTTTTCCAGACCAGGTATTGCTATTGCAAGCGAAGAGGCGCTCACCTATGCCTTGAATGTCCCTTCAGGTATAAGTACAGATAGCAATTTGATGACTAATGAGCTTCAACAACTCTTGGATAAAGAAGTAAACAGCCTTCCTGAGCGGTTGCAGGTTCCTTACCGCTTAAGTAGAGAGCAGGAACTCTCCATTAGAGAAATTGCACAAAAATTATCGATCTCGGAGCAGACGGTAAAAAACAATATCAGCTCGGCCTTGATTACCATCAGATTCAAACTCGGTAAATACCATACCGATCATACAGTTCCGTTTATTATTGCTGTAGCTACTATTTTGCACAACAAATAAATTGATGTTTCGATAACATTAACTTAAAGTACCTACTCCCTATTACTGTGATATCTATAGTAACGATGTCACAAACGAGCAAACAAAAAGCACTTAAAAAAATCCTAAAAGCGTCCTTACAGGGCAAGCTAAACGAGGCTGAACAAAAAGCAGTTGATTCGTGGTACGATCAACTTGATAAAAATACATCATCCATCCCCTTGCTTGATGATCCGGATCAGCGAGCGTTTCTCGAAAAAAGCATCAAAAATCATCTTAACGAGGAAGTTATTGATAAACTGGGAAAAAGAAAAACAAATCTTCAGGACAATTACATTAAATACGCCGCAATATTTTTCTTTTGCCTGAGCATAGGAATGCTTGGTTATCCTTATCTGAATAAAGACAAAAAAAAGTCAACATCGGCCATAATCTTCACCTCTGCTCCTCTGGCTGCAAAACTGGTGACATTAAAAGATGGATCAAAGATTTTGCTCAATGTAAGTAGCCAACTAACTATTGAAAAAGATTTTGGGGCAAAAGATCGCCGTGTCAGCTTAATTGGCGAAGCTTTTTTTGAGATCGCAAAAGATAAAAAAAGACCATTTATTATCCGCTCGGGCCAGGTTAATACCAGCGTACTTGGCACTTCCTTTAACATCAATGCTTATCCAGACCGAGACAAGATCAAAATTGGGGTGGTTTCGGGTAAGGTTAGTGTATCAAGCGTCATAAACGGATCTACACTTGCCAGGGAAATGACCAGGGGCACCACATTAAGTTATTATACCAAAACCAAAGAAACAGTACTCAAAACGGAGGCTATGCCGTTGATTTCTGCATGGAAAGACAACAGACTTTATATAGATAACGCCACGATAATTGAAATCAGCAATCAGCTGGAGCGATATTATCACATTAAAGTTGTAATGCATAACCAAGTGCATAATGGGAAACGCTATACCATACGTTTTGACAAAGACCCTGCGAACAGGGTAATGGAAATACTATCTATGTTAACGAAGAGAAAATTTATTTACCAAACCAATCAAATCACAATTAAATAAATGATGATGTAGACTGATCAAAACAAAAAAAGCCGAAAATGCGCTAACATTTACGGCCAATTTGAGCATTGCAGCAATGCTCATGATTTCCAATGAAATGCTTAATAACATTAAAAACTTATTCAAATATGCAAAAATATTATCCGGGTTCCAAAAACCCGACATGGTCACTTTTTTCCCTAAAAATGAAGCTAACAATCGTATTGCTTTTTCTTTCTAATGCATTGCTATACGCGAACACCACCGCAGGGCAATCCATGAACGAGGTCAAAATTGATCTCTCTGCGAAAGACATCTCCTTTAGAAAAGTGCTCGATCTGATTGAGCAAAAATCGAAATTCGTTATTGGTTATGAAATCTCCAGTGCGCTAAATGCCAAAACTTTTACTATCGATGTAAAAGGTCAAAGTGTTTCACAGGTGCTTACATCGCTGATGAAAAACAGCAATGTAGAAATCCGCCAGATCAGTGATAAATATATCCTGATCAATACCAGAAAAGTATCGCCGCCAATGATCGTTTCAGGACAAATTACGGATAAGCGTACGGGCGAAACCTTACCAGGCATCAGCATCCGGGTACAAGGCAGCAATACAGCCACCCAAACTGACAGTAAGGGAAGTTACCGCCTTTCTATCCCGACAGACCAGCAAGATGTTGTGATCGAAGTAAGATCAATTGGTTATAAAACCAAAACATTTGCTGTGGCAAAAAACACCACAAACTTAACGGTAAATGTACAGCTGGAAGAAGATCTTTTAGGCCTGGATGAGGTAGTGGTTACCGGCCAGGGGATTGATGTGAGTAAAAGAAGATTATCATCCAATGTGGTGAGTATTTCTGAAAAAGATATCCGTGATATACCTGCTTCCAGAATAGATCAGTTATTACAATCAAAACTCCCGAATGCACAGATCCGGTTAACAGGCGGACAGGCGGGCGCAACCTCGATCATTAGATCAAGGGGCGTTAATTCTGCATTCATCAGCTCTACGCCAATTATCTATGTAGATGGAGTTCGGATGGATAACCTGAACACCAGGGCAGCTTTGGGAGGCGGAAGTGCTCAAGGTGCGGCCATTAGTTCCATTTCAGATATTCCAATGGATAATATCGAAAAAATAGAATTTGTAAATGGTGGTGCGGCAACAACGTTATATGGTTCTGATGCCGCTAATGGCGTTATTCAGATCATCACTAAAAAAGGTGGTGCAGATAAAACAGATATCACTTTGGAAACTCAAATTGGTGTGGAAACGCCAACAAGTGATTACCTGCACTTTAAGCGAAGCAAAGATCTTTTGTTTCAGAATGGGCTTTATCAAAAACATAATCTGGCGCTGAATGGTGGCAATGGTAAATTTGGCTATAGCTTCTCCGGAGGTTATCAAAATAGCACGGGAACACAAATCTATGATCAGAATAGTAATCAGCGTATTGATTTAAGAACCGGACTCAGGGCCTCATTGGGTGAAAAAGTAAGCTATGAAAGTTCTTTCAGTTTCATCAATAATAAATACAAAAGAAGCCGAAACGGTAATCAGGGTGGTTATACCGGCCTTTGGTTTGCCGAGAGTGGTGCATCCTCCATTACCGGGCCAAGGTTCAAAAGTGATTTGGATGCCATGACAGATACCGAATATGCAGCTATTAAGGCATTTGTAGATCAGGCAGAAGCACTTCAGGACAACGGGATTACGATCAACAGATTCCAAACCTCACAAGTATTTAAATATCAGCCTTTAAAAAACCTGACTTTAAAAGCTACAGGTGGAGTTGATTACAGGGCGCAAAGACAGCAGATCATCACCACGAATAAATATTTATCACACACCACCAATACCGCCATCACCGACCAGGGAAGCATTGATAACTTCGACCGTAATTATTTCGGCTTAACCTTCGAACTCAATGGTCAGTATGAGGCTAAAGTGGGTGATTTCTCCTTTATTACTACCGCCGGCGGACAGTTTTTCAGAAATGAAGATCACCAGATACAATATACCGGAACCAACATCAGGGATGGCGCACAAACCATTAGTATTGCCGCTACCAGAACCGGTGATGAATATTACTCTGCAGTAACCAGCTACGGTATTTATTTACAGGAAAATGCAGGATACAAAAATAAATTATTCCTGGATTTAGGCCTTCGTGGAGATGGGAACTCTGCATTTGGTAAAAATATTGGCATACAATATTATCCAAAAGTGGGATTATCTTATATTCCAAGTGCAGAACCCTTTTTCCAATCAGTTTCAAAGGTTATTTCTTCCGCAAAAATCCGTGGTAATTATGGTATAGCAGGAAATTTCCCTACTCCATTTGCAAACGAGCGTACAATTGCCTTTGTAGGTTTTAATGGTGCGCAGGCAGCTTCTTTTGGTCAGCCTGGAAATGCAGACTTAAAGCCTGAAAAAACAACTACTATCGAGGCTGGTGCCGATCTTGGATTCTTAAACGACAGAATTATTATCTCGGCAGGTTTCTATCACTCCATTACCAACGATGCCCTCTTTGTTGTACCACCGGCACCTTCAACAGGCGAAACCAGTCAGTTGCAAAATGTTGGAAAGATTTTAAACCGTGGCTTAGAATTTAACATGGTACTTACTCCGATCAAAACGACTAATACCAGTTTAAGATTTAATCTGTCGGTAAACACATTATACAACAAAGTACTTAGCGCTGGCGGTGCCGCACCATTTAACATTAATGGATTTAGCGCCCGAACCGTTCAAACGGTTGTTCAGGAAGGATTGCCTATCGGATTTATCAGAGGTAATTATGGTGTATTTAATGAGCAAGGACTTTTGGTAAGCACTACCGCACAGGAAAACCTGGGTACTACTGTTCCCAATCTATTTGGAAGCATGGGAATGAACTTTCAATATAAAGCCTTTAACTTTTTCGCAAATGCCGACTATCAAAAAGGTGCAAATGCAGTATCGTTCGATAGACAGTTCAGGTTCAATTACGGCGCTTCAACTGAGGGAATACCACAGGCAGAAATTGATAAGAGTGGCAGAACAAGGTGGTTAGATGTGACCAATATGTTCGTAGAAAAAACAGATTTTATCAAAATCAGAACCATTGGGGTAGGTTATAACTTTAAACCTACAATATGGAAAGGGGCTGTAAAAACCATTAACGTTGGTTTCTCTGTAGTTAATCCATTTAATTTTGCCACCTCTAGTTTCGATCCTGAAGCAACCATCAGCGGAAGTTCTCAGGGACAAAATGGCGCTACCACTGGTGGGATCTCCTACTCCACCTATTCGGCACCAAGACAATTTGTTGGCTCACTTAGAATAAACTTTTAATGTTAAGAGATATGAAAACCTATATTAAAAATATTTTTATTGCTTTAATGCTATCCATCGCCTTATTGGGATGTGAGAAGGATAACCCAAATATTACAGACGAAGTCTATTTAACCACAACTAATGTAACTACAACCTGGCTTACCGGACTTAGAAGACAAATGGCATTGGTGATGAACCAGACAATTACCAATACAGAATTAGTCTCTGATAATTATTTTAACAACAGAACTTTAAGCAACAAGGTTTTTGATATTCCACAAATCGATAATTTTGATCTTGATGTAAACACCATTCAATCATCAATACAAAGATTACGTGAGCTTTCAGAATACGGCCTTTCAACAGTTGTTGCTGCTGATGCTACGACCACTAATAATCAAAAAGCAGAAATGCACTTTATAAATGCTTATGCGCATATCCTTAGCGGTGAACTTTTTGTCGGCCTTCCCGGAGCTGCAAAAGGTGTAGTACTTTCCCCGGCTCAGCATTATGCCATTGCATTAACGGAATTAGATCTGGCGCTTTCAATGCAAGCCGATGTAAATGAAAAACTGGCTTACACTTTATTAAAAGCACGAATTTATTACAATTTAGGAGATGCTACCCAGGCAAGAACATTTGCAACGGCCGCAATGGCAAATCCAATGCTTTTAAAACAACAAGCATTCGATGGTCAGAACGGAGCGGCTAATACCTTCCAAACCTATCTCTTCTCTTCTACCACCAATGAGTTTGCTCCACTTCCTCGCCTGGATTTTCTCGACCCCAAGTATTATAACACGGGTACAATTGCGCTGGATCAAAAACCGATCAGTTATATTAAATCAGAAGAAGCTTACCTGATTGTTGCTGAGGTTCAGGCCTCTCAAAATGATTTCACAGGTGCACAAACTACCTTGAAAAATCTATTAACTGATGTGATTGCAAAACGCCCCATAGTATCGTTAAACGATTCAAAGGAAACCCGAAACGGAGGTAATCGAAATGATTATCCTTTAACCGCTGCTAAGGTAAAGTTTGATGAAAGTGATACGGAGCGCACAGGATATGTTTTAAATAGAAAAACCGGGAACATTAATGTTTCAACCATTTCCGGCACATTGGTAAACATCAACGATATTAATAATGCCACTACTCAAAATGCCTTATTATACTTGATTTACAGACTTAGACAGGAAATTTTTGTTGCCGAAGGCCGAAGAATGACCGACCTGGGCATTAAATATCCGGTATCTCAAACCGAGCAGTTGAATAATTCAAATGTTAAACCGACAGATTTGATTGCACAAATCCCTTCATTTATCCCATTAAATAGAGGAATGGATGACTTCAGTAACAATTTGGCAACTGGCGTTGTGACAATGAAGTATGATATGAACAAGGTACTTGTTGCCAACAAAACAGCTAAAGAAATTTTTCCATTTATTAACTAATGATCAAGATGAAATTCAATTTTTTAAAAAGATATATCGGGCTGGCCATAATCGCGACAGCAACTATCCAGGCAAATGCCCAAACAACTAAACACGTGATACTAGTGAGTATAGATGGTTTTCGCCCAGATTTTTACATGGATAAAAGCTGGCCTGCTCCTAACCTTCAACAATTGATGGAGAAGGGATCATACGCAAAAGGTGTACGTTGCATTTTTCCAAGTGTAACTTATCCATCGCATACTACATTGATTACCGGTACGTTTCCGGCAAAACACGGCATCACCTACAACACCATGCCGGATGAAAATAACAAGTATGTATGGACAACCGACAGCAAAAAAATAAAAGCAGAAACCTTATGGCAGGCCGCCAGAAAAAAGGGACTAAAATCAGCCTCTATCTCCTGGCCAATTTCAGTAGGTGCAGAAATTGACTATAATTTACCAGAAATATGGTCTGCCACTAATATGGCCGACCGTAAAAGTGCAATATCAGAATTTGCCACGCCAAAGGGATTATTAGAAGAAATGGAGAAGTTTGCGATTGGCGATGTTGAAATGGAAGCACTAAACCTCAGCTCATTAGCAATGGATGAGAACAATAGCCGAATGGCCGCCTATATATTCCGCAAATACAAACCCGCTTTACTGAGTATTCATATTGCTGGTGTAGATGGTGCTGAGCACAAAGAAGGCAGATCAGGAGCGGGCGTAAATAAAGCAGTAGCCGCAGCAGATCATGCAGTAATGAATATTTTGGATGCTGTAGAAAGATCAGGTTTAAAAGATAGTACAACAATCATTATCACAGGAGACCACGGCTTTGTTGACTTAGAAAAAACACTATCACCTAATATCTGGCTTACCGAAATTGGTATTGATAGTAAAGTTGGAAAAGATGAGCCGGTGGCCAAATTTCAAACTGCAGGAGGTTCAGCGTTTTTTCATCTTAAAGATTTAAATGATCAATCAACACTAGCCAAAGTTCGCAAGAAACTGGCATCGCTACCCGATCAATATAAAAAAATGTTCAGGATAGTGGAGCGTGATGAACTGGATAAAATTGGTGCCGATCCTCACGCCAGCTTTGCATTAGCCGCAACTAAGGGCGTATACATACAAGATGGAGCAACAGGAGCTATCAGTACACCTAGAAAAGGTGGCGCTCACGGATATTTTCCAGATAGCCCAGAAATACGTACGGGTTTTATCATCATTGGTGCAGGTGTAAAAAATGGGATCGTGTTGGAATCCATTGGCCTTGAAGATGTAGCACCAACAGTAGCTAAACTTCTTGGTTTTTCCCTCACCAATCCTGATGGGAAAGCGGTATCTGAAATTCTAAAATAGTAAAGCCTTTGCAAGTATCAAAAGCCCCGGTTATAATGATTGGGGCTTTTGATTTTTCAAAATAAGTTCGCCAGAATATTACTCCATAGCATAACATTGTATTAATACGGTATTAACATTTTCTTCCATACTTTGAGCAGATAATAACCAGTTGGAAACGCTTACCAAAATTGAACAGGAAAAAGATTTGGAGCAAGGCTACACTAATGTAGAATTGCTTTATAAAAGATGGGCTTCTATATTAAAAAACTATGCAAATTATCTCCTCAATGATGATGAAACCTCATCCAGCATCGTAAATGACGTATTTATAAAAATTTGGAACACCAGTCATGAAATTGATAATGATAAAGCTTATCTTTTCAAATCAGTTAAAAATGCCGCCCTTAATTACTTAGGTAGCCAGCGTAAAAAAACAGTAAGTTACTTTGATACGCATGAACTCACCACAATTTCTGATACTTCTCAACCACATGATTTTTTAGCGGAAGAATCAGATCAATTGATTTATCTGCAAAAATTAATTTCAAAACTCCCTCAAAAAAGGCAGCTTGTTTTTAGAATGCATCGCATAGAAGGGTTCAACTACAGCGAAATAGCAGAGCTGCTGCAAATTTCACCTCGAACGGTAGAAGATCATCTGGCTAAAAGCATGAAATTCATTCACGAAAACTGTGCGCAATTTTTTAATCAACACTTAACAGAAGCTTAACTTCGGCAGCCCGTATTTTCTGCTTTCAGATCTGTCTTTACCCATGAAGACTACATCTACATGAAAGACGAAATTTGGAACCATATTGTTAAACGGCTTAGCCATACAGAAACCAGCACATCGAAAAAAGAATTGGATTTATGGCTTGCTGAGGATAGTGACAATAAAAGAAAGTATCAGGAAAGTGCCATGCTTTGGCATCTTACCGGAAAGTTGAAATCAGAAGAAACTTTTGAAATCCCTGACCTGAAGGCTGATTCAATATCGGCCAATTCCCGGCCAAAACAACAGTACTACTGGGCTTATGGAATGGCCGCAGCCTGCATAGCTGCACTGTTTATTTTTGGGCTCAACTTTATCAACAATAATAAGCAAAAACGCGTAACCGAGTGGACCATACAAACTGCCTCGCCCGGCAAAATATTATCTGTAACCCTTCCAGACCGCTCAACAGTAATGCTCAATTCAGGTAGCAGCATTCGATACCAAAAAGATTTTCTAAAAAACAATAATCGCCTGGTTCAACTTTCTGGCGAAGCTTTTTTTGATGTTAGGCATCAGCGTAAACAACCGTTTGTGGTAGAAAGTGGCAAGATAAAAACAGTAGTTTATGGTACCAGCTTTAACATAAGGGCTTACAAAAGCGAAAGCCATATTCAGGTTTCAGTAACATCAGGTAAAGTTGGCGTTTTAAAAAATGAGGATAAATCTAAGCCCATTTTCTTATTGCCTCACAACAGTTTAACTTTTGATACGCTTGCCAAAACTTTTTCTAAAGTGCTTACCAGCATGGCTACTGCCGAAGATTGGCGAAACGGTTCATTAATTTTTGAGCAAACCCCAATTATGGAAGTACTGGCCACTTTATCAAGACGGTTTAATGTGGAGTTCGATACCACAGCCTACAAACATCCTTCCTGTAAACTTACTGCCAGATTTGAGCACAAAGATTTGGCAGCAATATTAAAAACAATACAAACCGTGATGAACATAGAGATAAAAAAAATCGATCAAACTATTTATTTAAAAGGAGGAAACGCATGTAAGGAAAACTAAAAAGCCGATCCCAAATCGGAAACGGCCTTAATAGGATTAATCGTTAGCTGCGAACTTTCGATTGATCTGTAAATATGAATAAACACGAACATTTAAACACACCCAAATTTATGAAAAATTTTAATGGGGCTAACCGCCTTGTGAAAATAATTATGCGAGTAAGCCTGATTTATGCCATCACCTCTATCCTGTTTATCAACCTCTTGCAAGCAACTGAGGCAAGCGGACAAACCGGTTTAGACACCAAAATTAGTTTAAACCTTAAAAACGTTCCACTAAAGGAGGTATTGAAACAAATTGAACAAAAAACCGGAGTTGGTTTCGTTTACACCAACATCGAAAACACCAGCAAAAAAGTTTCTGTCAGCGATTTTGCTAAAACCGCAAGAACAATTTTAATACCTCTTTTGCATCAAAATCAACTGATGATAATTGAGCAAAACGGAATGATTATCATCAAAAACAAACCCATACCAGTTAAACAAGCCAAACCAGGATCGATTATTGGTTACGTTAAAGACAAGGAAAACAACAAAACACTGCCTTATGCAACCGTAATTTTAAAAGGCGCCAACCGTAAATTTATTACAGATGTAAATGGTTATTTCATTATTGATAATGTTCCGGTAGGTAAAGTTGTACTTGTGGTTAACTACATTGGTTACAACAGCAGCGAGTACACCGTTAATATTGAAGATGGTAAAACTACCAATGTAGATTTTAAAATTTCGGGCCTAAATAACGATATGAAAGGCATTACCGTTAACGGCATCAGACGTGGTGAGGCGGTGGCATTAAGCAATATGCGCAATGCGGATAATATCAAATATGTACTTTCAGAAGAGCAGATTGAACGTTTTCCTGATGCTACCGTTGGCGAGGCCATGCAACGTGTACCGGGTATTGCCATGGATTACAGCTACGGACTTCCAAGAAACATCATCATCAGAGGTTTAGATCAATCTATGGGTTCGGTTACTTTAAATGGAAACAGGCTTCCATCTACTTCTACCAGTTCCAGAGAAATTGATTTGAATGGGATTTTATCATCTACTGTAGAAGCCATTGAGGTAAACAAAACCTTAACGCCAGATATGGATGCCGATGGAACAGCTGGCTCGGTTAATATCATCTCTAAAACCCCAAAACCTGGTCAGCAACAACTTCAGGTAAAAGGATCTTTTGGCCATAACTTTCTGGTTGATAAACAAAATATTGATGGATCGATTACCTACGGAAAGCGCCAGAACAAATGGGCCTATTTATTCGGCATAAACTATAGCAAAAGTTTTAGAGGCGAAGATCGCGTTCAGAAAGATTATGGTACTTATAAAATTAATGGTGTAGATAGGATATTGCTTTCCAACCTGGAGCTGGAGGGAACAGATTTGAGACGTGAAAATTTAGGCTTGCAAGGTGAGCTTGATTTCTTTCCGACAGAGAAAAGCCAGATTTATTTAAGAGGCTCTTTTAATAAATTTTATGAACTTCAAACCAGGGGAACAAAAAGTTACAGCATTGGTAATTATACAGATATTAACACCGTAACCGGAGTAAGCATTGGTTCAAGCGGAACACCAAGAAACTATAATCGCGATTTAGCAACCGTTTCATTGGGTTATAAAACAGAATTTAACAACTGGAAAGCCAATGTAGATTTTACTTATTCAACCGGATTATATGATCAACCGCTGTACTTTGACGGTTACTTCACCAACACAGGGTTAGCTGCAACAATAGATGTTTCGAACCCAAGAGCACCACAATTCAACTTTGGTAACGTAGATCCGGATAATGCAGCTAACTACACTACAAATTACTACACCAATCGCCATCAAATTGCGCATGATAAAGATGGACAAGCCTCTGCAAACATCGAGCGTAATTTTGATTTAAGTGAAAAAAACAAATTGCTAATCAAATTTGGTGGTCGCTATAAGTATAAAGAAGATGATCATACCCGTAGTTATTATCAATACACATTGAAAACAGGTAGATTATTGTTAACAAACTTTTTGGGCGATTACGAGCGTAAAGAATATTTCGACGGAAACTACAATTTATCGGGTGCCATTTCTGATGGTTATTTAATGGAAGAATATTATCAAAACAACAAATCGCTTTTTGTTGATAATACCACCTACATCCGTCAAAATACCGATCCGGATTCTTACAACGGAAACGAATCATTAACAGCAGCTTATGGAATGGGTAAACTTACTTTAAACAAGCTTGATATTATTACAGGTTTAAGATACGAACGTACTGGATTCAACTATAACGGAAATATTGTAAATTTTGATAATACCGGCAATTATGTAAGCACCAATAAGGTGAATACCAAATCTTCATTTGAGGGATTTTTCCCAAGTTTAAATTTAAAATATGCACTGAATACACACACCAACTTCAGGGCCGCGGTAACCAGATCACTATCCCGTCCGGGTTATTATAGCTTGGTGCCGTGGCAGGAAGTAGAACCAAGACGTAAGCGTATGAAAATTGGTAATCCTTTCCTTGATCAGGCTACTTCTACCAATGTTGATTTATTATTTGAGCACTATCTAAAATCTTTAGGACTCATTTCTGGCGGAGTATTCTACAAAAACATAGAAAATTACATCTACGAAAGTATTTATACACAAGTTGGCGGCAATTTTAATGGCTACCAGGTTACACAAACTGTAAATGGTGCAAATGCACATGTTTATGGTTACGAACTTGCCTGGCAACAACAACTTACCTTTTTACCTGGTTTCTTAAACGGATTCGGTATTTACGGTAACTTTACCCAAATTCAATCGAAATTTAAAGTACCGGGTTTGGTTAGCGAACGTACAGTAAGGTTACCATCTATGCGGCCGAAAGTTGGAAATGCCTCACTTTCATATGAAAAATACGGGTTTTCGGGTCGTATCTCATTGAATTTTTACGACACATTTATTTCTGAACTGGCAGATGTGGAGGCAAACGATTTAATGGAAAAAGGCCGTACGCAACTGGATTTTTCTGCATCGCAAAAAATCAGTAAAAGCTTCTCTATTTTCATGGGCATTAGTAATATCAACAATGCGCAAATTATTCTGGATTATGGTGATGGAAGACCAAACGACCACAAATATTATTCATCATGGGCCAATCTAGGTTTTAAATACACCCCTTTTCACTAAAAAAAATGAAAAAAATCATCTTAAAAATAAGTATTGCGGTGCTACTTTGCATCACTTATAAAAATAGCGCTGCACAATCTTTTAAAGCTACAGCAATTCCCGATCGGATTATTTTAACCTGGTCGGCAGATCCAACCACCACGCAATCAGTTACCTGGAGAACAGATTCTACCGTAAGCCAAAGTTTCGGACAGGTTTTGATAGAAAGTAGCTCTCCGAAGTTGGAGAAACCAGAATCGAGCGAGATTAAGGCTACTACTACGGCATTAAAGGGTAAGGAGTACGAAACTGCAAACTACCATAGCGTAACTTTTACAGGTTTACAGCCTGATAAGGTTTATACTTACCGCGTTGGCGATGGCAAAAACTGGAGCGAATGGTTCCAGTTTAAAACCGCACCAGCTCAGGATAAGCCTTTTTCTTTCATTTACCTCGGCGATGCACAAAACGACATCAGATCGAAATGGTCGCGGGTAATTAGAAGAGCCTTTGCCACACATGGTGATGCCCGTTTTATTATACATGCGGGCGATTTAATCAACCGTTCTAATAACGATAACGAATGGGGAGAATGGCATTTTGGCGGCGGTTTCATCAATGGAATGATTCCCAGTATTCCATCATCTGGAAACCACGAGTATTTTCGCGATGAACAGAAGGCATTAACACTAGATCCGCACTGGAAAGCACAATATACCTTACCAGAAAATGGACCAGAAGGATTAAAAGAATCGGTTTATTATATAGATTATGCTAATGTAAGAATCATTTCCCTAAACTCTCAAATGATTGTTCTGGATTCTAATTCTCTAAAAATTCAGGCGAAATGGCTGGAAGACGTATTAAAAAACAATCCAAAAAAATGGACCATGATTACCTATCACCACCCCATTTACTCAACAGCTAAAGGACGTGATAATAAAGAATTTAGAGAAATTTTCAAACCTTTATTTGATAAATACCACGTCGATTTATTAATGCAAGGCCATGATCATACCTACAGCCGTGGGCAAAATTTACCTACTGGTACATCGGGCAAAGTTGGTGGACCTATGTATGTGGTATCGGTAGCCGGACCAAAGATGTACAAAGTTGACGTTGATCCAAAATGGATGGATGTATTTGCAGAAGATACCCAGTTATTTCAAATTATTTCAATCAATGGCGAAGAACTACAATACACGGCTTACAAAGCATCAGGCGAGGTGTTCGACAGTTTCAAATTAGTAAAAAAATCTAAAAACAAAGCCGCAGCTTTTACAGATACACGAGCGAAAAAATAATTTTAAAGAATCATTTAGGTTTTTATTCAACTTAAAATCAACTGGATTTGTATTGATGCAGTTCATTACCAATTATAACCCCATTCATATCAATCGTTTGTGAATGGGGTTTTCTTTTTGGGTAATTATAATATCCGTAAGTGAGTTGAAATATAAATACCACCAAATAGCAGAATATTTAAAGATTTATAATTTGAAACCATTCACATAGAACGTTGTCTGGCGCTTTGACCACCATGGTTCTTTCCAACGGAAAAGAAAGCCCCTATCCGCCTGGCGGCACCTTTCCCCAGATGGGAAAGGGCGTAGAAAAAAACATTCTTCGCAACCAGCGATTTAAAAAAATCTGTAATATTAAAACATAGGTCTTGAATCAAGTTCAGGATGACGACCGCTTTAACCCTCCGTTCATGCGATACCCTAAAAACCTATATTCAAATTAAGAAACCTAGTAGATCTAATGAAGCACCATGCTATTTCCACCTCGCTATCCGGCATAGGAGATGATGGAAGGAGAAGCCGTTGAAATTTTTACACCAACGTTCAAAGACCTCAAACCCAAGGTAGCGCGAACGGCTCCTAAAATAAATCCTTTATTATAACCAAATCGAGCCCTTGCGCTACCGCCATTTAAATTTCGACGCGCTAATCCGACATCAGATCCAAGCCTTGATTTTTTTGTTACTTTTTTGATCAAGCAAAAAAGTAAGAGCCCTTCGGCGGCCAGCCGAGGCAAGCCAGCGCAGCGGAAAAAAAAGCCCCTATCCGCCTGGCGGCACCTTTCCCCAGATGGGAAAGGGCGTAGAAAAAAAACATTCTTCACAGCTAGCGATTGAAAAAAATCAGTAATATTAAAACATAGGTCCTGAATCAAGTTCAGGATGACGATCGCTTTAACCCACCGTTCATGCGATGTCACAAAAACCAATTTACATTAAGAAACCTCATAGATTTAATGAAGCACTACGCTATTTCCACCTCGCTATCCGGCCTAGGAGATGATGGAAGGAGAAAAAGCCCTATCCGCCTAGCGGCACCTTTCCCCAGATGGGAAAGGGCGTAGAAAAAACATTCTTCGCACCTAGCGATTGAGAAAAAACTGTAATATTAAAACATAGGTCCTGAATCAAGTTCAGGATGACGACCGCTTTAAACCCTCCGTTCATGCGATACCCAAAAAACCTATATTCAAATTAAGAAACCTCGTAGATCTAATGAAGCACCATGCTATTTCCACCTCGCTATCCGGCATAGGAGATGATGGAAGGAGAAAAAGCCCCTATCCGCCTAGCGGCACCTTTCCCCAGATGGGAAAGGGCGTAGAAAAAACATTCTTCGCAGCTAGCGATTGCAAAAAATCAATAATATTAAAACATAGGTCCTGAATCAAATTCAGGATGACGACCGCTTTAACACACCATTCATGCGATGCCCTAAACCTATATTCGTATTAAGAAACATCACAGATCTAATGAAGCACCACGCTATTTCCATCCTGCTATCCGGCATAGGAGATGATGGAAGGAGAAAACTTTAAAGCTTCTGCAAAAACTTTCAAACCACCACTACCCAAGGCAGCGCGTATTCCGCGATTTTTCATCGCGGCTTGTGCTGCCGAAATAAAGCTTTAACGAATTTATCCGACATCAGATCCAAGCCTTGACTTTTGCTTCTTTTTGTCAAGAAAAAGAAGATAGCCCTTCGGCGGCTAGCCGAGGCAAGCCTGCACAGCGGAAAAAGATGGCCCCTATCCGCCTGTCGGCACCTTTCCCCGGGAGGGAAAGGGCGCAGAAAAAAGCATTCTTCGCAGCTAGCGTTTAAAAAAAATCAATAATATTAAAACATAGGTCCTGAA
>NZ_JBLYEE010000023.1:0-30400 GCF_048515415.1 Pedobacter sp. N23S346
TTGAATAATCCTGAAAAGCTATATACCCCACCTCAGAGCCAACAGCTGAAATTGGGGGGCTTTGATATCAGTTTCAAAACATAAACCCACTTATTTTGACCGAAATCAAACCTTTTTTCCAACAATTTTTTTTTTACCGGACAATAGTGAATCAAGTTCAGGAGGACGATTCGTCGCAAAATAGATTTCTCGAGGGATATACTAACCGATTCGTCATGCTGTGGATGAGCTTGGGCAGTGCTATCCCGAAAATTGACCATGCTGGTCTAGGAGCAGAACGAAGAAACGGTGGTTTGGCTTTGTTATGTGGCTATAGCGATCGCCGTTACCATCTCGCTAATTTTCAAAATCCAATTCGTCAACAATTTTCTTAACTCGTTTTAAATATTTCCCATAATAATACCAGGCCCAAAGCTCAGTAATTACACCAATTATCAGAATCGTAATAAAACAGTTTAGCAAAATATATGCTGGTGAAAGTTTCGTTAAAATCTTATTGATTGCACCCATTTTTTCGAATAGTAAATAAACGGCTAGAAAGCCTACCCAAACAAAAACAATAATGTAGGTTAATGCTTTATAAAGTTCGATATTCAATTTCATTTCGTAGAAAAACCAAAGGATACTTTTACGGCTATCCATACTCATATCATATGAGTTTTTATAGAATTGATAAAATTTAAAAAAATAATATGCTATAAAGCCGCAGGTTATGGCATAAAAAACCAAATAAACCATCTCAATATTGGCGGAGAATCCAAAAAAATAAGGGATAGCAGCCATTAAAACCAGACTGATAATTTGATAAGTGAATTCATGTTTCATCTTTCTTCTGATGATATCTATAGGACTGTGCGCTTCCCTTATTTTAAGCATATCTGCTGAAATATTAGTCTCACTTGCGCCATCAGCCTCCCATTCATTTTTTAATTCGTCAAAATTCATAACCGTTCTTCTTTATAATGAATTGTAATTTTTCCTTCGTTCTGTTGAGTTTTACACGAGCATTTACTTCGCTTATACCCAAGTTTTCGGCAATTTCTCTATGCGATTGATTTTCGAGAAAGAGAAATATCAGTGCTTTTTCCACCGCATTTAATTCCTGAACGGCTTTGTATAAGTAAGCGAGTTTTTCTTCTTTTAATTCACTTTCATTAATGTCAATCACATCAATATTTTCATCAAGCGGCGTCTTATCAACTTTCCTCTTATCCTTTTTGAAATAAACCAATGCTGTATTTAATGCTACCCTGTACATCCAGGTGGAGAATTTACTGTTTCCTTTAAAAGTTGGGTAAGCTTTCCAAAGTTGCATCACGATTTCCTGAAACAGGTCTCGCTGTTGCTCAACATCGTTCATATACATTTTTGAAACTTTATGTATAATCGCTTTGTGCTGATTAATCAGCGAGAGAAATATGGTTTCAGTTTCTTTCATTTAAGATATTTTAAAATAGCTAAATGAATAGAATTAGTTATGGATGGAAGTGTAAAAGGATAGCTTAAAAAGCTTGTTTGCTTGAGTTTTCATAAATAAATTTATTTACTCAATTGGTAAACGATTTTTTAAAACGTTACAGAATCCGTAAATAAATTTTAAAAACCTTGAATTTAAGGTTGATATAAAAAGTCTAAAGCTTCTTTGGGTACAAATGGACTTACATCGCCGTGGTTTCTTAAGATATCGCGAACTATAGTAGAACTGATAGCAGAATACTCTGGTTTACTCAAAAGTAGAATGGTTTCCACTTCAGGCATCATCGTTTGGTTAATCTGCGCAATAGCTCTTTCGTATTCAAAATCTGATGCTGAACGAATACCACGAACCATATAAGTGGCATTTATCTTCCGACAAAAATTAACAGTTAAGCCCTCATAGGTTTGAATTTCTATATTTTTATAGCCTTGAAAAACGGTCTCTAAGATTTGTAAACGCTGTTCTGCAGTAAGAAAGTTTTGTTTAGAACTATTCAATCCAATGCCAATAATAATCTTGTCGAAAAGGGGAGTAGCACGTTGCAGAATATTCACGTGTGCAATTGTTATGGGGTCAAATGAACCTGGAAATAGCGCTATCTTCATATTTCAAATATAGATTTTTAAGCGGAAAGGAAGAAGCTTAAATCTTTTAAAACTTTGTGTTCTTTGCGAAAAATTTATGCTCCCTGCAGTTAATCTAACGCAACATATTCAAAAAAACTGAAAGAAGAGTTCCCATATTTACGGGTTTCAGTATAGCCAGGATGGCTATTTAATTTCATGTGACTTTGATGCTCTACAACCAGTAATCCATCGGGTTTAAGCAATTGTTGTTCTTTGACCAAAATAGGTAATTGTGGAATGTTGGGCATGTTATAAGGCGGATCAGCAAAAATTAAATCGTAAGTACCTGTCATTTGCTTCAGCAATTTAAAAACATCGCCCTTACGCACTTCCACTTGATCAAATTCGAATTTTTGGGCAGTATTTTTAACCCAATTAATACAACCATAATCCAGATCCACAGCCAAAACTTTTTCTGCATTGCGGGAAGCAAATTCGAAAGTCAGGTTTCCAGTACCGCAGAATAAATCCAGAACCGAACAGGTTTCGAAATCAAATTTATTATTTAAAATATTGAAAAGTGCCTCTTTGGCCATATCAGTAGTGGGACGCACGGGTAAATTTGCAGGTGGTTGCAAACGAATCCCTTTAAATTTACCTCCAATTATTCGCATAAACGTAAAGCAAGTAGGCCGCTGAAATAGTGTTTAGGCATATCGGCCAGTAATTCACCGTTTTGTTTTTCAGCAGGCAGAAAGAAATATAGATTGTTAAAATATTTTAATAATGTATTATAGTAATCATCATCTTCATTGATAATGCCTTGAAGATAAACCGGAACAGCCTCTGTTAATGCTAACTGCTCCATAATCAACAACAGAAAGTAGTTAAATTCTTCGGCATTTTCTGCCTCATAATGGTTTTGGAAATTGATCTTCTGATCTTTTATAAAAAGTACGTTAAAAGAAGATGCGGTAAAATCAATTAATAACGAGTCTCCAGATAGGTGATTGAACAGCGCTATTAAAGGAGATGACTGAGGATAAAATATAGTATTTTCAGGTAGCTTCTCTTTTAGTTTTTCATTTAAAGAAAAAACGGTATTGAAACCTAGTTGATTATGGTTTTTGGTGTAGAGCTTTTCATCAGACCCTAAGAATTTTGAGTAAAGGGAAAGATCGTCAGGATTAAACCATTCATCTGGAATGAAAATAAAATTTGAGGTATGCACAGCCGCTTTCACTGCACCATATGATTGTGACAAATAACGATCTGATTCGAAAGCAGACTGTAAATCCCGATCAAGATCTGTACAACCTTGTTTATCGAAAATTACTTTAATCTGCTCTGAGTGCTGATCAACCACGGCATAAGAAAAACTATCATTTGTTATTTTTAACAATAACTGGCAGTTCACTGATGTATCAGCTTTAAAATCCGGGTCGACCAATAAGAGACTGTTATTACTCATTGAAGCAAAAATAGAGTTTTTTAGAGATTAACAGCAAAGGGTACAAAGTTTTTTCGCAAAGGACGCTAAGTTGGGAGCAGGTTTGATAATTTAAAATGAAAGACATACACTTATTTTGTCACAGAAGCGCAGACTAACACGGAATATATTGGTAGGTGAGTGTTTTAAAGCGAAGAGAATTATTTAGGTTTTGCCACGGAAGCGCAGACTAACACGGAATATATTGGTAGGTGAGTGTTTTATAGCGATAAGAATTATTTAGGTTTTGCCACAGAAACACAGATTAACACGGAATATTTTGGTAGGCGAGTGTTTTAAAACGATGAGAATTATTTAAATTTTGCCACGGAAGCACAGATTCACACGGAACATATTGGTAAGCGGGTATTTTAAAACGATAAGAATTATTTAGGTTTTGCCACGGAAGCGCAGACTAACACGGAATATATTGGTAGGCGAGTGTTTTAATGCGATGAGAATTATCTAAATTTTGCCATGGAAACGCAGGTTATCATGGAACATATTGGTAGGTGAGTGTTTTATAGCGAAGAGAATTATTTAGGTTTTGCTACGGAAGCACAGATTAACACGGAATATATTGGTAGGTGAGTGTTTTAAAGCGAAGAGAATTATTTAGGTTTTGCCACGGAAGCACAGATTAACACGGAATATATCGGTAGGCGAGTATTTTAAAACGATGAGAATATTTAAATTTTGCCACGGAAGCATAGATTCATACTGAATATATTGGTAGGCGAGTGTTTAAAACGATGAGAATATTTAAGTTTTGCCACGGAAGCGCAGACTAACACGGAATATATTGGTAGGTGAGTGTTTTAAAGAGAAGAGAATTATTTAGGTTTTGCCACGGAAACACAGATTAACACGGAAAGAGTTTGATAGTTTAACGTTCTTTTCTTCTGTGCCTTTGATGTTTCTGTGGCAAACTATTTAGATAAGTTTTTTTGATGCTCTGGATAAAAATCTGCGTACATCTGTGGTTAAAGCTCTGCTAAATCTTTTTACCAAAATCAAACCTTTCGCCTATCTGAAAATCGAAATATTCAGCTTAAATTCGAAACATGAGTTACAAGCCTACTTATAAAGCGGCAAACACAGTTGCGGCTAAAATTGAACAACATTTTGTTAAGCTCCATGCGAATGCAGCAGCGCAAGGCGAAGTTGATTTGGCTACACAGCCAGATAAACAAACTATTGAAGCGCTTATTGATGTTGCTTTCTGGAGTAGCTTGCGCAAAGAAGAAGGACACTCACCTCGTATTTCAATCGCTTTTTTGCCACCTTCACAAACTTCTAAACCATTAAAGTTTGCTAAGCCTTTGCCTTTAAATGCAAATACGCTGACTAAAATAGCACCTGGTATAGAACGTTCGGGAATTCATTTGGGCGTGTGGGAAGAAAATGGCGAACTTTACATTTGGGGCACAACTTTGAATATTCCGAATTTTTGTTTTGTGGTTGATGTTTCAGAGCCGGGCCTGATCGTAATAAAACATCGACGGATTTACGGCATCGGAAAATATACTAATGTGGCCGTGTTAAAGGGCGAGCAAATTAGAATAGTGGATGATACTTCTTGCACTAACCGCGATTGTCCGCCGATTTTGAAAGCCCTATTGGATTTAACTGTGTTAGCCAGCTGGAACGATCCGATTAATATTTTAATTCAATTTTCTGTTTCCATGCGTGGCCACGGGCGGGGTGGTGCTTTGCTGATTGTTCCTAAAGACAATACCAAATGGGAAGAATCTATTATTCATCCGATTCAATACTTAATTGAACCACCTTTTAGCGGATTATCGAATTTAGCCAAGCAAAGTGGAAATCAAACTGAAATTTTCTCGCAGGGTGCATTAAGACGCGAGGTAGAACATTTAGCTGGTTTAACTGCCGTAGATGGAGCAACAATTATCAATGATCAGTTTGATTTAATTGCTTTTGGCGCCAAAATAGGGCGGGCGAAAGGAAAACCGACGGTAGAGCAGATTGCATTTTCAGAACCGATTGTAGGTGGTGAGGATAAACTTTTATATCCTGGCCAGTTGGGTGGAACAAGGCATTTTTCCGTAGCGCAGTTTGTGAACGATCAACCCGAGGCTATTGGCTTGGTGGCTTCGCAGGATGGGCATTTCACAATTTTTAGTTGGAGCAAACAGCAGAAAATGGTGATGGCACATCGGATTGAAACGTTGTTATTGTAATCAGAAAACCGTTATTGAGAAGTATGAAGCAATCTTAAGTTATAATGTATTAATTGTATCGTCCCGCTACGACTTTTAATTGTCCTGGCCGAACGGGCTTTTTTCTTTTTGACAACAAAAAGAAACAAAAATTGCCGGCTGAAAATTTTTCTTTTAAAGTTAGTGGTTTGGCTTTGATAAGCTATCCCGAAAAATTTGTTAGGCCGGATTTAAGTGGAACGGAGATAGGGTGGTAAGGCTTTGTTGGATGGAAATCTACGATGTTTATGCAGTTTGCAGGAGCAAGCATTAAAAAGAGCTGGTATCTTTGCCTTCTAAACCGTATTGTAACGGCATACCCCGATTTTTTATCGGGGATATAGCGGAAAGACGGACTACAGCACCCGATTAGCAGTACAATTGCTGTCCAAATCATTAAAGCAAATGCTTTTCAAAACAATTCAAGAATAAAACCATTTAACAATAAATGTACCTAGATAAAAGTCAACTGATTGCCCAAGCTTATGAACACACGCCAACCCGGGAGCAGTTGCTTTTTTGCGAGCGGATGTCGAAATTTTTGCAGGAAGCTGATGAATATCGCTGCTTTGTACTAAAGGGCTACGCCGGAACTGGTAAAACAACCTCTGTTGCTGCTTTGGTAAAGGTTTTAATGAAATTTAATTTAAAAAGTGAATTATTGGCGCCTACTGGTCGTGCGGCTAAGGTGATGAGCCAGTATTCCAATCGGAAAGCATTAACCATCCACAAAAGAATTTATCGGAAGCGCTCGGCGGCGTCACCAGAAATGCAATTTCAAATTGCGCCAAACCTTTCTGAAAATACGCTTTTTATCATTGATGAAGCATCGATGATTGCTGATGAGTTTAATGAAACCGGTTCTTCAATTTTAAGAGATTTGCTGGAGTTTGTTTACAATACCAGGAACTGTTTTTTGCTTTTTGTTGGCGATACGGCTCAGCTTCCGCCTGTGGGTAGTTTAGAAAGTCCGGCGCTAAATGAACAATATCTGAAGGATAAATTTGCATTAACCATTACTTCAGTGGAATTAAAAGAGGTTGTCCGACAAGAGAAAAAATCAGGCATTTTAGCCAATGCGACGATGTTGAGGAATCAAATTGCTAAAAATCCAGAAAACCCTTTGCCTAAGTTCCTCACAAAAAACTATAAGGATATTTATAATATGGCCGGTGCCAAGCTGGTTGAGGGGCTGGAATATGCTTACCGAAAGTTTGGAATGGAAAATACCTTAGTAATTTGCCGATCGAATAAATCTGCAAATATTTACAATCAGCAAATCAGGGCCAGGCTACTCTATCGGGAAGAGGAATTAACTGGTGGCGACCAGATTATGGTGGTACGCAATAACTATTTTTGGTTACCTGAAAATGAGGAAACTGCCTTTATTGCGAATGGTGATATGGCGAAGGTAATCCGCGTTCGGGGCGAAGAGGAGCGTTATGGTTTCCGCTTTGCTGATGCTACTTTAGAATTTATGGATTTCCCGGCTGCGGGCCAAATTAGCTGTAAGGTAATGCTGGATACCTTGAACCTGGAATCTGCAAACTTGCCTTATGAACAAAATAAAAAGCTTTTTGAAGGCCTGAATGAAGATTATGCCCATATTGCGAATAAACGTCAGCGGATGCTGGCCATTAAGGCAGATCCATTCTACAATGCTTTGCAGATAAAGTTCGCTTATGCAGTAACTTGTCATAAAGCACAGGGCGGGCAATGGGATGCGGTTTTTGCTGATCAAGGCTACCTAACCGAAGAGATGATTGACTTGGATTTTCTGCGGTGGCTATACACAGCTGTAACGAGGGCAAAAAAAGAGTTGTATCTGGTTAATTTCGCGCAACAACTTTTCGCGAAAACTGCCCAGGAGGAGTATTTTTAGGGAGATAAATTCTGCTATAAAAACACGGATTTATTTTAGCTACAAGATATAAATTAAGTTTAGCCGCAGATTCACAGATTAGTTTTATTGTTTCGCCTCGCATGTTTGTAATTATACAAGAACACTTTATCCTCTATGTTATTACATTTTATGTGGTAAATTTAATCTGCGAATCTGCGGCAAAAATAGCTGGTTACTCCGCGTCCTCGTCGGTTAACAACCGAATCGAATCATCAGAAAGTACAATCAAACGCTCCTTGTAAAGCGAACCAATGGTTTTTTTAAATGCACTTTTGCTAATCTGAAAACGATGGTAGATTTCTTCAGGAGTACTTTTATCCCCAAGTTCGATTACGCCACCATCTTTTTTCAATGCAGCTAAAATCATCTCTTTAGAATCTAAAATATGCCCGTATCCGCTAGGTTGTAAAGTCAGGTCAATTTTGCCTTCTACGCGGATCTTTTTAATCCAGCCTTTACGTTGTTCGCCAACCTGAATATTGTCAAAAACCTCATTATGGTAAAGCAAACCGATATAGGTGTTATTAATGATGGCGTTGAAACCCAGATCCGTTTCTTCTGTAATAAGTAAACTCACCTCGTCGCCTTCTTCAAACTCAAAATTTTCCTCTTCAACAAAGTCGTAGAGTTTAGATGATGCCAATAAGCGATCGCTATTCTCATCCAAATATAAATAGACTACATATTTATAGCCTTTTTGCATCGGCCTTTTTTGTTCTTTAGTAGGTACATAAACATCTTTATCGATTCCTAGATCCATAAAAATGCCATCATCGCCATCAGAAACTACTTTTAAGAAAGCAAAATCACCTACCTCTGCGTAGGCTTTTTGAGTGGTTCCGGTAAGGCGTCCATCTTTTTGGATGTAAACAAAAACGCTTACATTATCGCCAATTTCTAAACCTTTAGGTACATATTGATATGGTAAGATTACCAATTTTTCACCATCAGTTAAATTTAAGCCAGCTTCTGTTTTACTTAAAACTCTTAATTCGTTGTATTTTCCTATTTCAATCATAATATGGGTCAACCATTTTCTTCAATGGTGCTGTGCAAAGGTAGCAATCTTTGCAGGCAACGATGGATTTAATTTTTTATCTACCCAGCCTATTGATCCCAGTTATGCAGGAAGCAATCAAAAAGTTGCAATAGTGGCAACAGCCATCACCATTAATATGGTATTAAAAGAAAGTAAATAAATTGATAAACTAGAAAGGTGAATATTTAATCTGCATTTAAATATCTTTGCAATTTGATTTAACCATTTACTTATCTAATTTTAATTATACATCTTACAAACGATATCAAATAATTCGGTTAAATTTGATGTCAAACCATTTCAATTCACCTTATGGCAAAACCCAAAGAGGCTAAAAAACCGAGTGTTTTTAGTTTGCTTGCATCATATAAAGGATTAATTTTTTTATTGATATTATTTGCACTGCTGAGCAATGGGATCAATTTATTGTTGCCTAAAATAATCGCTCATGGGATTGACTCTTATACGAATAAAACCTTTAATCTCCATTCAACTTTGTTCCAATTTGGGCTGGCGATCGTATTGGTTTTCATCTTCACTTATCTGCAGAGCATTGTCCAAACTTATGCTTCTGAACGTGTTGCCAGGGATTTAAGAACCAGGCTTTCCAGTCAGATTTCCAGGCAAAGCCATGCTTACATCATTGAGGCAAATCCATCTAAACTGCTTACTAATTTAACTTCTGATGCAGATTCTATAAAAATGTTTGTCTCGCAGGCAATTGTCTCCCTCGCATCATCGCTTTTTCTGATTGTAGGCGCAAGCATTTTACTTTTAATGATTAACTGGAAACTTGCCCTTTGCGTAATTGCAATTGTACCGATCATCGGTATTGCGTTTTTCATGGTGCTGAAAAAAGTTAAAATTCTTTTTATTAAAAGTCGGGAAGTAATAGATTGGTTAAATAAGGTAATTAGCGAAAGTATTTTGGGTTCTGCTTTAATTAGGGTAATTAATTCTCAGCAGCTAGAATATCAGAAGTTTTTAGATGCCAATGCCAAAGCCAGAGATCTGGGCTTATCCATCCTCCGCTTATTTGCTGGTTTGATCCCGATTATTGTTTTTGTTTCTAACCTCTCTGGATTGACCATTCTGGTACTTGGAGGACACTTTGTGATTACAGATGCCATGACTTTGGGTGAGTTTGCTGCATTTAACAGTTACTTAGCACTGATCATTTTTCCTATTCTGGTTATTGGATTTATGAGCAACGTGATTGCCCAGGCTTCGGCATCTTATCAAAGAATTGAAAGTGTATTAAATGCGCCAGAGGTTAAGCACCCGGGAACGATCACCGAGGCATTGATTGGAGATGTAGAAGCCATTAAGATTTCGCTAAATTTCGGTCAGAAACCGATTTTGAAAGATATTTCATTCTCCGCAAAAGCGGGTTCAAGAACAGCTATTATCGGACCAACCGCTGCAGGGAAAACACAATTGCTTTATATTCTGACAGGATTGATTGAACCAAACACAGGCGAAATTCTTTTCGATCATAAAGAGATTAAAAGCTATAACCAGGAGAGTTTTCATCAGCAGGTGGGCTTCGTTTTTCAGGATAGCATTATTTTTAATATGAGCATTCGTGAAAACATTGCCTTTAGTGATACGGTAACTGATGAATCGCTAGAAAAAGCTATTCAGACTGCAGAGTTAAAAGATTTTGTTGATGCGCTGCCAGCTAAACTGAATACCATTGTGTCTGAACGTGGAAACAGCCTGTCTGGTGGACAAAAGCAACGGATAATGTTGGCACGGGCATTGGCTGTGAATCCTAAAATTTTATTACTGGATGATTTTACTGCCCGGGTAGACACCAATACAGAAAAGCGGATTGTAGCAAACATTCGGCAGAACTACCCAGGTTTAACCCTCATATCCGTTACTCAGAAAATAGCATCGGTAGAAAATTACGATAAAGTTATCTTGATGATGCAGGGTGAGGTTATCGCCTCCGGTACCCATCAGGAATTGATTCAGAGCAGTCCTGAATATGTTCAGATTTACAACTCACAACAGAGCACAAGCAACTATGAATTACAATCTTAACCAGCTTAACGAAGGGCAGGAAAAGCAATCTACCTATCAGGCGCTTAAAAGATTGCTGAAATTCATATCTGCAGAGCGAAAAAACCTGATACTAGCGCTAATAGCCATTCTGGTGAATTCTGGCTTATTGCTGCTGGGACCACTTTTAGTTGGACATACCATTGATAAATATATCAGAACCAAGCAATTTCATGGCGTATTGGTTTTTGGTGGGATATTACTGGTAATTTATATGATTGCCATGATTACCGGATATATCCAAACCAAATTAATGGGTGGGGTTGGTCAGCGGATGTTGTATACCTTAAGAAATGCTATTTTCAATAAGCTTCAGGAATTACCTGTTTCATTCTTTAATCAAAATAAAGCAGGAGATTTAATTTCGAGGGTAAACAATGATACAGATAAACTTAATCAGTTTTTCTCTCAATCGCTAATGCAATTTGTGAGTAGCATTATCACGATGATTGGCGCCGGGGTTTTTCTGCTGTCGATTAATTTTGAATTGGGCGCTGCGGCACTTTCTCCTGCAGTTATAATCGTGATTTTTACCATGGCCTTATCTCCATGGGTGAAAAGTAAAAACGCGAAAAATTTAAAAAGTGTTGGCGGAATGAGTGCCGAAATTCAGGAAAGCCTTAACAATTTTAAGGTTATTATTGCCTTTAATCGTCGGGATTACTTTAGGAAACGTTTTGATGATGCGAATAAGGAGAATTATAAAACGGCGATTGGTGCAGGTTTAGCGAATAATATTTTCGTTCCGGTTTATGGTTTACTTTCCAGTGCTGCGCAATTAATTGTGTTGCTTTTCGGAATTTATTTAATTTCCGTTGGAAACTTTACGTTAGGTCTACTGGTAAGTTACATTTCTTATTGTATCAACTTTTACAATCCGCTGAGGCAACTGGCCGCCCTTTGGACCAGTTTTCAGGTGGCAATGGCCAGTTGGGATAGAATTTCACAAATCTTGTTGTTGGAAACAAATCTGGCTCAGGTAGAGAGTGATCAGACAATCACTTCTGATGCTTTGCTGGAATTTAAAAACGTTCACTTTTCTTATGATGATTCGAAGGAAATTCTTCACCACATCAACCTAAGGTTCGAAAAAGGCAAAACCTATGCGTTAATCGGCCCAACTGGAGGGGGGAAAACTACCACAGCATCTTTAATTTCCCGTTTATACGATGCTACAAAAGGTACTGTATTATTAAATGGAAAAGATATCCGCTCATTTAGCGCACAAGAACGTACGCAGAAAATTGGATTTATTCTTCAGGAGCCATTTCTATTTACAGGATCTGTTAAGGATAATATTCTTTATGGAAACAGCCAGTATAAAGATGTGAGCGATGATGCGTTAACAAAGATAATAGAGGATGCAAATTTAAATGCGCTGTTGGCTATTTTTGATGAAGGACTCCATACTCAAATCACTTCAGGTTCTGATAGCATAAGTTTGGGGCAGAAGCAGTTGATTGCATTTATGCGTGCAGTGTTGCGTAATCCTGAATTACTGATCTTGGATGAGGCTACTGCAAATATTGATACCATTACCGAGCAGTTGTTGAGTAGCATTCTGAATAAATTATCAAAAGAAACAACACTCGTCATCATCGCACACCGATTAAACACAATCGAAAATGCTGATGAAATTTACTTTGTAAATGAGGGAGAGGTGCAACAGGCTGGAACGCTTAATGATGCGCTGACCATGTTATCAAAAGGAAAAAGAGTCAGTTAAGCATTTCCTTTTTAATTGCAATTTTGAATGAACAGCATGGTTGTTGAGCAACTAACCATGCTGTCAAATTACATTATCTGATCACGGCCTGAAATGGCATTCTGGCTTGAATCCCCGAACTTGCAATCACTTTTTTCATTTGCTGATAAAGCATATAATTATCGCCTAACTCCTGTTTGGTATAATAGGTTTTGATTTTGTCCGTACCCTCATCCATAAAAGATTTCAATGGATCAATTACATCCGGATATTCCAGCACTTTAAAATCTTTGATTTTTGCTTTCTTTGCTGCCGCATTAATAGCGTCGTTAAAACTTCCGATTCTATCGGCTAAACCAATTTGAACAGCATCGGTACCAATCCATACATGGCCACCGCCAATGCTATCAATATAAGCCTTACTTTTCTTTCGGCCATCAGCAACACGACTTACAAAACCACTGTAAATCCGGTTTAACTCGTTTTGAATGATAAATCTTTCCCCTTCGGTCATAGGGCGGTTGGTTGCCATAATATCTGCATATTGACCAGTTTTTACACCATCAAAAGTGATTCCCAGTTTGTTCGTCATTAAATTTTGGAAATTCGGGATAAGCCCGAAAACACCAATAGAACCTGTAATGGTATTGGGTTGAACGAAAATACTATCCGCTGCGCAACCAATATAATATCCGCCAGATGCGGCAACATCACCAAAAGAAGCAATAACTGGTTTCTCTTTTTTAGCAAGTACAACCTCTCTCCAGATCACATCTGAAGCCAGAGCACTTCCACCTGGTGAGTTTACACGAATCACTATCGCTTTGATGTCATCATCCAGCCTGGCTTTTCTAATTGCTCTTGAGATCCGTTCAGAGCCGATTTGGTTATCATTTCCCTCGCCACCACTAATTTCGCCATTGGCGTAAATTACCGCGATCTTGTTTTTACTGTCACCAGCTGTAGTGTTGTTTTTCGAATAATCATTAATATCAACCGAGCGAATATTTTCGCTTCTGGTTCTTCCTGAAATGCCTTTCAGTTCTTCGAGAATCTGATCTTTATACTTTAATCCATCAACCATTTTATAGTTTAAAGCATCCTGAGGTTGCCGGATCCGGTATTGATCGGCGATATTGTATAGGGTATCCTTTTTAATATCCCTGCTTTTGGCTATGTCGGTTAAAAAAGTATTATACAAGCCACCAACATAAGCCGTAACCTGCTTGCGGTTATAATCACTCATTTTATCCAAAATGAAAGGTTCTACAGCACTTTTGTAATTCCCAACGCGAATCACCTGCATCTCTACGCCAACTTTTTCTAAAGTACCTTTGAAGAAAGTGAGTTCAGAACTAAAACCCTTAAACTCCAGGGCACCTTCCGGGTTGAGGTAAATTTTATCGGCAACAGAAGCCAGGTAGTAAGCACTTTGTGTATAAACTTCGCTATATGAAATGATTTTTTTATGTGATTTTTTGAAGTCAATTAATGCATTTCTGACTTCACGCATGGTGGCGTATCCAGCATTTGGACTGCTCACATTCAGGTAAATGCATTTAATATTATCGTCTGTTTTGGCCCTTTTAATTGATCTCAAAAGATCATTTAACCCAATTCCGTTTTTCTCGTCACTTCCCAAAATAGGGAGATTGCCAAAAGGATTTTTAGGTGTACGTTCTGTTACTGGCTGATCTAAATTTAAAAATAAAACGGAGTTATTGTCTACAGAGATCGTTTTATCATCATTCAGCGACGAAATTGCACCTACTATGATTACAAAAACGATGATAAATATAACAACCAAAGAAAGGAAAAAACCCAGCATGGAGGCAAATAGATACTTAAAGAAATCTTTCATTTAAATGTTAGTTTTGTGCTGTAAAGATATAAAAATACATGATGCTTAATAAGGCTTTAGAGTACACGACTGTTTATTTGTTACTTGGTGGAAATTTAGGAAATAGAGAAGAAAATTTAGACCTCGCAATTTCGCTGATTGGCAATGATATAGGGGATTTGGAAGCCATTTCTTCTGTTTACGAAACGGCTGCCTGGGGTAAAAAAGATCAACCTGCATTTTTGAATCAGGCCGTAGCTGTGAAGACCAGTTTGGCTGCCGTAGAAGTATTGCAAAAAGCATTAAATATTGAGCATATGCTTGGCCGGGTGCGGAAAGAAAAATGGGGGGAGCGACTAATCGATATCGACTTGATTTTTTTTGGAAATGAAGCTATTAATATCGAAAATTTGCTTCATATACCTCACCCGCAAATGCAGTTTCGAAAATTTGTAATGGCGCCAATGGCAGAAATTGCACCTCAAATGATACATCCGGTTTTGGGTAAATCTGTTCTGGACATCTATAAAAATATTACAGATGACTTAGCTGTTAGAAAGGTGTAAATAACTAGCTTTGTTTTATGCAAGATATAAATGATAATCATCCCTTAGATTTATCATATCTCATCGGAATGGTTGGTCATAATGCAGATTTTATGATCGAGATTTTCGACACTTTTATCGAATACACTCCTGTTTATTTAGCAGAGCTTGAAACAGCTTTAGCCCTCGGAAACTGGGAAGAGGTAGGCAATTGTGCACACAAAATGAAACCGACATTCAGTTATATTGGTCGGAATGATGTAAAGGATTTAGTTGAAGCCATTGAGTACAATGCCCGGAACCAGGTTACTGATCAGATCAAATCTGATATAGAACGCTTAAAGCTCGTCTCGATTCAGGTATATGCACAACTTGAATTAGAAAAGGAAAACATCAGATTACGGTTTTAGTGATTGGTCATTAGAAAAGCGGTAGTAGTTAACAGCTACTTCTAATTTGATGTGAATAGCAAGTTTATTTTAAATCTGATGATGTATCGCTTGCACTCCCTCTGAAATGCAAAAATGATAAAGCGATGTACAAAACCAGTACGAAGGGAATGGCGGCAAATTGCAGTACAGCTATTAACACCGCCGATAAAATCAGAAAGATAAATTTAATTTTGTTTTTTGCCCAGCTGAAATTGCTAAACTTTAATGAGAAAATTTTGATTTCACTAATCAGCAAAAAGCTGGTAATTGCGGTAATGGCTAACAACAGCATCGTCGACCCGATCACGTTAGGGTAATCGGTAGCAATGTATGGTAAAGAGCAGATAAACAGGGTATTCATCGGTGTATTCAGTCCGATAAAATCTTCTGACTGGCGCTCATCATTGTTGAATTTTGCCAAACGCAGTGCTGAAAAAATGGTGATAATGAAGCCCAGATAGGGAAGGTACTCAGACGAGTAATCGCTTGCTTCCAGCAAATGAAACATAATCACACCTGGTAGAAATCCAAAGCTAACCATATCGGCTAATGAATCTAAATCTTTGCCAATGGCGGATTTTACATTCAATAATCGAGCTATCATTCCATCGAAAAAGTCGAAAATTCCGGAGAGGATCACGAAGTAAGCGGCAATTTTTAGATCACCTTTAAATGCAAAAACGATTCCAATACAACCAGAAAAAAGATTTGCACAGGTAATCAGATTAGGAATATGCCTTTTCATATATGGAAGATGGAAGAGATGGAAGATGGAACATGGAATACCTTTTCCATTTACCATCTTCCATTTTACCTATTATTAGCTGTTCATCGAAATTAAAAATTCTTCGTTGCTTTTTGTTCCCTTAATTTGAGCCTGAACAAATTCCATTGCTTCTTGACTGTTCATATCTGCCAGGTGGTTTCGTAAAATCCAAACACGTTGTAAAACATCTCTATCCAATAATAAATCATCACGACGGGTACTTGATGCAGTAATATCAATTGCCGGGAAGATTCGTTTGTTCGATAATTTACGATCTAATTGTAACTCCATGTTACCTGTTCCTTTAAATTCTTCGAAGATTACTTCGTCCATTTTAGAACCAGTATCAGTTAATGCAGTGGCTAAAATCGTTAATGAACCACCATTTTCGATGTTACGGGCCGCACCAAAGAAACGCTTTGGTTTGTGTAATGCATTGGCATCCACACCACCTGATAAAATTTTACCCGATGCCGGAGCAGTAGTATTGTAAGCCCTGGCCAAACGCGTAATGGAATCCAACAAGATTACCACATCATGTCCGCTTTCTACCAAACGTTTAGATTTCTCTAAAACGATATTGGCAATTTTTACGTGACGCTCAGCCGGTTCATCGAAAGTAGAAGCAATTACTTCAGCACGCACACTACGGGCCATATCAGTAACCTCTTCCGGACGTTCGTCAATTAAAAGAATAATTAAATAAACTTCAGGGTGGTTTTTAGCGATGGCATTTGCAACTTCCTTCAGTAAATTGGTTTTACCAGTTTTAGGTTGAGCTACAATTAAACCACGTTGTCCTTTACCAATCGGCGTAAATAAATCCATAATACGGGTAGAGTAATTGCTGTTATCCGTAAATAAATTTAATTTTTCTGTTGGAAATAGTGGCGTTAAATAATCGAAAGGTACACGATCTCGTACCTCGGCAGGAATTCTGCCATTGATGGTTTCAACACGAACCAAAGGGAAATATTTTTCGCCTTCTTTTGGTGGGCGGATACTACCTTTAACAGTGTCTCCGGTTTTAAGTCCGAAAAGTTTTATTTGCGACTGTGATACATAAATATCATCAGGAGATGTTAAATAGTTATAATCTGCAGAGCGTAAGAAACCATATCCATCAGGCATAATTTCTAAAACGCCTTCATTGGTGATTACGTTATCGAAATCTAAATTAGAATAACTGTTTTCATTTTTGTGGTGATTGCCACCTCCAGGTTGCTTTTGCGGGCGGTTATCATCGCGTTGCGGTTTTTCTTGTTTCTCGCGCGGCTCTTGCTTTTGTTTTTGCGCTGGTGCAGGCAGAACTTCAGCACTTTCTTCTATTAAAGCAGAGATAGGTTTAACACTTTCTTCTGATTCAACCACTCTGTCTGGTTGTCTATCGGGTTGCCTTTCCGGCTGTTGCTGGTGTTGTGGCTCATCAAATAAAGTAACCGAATCTCTTCTTCTTTCGATTGGAGCAGCGGGTTCATCTTTACTTAATCTTGCCCTCTTTTTTACAGGCTTATCAGCAGTAGTAGTAGCTGCAGCAACTTTTGGCGCTTTTTCTGCCTTTGGTGCTTTAGCTTTAGAAACCGGTGCAGCTGCAACTTTTTCTTCTGCCACTTCTGGTTCACTGTAAGGATCTGAGCCTGTTTGTGCAGCATTTATAATTTCTTGTTGGTGTAGAAGTACTTCAACAAGGTCGATTTTCCTTAAGGAATCGGCACTTTCTATGCCATAGGTTTTTGCTAGCTCACGTAATTCTGGAGTGAGCTTATCATTTAATTCTGTTTTGCTAAACATTCTGAATATATATGTTTCAAGAAATTTTTTATTTTTTTATAACAGATGTGTCTGCTATAAATGTGTCAGGGCTTAAAATTATTGTTCGTTTAAAAGCCAGACGGTTTCATTGTTTATAAATTCTTAAGGCTATAAAACCGAAAATGAGTGGTTATTTGGGGTACTCAAATGGTTTTATAATTGTTTACGTGCTGAATAAAAACGATAAATCGCTTTTGAAAAATGGTAACTAAAAACAAGTTTTGATAGATTTTTCTGGGATATTCAGATAAACGGTTGAGAAATTATGTTGCAATTGTATGTATTTGAAACGTAATCCGCAAGAAAAAGTTTAAAATGTTTATAAAAATAATAATTGTGAAGACATTTTACTGCTACAAAAATCCTAAAAAACATCATATTTGCAGCAATTAACCCCCTGATATGACTAAGCAACAACTTTTCGAGCAGATCCAAAAAAAGCGTTCTTTTTTATGCGTTGGATTAGATTCTTCCCTTGATAAAATTCCGCAACACTTGCTAAGGTACGAAAATCCAATTTTGGAATTTAATAAGCAGATCATTGATGCAACAAAAGATTTATGTGTGGCCTATAAACCAAACACTGCTTTTTACGAATGCTATGGAAAAAAAGGTTGGGAAACATTAATTGAAACCTGGAAATATATACCACAGGATATTTTCAGTATTGCAGATGCGAAACGTGGCGATATTGGAAATACCTCGGCCATGTATGCTGAAACTTTTTTTAATGAAAAATCTTCGGAGATGAGTTTCGATTCGGTAACGGTTGCCCCTTACATGGGAAGTGATTCGGTAACACCGTTTCTAACCTTCAAAGATAAGTGGGTGATCTTACTGGCATTGACATCCAATTCTGGTCATGCAGATTTTCAATTACAGGAAATAGGAGATGATAAACTTTTTGAGAAAGTACTAAAAACTTCTCAGGAATGGGCATCTGATGAACAAATGATGTACGTTGTTGGTGCAACCCGTGGTTCTGCCTTTGCTGATGTACGTAGACTGGCTCCGAATCATTTTCTACTGGTTCCAGGAGTTGGTGCTCAAGGTGGCAATTTACAGGAAGTTTGTAAATATGGCCTAAATTCACAGTGTGGATTATTAATCAACTCTTCCCGTGGAATCATCTACGCAGGGCAAGGAGAAGATTTTGCTGAAAAGGCCAGGGAAGAGGCTTTGAAATTGCAAAAAGAAATGGAACAGATTTTAGTTGAGGCAGATTTGGTTTAGCCACAGATTCGAAGATTTTTTTCAAGTCAATTATTACTTACCAGCCACGGAAACACAGAATACAAGGAAAGAGAAAGATACTTTCCGTGCAAATCTGTGTTTCCGTGGCAAAACTTTCTTTTGTAAAAACTTAGTGTCTTTACGATTAATATAAACCAATCATGAAACCTAAAATAGACTTAAAACTTATACTTGCCTTAGCTGGTGTTGCACTGATCTGGGGGACAACCTATTTAGGGATTCGCGTTGCGGTGTCATCAATTCCAGCCTGGTATGTAACTGCCATTCGCCAAACCATTGCCTCCTTAATCATTTTGATCATTCTCATTAAGCAGAAAGAACTGAAATGGATCGGATGGTCGAATTTTAAAAGGCAAATCCTGCTTTCTATTTTGATGGTGGTTATTGCAAATGGTATGACGACAGTTGCGGAGAAAACCATTCCCAGTGGTTTAACCTCGTTAATCAATGCCACATCCCCGTTGTTGGTTTTTTTGGGCTGCGTATTCCTGGGCATTCAAAAAGCTAATTTGAAAGGTTTTCTTGGCGTATTTATTGGTTTCCTCGGGATTGTCTTTATTTTCAGGGATGGAATAAGTGACCTGTTAGAGCCGGGTTATCGCAATGGCATATTATCATTGGTAATCGCTGTTTCGGGCTGGACAATCGGAACCATTTACTCAAAAAAACACAGTGGAAAACCTCAGTACATATTTCTAAACCTGTTCTATCAATTTGTTTTTTCTGCAATTGTTCAATTGGGTTTAGCGCTTATTTTTTCAGGCAAGGCTGATATTAGTGCTTGGGAAACAGAAAGTATTTTTGCGGCAGTTTATCTTGCAATTTTCGGCTCGGTATTGGGCTATTTCTGTTATCATTATGCCCTTAAAAAGGTTTCTGCATCTGAGGTCTCTATTTTAACCTATTTCAATACGGTCATTGCCATATTTTTAGGTTGGCTGATTTTAAATGAACATGTTGATTTAGATTTAATTGTAGCAACGGTATTGATTATTGCTGGTGTGTTCATTACAAATTATAAGAGGAAAGCAGAAGTGAAAGTAGTTACGGAAAACAAATAATAAATGTAAAATTTAAAACTTTTAGGAATATTTATTACCTTCAAGTATGAATTTTCCGGAAGATTTTCTTCATTATGTTTGGCAGTTCAGATCTTTCGACTACAAGGATCTAACTGTAGTCGGTGGAGAAAACCTAACCATTATTCATCAAGGTTTTTTAAATAAGAACGCAGGTCCCGACTTTAGCAATGCCAAGATAAAAATAGGGGAGACGGTTTGGGCTGGAAATGTTGAGATACACATTAAATCGTCTGATTGGCTAAAGCACAACCATCAAATAGATCAATCATATGACAACGTGATTTTGCACGTGGTCTACGAAGACGATGTTGAAATTAAGCGGATGGATGGATCTGTTTTACCAGTTTTGGTATTGAAAGATAGAATTTCAAGCGAATTGATTGACAGGTATGCCAATTTATTTTTAACCTTAAATGATTTTCCATGTGCTGCACAGATTCAAACAGTAGATCCACTTATCATAGACTCCTTTCTTTCCAGAACATTGATTGAAAGATTTGAGCAAAAAACTCAAACTGTACTAGAAACATTAATTCAATCAAAAGGAAATTGGGATGAGACTTTTTATCATTTCCTCGCCCGTAACTTTGGATTTAAAGTAAATGCTTTGCCTTTTGAGCTTGTAGCAAAGGTAGTTCCTCAGCAGATCTTTGGTAAGCACAAAAACAATCCTCAACAAATTGAAGCTTTGGTTTTCGGTTCTGCCGGGTTTCTGAATGATGAGTTTAAAGAAGAATACCCGGAATTGCTGAAAAAAGAATTTCAATTTCTTCAAAAAAAGTACAATATCAAACCAGTAGAAGCAACGAACTGGAAGTTTATGAGGATGCGGCCACAAAATTTTCCTACTATTCGTTTAGCACAATTTGCCGCACTGATTACGAAGTCTAATCATCTGTTTTCAAAGATTATAGAAATACAGGGTCTTGCAGAATTACGAAGCTTGTTTGAGAATTTGCCAGTCAACAGTTACTGGCAATCGCACTACCATTTTAAGAAAACGGCAGAGAGTGTCAGCATACAGATTGGCAAAAGCTCTATTGATAATATCCTGTTGAATACGATAGCGCTGTTTTTGTTTGCCTATGGAAAACATACGGGAACACAGTTTTACATCAGCAGAGCCATTCGTCTTCTGGAAAGTTTGCCAGCGGAAAAAAATGCAATTACCGATAAATTCATTGAAGCAGGAGTTAAAATCGAGAATGCCTTTGCCTCGCAGGCAATTCTTCAATTGAAAAAGCAATACTGCGATCAAAAAAAATGTTTATCATGCGGCATTGGCATCAAGATATTAAAGCAAGTGAAATAGACTGTCAACCATGGCATGTTTTAAGATAACTTATTCAATAACAGAGAGTCTTCCATATTTAATTTAGAAATAGTGCCTGCTGTTCATTTGTTGTTTGATGGTGATTACACTTTATAATAAGTTGATTTAAAAGAAATCGTAGGAGATTATCAATTGGTGTTTTGGGTCTTGTTAAAAATACATTTTAGCATATAAATGTTGCATATTCATAAAAGGTATAATTACCCTTTTATGAAATAGCGTAGTTTTCGCAATACTTAATGCATTATCTTCGTGATAGTTAGAATTAAATCAACGGGACGATTTAGATTTACAGCTCATGCAGGTAATTGTATGATTTAGATTAAATAATTAGTTATCTGGATAGATATCTATTTATAAATTAAAGCCTTGCAGCATGTAAGGCTTTAATTGTTTATATGCGGTATTCGTTAGCATTTCCTGACAGCAATTATCCTAAAATAAAGTTCTTATAAGTAATTGCTATATTGCTGAAAGTAAATCGCTAAGGAAAAAGTTTGATATGATGGTTATTCACAATGATTAGGTATTCAAACAAGCGTATAAGTACCTGTTTGATCGTTTTCAGGTATCAAATTTAAAAATTACAGCATCAAACATTATCACTTAAACCATGTTTTAGTATTATGGAATTTCCACACGAACTTAAAGAGCATTATCCAGATAAAATTATCGAAGTAAGAGGAAATGCTGACGCACTAACCGTTATATTGAAGGCTAACGTTGATATTGAAAAATTTAAGAATGAATTGAAAAAAAAATATGCCCATCTGGATGATCAGCAGATTCTCTTTATCAAACATGAAGATAAGCAGGATTCTGAGAAGCTAATCTTAGATTAGTATTTCTAAATTAGTCATTACATGATAGTTTAGTACGTTTACTTGAATATTATGACTAAATTAGTATTGGAAGTGGCGTAGTTATTTCGCTTTATTTAATTTGTCTGGTGATTTAGATTTAAAATAAGCTAAAAATGTTTCAGAGAATCATTACCTATTTTGAGCAACGAAGCTTTGGTGTTTCTACTTATCTAGCTAGTAAGCTAAATATGAGCACGGCGAAAGTTCGTTTGTTTTTTATATATTCTTCTTTCTTAGCAGTAGGTTTTCCGATATTATTTTATTTCCTTGCAGCCATAGTGCTGGATATCAGAACGTATATGAAGAAAATGCGATTGTGGATTTGGGAGTAGGACCCCTCCGCCCCTAAAGGGGAACTGCCTTGCGCTTAGTCATATCAAGTAGTTCAAAAATTAATTTCCTCAGACGTTATTTGAAGTTAACAGAAGTTCTTGGTGTCTTACCAAATTAAAAAAAGGGGAACTGTCTTGCTCTTGCTCATGTCCGGTAGTCTAAAAATTAATTTCCTCAGACGTTATTTGAAGTTAACAGAAGTTTCTATCTATGTTGGTGTCTTACCAAATTAAAAAAAGAGAACTGTCTTGCTCTTGGTCATGTCCAGTAGTCTAAAAATTAATTCCTCAGACGTTATTTGAAGTTAATAGAAGTTTCTGTCTATCTGTTGGTGTCTCTCTCGTCAACTAAAAAACTCATGCCCATAAATTAAATGTGATAAAACTTAAGCAGGTTGGTGAGACACCAACCTGTAGGTTAGTAGGTTAAAATATTACTATATTAGATATATAGATTAGTTTTTGCTCTGGCTTTTTACTGTGGGTTTTCATTCCCCCTTTAGGGGGCTAGGGGGTCAATCCTCCCTCAAAATCTCTGCTATTTCATTAAAACCCTTTTCTGCGGCTAAATCTGCAGGCAATTTTCCGCCTTCCATTCGTAAGCTTACTTCTGCACCATGTTCAAGCAGTAAAATAATTAACTCAATATTTCCGAGTTGTGCCGCAGTATGTAAGGGAGCCAAACCTGCCTTTTGACAAACGTTTGGATATGCACCGGCATCTAAAAGCATTTTAGTGATTCCTGTATTGTTAGAAGCTACAGCAGAGTGGATAGGAAAAACATTGAAGCCGTTTTTTGAGGCCAGATTAACATCAGCACCCTTCAATACCAAAAACCGGGCTAAATCTTCATGGCCAAAATAACATGCCAAACCAAGAGGCGTGAAACCATCTTCAGAAAAGGTATTAATGCTTGCCGGATTTTGAAAAATAAGTAATGTAGCGGCATCAAATTTACCCACTGCACAGGCTTCGAATAAGGTTAGATCATCGGTAAATTCCAGAATCAAATCAGCAATTTGTTGCTTTTTATAATAGCAGGCTAATAATAATGGTGAAATTTGATGTGACGTATTGGTATTCGCCAATCTAGGGTTTTCGACCAAAATTTCTTTAACTGCCTGGAAATTTCCCATCTCAATCTGTGCTTCAAGTTGCGCGATGTCCATATAGAATAATCTTATTTAAAAAACTGACTTAAATTAGTAAAAAATAAGTAATTATCTAATTTCAGGAACTATATGTTGGTTTTTTCAGAGGATTGAATGAGTATTAACATTTTTATCTAATAAAAATCCCGTTTAGCCTCTCCAAGCTAAACGGGATAAAACCTAAAACAAAATCCGTTTCATGTAAAACGTACAACTTGTGTGCTGTTGAAATAATAGACAGGATTTTCTGTTGAAGGTTTAAGTGGTGATTAATCTTTTATTTAATTTCGTGTGGATTTAAAATCACGATAGATACAACTATATATTTTATATTTGTTCGTTAATCATTATTAGGATAGAAAATGGCGGTAAGGGGAAACCAGTTTAAAACCAATACATTCAGAGATAAAGGTGCTGAGAATGCATCAGGCAGGCCATCTTTTAATCGCCAGCCAAAAGAAAAGAGAGATTACTTGCCAAATTTCGATTTGCAGGATGGTCGTGCAATAAAAATTGTGGGTCTGTTTTTCGTTATTCTTTCACTCTATTTCTTAATTGCTTTTACCTCCTATTTATTTACCTGGCAAGATGACCAGAGTTATGTAATTGATGCCAATGGTGGCTGGGGAAACTTATTTAAAACATCAGAAGAACTAAAAGATGCTGGTGTAACTACGCCTGTTGTGCAAAACTGGTTAGGTAAATTCGGTGCATTATTATCGCACCAATTTATTTACGAGTGGTTTGGTATTGCATCCTTCCTATTTGTTTTGGCATTTTTTATTATTGGTTACCGCTTATTATTTAAGGTTAAAATTCTTTCCATTTCAAAAACGCTGGGCTACAGTTTTTTCTTTTTGTTGTTTATTTCTTTAACCCTGGGCTTTGCCCATAGCTTCTGGACAGAATCTCCACATTATGTTGAGGGCGAATTTGGTTACTGGAGTAATAAATTATTAGCAGCTCAGATTGGAGCCGCAGGGGTTGCCGGTTTAATTGCTTTTGCTGGTTTAACCATCCTGATCATCGCTTATAACATCGATTTTAAATTCCCTGAGCGTAAAGAGAAAGAAGTGTACCTGGATAATGAAACGCCAGATTTTGTTAATGAGGTAAGAGAGAAGTTTGCCAATAAAAGAGAAACCGAAGATGAAAGCTCTTCTCCGATTGAATTTCCTGTTCGCGAAAAACCGCTTGCAGTAAAGGAAAGAAAACAGCAGAACGTTGTGTTACAGCCAAGCAGATTTGAGCAGCCAGAGGTCGAAGAACCCTCAGTTGCTCCCGTGGTTTTATCGCCAATGGCTACCAATTTACCGATGGCCGTTTCTACAGCAGGAGCCATGCCACTAACGGTGGAACCCATTATAGAAGAAGAAAACGAGCCTACCTTTACCATAGAAAAAACGGAGGAAGAGAAAAAGTCAGATGACTTAGTGGAGCAATTTGGTAATTACGACGAAAAATTAGACCTGTCTGGTTACCGATATCCAACAGTAGATTTATTAGAAAATTACGGTACCAATAAAATTTCAGTTAACGCAGAAGAACTGGAGGCCAATAAAAATAAAATCGTTGAAACCCTCAACCACTATAACATTGAAATCGATAAAATTAAAGCGACTATCGGTCCAACGGTAACACTTTATGAAATTATCCCTGCACCTGGCGTTCGAATTTCGAAGATCAAAAATTTAGAAGATGATATCGCGCTTTCATTAGCAGCGCTCGGAATTAGGATTATCGCTCCAATGCCAGGGAAAGGGACAATTGGTATCGAAGTTCCGAATCAACACCCCGAAATGGTGCCAATGAGAAGCATTTTAAATACCGAAAAGTGGACTTCCAATACCATGGATCTTCCAATTGCTTTAGGGAAAACCATCAGCAACGAAGTATTTATCGCCGATTTGGCAAAAATGCCTCACTTATTGGTGGCCGGTGCAACAGGGCAAGGTAAATCGGTTGGTATTAATGCCATCTTAGTTTCCCTGTTATTTAAAAAACATCCTGCACAATTAAAGTTTGTATTGGTTGATCCGAAAAAGGTAGAGTTGACGCTGTTCAACAGAATTGAGCGACACTTTTTGGCAAAACTTCCGGGAGAGGCTGACGCCATTATTACCGATACTAAAAAAGTTGTAAATACCTTAAACTCACTTTGTATTGAGATGGATCAACGTTATGATTTATTGAAAGATGCGCAGGTGAGGAATTTGAAGGAATACAATGATAAATTTATCAAGCGGAAGCTCAACCCAAATAACGGCCATCGGTTTTTGCCATTTATTGTATTGGTGGTAGATGAGTTTGCCGATTTGATGATGACAGCTGGTAAAGAGGTAGAAGCGCCTATCGCCCGTTTAGCACAGTTGGCACGTGCCATTGGAATCCACCTGGTGCTGGCTACTCAACGTCCCTCGGTTAATATTATTACGGGTACAATTAAGGCCAACTTCCCGGCAAGGTTAGCATTCAGGGTTTTGTCTAAAATTGATTCGCGTACCATTTTAGATAGTGGCGGTGCCGATCAGTTGATTGGTAGGGGAGATATGCTTTTATCAACAGGAAGCGACTTAATCAGGCTACAGTGTGCATTTGTCGATACACCAGAGGTGGATCGGATTTCTGAATTTATCGGTAATCAACGTGGTTACGCTGATGCTTATCAATTACCAGAATATATTGATGAAGCTGGTGAAGGAAGTAAGGCAGATTTTGATCCAAATGAACGGGATAAACACTTTGAAGATGCTGCACGACTAATCGTGATGCACCAGCAAGGTTCTACATCACTTATCCAACGGAAATTAAAGTTGGGTTATAACCGTGCAGGAAGAATTATTGACCAATTGGAAGCTGCAGGTATTGTTGGTCCGTTCGAAGGAAGTAAAGCCCGCGAAGTTTTATACCCTGATGAATATGCTTTGGAACAATTCTTGAATAATATGAACAACAAAGATTAGATTGAACCAATACGGAAAAATCTATTCTAACGTTTCATAAGAAAATTAAAATACACAAGATGAAGAAATTAATTTCAGCAGCAATGGTTATAGTTGCTTTTACCACCTCAACCTATGCGCAGACTGATGCAAAAGCTAAAGCAATTTTAGCAGAAGTGAGTAAAAAATATAAGTCGTACGACGTTGTTAAAACCGATTTTTCATTCACGTTAGATAATCCAAAAGCCAAAGTAAAGGAAACGCAGCAAGGTACGTTGTACGTTAAAGCCAACTCTAATAAATATAAAGTGGCGATGACAAACCAAGAATTATTTAGTGATGGTAAGAGCCAGTGGACTTACTTGAAAAAAGACAAAGAAGTTCAGGTAAGTAACGTAGACAATAGTGGAGAAGGTATTAATCCGGCTAAAATATTCACCGTTTATGAAAAAGGATTTAAATACCTCTACACCGGAGAGCAAAAAGTTGGTGCTAAAACTTATCAGATGATAGATTTAACCCCTGTTGATGCTAAAAAAGCAATTTTCAAAGTTCGTTTGAGCATCGATAAAGCTGCCAAACAAATTGCCAATGTTGTTTTGTTCGATAAAAATGGAAACAAGTATACTTATAGCGTTAAAACTTTTTCACCTAATGTAAAAGTTCCGGAGACTACTTTTGCATTCGATGCAAAGAAATACCCAGGCGTTGAAGTGGTAGATTTAAGATAACAGATTACTCATGGGGCGCACTATTTCAGCGCAGCTCATATAAGAAGCGATTTAATCAGGATGTTTCCTGTTAAATCGCTTCTTTTTTATTCAGTCCGTCATCTTTATTCTGGTTTACGTATAATTGACTACATGCCAGATATTCAATTTTGTAATTTTAATTGTTTTTCTATTGCGGGAAAGATTGCGTAGCTAAATAATTAATTTCATAACTAAAAATAAATCTAAATCATGAAAAATAATTTAGGTATTCTCTTACTCGGTATGGCTATTGCATTGTTCGGATGCAAGAAAGACAATACTACTGCTGCTGAAGTTGCAGATGGTCAATCTATCGCTCAGCCAAACAAAGCAGGACCCGCAGCTGCAGCTGTAAGTTCAATAGTAACTACGGAGCTGCCTTAAAATCAGCCATATCAAATGCGCAACCAGGCGATGTTATCACTTTAAGTGGTACCATCTATCTAACCAGCACACTTCCATTGTTGAAGAGCGGTACATCAAGTTCCATGATTAATTTTACCGGAGGGATACTGGATTGTTCCGGAATTTCTGGTACCAATTGGGGCGTTAAAGTAAATGGGAGTTATTGGAATATTACTAATATGACCATTAGAAATGCACCTGACTGTGGTATTGTGTTCCAAACAGGAGGTTATAACTATATAAATAAGGTAACTACCTACGGTAATAAAAATTCTGGACTGCAAATTTACAATGGCGGACATCATAACATCATAAACAACTCTACCTCGTATGATAATTATGATGTGGCTAATGGAGGTGAAAATGCAGATGGATATGCTTGTAAATTATCTGCTGGTGCTGGTAATCAGTTTAATTCCTGCAATGCCTACCATAATTCTGATGATGGCTGGGATTTATACGGACAGCCCTATACAGTGGTGATAAATAATTGTACTGCCACCAATAACGGTTATGGTACGAATGGAGATGGAAATGGTTTTAAGTTGGGTAGTGCCGGACAAAATGTTGCACATACAGTTACCAATTGTACTGCCAGCAATAATAAAGGAAGTGGTTATGATGGAAATGGAAACAAAGGGTATATTACCACTACGGGCAGCGGTGGCTCGGGTAATGTAAAAGTGCTTTTTAACCGAATTAACTAAAAAAATCTCTCCGAATAAGGTTAAGTTGGAAACAGCTGAACCTTTTTTTATTAAGATAATTTAAGCTTTTGTAAAGCAGATGCACTAATTTTCTTTTAGTTATCGGATAAATATCGGCTATTGCTCGTATTCATCTGATGACTATTACCACATTTGGTAAAAAAATCAGCTCGTCTTTATGAATGCTCCACAGATTTCTCTAAGTTTGTTTTAATGTCGCTGCCATTAACCAATCATTCGTTAGAAAAATTAGAACAATTGCTTTTCGCAATGGGTTTTAAAGTTCGTTATGAAAAGGGAAATTTTAAAACCGGTTCATGTCTGTTGGAGCATAACAAAATTATCGTCGTAAATAAGTTTTCAAGTTTAGAAGGTAAAATTGCGGCTCTGGTAAGCCTGGTGAAGGAAACCAATCCAGATGAGAACATGCTTGACGAAAAGCAGCGACAATTCTTTCATTCGTTACAACAAACCAAATTATTTTGATGTTAAAAAATCACAGGGGTTACTCATTTAAAAAGGAAAGTTTAAAAGGATGAAGGTTACTTTTTTAGGTACTGGTACCTCTCAGGGTGTTCCGGTAATTTCTTGCAATTGTGAGGTTTGCCAATCTGATGATAAGCGTAACAATCGGTTAAGAACTTCAATTCTGGTGGAACTTGCTGATAAAACCATTGTAGTGGATAGTGGCCCTGATTTCCGATATCAGCTGCTGCGTGAAAAGGTAAAGGATTTAGATGCTGTTCTCTTTACCCATGAACATAAAGATCATATTGCAGGGCTGGATGATATAAGACCTTTTAATTATTTGCGACAAAAGGTAATTGATGTTTATGCCACCGATCGGGTGCAAACGGCGTTGAAACGTGAATTTTACTATATCTTTGCAGACACAAAATACTTTGGTTTACCGCAAATTAAGCTGCATACTGTTAATAATGGAGAAAGCTTCGAGATAGGAGCGAATACCATTATTCCTTTCGAGGTGATGCATCATTTACTGCCAATTACTGGCTATCGGATTGGAGATTTTACCTACATCACAGATGCGAAAACCATTCCAGATCATTCGTTTGAAAAAATAAAGGGTTCTAAAATATTAGTCATCAATGCCTTGCAAAAGGAACCGCATATTTCACATTTTACGTTAGCAGAAGCGATTTCATTTGCCGAAAGAGTTGGTGCAGAAACCACTTACCTGACGCACATCAGTCATAATTTAGGCTTGCACGAAGAAGTAGAGAAAGATCTTCCTGCTAATATCAGGCTGGCTTACGATGGCCTGAAAATTGAATTGTAAATGAGTGTTTCAGAAATCCAAAATTAAATTATATTTGTAGCACAAACCCAGGTGGCGATCCCGATAGCTATCGGGATGGTAGATGCCTTCGGGAATGATTTAATAGTAATACCCAGGTGGCGGAATCGGTAGACGCACCAGCTTGAGGGGCTGGCGCCTGTATGGGTGTGGGAGTTCGAATCTCCTCTTGGGTACAATAATTAAATTAAAAGCCTTGTAAACTAGATACTTACAGGGCTTTGTTTTTTGTGAGCATACCTTTTTACATACGGACAATGACAACTAATAAGGGATCAAGCGGAAAAGTTGGGGGAGATAAAAATTAAGCATATATTTTCGATAACCTGAACAAGAAGAATTTGATATCTCGCACACCTCTTGATGTTGCTCTGAATACTTTGACCTTCGCATTAAATG
>NZ_JBLYEE010000024.1:0-27163 GCF_048515415.1 Pedobacter sp. N23S346
CACGTGGGAGAGTAGGTCGGTGCCAAATCTTAAAAGCCCAAAAGGCGTTTAACAAGAGCCCTTGCAGTAACAACTGCAGGGGTTTCTTCGTTAGTGAAAAGTTGTAAGTTAAAGGTTCAAAGTTGTAAGTTAAAGGTTACAAGTTACAGGTCTGGGAGCAGATAGCGAACGACCAACAACGATAAACGAGATCGAAAAAAATATCAACTATAAAATCATCGTATATTCATCACGCGTCTTCCTGAACTTGATTCAGGATCTTTTCATAGCTAATAGACGAACAACGATAACACAATGAACCTTATTATTATCTCCCGCAGATTTCAGGGATTTCGCAGATTTGATGAAAAATCGTTAGTGGTGTTTTAACGGAAGTAATACTTAGGTTAGGGATTCTTCGCTGCGCTCTGAATGAAGGCAGAATTAAACAAACTTCCCCGCATTTAGTTACAAGTTGAAAGTTAAAGGTTCAAAGTTGAAAGGGCAGCAACTAACAACGATATAAACAACCTCAATTATTATTTAAAGAAGACTGCACGTAAGCAAGTTTTAAAAAGCGCACAGGCTTATTTATCTAAACCTGATGGTAGCGAAAATCCTTTTTGTTATCTATCATTTCATTTTCTATGTTTCCTCAACAAAAAGATTAAAGTGAACAAGCAGGACTATATTACCCCAAAAAGCACTGGCTTCCATTTTCTAATGATTATTCAGGCAATATTTATATTTTTATAGATTTCATTTTGATGATCTACTGAATAACTTTCTTACTCTAATTATTATAACACTTCAATTTCGTTAACAGAATAGTAATTAAGATTATATATAAAACTGATTCGTTGCAAATGTGTTAATTATAATAAGGTTTGCCATAATATTTGGTTATCTTTGTTTTTAACAAAATTTATATAAACGAGTAATGAGTTTTTTTGCAGATAAAAGAAGGGAAGTAATGGTGCATATCGAGAAGTATATGCTCGAAATGATGGATACCTACCTGAAGCCGATTGATACTAATTGGCAGCCATCTGATTTTCTACCTGATTCTACAAGTGAAAATTTCTATCAGGATATTAGAATCTTAAGAGAAAACGCAAAAGATTTATCTTATGATTTAGTAGCCGTTTTAATTGGTGACACGATTACTGAAGAAGCTTTACCAACTTATGAATCTTGGCTTGCAATGGTTCAAGGGCCGAGCATGAAAGAAGATGGTGGATGGATGAAGTGGAACAGACACTGGACTGCTGAAGAGAACCGTCATGGTGATCTTTTAAATAAATATCTTTACTTATCTGGCCGTGTTGATATGCGCCAGATGGAAATCTCTACCCAGTATTTAATTGCTGATGGTTTTGATATTGGTACCGGTCATGATCCTTATCGTAACTTTATTTACACTTCATTTCAAGAGTTAGCAACAAATATTTCACATAGAAGGGTAGCTTCACTGGCTAAAAAAGATGGTGACACCCTTTTGTCTAAAATTTGCGGTGTAATTGCATCTGATGAGGCAAGACATGCTAAAGCTTACAAAGATTTCATGAATCGCATTTTCGAGGTTGACCCTAACGAAGCGATGTTGGCTTTTGAAGATATGATGCGTAAAAAAATTGTTATGCCTGCGCATTTCCTTCGCGAAGTAGGATTAAAAATCGGACAAACTTTTGGTCATTTTACTGACGCAGCACAACGTTTAGGCGTTTATACAGCTGTTGACTACGTTGAAATTATGCAACAATTAATCGAGGATTGGAAAATTGAAGGTATGCAAGACTTAAATGATGCAGGTGAAAAAGCTCGTGATTATATCATGGCGCTACCATCGCGTTTATTGAGGGTTGCAGATCGCATGAAAAATCCAACAATAGATTATAAATTTAGCTGGATCGCTGGTTAATAAATTATACATCATAAAAAAAGGCCCGTTTTGATCTTCAAAATGGGCCTTTTTATGTTACATATTTCTGCGGTATTGTCCACCGACTTCATATAGGGCATTGCTGATTTGGCCAAGTGAGCACACTTTACAAACTTCAATCAGTTGTTCGAAAATATTTTCGCCATTGATGGCGGATTTTTGAAGCCGCTTCAGTAAATTAAAAGATCTATCGGCGTTTCTATCCTGAAACTTCTGGAGTGCATCAATCTGATATTGTTTTTCTTCTTCAGTTGCCCGAATAATTTCACCTGGAACAATCGTAGGCGAACCATTTTTATTAAGGAACGTATTCACACCCACAATTGGATATTCACCGCTATGTTTGAGTGTTTCGTAATACAAGCTTTCCTCTTGGATTTTTCCTCGTTGATACATGGTTTCCATTGCGCCTAATACGCCTCCGCGATCATTTATTCTTTTGAATTCCTGTAAAACAGCGTCTTCTACCAAGTCTGTTAATTCTTCAATAATAAAAGCACCTTGTAATGGATTTTCATTTTTAGCCAGACCCAATTCACGATTGATGATTAACTGAATGGCCATCGCTCTACGAACGGATTCTTCTGTAGGTGTAGTAATGGCTTCATCGTAAGCATTGGTATGCAGTGAATTGCAGTTGTCGTAAATGGCATATAGTGCTTGCAAAGTTGTTCTGATATCGTTAAAATCTATCTCTTGCGCATGCAAAGATCTTCCTGAGGTTTGGATATGATATTTTAGCTTTTGAGATCTGTCATTTCCTTTGTATTTATTTTTAATAGCCTTTGCCCAAACTCTTCTGGCTACGCGACCAATTACTGCGTATTCAGGATCAATACCATTAGAAAAAAAGAACGAGAGATTTGGTGCGAAATCATCAATATGCATACCTCTGCTCAGGTAATATTCTACGAAAGTAAATCCATTACTTAATGTGAAAGCAAGTTGAGAAATGGGATTGGCACCTGCCTCTGCAATGTGATATCCAGATATAGAGACGGAATAAAAGTTCCGTACTTTTTCGTCGATAAAATACTTCTGAATATCGCCCATCATCCGTAGTGCAAATTCGGTAGAAAAGATACAGGTATTTTGCGCCTGATCTTCTTTTAAGATATCGGCCTGAACGGTACCACGAACTGAACTTATTGCTTTTGCTTTAATGGTTTGATAAACCTCAGCTGGTAAAACTTCGTCACCTGTTACGCCGAGTAACATCAGCCCTAATCCGTTATTTCCTTCAGGTAATGTGCCATTGTAGGATGGAAGAGGGGTGTTTTTAGCCTTGTAAATTGAGTTTATTTTTGCTGCTATTTCGTCCTGAAGTTCATTTTCGATAATGTATTTTTCACACTGCTGATCGATCGCTGCATTCATGAAAAAACCCAGTAACATTGGCGCCGGGCCATTGATGGTCATAGAGACAGAGGTTGACGGTGAGCAAAGATCAAAACCGGAGTACAATTTCTTTGCATCATCAATGGTGGCGATACTTACACCAGAATTTCCAATTTTGCCATAAATATCAGGGCGAACATGTGGATCTTCCCCATATAGCGTTACCGAATCAAATGCCGTGGAAAGTCGATGGGCGGGCTGCCCCAGAGAAACATAATGGAAACGCTTGTTTGTTCTTTCTGGGCCGCCTTCACCTGCAAACATCCTGGTTGGATCTTCTCCTTCACGTTTTAACGGGAAAACACCTGCTGCATAAGGGAATTCTCCCGGAAGATTTTCTGTAAGTAGCCATCTTAAAATATCTCCCCAGTCCTCATATCTGGGTAAGGAAACTTTTGGGATATTCAGCTTTGATAAAGACTCATAATATAAGGGCTGCTTTATTTCCTTATTCCGCACTTTATAAATAAAAAATTCTTCTTTATAAGCCTTTTTTGTTTCTGGCCATTGGCGAAGCAAGCGCTTACATTCTCCATCTAATTGTTCTTCGAAAAAAGATAAAGCCCCCTCTAAATCTCTCCCGGGAGGGGAGACTTTGCCTTTCTCATCTGTTATTTGGTGTTTATTTAACAGATCTATTACACCCTTGAGCTGATACATTTTTCTTGCAATAGTTGTTTGCTTATCTACCCATTCATTATAAGCTTGGCTTGATTCTGCAATTTCAGCGAGGTAGCGAAGCCGATCCGGTGGAATGATGTAAATTTTTTCAGATTGATCGGAGGTTAACTCCATTTTTGCTTTAAAATCTGTGGCAGTTTTTATTTTTATTTGCTGCATTAACGCGACAAACAAATTATTCATCCCAGGATCATTAAACTGCGAAGCCATCGTTCCATAAACAGGAATTTCCTCATCTTTCGCGTCGAAGATATTATGGTTGCGTTTATATTGTTTGCGTACATCACGAAGGGCATCCAGGGCACCACGTTTATCAAACTTGTTAATAGCGACGAGATCCGCAAAATCAAGCATGTCGATTTTTTCCAGCTGCGTTGCTGCTCCAAATTCTGGCGTCATTACGTAAAGAGACACATCGCAATGTTCGGTAATTTCTGTATCTGATTGGCCGATACCAGAAGTTTCTACAATAATTAAATCATAGCCGGCAGCTTTACAAATATCTATACTTTCCTGCACGTTTTTAGATAAAGCTAAATTAGCTTGTCTGGTAGCAAGTGAACGCATGTAAACCCTCGGATTATTAATGGCATTCATTCGGATACGGTCTCCAAGTAGTGCACCTCCGGTTTTTCGTTTAGAAGGATCAATAGATATAATGGCCAGTGTTTTATCAGGTACCTCTACCAGAAAACGACGAACAAGCTCATCTACTAATGATGACTTTCCTGCGCCACCTGTTCCGGTAATGCCAAGAATTGGTGCTTTATTATTTTTAGATAATCTTTTTAATTCATTTACAAATGATTGCGCACCTTCGGGATCATTTTCTGCAACGGTTATTGCACCGGCGATGGCTTTAATTTCTTTATTAGGGATAGTAATGAGTTCATCAGTAATTTTTTCTCTGGTGATGAAATCGGTTTGAATCAACATATCATTGATCATGCCTTGTAAACCCATTTTGCGGCCATCATCAGGGGAATAAATTTTTGTAATTCCATATTCCTGTAGTTCTTTAATTTCTGTCGGCAGGATGACACCACCGCCACCAGCGAAAATCTTAATATGACCTGAACCACGTTCCTGCAGTAAATCATACATGTATTTAAAATATTCGATATGTCCACCTTGATAAGATGTCATGGCGATACCCTGAACATCTTCCTGGATGGCACAGTTTACTACTTCATCAACCGATCTATTGTGACCCAGATGAATTACCTCAGCTCCTGAAGATTGAAGGATCCGGCGCATAATGTTAATGGTTGCATCATGGCCATCGAAAAGCGAGGCAGCTGTAACAAAGCGGATTTTATTTTTGGGTTTATATATTTCTGTTGCTTGCATACTAGGGGATTTGAAGGATTTTATGGTTAATGGCCAATCCTCGTTTCCAAATATTTGGTATGCAAATGTAATAAAATAAGCAGCTTAAGCTAAGAAGACCCTATACCGTTATGGCTTTTGGTTCAGCGAAGTTGCTTTATTAAATGGCGTGAATAATTGTGATGGTCATAAATTAAAAATTCCCTTATGCGGTAACCAAAGTCTTTTGGCGGCTAAAACATTTCGCATATAAGAGAATATCTTTTACATAATAATTTGAATGACTGTATTATAATCATAGGTGTGCTAAGCTGGTTTAGTATTTTAATAGCAGAACATACCAATTGTTGTTTACCATCTAAGTCACCTAGCTCATTTTAGTGTTAGCTGTATAAAAATAAATGTTAGTAAAATAGTTTTATGATTTAACCATATAAGACATTTAAGAAACATATAGGCCTTAGTTCGAGATCATAATGTTACAACTTGGTTATGCTAAGGTGTCTAAGTTGGTTAAATATTTTAATAGCATAGTAGGCGGATTGTTTTGCCACATGAGTCTCCTGAATGCATTTTAGTGTTAGCTATAAAAATGTTAGTGGCAAGTTTCTGTATTTAACCATATAAGACATTTAAGAAACATATAGGCCTTAATTCGAGATCATAGTGTTATTAGGTGTGCTAAGGTGTCTAAGTTTGGTTAAATATTTAATAGTATAGTATGCCGATTGTTTTGTTACCTGAGTCGCCTGAATGCATTTAGTGTTAGCTATGTAAATGTTAGTGGCAAGTTTCTGATTTAGCCATATTAGACATTTAAGAAACATATAGGCCTTAGTTCGAGATTATATTGTTAGAATCTTAGGTGTGTTAAGGTGTCTAAGTTGGTTAAATATTTAATAGTATAGTATGCCGATTGTTTTGTCACCTGAGTCGCCTGAATGCATTTAGTGTTAGCTTATGTAAATGTTAGTAGCAAGTTTCTGATTTAACCATATCATATATTTAAGAAACATATAGTCCTTAGTTCGAGATCATATTGTTAGAATCTTAGGTGTGCTAAGGTGTCTAAGTTGGTTATATTTCAATAGCATAGTAGGCCGATTGTTTTCACCACTTAAAACACCTAAGTTACTTTAGTTGTTGGCTGTCATTCCTAATCCATAAAACAAAAAAACTATGCTGGTGGGCATAGTTTCTAGAATTATTTGTTTGTGATTTCTGTAATGGGTTCTCCAACATTGCCACTTGGCATTTGGATATGGAGCAATGCAGCCAGTGTTGGTGCGATATCCGTCATGTAATGCGTTTTATTGGATGCGCCAGGCTTAATTCCCCAGCCCATGAAAACCAATGGAATATGTGAATCGTATGGATTCCAATTTCCATGAGTGGTTCCTGTGCTGGTACCATTAAACCAGTTTGGATTTAAAATGTAATAAAGATCTCCGCTTCTTCTGGCATTGTAGCCATTGGTGATCATTTTTTTCTGAATCTCAGGTAAAGTTGCCTGAGAAATTTTTGAAATGTCTACAACGTTGGCAAAGCCATCCATCTTCTTCAGGAATTCAATGGATGCTGATTTAATAACATCGAAACTTACGTTAAGTTGATCTGTCTTATCATGATCAAAAATAATCTGGTTATTCATCGATCTTAATACAACATTATTAACCTTGAATTTATCATTCAGATAAGTATTTAGTTTGCTGGCTATATCTTTATCACTTACTACTCCCGAAGGCAATTTATTGGCCTGCATAAAGCCAGGTACATGAGCTGCACCATGATCGGCTGTTAAAAATACGGTGTAATTTCCTTTGCCTACTTTCCTATCAAGATAATTGAAAAACTCTTCAATGTCCTTATCCAAACGCAAATAAGTATCTTCTGCTTCTATTGAATTCGGGCCATAAGCATGACCAACATAATCAGTCGATGAACAACTTACTGCTAAGAAATCGGTGATGTTATCCTGACCTAGATCTTCAGAAAGGATGGCTAATTTAGCAAGATCTAGCGTGATGGTATTACCGTAAGGTGTGCTTCTAATCACATCATAGTTTTTACCTGCAAACTGTGCCAGGCTATGGGGGAAAGTACTTTGTTTTCCTTCATAAGTCTGTTCATCTGCAGTGCTATTCACATAAGTGTTAATCGGGTATAAGGTTTCCCAGTTCTTTGCGTAGAATTTGTTAGCCAGTTTAAGTTTATTATAGTCAGCAATCCAGGTGGGTACTTCCTTCATATAATAGCTGCTGGTGATCCAGTTTCCGGTACTTCCCTGATACCAGTATGCTGCATTTGCAGCATGACCTGCCGGAAGAATAGATCCTCTGTCTTTTAAGGAAATTCCAATTACTTTACCGCGGAAATTAGTCGCTAACCTTAACTCATCTGTAATGGTTGTGGTTAACAGGTTTTTAGGAGACATATTGCCTTCTGGCGATGGTGTACTTCCAACAGTTACTGCGCTTGTATCTTCCGTGCAGTATACGCTTTTCTTTGTTTCCGGATCAAACCAATCGTTGCCGATAATGCCATTAACCGCTGGAACTGAACCCGTGTAAATACAGCTATGGCCACAGGCGGTATAGGTTGGTGTATAAGGGATGAAAGTGTTTTCTACAGAAAATCCTTCGTTAATTAACCTCTTAAAACCTCCGTTGGTATATCTGTTATAGTATCGATATAGATAATCCCATCTCATCTGATCAACAACCAGACCGACTACGAGTTTTGGTCGGGCAACTTCGGAAGGAAAAGTTTTAGTTTGATTAACCGCAGTTTTTTTTGTTTGTGCTGATGCGATAGAAAAGGATAGGAGCGAGAGGGAAAAGAGTAAACAGGAAATTTTCTTCATTCTATTTTTTAATAAAGGCCTAAATTAATGATTTTAAGATGAAGAACTTTTGAAGTTTTTGTAAAGTTTTCATATCGCTTCTGCTACTACGAAGGTACTGCCGCCGATATAAACGAGGTCATTTGAGGCGGCGTTTTTTATTGCCGTATCCTTTGCTGCTAAAACCGAAGGATATATTTCACCAACAAGATTAAATGCTGATGCTTGTGTGGCCAGTTCGGCAGCTGACAAACCTCTTTCCAGATCGGGCTTACAAAAATAGTAGGTCGCTTCTTTTGGCATTAGCGATAAAACCTTCTTAATATCTTTGTCGTTTACCATCCCAAACACAATATGCAATTTTTCGTAGGGTGTTTGGTTAATATTTTTAATCACTTCTGTGATTCCAGCTTCATTGTGTCCGGTATCGCAAATCACCAGTGGATTGGTTTGTAAAGTTTGCCAGCGTCCTTGCAAACCAGTTAGTTTCTTAACGTTTCTCAAACCCTTAAATATACTTTTCTCGTCGATTTTAAATTCGGTTTTCTGGTCGAGAACATTTAATGCTGCTAATACAGTTAAGATGTTTTTTTGCTGATAGATTCCGGTAAGGTCGCTATGTAGGTTTTTATATTTTATTATTCCGTCCTGAAAAACTGATAGCAAGAGCAAATTGTTCTTTAATTCTAAATCTTCGGCCTTTAAGATCTGATCTGCAAAGATGATCGGCGCTTGCATTTTTGAGGCTTTCCCAATGAATACATCAGCTGATTTTTTTTGAGTTTCGCCAATGATAACCGGTGTACTTGCTTTAATAATACCCGCTTTTTCTCCCGCAATTTCTTCGATGGTGTTACCGAGCATATTGGTATGATCTAGACTAATATTCGTGATTACCGAAATTAATGGATTAATAATATTGGTAGAATCTAAACGTCCGCCTAATCCCACTTCGATTACTGCAATATCAACTTTGTTTTTTGCGAAATGATCAAAGGCCATGGCAACCGTAACCTCAAAAAATGAGGGTTGTATTTCTTCCATGAGTGATTGCTGTGCAGCTACAAAGTCGACTACATCTTGCTTTGGCATCATTTTCCCGTTAATCCGGATTCGCTCGCGAAAATCTTTGAGGTGAGGAGAAGTATACAAACCAGTTTTATAGCCCTGAGCCTGTAATACCGCGGCCAGCATGTGTGAGGTTGAACCTTTTCCATTGGTACCAGCCACGTGGATACTTGTAAATTTTCCCTGCGGATTATCGATCGCTTCGCATAATAAAATGGTATTGGTTAGATCCTTTTTAAATGCTGATGCGCCAACACGCGTAAACATGGGGAGTTTACTGTATAAAAAATCAAGTGTTTGCTGGTAATTCATGCCGCAAATATACATCAAGGTATTTCAATGTAAAATTGAAATTTTGAATTATAATGTCGCCCTATTGTTGACCTAAGATTAGTTAAAATTTGTGAGGATTTTTTGCCCGCTCTTTGCCCCGGGGGCATGGTAATTTTTCACAGTTAATATTGTTTTTAGCAGTGTTCAAGAATGCTGCGCATTTTGGAGCGCCAAAGTACCAAAAACGCTTTGTCAATCCAACTAGGGGCCTTTCACAAATCCCACACACATCAAAAAACAGCGGGCACTTTGTTTTGTGTTCAATTTCTTTTAAGCTTCGAACCATCATTTATGAACACAAAACCACTGCGTTTAAGGTTTGTTAGTGCTGTATGTACTATTGTACAACTGTTTTTTTGATTTATCCGGCCCTTGGGATTGAAGGCGCTCTTCGGTATAGCCTGTGTTTTATTAAAGTTGGTTAGCAAAATGCATAGAAAACCACTCCTAGAAGATATGTCCGCACGATAGTCTGAAAGAGAGGAATAACGATCGCCATTCCTCAGATGCATTGGAGGTGCAAAGGGCTTAAAATCTCGTTATTTAGTTTACGCCAAAATTAAAAGTAACCAATCCGGTTTGATTGTCTCCACCTTCTTCCGCTTTAATAATGGAAGAATTTAAAACAGCCTGAATACACTTATTAACCAATTCGGTATCGGTTGTGGTAGATCCCTTAAGGTTTTGATTAGCCTTCACTATTTTTCCGTTTCGGTTGAAATATACTTTGATCACGATTCGGCCTGTTTTCTGACCATCATCTGTTGGTTTTTCTAAGTTTGCAAAACGCCTTAAGGGAAGTGGTGTATTTCCAAATCCGGAACCACCAGCACCATAATTATTGGCTAACGGATCTCCGTTTACAGAACCCTGATTGCCTGGAGTATTTCCTGTTCCGTCTCCACCGCCCTGTCCCGTACTCTTCTTGCCCTTATAAAGTGCATTTTGGTTTACTACCGGTTGAGTAGGTTTATCATCTTTAGCCGTAGTTGGTGCAGTGGCTTTTGTTTTGGTTGGCTTTGTATTTACGGCAATTGCCTCTTCGGTATTTTGTGTCTGAATTTCCTTTTCACCAGTTTCTACTGTAGTATTTTCGGTTACTTTTTCTTCCGGTACTACTTTATCAGGTGCTTTATTATTGGCGTTTGGATCTGCGGAGGGTTCTTCAATACTGGTATAATCGTCGCCCATACCAGTTTCTGCAGTACCATAATTAACTACCATACCACCCATTCCTATTTCTTCGGGTGGTTCAAAAGAATTAATCACGATTAAAAAACTAATCGCAAGCAAAACAGCCATGATTCCGCTGGAAATGGCAATGGCTTTTGGATAATTATTTTCTTCTGTAGTATTCATTATTTTTTAGGCTCTACAGCTAAAACGAGTTTTAATTTCAATTTGTTTGCCACATCATAAGCAACCATAATATTTTCTGCAGGAACGTTTTTGGCAACATACAATACGATCGTCATATCAGGTGCTGCTTTCTGGTAAACTTCAATTGCTGATTGTAAACCTTCTGCAGGTACTGGTTTTTTATCAACGAAATAATTAAACTTATCGTCTATGCTTACGGTTACTGCTTTCTTTGCTGTTGATTGCTGACCGCTACTAGATTGCGGCAATAACAATTTAACCACCTGAGGATTTACTACAGCAGAGGCCAATAAGAAAAACAACATCAGAAAGAACATAATGTCGTTCAGTGCTGATGTATGTACTTCTACACTTCCTTTTGTTCTTTTGCGTAAATTCATTATTTGCTCGGTTCTTCTAATAAGTCAATAAAATCAATTGCATCTGTTTCCATTTTTAAAATGATTTTTTCCACCATAATATTTAGAATGTGATACAAAACATAGGCGATAATCCCAATAATTAAGCCTGACGCAGACGTAATCATTTTGGTATATAATCCACCGGAAATGGTGCCAATTTCAATGGCTCCTTTGATCGATACCTGGTGGAAGATGGTAATTACCCCTACAATAGTTCCAACGAAACCAAGCATGGGTGCAATACCGGCAACAATACCCAGGATGCTGATGTTTTTTTCCAGTTTAGAAACTTCTAATTTTCCTACGTTCTCAATGGCACCTTCGATGTCTTTGATCGGGCGACCGATACGTTTCAATCCTTTTTGTAACATGCGGGAAAGTGGAGAATTGTTGTTTTTTAATAAGGACATGGCTCCATCTAAATTTCCAGAGTGAATATACGATCTGATTTGTCCCATCAAATTAGACTCATCTTTAGTTGCCTTTTTGATGGTTAAGTAACGTTCAACAAAAATAACTAAGGCTAGAAATGCTAAAAAAGCTAAAGGAATCATTACCCAGCCGCCTTTAAAAAGCAGGTCGATAAAATGAAGTTCTTCTGGAGCTGGTGGTGTTAACGCCTGGTTAACCGCATTTGCTGTGTCTTGAATCGCTTGTGTGGTGTCTTGAATTAATAAAGTAATCATTATGGTTGTGTGTTGTTAAATATTTGTTGTACGAAAAACCCTTTTCCTTTTAGTCTTTTCTGTATGATATCTTTCTGTTCTTCTGCTTCTTTCTGCGTTTTAAAACTCGCTACGCTTACTTTTTTCAAGCGACCCGGCAGGTTGGCTATTTTTGCCTTAAAACCTATTTTTTCCATTTGCTTGATAAACACCAACGCTTTTTTCTCCGATTGAAAAGATGCTGCAATAACATCAAACGTAGATGGGCCGGTTTTTGGTACAATTTTAGTTTCTTTCGGTGTTTCTACAGCTGGTTTAACTACTGGTTTTTCTACTGCTTTTTTTACCGTGTCTGTTTTTTTCTCAACCTGGTTAACTTTTAATATGCTATCGGTTTTGGCTGTAGAATCTTGTTTTGCTTTCAGTGTATCTACTGCAACTTTCGGAGAATCGACCACTGTACGTGCTGCCTCTACCGGCGCTGACTGACCGGTAAATAATTCTGGTTTAACCAAATAGGTAATGGCGGCTGCTATGACTAAAATCAAAATGATGATCGTAATTTTTAACCAGGTAGACATGCCTTGTGGCGTTTCTTCCTCGTGTACAATCGGGTCGTGACCGAAGCGATCGGGATGTTCAGCATGTTGCGCCTTAATAAACTGCGGGGCTTCAATCACTGGTTCTTCCGCTTTGACTTCGTCTTCTAAATTAACGTAAGTTTTTGGTTCGTCTTTTTCTGGCTTAAAGCCAAAACGAAAGCGGTTTGGATCTTCCTGGTGTGTAATTACAGATTCAATATGATCTGAGGCTGGAGTTGCAGGTGTCTCTGTTTTTTGATTTTCAGCTGAAATATTTTCTTCCTCATCTTCAGGCGTATGCCCGAAACGATTCGGATGTTCAGCATGCTGCTCAATAATAAATGCTGGCGCTTCAATTACTGGTTCTTCGGAATTTGAATCATCTTCGACATTGCTATCTGCTTTTTTAAATTCTGCAGGTGGTACTACTGCATCAGCATCAGTAATCGCTTTAACAGCTTCCTCATCTTCAGGTGTATGCCCGAAACGATTTGGATAGTATGAATGCTGCTCCCTGATAAATTGCGGTGCTTCTATTATAGGTTCTTCGATTTTTGAATCTTCTTCTAAATCGTTATCTGTTTCATTTTCATCTGCAGGCTGAATCTTTTCGTCAGTAATTGTCTTAACAGCTTCCTCATCTTCAGGCGTATGCCCGAAACGATTCGGATGATCTGCATGTTGCTCCTTGATAAACGCCGGAGCATCTGTAACCTCGTCAGTTGGTAAAGTATGTTTCAATGTGTTTTTGAAATCATCGTTCACTTCATCTAGCTCAATATTTTCAATTTCCGGATGTTTAACTTCTTTTTCTTCCGGATTGATGTTCCTATTCGGAACGCTTGGCGCTTCTGCAATTTCATCAAAAATTTCAGGCTCATCATTTTCCAGCGCATTTATTTCGCCTTCTACTACACTGGTTTCAGCCAGGGCAGGTAAGCCAAAAAACTCTGATCCATAAGTGATATTCTGAGCAGGTTCAAAACTTAAACCCTCATGCTCCGTAAAATATAATCTTCCTATACTGGCTAAAACAACTTCGTTTTCCTGAGCCAATGTTTCGGTTGTTTCCTCTACAAATTGCGCAATGTGGTCGTTAGCACTCTCTGTTGAAATGTTTTGCTTAGCTGATATGTAAGCGGGTAGTATACTTTCCGCTCTAACATCATGCGAAAACAGCAAAGTAAATCCGGGAGGCAAAAAAGACTGTTTTTCCTTGTCGTATCTACCAGGATATTTCTTTTTGTAAAAGGTGCCTAAGTCGGTAATACCAACTTCTTTATGTTGTTGTAAGAGTTCAAAAAGAAATGATGAGATATCCATTTTGTAAAATTATCGTTTTTGAATTAAAAAATATATTCCTTTAAACTGTTTTGGAGGCCATTTTTACAAAATGCAGTTGGATAAAGCCCTAAAATAGGGGAGGAATGGATTATTTTTATCATGCAAATTTTACTGGTTAAAAGGATCGATATCTGTATTCTTTCAAAGATAACGGTTACAAAGATAAAAATGGTATGTTTCTATGCAAATGGGGTACAAAATCGTTGTTCGTCTTTCGTTGATCGTTGTTAATTTTTAGTGCCGTAAAATTGAAAAAAGATCCTGAATCAAGTTCAGGAGGACGCTTGAGTGGGTTCAGTAAAGATTTTAAGGGGAAATTAGTTGAATGATACTAGGTCAAAGTTTATCACAATTATGGTATTGTCCTAGCCGGACGGGCTTATTTTCTTTTGGTACCAAAAGAATTAAAACTGCCGACTCGCAATTTTTCTATGGAAGTTAGTAGGTTGGCTTGGACAGTGCCATCCCGAAAAATTGACCATGCCGGTTTAAGAGCAGAACGAAGAAGCAGTGGTTTGGCCTTGTTGGATGGTTATAGCGATCGCCATTTCCCTCCTTCTGAGGGTGCCTGAAAGCTGGAGTGGTTTTTCAACCCACTATGTTATTATACTGATATAATTACCAAGAAATTAAACAATATTCTCGACGCATCGTCTTTGCGAGGAGGTTCGACGAAGCAATCCTAATGCGATCGCTATATGCGTTAGTCGTAATGAGACACTACAACGAGATTTTTTATGCTTTGTATTTGGAATGATGTTATTCTTGTCCTAGCCGGACGGTCTTATTTTCTTTTGGCACCAAAAGAAACAAAACTGCCGGCTCGCAATTTTTCTATGGAAGTTAGTAGGTGGGCTTGGACAGTGCCATCCCGAAAAATTGACCATGCCGGTTTAAGAGCAGAACGAAGAAACAGTGGTTTGGCCTCGTTAGGTGGCTATAGCGATCGCTACAACCGGGTTTATTAAACGATATTCTCAACACATCGTCTTTGCGAGGAGGTAAGACGAAGCAATCTTAATGCGATCGCTATCTGCCTTGAGATTTTGAAAAACGCTACAACCAGATATTGTTTTCTAACGCTATCACAAAAAAAGGTAGGACAACCTCAGTCGTCCTACCTTTAAATTATGATCAATCAAAGATTCGAATTAAAAATTCGGTCTATCAATATCCCACCACAATCTTGTACCACCGTTATCTGGGCCACCCAAAAGGCCAACAGCCTTAACAACCTCTTCGCTATTACCATTTCCAAACTCAGTAGATGGGTATGGTAACCTGCGGATTTGCGTTTGCGTATTAATGGTGCCGTTACTAAAATTGTTCGCTACGGTAAATAATCTAGGATAACCCGTACGTCTAAACTCAGACCATGCTTCCTGACCATCAGGGAATATAGCCAGCCACTTTTGCGTAATGATCCGCTCTAATTTTTGCTCATTCGAAGCTGCAGCATCCCATCTTACGGTAATCGTACTAACCGCTGCAGAATTGTTTGCAGGGTTTTTAGGATCTACATAAGCTGTTGGTCTGCTGGTTGCATCCGAAAGGTAATTACCTGCACTCACATTCCATTGTTGAAGTGAAGTGGAAATTCCAGTTTCATAATTGGTTTGTGCATCGCCAGAACCTGTCCATCCACGAAGTGCAGCTTCAGCTTTTAAAAACCAAACTTCAGCAGCTGTCATCAAAATCTGAGGTGCTTTCTGTCCGATAGGCGATTGCGTATTATTACTGGAATTTAAGCTGGAATAATTTCTGTAACCAGGCTTACCCAAGCCATTGAATGAAGTGTTGGCTCCTGCCCTGATCCCCACATACTGACCCGCAAATAAAGGATCTGTTGCCGGCGTAGCATAAATGGGTAAACGTGGATCATTATACCCAACTAAATATGATTGCAAAGCTGCACCTAAAGCATTATCTCCATCATAGGATACCGTAACCACCCATAAATCATTGTCTCTGGTTCCAGATTGCGCAACCGCAGCATTATCTGCAGGCGTAGTTAGTAAACCTCCCGGCGCACTTAAAGCTCTTTCAGCCTGAAGCCTTGCCGTAGCTGCATCAGCTTTCACAATACGCATTGCTAAACGCAAACGTAAAGAATTTGCTAATTTCAGCCATTTTACAGCATCACCCTGGTAAATTAAATCGCCTCTATCATAGAAAGCAGTTTTGCCTGGGTTAGCGGTTATGTAAGCCTGTAAACTATTTGCTGCCGTATCAATCTGATTAAAAAATGCATTGTAAACCGTTCTCTGATCCTGGTAAGGTGTAGATACCAGTGAAGAACCAGCTGTAGTATATGGAATTGGGCCAAATTTATCAGTCACCCTACTCATTGCCATTACCTGAACAAGAAGTGCAATTCCCCAGGCTTCCGGTGATGTTGTTTTCACTTCGCTTTGGCCAATTTTAGAAATTGGTGCCATTACAAAATTATACTGGTCATTGAAACCAGCACTGTTCCATCCATTGTTAAGGGAATAATTCATGTTATTAATGCCGCCACCAAATGGTGTAGGCGCCATCATATAACCACTAAAAGCATCAGCACTTAAATTTTGTGCGATTTGATAGTTGTGAAAAATTTCCTGCTCAATCGGACCAATTGCAGATTTCAAAAGCGCAGTAGTTTGCTCTGGTGAAAGTGCGGTAGGATTGGTGTTAAACTCTTCAAAATTTTTGGTGCATCCAAAATTCAGGGCCATTAAAGATGCCAGCAAAACAGCAGACAATCCTTTAATCCCTTTGTTAGCGGATTTATGATATATAGTTTTCATGTTGTTTTTCAATAGAATTAAAATGATAAATTTAGATTGAAACCTAAAGTGCGGGTTGCAGGTTGATTGAATACATCAATTCCTGATAAACCATTTCCAGTAGACATGGTGATCTCCGGATCAAACGGCGCTTTTTTGTAGAAATAAATCAGGTTTCTGCCTGTAACTGAAAATTTCATGCTTTTAAATGTTTTACCCGTTAGTGGAAGGGTGTAACCTAAAGCAGCCTCTCTCAAACGTACTACTGTAGCGCTGTAAATATATTCGCCAGATACACCAGATCTTCCGCCAACAACAGAATAATAACGCTGAGGATCGATTGTTGCCGAAACAGCATTCCCTCTGGTATCTACACCATCAATTTTAACGCCGCCCTGGTTTCTTGCGTTACCAGTTGCTTCAGATGCACCAGCTTCATCCATCAATGCCTCGGTTAGGGATAAAACCTGACCGCCAAATTTACCATCAACCAAGAAACTTAAGCTGAAATCTTTATAGCTGAAACTGTTATTCCAACCCAATTGAAATTTAGGGTTGGCATTGCCGATGTAATTGAAATCTGCACTTTTTAGTGGAGTGTAAGGGGAAGTACTCGTTCCATCTCCACCCAGAATGATACGATTTTGTGCATCTCTCTGTAAAGTATAGCCATAAATATCGCCATAAGAGCCACCAACTTTTAACCTTGAGATGTAAGAATTATTACCGCCGCCAGTTAAGTCTACACTAAAGATTCTGTCTGCAGAAGCGATATCGATAATTTTATTGCGGTTTGCTGATCCATTGATTGAAGTATTCCAGTTTAATCCGTCGCCTTTAACCACATCACCACCTAAAATGAATTGGTAACCAGTGTTTTCTACATTTCCAGCATTCAGATAACCTGTAGACACCAGTGAAGATGGAGGTGCAATTACCGGAATATATTGGTTTCTGGTATTGGTTTTATAGTAAGTGAAGCTGAAGTTGATCCGGTTAGAAAGGAAGCGTAAATCTGTTCCAATCTCAAAAGATTTTGTACGTTCTGGCTGCAATTCTCTAAAAGCAGCATTCGTGTTAAATGATAATGCACCATCTGCCTTTAAAGTATTCTGAATAAAGGTAAGGTATGGCGGAACGGTATTTCCAACCTCTGCATAGGTACCTCTTACTTTCGCATAGCTGATGGCTTCTGGCAATTTAAACATCTGCGAAACGATGAAGGATAAACCAACCGATGGATAGAAATAAGAATTGTTCGGTGTGAATGACAAGTTAGAAGACCAATCATTTCTACCTGTAACAGTTAAGAAAGCCCAGTCTTTATACGATAAATTGGCGTTACCAAAAACGGCCTGTAGTTGATTGTGATTGGGAATAATCGCAGTAGTATTGGTTAAAGTATTTCCGGTAAAAGTGCCTGGCTGCGCTACGATGGTATTCGATGGGGTGAAGAAATCAACCGCAGAAAGGTTTCCAGCTAAAGATAAACCCGAAGTTTTCTGATCGTTGATACTTCCACCAATTAATCCGTTCAGTTTAAAGTCTGATCCGGTTAATGGAACCGTGATATTGGCAATCGCATCTACATACTTTTGTACATAAGTTTGGTTGCTTTGTGCAAAATAACCCGTCCCGGTAGAGTTAAAGTTTCCGTTGATCCCAGAAAATCTGTGGTTTTCATAGTCATCAGTCGTTCTATCCATATTACCCCTCACCTGAACATTTAACCAACTGGCCACATCATATTTCACGCTTCCGCTCAATAAAAAACGGTTACGGATAGAGGTATTTGGATTCATATTAGTTAACCACCATGGGTTCTGATTAATATCTGCTGAACCACCTAACCAGTTCTGACGTGCCGTACCCGTATTGCCAGACAGCAAGTACTGCTCTTTGTATGGGTTAATATCTACACCCCTTGGGAAAAGATACAAACCTACCAGTGGATTTAAATATAAACCTAAAGATGGGCTGTTATTAATTTTTTGATTGATGTAATTCACACTTGCATCAACCGTTAATTTATTGTTCAAAAACTTAGCGGTTTCGCGTAAGTTGATGTTGTTTCTGTTTAACTTATTTCCTGGTTGAATTCCACTTGCATAAGTGTTCGAATAAGAAAAATAAGTTTGCGCAATTTCAGATCCGCCAGAAAGATTAATCGCATTCGAAGTGTTAATCCCCGTTTGGAAGAAATCACTTAAATTATCTGTAGTGTTATTAATTGCACTGCCCCAGCTATCTCTCGAGGTTGCAGAAGCTGGTCCGTAGCTGTTTTGAAACTTCGGTTTGTAAGCAATGTTATCAATATTTACACCCGAAGAAAAGCCAATCTCAGTTTTACCTGATTTCCCTTGTTTAGTGGTGATTAAAATTACGCCATTCTGTGCCTGGCTACCGTATAATGCTGCTGCGGATGCACCTTCCAAAACTGTGATGCTGGCAATATCATCAGGATTTAGGTTGGAAATACCATCGCCACCATCCTGGCCGCCACCAAATACACTATTTTGCTGACCGTTTGCATTACCGTTATTACTAATCGGAACCCCATCAATTACATATAAAGGCTGGTTATTTCCACTTACCGAACGGCTACCACGTAAAATTACTTTTGCAGAACCACCCACACCAGATGCACTCGGACTAATAGTTAAACCTGCTACTTTTCCATTTAGCGAGTTCATTAAATTAGGACTTTTAACCTTCGATAATTCATCGCCTGATACTTGCTGCGTATTGTAGGTTAACGATTTTTCTGATCTTTTAACCCCTAATGCAGTTACCACAACCGTTTCAAGGTTTTTAGAATCAGCACCCATTGATACATCGATAGTGCTTTCCGTACCCACAGTTACTTCTTTGTTTTGATAACCGATAAACGAAAATACCAGAACATCGCCAGCTTTGGCAGAAATGCTATACTGACCTGAAGTGTTCGTTTGCGTGCCGGTTTTTGTGCCTTTTATCACAACCGTTACACCGGGCAGGGTAATGCCCTTTTCATCTTTTACCGTTCCTTTAATCACATCCTGGTAAACCGAATGGAAGGAAACCGCGTGATTAAAATGATTAATTGGTGCAGCTGCGTACAAACCTGTTGATGCATAAAGCAATAAACAAGTGAGCTGTAAAGATTTTTTCATATTCATTAAGAATAATTTTGAATAATAATTATTTGGTTAATTGTTAGCTGCCATGCAGAATCCATCTGGATGGTCTATTAGTTAAGAGCATTTATTAAGGATAAATTGCCTACAGAAAAACTGATGATTTTAATATTTATTTTTTCATGCCTGATTATCATTTAATTAAAATGTAGTTATTAGCATCGTATGACGTTTTAATAAACCATTTGAGAAATCACATTTTTCTGTTAAACTGCCTGTCGACTAGATTTTTTTTGATTACTTTACGTTTGATTAATTAAACTAATTAATTTTAATTTGAAAGTAGCAAAGCCAGATCTGGTCGTTTTATGGAGTAAGATTTGCCTGGAAAGTGATATGACCGCTTTTGAGCAGCTTTATAGATATTTGTATAGCCGGCTGATTAAATTTTCCATTTACTATGTTAGCGACAAACAAGCCGCCGAAGACCTGGTAACAGAAGTATTTGTTAAATGTTGGGAAAATAGAACCGCAGGTACATCAATTCTAAATCCTGAAAGCTATTTATTTATCGCAGTTAAAAATCAATCGCTTAAACACCTTAAAAAAAATTCGTCAGTTACATTTATCGATTTAGTAGATGTAGATGACGATGTTTCGGCAACAACACAAACGCCTCAGTATATTCTCGAAACAAAGGAACTTCACAGGCAACTTAATCTCGCTATTGAGACTTTGGCGCCCCAGGCCCGTGAGGTATTCAGGCTGATTAAAGAAGGTGGACTAAAATATAAGGAAGTAGCCGAATTGTTAAATATTTCCCCACGTACCGTGCAAACCCAATTGTTCAGGGCAATTGCTAAACTTCGTTTAATCTTACGGCCAATGGTTGAAATGGAATTGGGTGAAAACCGAAGCGGAAAAATAATTTCGTGGCTGATTTTACTAAGTCCTCTATCTTTTTTATATTACCTGTAGGCAATTTTCAAAAAATAAGGAACCTCTAAACAGAAGACCATAACTAAAATGACAGATCAAAGATTTACAGAATTGCTTGGAAAACAATTAGCCGGAGAAATTTCTGCGGATGAATCTATTGAGCTGAATTCAATTTTAGCCAATAATGCAGCGCTTAATAAAGAATATCATTTGCTGCAAACCTACCTTGAATCTGAAACGGAGGAAGAAGAAAACATCGATGTGGTTTTTAATCGCATCAAAAGCCAGATTCAAACTCCCCAAGCACCTCAATTAAAAATTATAAAAAGTAAAAATCTCCTGTGGCTAAAAATAGCTGCGGCTGTTCTTGTTACTTTGGGTATTGTTTTATTATACAAAAGAGAAGCATTTTTTTCAGATCAGGCAGATCATTTAGTGCTGGTGAAGGTGCACACCAAAGCTGCAGATATCAGAACGATTACGCTTGGCGATGGTTCTGTCGTAAAAATCAATTCCACGAGTAAATTCAGGTATCCTAAAAAATTTAGCGGACATAACAGAAATGTTTACCTTTCTGGTGAAGCTTTTTTTGATGTAAAAAAAGATCTTCAGCATCCTTTTATTGTGCATACTGAAAAAATGGACGTACAAGTATTGGGTACAGCTTTCAATGTGAAGATTTATCCAAATGATGCTTTTGCCGAAACTACTCTAATCAGGGGAAAGGTAGTCATCTCGCTCAATCAGGATAAATCACAGCAGTTTACTTTAAAACCGAACGATAAATTTACACTCACAAATGGGAAGGCAAGCTTAAGTCAGTCTGATGGTGAAGGAGTAACAGAAACTGCCTGGACAAATCGTGAACTGATCTTCAAAAATGATCGCTTTGATGAGGTAGCTAAACTTTTTGAAAGACATTACGATATCAAAATTGCCTTCAAAGATCCGGATTTAAAAAAGCTGACTTTCACAGCACACTTTACTAAAGAGAACATTACCGAGGCATTAAACGCCTTAAAATTTATCGAAAACTTTAATTATTCAATAAAGGGTAAAAATGTCTATATCTTCCGCTAGTACAAACAATTAAGCCATGTATATTTGTGGCTATGAGTGCTGTGCAAAAAATCGTAATATTAATCGGACTGATCTTTCCTTTTTATACTAATGCGCAAACTAAAGTTACCCTAAATGTAACTAATGTAGATTTTGAACAGGTAATAGAAACGATATCGAAGCAAACGGTTTATCATTTTGCATATAGTGAATCTCAAATCCCGAAACATCAGGTCTCCATTAACGTAAAGGAAGAAGAAGCGATAAAAGTTGTTGATAAATTATTGCTCAACAGCGGTTACACCTATTCTGCTTTGCCTAACTATTTGATTGTGATCAGAAAAGGCTCTGCCGGGAAATTACCAGCAGATAGCGGTCGCGTGTTAAAAGAAGTAGTCATTACCGCTTTAGGTATTGAAAAGGATAATGAAAAAGTGGGTTATGCCCTAACTACCATTAAAGGGTCTTCCATCACTAAGGCAAGGGAAAGTAATCTGATTATGGCCTTACAGGGTAGGGTGGCCGGATTAAACATCACTGGTGTAAATGGTGGTCCGGGATCTGCCGCGCGGGTATTAATCCGTGGCGTTTCGAGTATGACTGCCGCATCACCTTTATTTGTCATCAACGGTGTACCGATTGATAACAGCATCAGGGGAAGCGCTAACGAATACGGCGGCGCCGATTATGGCGATGGAATCAGTAACATCAATCCAGATGATATAGAAACCATTACAATCTTGAAAGGTTCGGCCGCTTCGGCTTTATATGGTGCCAGAGCAGCGAATGGAGTCATTCTCATTAACCTCAAAAGCGGAGGTGAAAATGCGGATCCGAAGTTAGAATACAATGCAAATGTAGCTTTCGATGTTCCCGTTAATTCTACTGATTATCAATATTTGTACGGTCAGGGCGCCCAAAATAAACGCCCTGCTGATTTGTTTAACGCCATCAGCACAAGTTTATTAAGTTGGGGCGAAATTATGGATGGACAATTAACACCACAGGTTGATGGCTCCATGCGCCCTTATTCTCCAGTGAAAAATAATATTCAAACTTTTTATCGTACCGCTCCGGCGATTACGAATACGCTTTCCCTGACGGGTGGAAACGTCAGGAACAATTATCGGGTTTCGGTTTCTAATTTAGATTATAATTCCATTCTAACCAATGGCGCGCTTAATCGAAAAACGCTTAATTTTTATGGAAATCTGGCTTTAAGTCCCAAACTTTCCGTAAGCCTGACCGGAAATTATATTGATGAAGGAAATAAAAATAAAAGTTACCTGAGCGATGGACCTTTAAATGCAAACTATGGTATCTCGGCTTTGGCTACCAGTTTAGATCAATCGCTTCTGGCTCCCGGTTTCGATTCGGCAACTGGTTTTGAGCAGCGGTGGAATGCCGACGAATATAAAACCAATCCTTATTTTTTAATGAACAAACAGGCCGATTATGCTAATCGAAACCGCTACATCTCCTCTGCGGTGGTAAAATATCAACTGGCGAGTTGGGCTTCACTTCAGGGTAGGGTTGGCTATGATTTTAGTAAAGATAAGGTGGTGAGTATTTTACCTACAGGCACGGCGTTTTCCATCAACAGACAGGGTGGCATTAATGCTTATGATCAAAGCAAAACTTCAGAATTTAACAGCGATGTTTTGTTCAGCGCAAATAAAAGCCTAAACGAAAAATTAAGCCTGGAAGTTTCGTTGGGTGCAAATTACCGGGAAAGAAAAGGAGAGAGCGAACGATTAAAAGGGTCGCAGTTTATAGTGCCCGATTTGTATGTTCCTGAAAATCTAATCACCAGAACCAGAACCTTTGCCGTTTCCCGGATTGTAACCGAATCAGCTTATTACACTGCAGATTTGAGTTATCAGCGCTACCTCAATTTCTCCGTAACGGGCCGCTATGATATTTACTCTACATTGCCCGCCAATAATCGCGGAATTTTTGTCCCGGGTGTATCCGGCAGTTTTATTTTTTCAGACCTGTTGAAATTAAAAGGTCTTGATTTTGGTAAACTAAGATTAGATTTTGCCAAAACCAGTGGCGAACCCATTGTTCCCTATACCACCCAGATTTATTATAATGTAGATAATAACTTGAACGGCACGCCATTAGGGAGCTTCTCCGGAGATTTACCCAATTACAATTTGAAGCCCTTTACCTTAAATGAGATAGAAGCTGGTTTAGACCTGAAGCTTTTCAACAGTCGCTTGAATGTTGATTTTACGTATTTTAACCGTGTTACCCACAATGAGATCATCAATGCAAAGCAATCAGTTACCACAGGTTTTACCTCAGCTTATGTAAACCTTGGCGAAACCCGCAATAGGGGAATAGAACTTGCCCTTGGTTATACACCACTGTTAACAACAAACAGCAAATGGCAGATTAACCTGAATATGACGAAGGTGAAAAACACATTGCTGTCTATTGATGGCAATAGCAATTATACGCTCACGGGTACCTACCGGCCTTTAAATGCCAATACGGCCTTGGTAGTCGGACAGCCGATTACTCAAATTATGGCTTATGATTATCAGCGGGATGCCAGTGGAAACCTCGTTATTGGGTCAGATGGAATTCCTAAACGCGGAGATTTTATTCCTATGGGCGGTACCATGCCAACGTTATACGGCGGAATCACCAACAGCATCAGCTACAAACAATTCAACTTTTCTTTCTTGATTGATTACCGTTTTGGTAACAAAATTTTATCGGCAACAGCCTATTACAGTTATGTGCAAGGCCTTAATAAAGCGACACTTGTTGGACGCGAAACGGGTATCGTAGCCGATGGCGTATTAGAAAACGGCCAAAGAAATACGATAAATGTTCCCGCTTACACTTACTATCCTGAATTGGCCACTAACATTTCGGCCTTATCAGTACTCAATGGCAGTTTTATTAAGCTTCGTCAGGCTTCATTAGGCTATGCCTTTAATACACAGGTACTTAAAAAGACACCCTTTAGTGGCATCAACATAGATTTAGTGGCACGAAATATCTTCACTTTACTTAAATACAGTGATAATGTAGACCCAGAATCGCAGTTTTCGCCCACACTTGGCTACGCCGGAATAGAAGGTGCTTCATTGCCTGCTACACGAACTTTTGGAATCAATTTTAATTTTAAATTCAAATAAACGATGAACATAAATAAGATGGTTATGATCGGAATCTTGTTCCTCGTTTTGATGAACAGTTGTTCTAAATCTAAACTTGATGAGATTAATACAGATCCAAATAAACTCACCGAAGAGAATTACGATCCGAATAGTTTGCTCGCACATGCACAACTGAATTATGCCAACCTGGGCTATTATCAGCTTTTGTATCAGAGTACCATGATGCAACTGCTCGCTTCTACATATAACTATTATAACAACGGCGATAAGTATATCAATGCAGGGAGCTTTACCGATTACCAGGGACGGATTTTTGATGAAGGCTATACCGATGCCTCTCATATCAGGGAGATGCAGCGCCTGGCTAGATTGAAAGATCCTGCATTGAATCAAAACTTAATTGCAATAGGCGACATCATGTTCGTGCTGATTTTGCAAAGGATTACCGATACCTATGGCGATGTTCCCTATACGCAGGCGGTTAAGGCAATGGAAGGGATAAAGTATCCTGTTTACGATCGGCAGGAAGTTATTTATAACCAAATGCTGCTAGACCTTGAAGTGGCAACGGCACAGCTGGATAATAATAAACCTGGCCCCACTGCCGATCTTTTTTACAAAGGTGATATCGACAAGTGGAGAAAGTTTGGCTATTCCTTAATGCTGAAAATTGCCATGAGGTTAACTAAAGTAGATCCGGAAAAAGCAAAAATCTGGACTGAAAAAGCAGCAGGTAAAACCTTTACCAGTAATAACGATAATGCAATTTTAATTACGGATGCTTCTTCATTTAACAGCCAAAATGGAAGTTCGCTTGCACTAAGAACCTATTCTGATTATCTGGAAGTGCGGTGGAGCAAAACTTTAATCGATCAGCTCAGAAATACAAACGACCCAAGGCTTGGTGTAATCGGAGAAGTACCAAATGATGGACTGGCTAAAAGCGCAGATCAAAACCTCACCGGAAATACAGATGCAAGTGTTCAGCTTGGGCTTCCGAATGGATATGACCTGCAAGGTGGCGCTACTGATATCAGTCGAGCACCCGATTATCCTGGTGGTACAGGTAGTGGAAGTGACTTCGCTCCACTTGGGAAATATTCCAGACCACGCACTGGCGTATATCTCAAATTAGGCGGGCCAATATTTATTTTAAGTTACGCGGAAACAGAATTTTTACTGGCAGAGGCGAAGGTAAGGGGATGGAATGTAACGGGAACTGCAAAATCGCACTATACAAATGGATTAACGGGTGGCATAGAATCGCTGACACAATTAGACCCTTTGGCGGCAGTAGATGCCAACAGACTTAATACTTTCGTGAATCAAAACCCGCTTGATGATAGTAATACAGAGAATGCTCTTTCGGCTATTAATACGCAATATTGGATTACAACAGGTACCACTTTCAATTTTATTGAGGCTTGGTTAAACTGGAAAAGAAGTGATTATCCTAAATTGGTTCCTGTGAATTATAGAGGTAATGTAACGAATGGTACTATCCCGAGGCGAATGATTTACCTCTCCACAGAGATTCTGAACAATCCGCAAAACTATAGAGATGCCGTAACCAGAATATCTGGTGGAGATGTGCTTACTTCAAGGGTGTGGTGGGATCGTTAGATCGCGAAAAAAGAAAAACAGCCCCTATCCGCCTGACGGCACCTTTCCCCGGGAGGGAAAGGGCGCAAGAAAAATGCATTCTTCGCACCTCGCGATCGGCACCTTGCTATTGCCACCCTGCTCGCTTAAATAATTTTCCCGCAGATTAAGAAGATTTCCGCAGAAGCGAAAGGTAAAAATCTGCGGTAATCATTTATATCTGCGGGACCAACCTTTGCATTATGCCGGAGGACGAATCTATTTTGAAGATTATTCAATGGAGATTGGCTCGGCAGATGAAGAACCTACTGCAATGACGTTTTTTTCGTTAGGTCCTGAATCAAGTTCAGGATGACGATCGTTTTAACCCACCGTTCATGTAAATGCGAGAAAAGGTTCAGTGCTGAACGAAGTTGGTGGGTGGAAGCGCAGGGATCCTTCGCTGCGCTCTGGATCACAATTCCGCTATATACACCCTGCTCGCTTAAATAATTTTCCCGCAGATTAAGAAGATTTCCGCAGAAGCGAAAGGTAAAAATCTGCGGTAATCATTTATATCTGCGGGACCAACCTTTGCATTATGCCGGAGGACGAATCTA
>NZ_JBLYEE010000025.1:0-23741 GCF_048515415.1 Pedobacter sp. N23S346
GAGCCAACAGCTGAAATTGGGGGGCTTTGATATCAGTTTCAAAACATAAACCCACTTATTTTGACCGAAATCAAACCTTTTTTCCAACAATTGTTTTTTACCGGACAACAGTGAATCAAGTTCAGGAAGGCGATTCTTCGTTGATGTCACATTTAGAATTGCCACGGAAGTACAGAATACACGGAATTATCTAACATAATTTCAACCGCACTTAATTTCACGAACTTTTTTCTGCATCCTGTCATTCAGAGCGAAGCGAAGAATCTCCAACCTATTCCCACCAAACCAACCCCTACCTACCGAATCATGTTCAGGAAGACGATTCTTAGTTCACTAAACCTGATAGAACGGAAAGCCCGGAGCGAGGAACGAGTGAGGACTTGAAGGGATAGCAGGGCTGAAAAATCAAAAGCACTACTGACCGTTCATTTCCAAAAAAACAAAAAACAATCACATTTGTTATTAAAAAGATTATCTTTGACTTATATAAAACGAAAGTCCGGCAATAGACATTTCGGTGAATTCATAACCTCATCTCCTCTGGTTATTTCATAATTCGTATCGCCGGAAGATTTATCCATTAAATTATCTGTACATGAATTTTGATTATAATACTACTCGAAGCCATTTGATATTATCTGAATATGGCCGTAATGTTCAAAATATGGTGAAATACATTTGTGAGTTACCCACTATTGAAGAACGTAATAAATATGCCCAGGCGGTAATCGACCTGATGGGCTTTCTGCAACCACATTTGCGTGATGTCGCCGATTTCAAGCACAAACTTTGGGATCACTTACATATTATTTCCGGCTATCAAATTGATGTGGATAGTCCGTATCCAAAGCCATTAATTGAGAATGCTTACGTTAAACCTGAGCCTTTAGCTTATCCTCAACAGCGAATTACTTATAAACATTATGGTAAAACAGTTGAAGGCTTGATTGAAAAAGCTATGGGAGAGCAAGATCCGGAGCGTAGAAAAGTGATGGTGCAAGGGATTGCAAACTTTATGAAAATGGCCTACGTAACCTGGAACAAGGATAACGTTTCTGATGAAACGATTATTAAAGATTTGAAATATCTTTCAGGCGGCTTGTTATCTCTCGATGAGGGGGTTAACCTAGCAAAGGTTGAATTCAGGGCGCCAAATCCACGTCAGAATAACAACAATAATAACCGTGGCAGAAGCAACAATACCAATAATAACAATGGTAAAAACCGCCAGAATAATACCAACAACAACAACAATCGCGGAAGAAGCAATAATAACAATAAACCCAAATATTAGGTAAAAGGTAAAAAGGTAGATGGTAAAAGGTTAAAAATCGACAGCCAAACTGGGTGCTTGATCTTGAAGCGGCTATGGAATAGATATAACACATTAGTTAAAATCGACGCCCAATCTGGGTACTTGATACTTGATACTAATTACCGGACACTAAATACTTGATAATCATCACAAAAAAGAGATATGAACGCATTTGAAATTACAGGCGGCATTAAACTAAAAGGCGAAATTACTCCTCAGGGCGCCAAAAACGAAGCTTTACAAATTTTGTCAGCGGTGTTACTTACTGAAGAAAAGGTAACTATCAGCAACATTCCAGATATTAAGGATGTGAATAAACTGATTGAATTGTTGGGCGACCTGGGTGTTGTAGTGGAGCGAATTGATAAAGACACCTACACTTTCGAGGCTAAAAACATTGACTTAAATTTCTTCGAGTCTGAAATTTTCAAGGCCAAAGGCGGAGGATTACGTGGTTCGATTATGATTGTTGGTCCGCTTTTAGCTCGTTTTGGTAGAGCAGCGATTCCTAAACCAGGAGGAGATAAAATCGGTCGCAGAAGGTTGGATACCCACTTTATTGGTTTCGAAAAGTTAGGTGCGAAGTTCGTTTACGACAGCAAAAAAGCATTTTTTAATGTTGATGCGACAAACTTGCAAGGTGCATATATTTTGCTGGATGAAGCATCGGTAACCGGAACGGCAAACATTGTAATGGCTGCTGTTTTAGCAAAAGGAACAACCACGATTTATAACGCCGCCTGCGAACCTTATTTACAGCAACTTTGTAAAATGCTGAACCGTATGGGCGCAAAAATTACAGGCATTGGTTCGAATTTATTAACCATTGAAGGGGTTAAAGTTTTAGGCGGAACATCACACAGAATGTTGCCTGATATGATTGAAATCGGATCTTTTATTGGTATGGCAGCCATGACAGAGTCTGAAATCACCATTAAAAATGTTTGTTACGACGAGTTGGGTGTAATTCCTGAAGTATTTAAAAAATTAGGAATTAAATTGGAACGCAGAGGTGATGATATTTATGTTCCATCGCAAAAGCACTATGAAATTGACACGTTTATTGACGGTTCTATTTTGACCATTGCCGATTCTCCATGGCCAGGTTTCACTCCTGATTTATTAAGTATCGTTTTAGTAGTGGCCACACAAGCTAAAGGAAACGTTTTAATCCACCAGAAAATGTTCGAAAGTCGTTTGTTCTTTGTAGATAAATTAATCGACATGGGTGCGCAGATTATCCTTTGCGATCCACACCGCGCTACAGTAAATGGTATTGATAAAAAATATAAATTGCGTGGAATCAGCATGACTTCTCCTGACATCAGAGCAGGCGTTTCATTATTGATTGCCGCTTTATCTGCCGAAGGTAAATCAACAATTTATAACATTGAGCAGATTGAGCGCGGTTACCAGGATATTGATACGCGTTTACGTGCCTTAGGTGCGCAAATTAAGCGTGTAAATGCTGATGCGCCGAGTCATTAATGGAGAAAAAGCTAAAAGAGCAAAGCTTAAAGCTGAAAGAATAAAACCTAAAGCCAAAAGCGCAAAGCTTAAAGCAAGAATAGCTTGATGCAAAAAAAAACGCCTGAGTGAGAAATTACTTGGGCGTTTTTTATGTTTATTCGTCATTAAGGAAGCACGACGGAGCAATCTATTTCGTAAGTTTCTTCAATGGAAATTGATTAAGCAGATGATTCTATTTGGCAATGAAGGATTTTTTGATCCGATACAGTAACTGAATCATCACGCTGGGTTTAGTTCAGCACCTTATTTCTATTAATGCCTTAAATGGTAAATGCAATTGTTTAAATAATTTTCCCACTGATTAAAAAGATTTCCGCAGAAGCGAGTAGTAAAATCTGCGGTGATCATCTTAATCTGCGGGACTAACTTTTGCATCATGCTCACCTATTTTTAATAACGACTGTTGATAAGCGCCTTTGGAACAATCTAATAATCATCAATTCATGCCGAATTTGGTTTATCATTTTGATAGGAAAGATCCTGAAACTAGTTCAGGAAGACGACCGCTACAACTCACCGTTTATGGAAGGTTGAAAAAAAGCAGCTATAGAGTTGCTATTTCCGCTATGCACTTATCGCAACCTTTCCCGTAAGGAAAAAAAGCAAGGATAAAAGATTTCGCAGCTATTATATTAAATTACACAAACAGAAAAGTGCATTCCTACAGATTCTGAAAAAAGTACAGAAAAACGATTTTTCAAGTGGACTCCTCATTGAGGTAGGAAGCAATCACAATCTTTGGGTTTAAAAATAGCAAATGTTATATATGATTACTCCGTACCTCCAATCACAAACATTTTATTAAAACGAATGGCAAGGAATAAGACTACATTACATTTCCATTTTCCTACTCTCTATACCCATTCCCAATTTTCTATACCCTATTGGCTATTCCCCATTCACAATTTCCTACTTCCTATTCTTTATTTTCTCTTCCCTCTCCTATCCCGATATCGCATTAATAATATCATACTGCGTAATAATTTCAATTTTACCAGATTCATCTTCCACCAATACAGCAGAATTTTCTCTGTTAATTAATGATGAAATCTTATCAATCGAAGTATTCAAATCTACAAATGGAAAGGTTGCTGTCATGATTTCTGAAATTTGTGCAGATTTCAAACCTGGATTCTCGAGTAAAGCAGATAAAATCTCACTTTCTGCAATTTTTCCAACAATCATTCCCTGTTGTGTAACCGGAATTTGAGAAATATTCATTGATTTGATGGTATTGATCGCTTCAAGAACCGATTTTATAGCATCAAGGGTTACAATTTCAGTTGCTTCTTTCTTAGCCAAAATTGATTTTGCGGTGAGTTTTTCATCTTGCAAAAATCCGCGTTCACGTAACCAATCTTCATTATACATTTTGCCCATATACCTGCTTCCGTGGTCATGAAAAATAACCACCACGATATCTTCCGGCTTTAATTGATCTTTTAACTGAATTAACCCACCAATAGCTGCTCCTGCTGAGTTTCCAACAAAAATTCCTTCTTTACGGGCAATATCACGCGTCATTAAGGCGGCATCTTTATCGGTAACTTTTTCAAATAAATCAATCACATCGAAATTTACATTGGCTGGTAAAAAATCCTCGCCAATTCCTTCGGTGATGTATGGATAAATTTCATCCTTATCGAAAATGCCTGTTTCTTTATATTTTTTAAAAACCGAGCCATAGGTATCGATTCCCCAGATTTTAATATTTGGATTTTTTTCTTTCAGGTATTTACCTGTTCCCGATATCGTTCCGCCAGTACCAACACCAACAACAAGGTGTGTAATTTTACCTTCGGTCTGCTCCCAGATCTCTGGCCCGGTTTGCTCATAATGCGCCTGCGAATTGGCTAAATTATCATACTGATTGGGTTTCCATGAATTTGGCACTTCTCTTTCCAAACGAGAAGAAACTGAATAATAAGAACGAGGATCTTCTGGTTCAACGTTTGTAGGACAAACAATTACTTCGGCACCAAAGGCACGTAAAGCATCAACCTTTTCTTTTGATTGTTTATCCGTTGTGGTGAAAATACATTTATAGCCTTTAACAATGGCAGCCATGGCCAGGCCCATTCCGGTATTTCCAGATGTTCCTTCAATAATGGTTCCGCCTGGTTTTAACTTCCCGCTTTTCTCTGCATCCTCAATCATTTTAATCGCCATGCGATCTTTGATAGAATTGCCTGGATTGGTAGTTTCTATTTTGGCTAAAATTGTACCGGGAACGTTTTTCGTTATTGTATTTAATTTTACCAAAGGCGTGTTGCCGATAGTTTCTAAAATATTATTATACCACATGTTACAAAACTAAGCAAAGGCATTAAGTATTGTATCACTAATATTTTATTTGAAATATAATTTCGAAAATTCATATTTAATAGAATTTTATTGCATAATCTATAAATATTATAGACATTATAGATTGATTATTGGGTGAAATACAATAATGGTTTTTGATGATAACAAATTTTAACGGTAAATTATCGTGATAATCCTAATCAACTCATCGCTAATGGCTCGGTTATGGCGATATGCAACAAGGACCCCTATCCGCCTGTCGGCACCTTTCCCCTGAAGGGGGAAGGGCGTAGAAAAAATATTTTTCGCACTATGCAATCAGTATAAAAGACGATAAAACTTTTTGGTTGGTGAGCCACCAACCAAGGGTTCTACACAAAAAATTCGCACCTTGTAATCTGTACCACGCGATCTCCACCTTGCCATCCGGCATAGGAAATGAAGGAAGGAGAAGCCGTTGATTTTTTTGCACCAACGTTCAAATACCTCAATCCCAAGGTAGCGCGAACGGCTCCTAAAATAATCTTTATTACAAATCAAATTGAGCCCTTGCGCTATCGCCATTTAAATTTCAACGAGCTAATCCGACATCAGTTCCAAGCCTTGATTTTTGTCTCTTTTCATCAAGGAAAAGAGAAAAGCCCTTCGGCGGCCAGCCGAGGCAAGGATGAAGTGGTTGGTGAGCCACCAACCACTGGATAGGCCTTAGATATTTATTAAACTCTATAACAATTTATAAACCTTACCCGGCAAAGAAACAATGATGCCCTGCATTTCTAAAGTAAGCAAAACGATAGCCAATTTGCTTTGCTGGATATTCAAGTGAACACAAATCTCATCAATTGCGAACTGACCAGACTGGAGCAGATCCACTACTTTCTGCTCATTTGCAGTGAGGTTAAGTTTCAGCGTGGTCTGTGCATTTTTTTTCTTCTCCTTCACCTCATTATCCCAACCCAGGTAATAAATTAAATCATTGGCATGGTTAATTAACCCGGCACGGTTTGTTTTAATCAGGAAGTTGCATCCTTCAGAGAAAACGTCATTTGTCCTCCCTGGAAAAGCGTAAACATCTTTATTATAAGAATTTGCAATTTCGGCGGTAATCAATGCCCCTCCTTTGATTGATGCCTCCACCACAATGGTTGCATCTGCAATTCCGGCAATGATCCGGTTTCTTTGAGGAAAATTTTGTCGATCAGGATTTGTTAACGTTGGAAACTCAGAAAGCAGGCCTCCGTTTAACACCATTTTTTGTGAAACGGTTTTATGAATCTGTGGGTAAAGCCTGTCTAACCCATGGCCCAGCACACCAACTGTTGTGATCTCATTTGCGATACACTCTTTATGAGCAGTAACGTCAATCCCGTATGCTAAACCACTCACCACTAAAACATTGTAAGCTGAGAGCACTTCACCAAGTTGTTTGCAGATGTTCCTTCCGTAATCAGTTGCATTTCGCGTACCCACTATACTGATGATGCGTGGGTGATTGAGATCAGCCTTGCCCTTGAAGTAAAGTAGAATCGGCGAATCAATACAATTTTTTAATCGCTTAGGATAGTTCTCATCAGAGAAAAACAAAACTTCTATCCCATGTTTTTCTACAAACTTTAATTCTTCTTCTGCCCTTGTTAAGGCATCCGTTTTTAAAATTGCATCAACAGTTTTATCCCCTATCCCGGGGATTTGCAACAATTGTTTCCGGCTGGCTGAAAATACAGCTTCAGCACTTCCGCAATAAGCCAATAGGTTTTTTGCATTTACCGGACCAATGGATTTTATAAAAGTTAAAGCAATTTTGTGGAGCGTACTCATTCATTTCAGGTTAAGGTTAATAAATGCGGGATGATTTATTTCCTTAAAAAAAGTAACCTAAAACTCGATATCGATCAGGCTTTTAAGTGGAATATGGATGTTGTTTTTAAGTTGAATATATTTTTCTGTTACTGCCCAAACAGTGGTATCCACACGTTTCGGACCTATAGTAGTATTAAATGTGATCACAGCCTTTGATTTAAATTCATTTCCGAGTCGCTGAGCCTCGTCAAGTTTTGTTTTCAGGTTTGTAGTGTGATCTTCTCTGGCATTGATAATGTTTAAATATTCTATATGTTCTTTCGCTATAATTTCTATTGACATAATCTGCTTCTAACTAATAATGTTAAACAAGCTTATTAATTTTTAGCAGAAAAAACAAGCCTAAAAGTGCTTTTAATGTAATATTTATCAAAAAAAAGCCGACAATAATTATTGTCGGCTGTGAGTCAATGGTTTTAAGAATTTTTATTTTAAAATTGGCTTTCTGGTTTCTACCATTCCTTTAAATTCGTGATCTAATTTCTCGTTTACCTGATCAATCTGCACTCTAGAAACGCCGCTGGTACTACTTATTGCATTTTCCTTGGTAAAAGAAGTGAAACGCCCTGTAGCAGAATAGTTAAGGGCTTGCGCAAGCAGGCTTTCTGATGGATCGCCAAAATCAGTTGTTAAATCATCTGCAAGGTCTTTATCTACAGCCATCCCATCGAAATAATCGCCAAAATCTGCAGAATTTTTGGTCTGAAACTGAGGAATATATAAATCGCTTTTATCTATGCGAAGGGCAAAGAAACCAACTGGTTTGCCATAGGTTTTACGTCCGATTAACTTCACATCCATCACTGGCTTCAAATTATTGATCAGCAATTCACTGGCTGAGGCTGTACCGCTTGTAACCAGAAAATACACCCTCGTTAACCCATTAAGTGATCCCCTCTTTTTAAAAACCTCCAGATTACCCGAAGCTGCAATGGGCTTATAATCGTAATCGAACATAGAAAATAATGTTCTGATACCGCTCGAATTTGTATCATAAAACTTTTGATTTTGAAGTATGGTTGCCTGGTGATCTTGCATGGTTTTAGTCCAGTAAGTAGTGTACATTACTTTTCCATTTTGAGAGGCAGGTGCAATCAAATTGGTAAATGCTTCAGATGTTGCAACAGAACCACCGCCATTGTAACGTAAATCGACCACCAGTTCTGTTACGCCATCAGTAGTAAACTTACTGAAAGCCGCATCTAGCAAAGGAACGGAGTTAGTTGTAAAACTATTAAATACAATATATCCTACTTTTTTAGTACCAACATTATATGTATTGGTAAATAAAATTGGATTAATGTTGTAAGATCCTCTAGTAATCACCAAACTCTGAGTTGATTTGTTTGCTTTTTCAATTGTTAAAGCAACGGTAGGATTATCTCCAAAAATGCCATCGTTTAAATTATCAATATCTGCCTGGCTTGTTCTTAAAGTGGTGCGGCCGTTAACCCTCGTAATTAAATCGCCCCTTTTTAGCCCTGCAACCGCAGCTGGAGAAGTTGCGTAAACATACTTTACGCGAAGTAGATTTCCACCATCATAATTTGCCGAAAACCCATAATCTCCACTTAAACCGCTCAATTGTCCGGCAACTGTACCATCATCAATAAAAGAATATTTGTCTTTACCACCCGTGCTTGGCAATGCTTTTAAAGCCGATAAAACCTGTACGTTGTTGCTGTATTTACGTGGATTGAAATCATCATACGATGGCATTCCAACATTCCAGAAATAAGTTTGCTTCGCATATAGGAAAATTGAATCTCTGGTTAGGAAATCACGATTCGTTGTAGGCGTTTGTAAAGTATTTGCCTCTGTAACAGCATTAGGTGACTCTTCTGCAGGTGTACTCTTTTTACAGGATGTGATTAACGCGGTGGACACCACCAAAAAACACAAAAGAATTTTTTGCGAATTAATTTTTCTCAGCATAAGTTTAGTTAAAAATTTCTTGTGACCTAATATACGGCAAATTCACTATTTTAGATTGTTGCGCATCAAAATTATTTGCGCCAATAACCAAAGCCTCCTCAGCTGATAAATGGTTACTGGTAAGTATGTTTTGAAAAATTTCTGCCTTTTGTTGTTTCAACTCATCAGCGAAATAAACGGTGAGGTATTGTTCCAATCCATTCCACTCGGTTTGCTTGATTTTGTTAAGTTGCTGCTCCGGATTTCCAGCCGTTACAATGAAAATTTTAATCCGATTCACAACAAGTTCCTGAAGAAAATTTAACATGGCCTGGAAAAGCAGCAACTTCAGCGGTAAGCGTGCATTCTGATGCAATAAGTCGAAATTATGCTGGTATTTATGATCAATTTCAAACCGACCGGCTGTTTTTTCAAATAATCCCTCCGAACCAGATTGCTCTAATTCTACCCGCATAAAGTCCAGAATGGCCTGCGCTTCTTTCTGCTCCGTATATTCTATAAATTGAGCAAAAAGGTAATAGACTTGCAGCAGGTAATCTTTCTCCGGAAATAAGACATTATCCAACTCGAAGATTACCGCTTGCTTATCCTTTAATAACTGAGAAATTTCCATATTCTGCTAAACTGTAAAAAGTTTTAATTCATCATCAGGTAAGTTGTAGCCAAAAACACCACTTAACTCTTCTTCACGCCTGATAAAAATTTCACCTCCGCTAGCGAAAATACATTCACCATGAATGAATACGGCAAAGTTCTTAAACGTATTTTTTTCTACTGAACGATAAGATTCAATTAATTCTGGTTGTGGTGTTAGCACATGAATGCCATATTCGCCAAATAACACCGCTGATTTTGCCAATGGTTCTATTTCATAATCATGTAATGGAATAATGCTGTCTATTGCTTCAGTAATACAAAAGTTAAGCAAAAGATGTGCGATACTATCTTTATTTAACGCCCCAAAAGATGCAAAAGCATAGTTTTCGGTGATTATGCTTGGTACATCACCATAATCTGCGAGCAAAACGAAATGGCTTGAAAAAGCCTTCATTAATTTTAAAGCTTTTGCATTGTTCCCGCCTGTAATAAGTATTTTCAAGATTTAATTATTGATTGAGTGAAGAGTTGAATGAGTGAAGGAATAAATGATCGAATGAGTGAGAAATTGAGTGAATGATTAAGTAAATGATTGAATTTTGAATGAATGAATTTTGAATGAACGAACATCTTTTTCTATTTCTTAAAATCATACAACCCTTTAATATTAACTATTATACGATTAAACCATCCTTCATGGTAACCACACGATCACTGGTTTTAGCCAAATGCTCATTGTGTGTAACGATAACGAAAGTTTGTTGGAAATTATCCCTTAAACTCACAAAGAGCTGATGCAAAGCGGAGGCATTTTCCGAATCCAGGTTTCCTGAGGGTTCATCTGCTAATATGATAGATGGATTATTAATCAGAGCCCTAGCAATTGCGATCCGCTGTTGCTCACCACCAGACAACTGGTTCGGCTTGTGGTGTGCCCTGTCTTTAAGTCCAAATAGATCCAACAGTTCTAAAGCCCGTGTTTCTGCTTGTTTTTTGTTCGTTTTTGCGATAAAAGCAGGAATGCAAACATTCTCAATGGCGCTAAACTCTGGCAACAAATGGTGGAATTGAAATACAAAGCCTATATTCTGATTACGAAAAGTGCTAAGCAAATCTCCAGAAAGCTTGCTAATCACTGAACCTTTCAGTTCCACATCACCTTCATCCGGTTTATCAAGCGTACCCAAAATATGCAGTAAAGTACTTTTCCCGGCACCAGATGGACCAATAATACTGACTATCTCTCCCTTTTGCACCTCAAAATTCACCCCCTTAAGGATCTGCAGATTTCCGTACGATTTTTTTATTCCAGTGGCTTTTAGCATGGCGTAAAAATAGTTAAAAGTTTTAAGTGGGAAGTTATAGGTTGTAAGTTTTAGGTTATAGGTTGTAGGTTGCAAGTTGAAGGTTAAAAGTTTTGGGTGCAGAGTTGGGAGTCGAAAACAAAACAAGCAAAAATCCATAGCTAGAAGTGGTAAGTTTTAAGTAATAAGTTTTAAGTTAAAGACCCAGAGAGAATAGAGAATAAAAATTAAGGATCAAAGATGAAAGAGCAAAGATTTAAATGCCAAAAATCAGTGCAATCTCTAGATCTGTGTAATCAACCCACAGGAAAAATAAAATTTGCAATTCTCATTTTCTTATTTAACTTTGAAAAACAAAGCACTTTCAAAATGAGCAATAAAGAAGAACAACTAAATGCCCTAAAAGACATCAGACAAATGATGGATAGATCGACCAGGTTTATTTCTTTAAGTGGCCTATCTGGCGTTTTCGCTGGTGGAATTGCATTGATTGGTGCTTATTTTGCGCATGAAGAGATTGAAAAGTTTTTTGGTAAAAGAGGATATGCTTATGGCGTGCAAGGCGAAATTGATTTAGAATTCAACTTAGTTAAGCTCGGTTTAATCGTATTATTTGTGGCGCTTGCCGGAGGTATTTTGTTTACGTACAGGAAAAGTCAGCAAAATAATCTTCCCATTTGGGATAAAACATCGAAAGCTTTACTGGTTAATTTAATGACACCTTTAATTGCCGGTGGCTTATTCATCATTGCTTTGCTGGTCAATCATCCAAATACCTATAGCATTATTGCGCCTACCTGTTTAATTTTTTATGGTCTGGCACTCATTAACGCTAGTAAATTTACCTTTAGCGATATCCGCTATTTAGGTTATCTGGAGGTAATACTCGGCTTAATCTGCATGTTTTATGTAGGTTACGGTTTGTGGTTCTGGGCATTCGGCTTTGGTGTACTTCATATTATCTACGGATTACTGATGTATTTTAAATACGAGAGAGGTGAGTAAGATGAAGAATCCGATAGCAGATTTAAATAAAATTTTCGACAGCAGAATCAGGTTAGGCGTAATGTCTATGCTTGTGGTGAATACAGAAATTGGCTTCAACGATTTAAAACAGCTGTTGGAACTTACCGATGGCAATTTGGCATCCCACCTGAATACTCTCGAGCAAGCCGAATTTATTAAAGTCCATAAAGGCTTTATTGGTCGTAAAACCAGTACCACTTACGCCATTACGCCCTTAGGAAAACAAGCCTTCAAAGCACATTTAGATGCTTTGGAAAAAATGATTAAGAAACTATAAATTATTTTTTTACCCATTCACTTTGAAATTCAAAGCACTTTTAAAAATGAAAGACACATTAGAACCACAGATTATATTCATCGGAAAAAAGGCCACGATTTATTCGGCTGCCATTGGAACATTTCTTCTGCTTGCTTTCCTGATGAGCAAACAAGATTCATTAATAGCGATAGGCATAAGTTATATCCTATTTGCTTTCGTTGTCAATAGTTTAATTCTACTGGCATTAATTGCAGCACTTTTCTTTCACACCCCACATTGGAAAAAAATTATTGCAACCATCATTTGTGTATTGCTCAATATCCCCTTAAGCATCTTTTACCTGTCCATCGTGATTAATTAAAAATAACACTTCATCATTCAATTATGAAAAATAAATCCAACCTCTTACTCCTCGCCGCCTTAGTGGGTGGCTTGCTGTTCAGCTTCCTATTTTGGGAAGAAAGACTGGCCCTTAATTTATTGATATACAGCACCTTTCTTTTAACCGTAACTTATCTAAATCCTGATGTAATTAAAAGCACAAAATTTAAAATTTATGGCCTAGCACATCTTTTAGCTGCCATTTTAGTGGTGATTAACAATACTGATTTATCTATAGCAACTTACTACATCAGCTTGTTGGTGTTTATCGGAATCAGTCATAACCAACAGATCAGAACCATATTTGCGGCCTTACTGGCATCGATCCTTCAGATAATCACAACTCCCTTTAATGCCATTAATAACCTGAGTAAAATAAGTATAGGTAACTTTAACCTGAAACCTATTTTTAGATTAATCAAATATGTCTTCATTCCTGTCATCGCAGTAATCTTTTTTACTTGTCTGTATGCTGCCGCCAACGACCTCTTTGCACACTACGTAGAGACTGTTTTAACCAGCATTTTTAAATTCTTCGAAGGGATTCTCCAATTCTTTTTTAAAGACCTGGATATTGAACGCTTTGTTCATTTCTGCTTCGGATTAGTGCTAACCAGTGGTTTATTCTTAGCGTTTCTTAACAAAAGTATTGAAAATGCAGAGCTAAAAGCCAATGAACAATTAACAAGAATCAGACGAGGATCAGCACAAAAGACACTATGGTATCTGGTTATAGAAACGTTTGCCGGAAGTTTGTTAACGAGAAAAATGGCGCTTAAAACCGAATATATTATCGGTGTAATTATGTTTATTGCACTCAATGTTCTGCTGCTCTTATTAAACACTATTGATATCACTACGCTTTGGTTTGGCTATAAACCAGCAGGAAATTTCTCGGGTGCGCTACATGAAGGCACAAATTCCTTAATTTTCAGCATCATCATGGCGATGGCTGTTATCCTCTATTTCTTCCGTGAGAATTTAAATTTTTACCGCAAAAGCAAAACACTTAAAGTACTTGCTTTTACCTGGATGATTCAAAATGTTATTCTCATTGTTTCAGTATTGATCAGAGATGGATATTACATCGAGTTTTATGGCCTCACGCATAAGAGAATCGGCGTTTTGGTATTTGCATTACTCTGCATCATCGGCCTGGCTACCGTTTACATAAAAGTGGCCAAACAAAAAACGCTATTTTATCTCTTCAAAATTAATGGAAGCATTTGGTTTATGCTGCTGTTAGCCTTCAGCATCATCAACTGGGATGTTGCCATTGCAAAATACAACCTGTCACAAAGTGAGAAAATTTCTTTAGATGCAGATTATCTGCTCTCGCTTTCTGATAAAACATTACCTGTATTGGATAAAAACAGAGCAAAACTGCACTACACGCCAGCCAAAGTATATAATGAAAGGGAGATTCCAAAACCTCAAACCGCAGGTTTTTACAATGATCAACTTGATGAACGTATTGGTTATTTTAAAGAACGCTACGAGAAAGAAAGCTGGTTATCTTGGAACATGCAAGATTGGAATGCGGCCAGATATTTTGGGATAAATAGCAATTAAATCACAGCATAATAAATAGTTATAAAATTCATTAATTTTAATACACCATGACAAATCAACAAACACTTAACTCTTCAAAACTAAGAATCAGGATTATTCTTATTACCACCGCTTTAATTTTAAGCATCCCTTTGGTAGCCATGCAGTTTACCAAAGAAGTAAACTGGACACTTTCAGATTTTGTAATAGCAGCAGTGTTATTATTGGGCACAGGCTTAGCGATAGAACTGGTCATCAGGTATGTGAAAACCGGTTTATCGAGAACCATACTCCTGGTTGTTATTCTATTGCTTTTGTTCTTAACCTGGGCAGAACTGGCTGTTGGTATCTTCGGAACTCCTTTTGCCGGAAGTTAAAGTCTTAGAAATATGCTTTCCCTGGTGCAACGCTGCACCAGGAAAGCTCTTCAAGATTAAATTATCTTAAAAAATAAATTAACCAAATGAAAAAGAACGTTTCAATACCGTTACTCGGCCTATTTTTGATTATCGTTGCATCAGCCTGTACTGAAGACCAAAAAACCATTTCAACTACTAAAGAAAGTACTGGCACAACAAGTACAAGTCAGCCGGAAGTACAATATGGGCCTGCCATTATTGTCAAAAATACAGACGTATTGATATATCCTCTAAGTTTGAACGGCGAGGAGGAGGATAGTTATGAAAGGGAGGTAAAAAGCAATCACTGGAATTTCATTTTTTATAATGTGATTTCTGGTACCAGGGATTTCCTAACAAGAGAAAAGGTGATCATCAACAGTTTCCAAATTGGCGATTCAGAAAAAGGAACAGGCAATCAACCAACATTATCAGATCAGTTTATTTATTATGATATTAACGATGCTGATACTGATGGCGATAAGAAATTGACAAGGAAAGATGCTAGTAAGCTTTACCTTTCAACATTAACAGGAAAGTCATTTATCAGGATAACTCCTAAAAATTATAAGCTTAAGAGCTGGACATTAGACAATAAACATGATCTCATTTTATTAGACTTAATTAAAGATTTAAATGGCGATAAAAAATCCGATCATCAGCGGGAAGCTGACTATTTTACCTACAATTTGAAAACAGGAGTGTTAAAAGCAGTTTTCGATCAGAAATTAAAAGATGAAATTAAGAATCTAGCGAAGAAAGTATTGTAACAGATAATCAGCTAATTAAAAAAGAGAAATCAGCTTTTTATCGAATAACCATCGATCCTGTGACACTCTTTTATCCGATTAACATAAAACGTTCATTTTCTATAAAAAAACGGTAAATACTATTTGTTTAAAGGCTTTAGAATTGTAGCTTTGGGCAAATTTTGTAGCAAATGAATATTCACGAATACCAGGGTAAACAAATATTAAAAAGTTTCGGTGTTAACGTTCAAGAAGGAATTGTTGCCGATACTCCGGAGCAAGCTGTTGAGGCTGCCAAGCAATTAAAGATCGATTATAACTCTGATTGGGTTGTTATTAAAGCGCAAATCCACGCTGGTGGTCGCGGTAAAGGTGGCGGTGTTAAATTAGCTAAAAACCTTGAAGAAGTTAAGCAACGCGCTACTGATATCATTGGTATGCAGCTGGTTACTCCTCAAACCGGACCAGAAGGTAAATTAGTGAGTAAGATCTTAGTTGCTCAGGATGTTTATTATCCAGGTGCTTCAGAAACCAAAGAATTCTACATTTCAGTATTGTTAGATCGTGCAAAAGGTCGCAATATTATTATGTACAGTACTGAAGGCGGTATGGATATTGAAGAAGTTGCTGAACATACGCCACACTTAATTTTCAAAGAAGAAATTGATCCTAAAGTTGGCCTACAGGGTTTCCAAGCTCGTAAAATAGCTTTCAAATTAGGTTTAAGCGGTGGTGCACATAAAGAAATGGTTAAATTTGTAACTGCTTTATATAAAGCTTACGATGTAACTGATTCTGCAATGTTTGAAATTAATCCGGTATTAAAAACAAGTGATGATAAAATTATCGCTGTTGATGCTAAAGTTGATTTAGACGAAAATGCGTTATTCCGCCATAAAGATTACGCAGCAATGCGTGATACAATGGAAGAAGATCCAATGGAAGTTGAAGCAAGTGCTTCTAACCTAAACTTTGTTAACCTTGATGGTAACGTAGGTTGTATGGTTAATGGTGCTGGTTTAGCAATGGCAACTATGGATATCATTAAATTAGCTGGTGGTGAACCTGCAAACTTTTTAGATGTTGGTGGAACTGCAAATGCTCAAACGGTTAAAGCGGCTTTCAACATCATCTTAAAAGACCCTAACGTTAAAGCAATTTTAATTAACATTTTTGGTGGTATCGTTCGTTGTGATCGTGTTGCTCAAGGTGTGATTGATGCTTATCAGGAAATCGGAAATATCCCTGTGCCAATTATCTGTCGTTTACAAGGTACAAACGCAGAAGAAGCTAAAAAATTAATTGATGAATCCGGACTTAAAGTTTTCTCAGCAATCGCTTTAAAAGAAGCTGCTGATTTAGTAACTAAAGTACTGGCTGAAGAAGCATAGGAGTTAAAGGTTGAAGGTTAAAAGTTGAAAGACTAAGGTTGAAAGCTTAAAGTCTAAACCATTATTAATAATCTTCAAAAATAATATAAATGGCCTGTTCATAAATCATGAGCAGGCCATTTGCGTTGCTAAATAACTGATTGGAGGTGCACCAACCAGCTTATTATAACTTGTTAATCATTGAATTTATAGCCATAAGTTTTTCTGTTGGTGGCACCAACCTATAGATGGAATGGTTCGAGGGCTTAACTATTGGTTGGCGGCGAATTAACTGGCTTAATTTAATCTCATTAATTTGCTATTAAATTTACTGGTTGCAATCTCAACAACTAACCCCTGGTTGGTGGCGCACCAACCGGCTTAACCTACAAAGCTTAAGTTTTATCTCATCAACCTACTGATGCGATTGATTTATTAAACTCGAATTTTGCCACGGAAACACGAAACACACGGAATAGATTAGTTTCTGTGTATTTCGCGACTCCGTGGCAATTAAATCAAAAGCTTAACCTAATGGTTGCAATCTCACCAATCAGCTTATTATTTACTTGTTAATCATTGATTTTATAGCCATATGTTTCAGTTGGTGAGACATCAAGTGATAAATGGAATCGCTCACAAGCTATGAACGAATGTATAAAAATGAAAAAAGCTGATAAATAAACAATTAACTATAATAAATAACCTCTTTCCCATAAGTTGTTTGAATGTAAAATAAAAACAACTAATAAAGTAGTTTTTATTTTATTTATTTTATCTTGTCGGACACAAAAACACAAATGAAATGAAAAAACAACTATTAACAATTGCAGTGCTATGCGCTGTCGCATTTACTGTAAATGCCCAAACAGAAAAAGGTGATAACCTGATTGGCGGGAGTATCTCGTACAGCAGTGATAAACGAACACCAGAAAATCTTAATAATTTGACATCACAAAAGTCAACGAACATTTCTATTACTCCCCGTTTTGGGCATTTTGTTAGTAATAATGTGGCAATAGGCTTGAGCGTGGGCTATATCAGAAGTAAGAATTTCTACGAATCAAACTTGTCTACTCCTACAAGTATACTAATCTATAATACTGAAAGCACCAATGAGACTTTCAATATTGGTCCTTTCGTAAGGTATTACGTTAATATCGTCGATAAGTTTAAATTTTTTGGTCAAGGTAACGCATTTTTTGCTTTTGGAAAGTCTGTTTCGGTAGATGGTGGTTCCATCACAGTTATCCCTCGGAGTACCAAGTACAAAACGACAATATACGGGGCAGCAATTAATCCAGGCTTTGCATTCTTCCCAACTAAGCGCTGGGCATTCGAATTTTCGTTTCCTTTAGTTTCTTATAACAATTATAAGATGAAAGATGACGGAAATAATGTAAGTTCTCAGGCTTACCAAAATGAAGGATTTCAGTTTGGGTTCGATTCATTCAATCCAAGCATAGGACTTAACTATCACTTTTAATAAAACTTACTGGTTGGTGACGCACCAACCAGCTTATTATAACTTGTTAATCATTGGTTTTATAGCCATAAGTTTTCAGTTAGTGAAACACCCAACCGATAGATGGAATGCCTCACAAGCTATGAATGAATGTCGAAAAACGACAAACGGTAAACGAAAAAAGCTAATTACTAACTTTACACTTATCTTTTCTTAGTTTCTATATTCGGCAGAAAACCAGTAAGCAAACCAATTAACGGAAGAAACGCACAAATACTGAAAACGTATTCTATCCCCTTCGAATCGGCAAGTTTTCCTAATAATGCAGATCCGATCCCACCCATTCCGAAAGCGAACCCAAAAAATAAGCCAGCAACCAAGCCCACTTTCCCGGGAATCAATTCCTGAGCATAAACTAAGATGGCAGAAAATGCAGAAGCCAGAATCATCCCGATAGGAACAATAAGTACACCTATCCAAAATAAATTGGCGTGAGGCAGTAGCAAAGCAAAAGGTGCAGTACCTAAAATAGATGCCCAGATTACGTATTTCCTTCCAATTTTATCTCCAATTGGTCCACCCAATAAAGTTCCGGCAGCAACAGAAAACAAAAACACAAATAGATAAATTTGTGAGGTTTGAACCGAAACCTGAAATTTATTGATCAGGTAAAATGTAAAATAATTAGTTAAACTCGCCATGTAGAAATATTTCGAGAAAATCAAAAGCAACAAAATCACGACAGAAAAAATAACCTTATTTCTCGAGAATTGGCTTACCTCGGTTTTGATGGCTGCTTTCTTACTTCTCGCCAATACAAATCCTTTGTACCAATTACCTACATAAGTTAAGATTACAATGGCCAGCAATGCAATTGCAGAAAACCAGATTACGCTAAATTGTCCGTAAGGCACAATAATCCAGGCAGCCAGTAATGGGCCTAATGAACTACCTGCGTTACCGCCCAATTGAAAAACCGATTGCGCTAAACCTCTTTTCCCGCCAGATGCGGCGTGTGCCATTCGCGAAGCTTCAGGGTGAAATATGGAAGATCCGATCCCGATAAAAGCGACGGAGATTAACATCGTGTAAAAATGAGCGGATTGAGATAAAGTTATTAATCCGGTAAGCGTAAACGCCATCCCTATAGCCAAAGAATAAGGTTGTGGTTTCTTATCTGTATATAAACCTACAAAAGGTTGCAATAACGATGCGGCCATTTGAAAGGTAAGCGTAATTAATCCGATTTGCGAAAAACTTAACTGGTAATTCGTTTTAATAATGGGATAAATTGCCGGAATTAGTGATTGGATGGTATCGTTTAATAAATGTGAAAAACTAAGCGCAAAAAGAATGGGAAAAACAGTTTTTTCAACGATAGGAGAAATGGTATTATTTTCAGTCATAAAGAATTAATTTAAGAAGGTAAAGGTAACCATTATAGATTTTATGCTTCGGCGGGATAGCCAATATTGAAAAAACTTTTATTCAAACCATGGGTTTATTTAACATGGAAAAGAATAAAACGATTATCGGCCTCTGCGGAAGCCTTAGAAAAGGCTCGTATAACCAAATGTTATTAAAAGTTGCTGCCAGTTTATTACCTGATGATGTTGACTTCGAAATTGCAAAATATGATGATATTCCTGTTTACAACGAAGATCATGATCTCCCAGCTGTGACTGAACGCCCGGAGAGTGTTACCAGATTCAGAGCATTATTAGCTACAGCTGATGCCTTTATAATTGCCTCACCAGAATACAACTATTCTATTCCCGGTGGATTAAAAAATGTCATAGACTGGGCCAGCCGTGGAAAAGATAGTCCGCTAATGCATAAACCTGTCGCTGTTATTGGCGCCACACAAGGCCTTTGGGGAACAGTGAGAATGCAGGCTGCTTTTCTTCCGGTTTTTACTTTTTTAAATATGAATCCTGTTTTACAGCCAGAAGTTTTAGTTGCGCAGGCGCAAAATAAATTTGATGAATCAGGAAACCTGAATGATGAAATGACAATGAGCCTTATTAAAGAGAAAATTAACAAGCTCGTTTCTACCTGCAAAATTTAATCCGGATTAAGCGTAATATTCCAATTAGCGCTGACACAATTGCAGCTAAAAAACCTGACATTTATGCCAAAATAATCAGATTATCAGATTTTTTTATTCAAAAAATTAATCGATCGATTGACTTTTAGTCACAAAAAAATAATAATGAATTAATATTAATTTTATATGTCGTTATCAATTAAGCAGTTGATCTAAAACTGATTTTTTGATGACGATATCATAATTTATTGGCATCGATATTGACTTTTCAGCAAATATAGTCAGACATTATAAAAGTAAAACTGGCTATATTTTTAAACAAATAAATAATATAACGATGAAAAAATTATTATTATCATTAGTAGCAGTTGCGGGTTTAGTTTACAGTGCAAATGCACAAACTGAAAAAGGAAAAATCATGTTAGGTGGTAGTGTTGGTTTCAATTCTACTAAAGTAGAAGGTGCAGCGAAATCTGATGTTAGCTTTAGCATTGTGCCGAATGTTGGTTATTTTGTGAGTGATAACTTCGCAATTGGTACCGGTGTTGGTTACACTTCTGATAAAGAAGTTAGTGAAAACAACATCAATCAAGCTTTCAAAGTGGCGCCTTTTGGCCGTTACTATGTTAACCTATCAGATCAATTTAAATTCTTCGGTCAGTTATCTGTACCAATGGAATTTGGAAACAATAAATTTGTAGATAACAATGGCGATACAGGAGCAAAAATTTCTAAAACTACAGATATCGGCGTTAATTTAGCTCCAGGCTTTGCTTTCTTTCCAACTAAAAGAATTGGTATCGAAGTTTCTGTTAATGGTTTAGGTTACAATAACCGTAAAGTTACTAATGAGATTACTGGTAACGAAACTACCATTAACTCATTTGGTTTAGAAGCCAGCACTTTAGCTCCAAAATTGGGTGTACAATTTCACTTCTAGTCTTTAGCGCTTAGCTCTAAAATACTTTAACTTTTTATAAACGCGTCTCGACTGCAAAGCCGAGACGCGTTTTTTTATTTCTTTTCTCTAATGGCTTTAAATTCTGAGCCTTCTTTCCATTTTGGAAATGATGTTTCGTTACTTAACCGATAACCTAAATCAAAAACAAGCCTTACATCTTCCACAATTCCGGATAAATCCCAAGTATTGGCATCGAAATTATCCTGAGGAGAATGATACCTGAATTTGGTAAAATCTGCTACCTGTTTCAAACCCCAGGCCCTACCGTTTTTTACATTATCAACACCAGAACCTGTAAATAAAGATGGTACGCCTACCTTAGCCAGGTTAAAATGATCAGACCGGTAATACAATCCTGAAGATGGAACAGGATCTGGAACGACTACCCTCCCCTGCTTTTTAGCAGATGTTGCGGCGTAATCCTCCAACTCTGATTGGCCAAAGCCATAAACTACTATATCTTTTGTTTTACCGGCAATCCCCATCATATCCATATTAATGTTAGCCACCGTTTTAGCCAATGGAAAAACCGGATGTTTGGCATAATATTCAGATCCCAGCAAACCTTGCTCTTCTGCGGTGTAAGAAATAAATAAAATGGTACGGTTGGGTTGTTTAGGCAGTTTTTTAAAGGCTGTTGCCAGTTCGAGTAAAGAGGCCACTCCAGTAGCATTATCTACCGCACCATTATAAATAGAATCTCCCTTTACCTTTTCGCCAATACCTAAATGATCCCAATGGGCAGAATAAATAATGGCTTCATCTTTATGCTTATCGCCAGGAACTTTTGCCAGCACGTTGTATGATAAAGATTTTTTAATCTTATTTTTTATGGTTAATGATGTAGTTAAACCTAAATCAACAGCTTTAAAACCTTTCTTTTTAGCCGTTTCCATCAAGCCGTCACTTTGTCCTGCTAGTTTAAAAAGCGCTTTTGCTTTATCCAGGCTGATCCACCCCTCAACCACAGTTCTATTCATTCCGTTATCTTCAGATTGAAGATTGAGTTTCGATTTAGACCAGCCACTTCTCACCACACTCCAGGGGTAGGCCGCAGGTTCGGTATCATGAATAATCAAAATACCTGCAGCACCTTGTCGAGATGCCTCTTCAAACTTATAAGTCCACCTACCGTAATAGGTCATGTTTTTTCCTTTAAATAAGGTAGAATCTGCAAAACCCGGATCGTTAATCATCACCACTACTGTTTTGCCTTTTACATCTAAATCTTTATAATCATTCCAACCGTATTCTGGTGCCACAATGCCAAAGCCAGCAAAAACCAACGGAGAATTTGTAATGTTTACCTGATCTTGTAACCTTCGCGATCCGGCTACGAAATCAGTTAGATAAGTGAGATCTAACGAACCAGACTTGCCTTTAATAACCATTTTATCTTCCGGCACCGATTTAATTTCCACCATGGGTACTTCCTGAAAATAACTGTCGCCATTTCCAGGTTCAAGACCTAATTTTTCGAATTCATTTTTTAAGTAGTTTATCGTTTTGGTTTCACCATTGGTGAAAGGCTTTCTGCCCGCTAAACTATCTGCTGCAATAACAGAAAGATATTGGCTCAGACTGGAATCGTTAATTGCTTTTACGGAAAGTGAATCGGGTGAAGTGCTGTCTTTTTCGCTGGCCTGCTTGCAAGATGCCAGTAAAAGAAGTGCACAACCTGATAAGAGTATTGTTTTTTTCATCATAATCATGTTTTGAAATTACAAAGAAATTGGCAAAAGCGGGGCATTCTTTAGCAACACTTTTAAGGGTTCGAAAAAGGCGAACAGTTTAATGTGCTGTTCACCTTCTTGCAAATGCTTAGTTTACAAACTGTGTTTTCTTAAAACTACTGAAAGTATTGTTATCACAAATTAAATAGTCTAAGAAGTCCAAACCTCTTAGTTCAAGTGTTTCGAAAATACTGAGTACTAGTAAACGATCGAAGGTATTAAACGTTGTCTTTTCTAAATGGCTTTGCACCAAAATAACGCCAGCCGCGTTACAAGCAATAGCCAGGCCTACAACCTGTTGAGTTACGCGATCAGTATCACTGATGTTTCGCAGGTTATACCAACAAAACACCTCATTTTGAAGGTTTACAAAAAGTGCATAGAAAGCAGCTGTGTTACTTAATGTTTTCCCATGAAGCTGATGGACAAGTGTGGCAATTAAAGCGTTTTCAGTAGAGAAAATAACTTCGTTGAGGCTTTGAAAGCGAAACTCCAATTCCGCTGATTCAAATTGTTTTTTCTGGTTGGGCATTTGAAAAAAAGTTAAATATGCGCTCAGGTCACGCCCAACCAGTCGAAAAATCGATAGTTACCAGACTTACACCGGGTTGCCTGAGCATTATTTTGTTTAAGAAATTTTTAGCTGAATTGCTTCAACTGATTGGGCACTATGAAGGTAGGATTTTTTTATAAAAATCAATGTTAATCTTCAAAAATTAATTTGACCATTCAATAGCGCTTACAAATAAGAGGGTTTAAAAAAGACTAACAGTTTAATGCCCCATTCTCTTTTGAAATGATTTTTCCAACCTCGGAGAATCGCTTTACATCTATCGGTTGGTGTCTCACCCAATGCTATTAACTTAAGCTATTTATATGTCTGGTGCAGTCTGTTTTTTCTTTTTTTAAACGTTATTCTAGGAAAGCTTCTGTCCGGTTTTATTGGAATTTTAGAA
>NZ_JBLYEE010000026.1:0-5982 GCF_048515415.1 Pedobacter sp. N23S346
CCCTGCTCGCTTAAATAATTTTCCCGCAGATTAAGAAGATTTCCGCAGAAGCGAAAGGTAAAAATCTGCGGTAATCATTTATATCTGCGGGACCAACCTTTGCATTATGCCGGAGGACGAATCTATTAGAAAATCGTCATTGCGAGGAGGTACGACGAAGCAATCTATTTTGAAGATTTTTCGATGGAGATTGGCTCAGCAGATGAAGCCCATACAATGACGGTTTTTCGTTAGGTCCTGAATCAAGTTCAGGATGACGATCGTTTTAACCCACCGTTCATGTAAATGTGAGAAAAGGTTCAGTGCTGAACGAAGTTGGTGGGTAGAAACGCAGAGATCCTTCGCTATGCTCTGGCTCTAGATGACAATCCTGCTATATACACCCTGCTATCCGGCCTAGGAGATGATGGAAGGAGAAGCCGTTGAAATTTTTGCACCTCCGTTCAAATCCCCACAACCCAAGGTAGCGCGAATGGCTCTTAAAATAAATCTTTTATTCAAAATGAATCGAGCCCTTGCGCTACCGCCATTTAAATTTCGACGCGCTAATCCGACATCAGATCCAAGCCTTGATTTTTTTGTTACTTTTTTGATCAAGCAAAAAAGTAAGAGCCCTTCGGCGGCCAGCCGAGGAAAGCCAGTGCAGCGGAAAAACAGCCCCTATCCGCCTATCGGCACCTTTCCCTAGGATGGGAAAGGGCGCTAGAAAAAACCATTCTTCGCACCTCGCAATCAGCACCTTGTTCCAATCTATAAAATTCCCTTTTGCAACACCGCCAACCTCTCCTTACACAAAACCTCCACTACCTTCAAAAACTCATCAACTAAATCCCTAAATTGATCAATAGACTTACCCTGCAAATCAAAATCCTCCCCACAACCAAGCTGGCTAGCATACTTAACCATAATTTCGAAAAGCAATCTACGCTGTGGCGTACCTAAAAAACATTGCTCTGGCAGCTTCGAAAAGCAGGCGCACAAATTAAGCAAGCATTGCAGGTTATACTGCTCAGGTTCATCACCCATAAAAACATAAATTAACCCCAGGCAGGCCTGCTTTGCTGCTTCATTAAGCAGAAAAAGACAAGTCTGCTTTTGCCTCATTTTAATGGCTTGCGCTGCGGCAATAAAAAAAGCAGTAGCCATTTCACTTCGCTTGCGCCAATGCACAATATTCTTGCCCAATAGCTTTTTAGGGTTTGGCTTTAGCAGCGCAGGGTTTTCTTCTTGCCCGGGTGCGCTATACCACCTTTTACCCAAATTGGTAATGGTAGCCAGGTAAGCATTCCGCTGGTTTAATTGTTTCAATAAAACAGCCCGCGCACGCACCTGTATAATTACTTTTGCGTTAACATTAGCGCTGGCTACAAAATCTTGCACTTGGCTTTCTTTAATGCCTGCGGTTTCGGTAAGCATTAAAAGATAGTAAGTACGCTGCTTTTGCATTTCTGCCGTACTAAAAACGCTCTTTGCATGCTCCTTTTTGGTTAATTTAGAAAACTGATAAATTTGTAAGGGGGCGTAAGCCTGCACCAACTGCGCTATTAATGCTTTAAGTGGCTGGTGCTTTTGGGGTTCGGAGGTTTTAATTTTCTTCATCATCACTATAGGTTGTAAATAAAACCTTAAATTAGTGGCATAAAGAACAGTACCGAACCATAGGCCGTTGTTTAAAACAACCTCCCTAATGTTTCTCACCCACAAAAATTTAGATATATTTGGCTATGGAAACTGCTGAAAAAACCAACCGCACACACTTAGGTAGAAAGATTAGTCGCATCCGCGAATTACGTGGAATGAAACAAGAAGCACTCGCAATCGAATTGGGCATTAGCCAACAAGCGATTAGCAAATTAGAACAGAGTGCAGACATTGAGGATTCTACTTTAGAAAAAGTGGCGAAGGTTTTAGGACTGACAACTGAATCAATTAGAAATTTTAGTGAAGAAGCAATTTTTAATATTATTGGAAATACAGTTACCAATCATGATAATGGTTCCTTGTTTAATTACCAACCTACATTTAATCCCTTGGATAAATTAATAGAAGCATTAGAGGCAAATAAAGAATTGTACGAAAGGTTGTTGGCGAGTGAGAAAGAGAAAGTGGAGATATTGAAGAATAAATAGAAAAATAGATATTTAGAAAGCTTTCCTCAAAAGGGAAAGCTTTTTTTGTTTTATTGCCACTTAATAAGACGGTTCGTGTAATAAAATAAGTAGTTGGTGTAAAAAAATATTTCCTATCAAGTTATTTAACTTGTTTCAGGTATACCTCAACCTTAAATCTATTCTTTATCTAATCAACTACTCAAATGAGGAAAAACTATGTTTTGTTAAAGCAGTATGGACTTGCCTTAACTTTATTACTAACTACCACTATTATTATTTATTCCTGTAAAAAGGACTTGGGATCATCTCAACTTTCAAATGCTGAATTAAGTGATTTGCGGAACTGGTATGAATCTAATTCTGGCAAAGTGATCAATGACAGATTTCAAAAGATGAAACCGATTTGGGATGATGTTTTTGTTAGCGATCACGATGATCAGATTGTTTATGAATTAAATCTGGAGAATCCAGATCAGGTATTTCAGGTAATTAATGCTACTGTTGTGAAAGAGAAAAGCAGCACTAACAGAAACCTGATCAAGCTACTTATTTTTAAAAATAAAAAAACATCAAAAATCGATTACGGTGTTTATCAGTCTATTTTAAATGAAGGCAGTTTATTAAATTTAGAGCAGCTTCATTATAAACAGATGAATGGCCTAAGCGGAAAGGTAATGTATTATAATTTTGATGGCAGCTTTTCTAATGGCTGGAATTATGCTTCGGGTGAAGTGACCAATAGTATTCAGCCTATCGAGCAATCTATTTACCTGAATGCACAATTGGATCGGCTAAGTAGGAATCAGCAAAAGGGAACGTCTAGCAAGGAAAAATTGCAACTCGCCTATCCTGATGAATGCATTGGGAAGATTACTGAATATGGTGTAGCCTGTGCCGGTGTTGAAGGTTACATGGTATGCAATGTCTACGAAAAAGGAAGTTCATATTTCAATGCCTGCGGTGGTGGGAATGGAAAAGGCGGCAACAACGGAGGCTATCAGCCGCCCGGCGGGAGTGGTACTCCATATTTTGATTGCGCAGGTGTTAAAAATGGCAAGGCTATTGATTCGCCCTGTGGCTGCATTGGCGGGACTACTGGATTGGAAAGTTGCATGCAAAGAGATATTATAGACAGTTTGAGGGGCTATCCATGCGCACAGGATTTATTAAGAAGATTACCAAATTTGAATACAGATTTAGCTGCTCTTATTAAAAAAACGTTTGGTACGAATGCAAATATAGATTTAAGATTTTCAATAGATAATACGCTGAAAAATACAGCAACAGATGGGAGATTTGATGGATTAGCTGGTACATCTCCTAGTAATGGTGCAGTATATAAAATCTTATTGAATCCAGATGTTCTTTCGAAATCAAGCAAAGAATATATTTTGGCAACGATGTATCATGAAGCATTACACGCATATGTAGCATATGCGCAGTCAACTTTATCTGATGATGTATTTGCTGCTACTTTCGGTTCGCTGGATTTCAATGGTGGAAGAACATTATTTAAAGAAGTTGATGGTCATTTTGAACTTGCAGCTAATAATTATCTGAATGGATTAAAGGATGCTATTCTAGCTTTCAATCCGAATTATGATACAGGTAGGGCATATTCGTTGGCTCAAGGCGGTATTGTACAGCTTTCGAATGGGGCGAAAGCTGTAAACGATCAAGAAAGAGATACTACAAAACCAGGATATACAGGAACCAAATGTCCTTAATCCATTAAAAATACATCATGAAAAAGAAAATACTAATAATTTTTATGCTATTGTCAATATTGTGCTTTTCAGAACAAGGCATTGCGCAATCTAGTCAGAACAATCGCAAGTCAGAATTTGTAAACGAAATGTCGAAATTTTTGGGTCGACAATATGATATATCGTTCTTAAAATCCAAAAAAGATGTATATACCCTCAATTTAAGAATTAAGGTACAAAAGATGGGTAAATCCATCAATGTATCAGACATTCTGTTTACAGATAGTCTTGGATATAAAGTGTTTCCTAATTATTTGCAATTAAAGAAAATGGACTACAGTAAGCTAGTTATTAAAGATGGTAGTACTATTACACTTATTATACCAATATTAATCTTAAATAACGCAAAAGCTGGTCAGAATCCATCTGAAAACAACATATCCCTTAGTAACAATTCTTTAATAAATATGTTATCTGCACTATTGTACCCTGATATACTTCAAAAAAACATAACAATGTTTCCACTATTTATAATTAGACGAGTGGATATAGAATAATAAAAGGAACATACTGCAAACAATTATGAAATACTTATTCTTTTACTTGTTTTAGCAAGCGGCAAAGCAAGTGCACAAAATACTTAGTAATATGCCATAGCAAAACACATTTCAATTTCTAAACCTATATTAAGATATATTTATTCTTTATCAATTAAAAGGGCAGCAGCTTCTTAGCTACTGCTCCTCTAAAAAGAATCATCTACTTAACTCGTGTGGCAATCATTTGCACAGTGCACACATCTATTAATTTGTTTGTAAGGATGTTTTATTTCAGCTTAATTAACTGCTGATTCACAGCAATATATTTACCTAAGTCATCATAGTTTCGTGTAGGATAGTAATCACAACTCTGTGCATGAACCTCATAATCTCAATTAGTTTGTTGATTCAAATTTAATCTGTAATTAGCCATACTATTAATTTTAAAGTTTAATTATCCAAGCCTATTCAATCACTATAATCATTTTATACGGTTTCTCGTACCGCTCTCAAAAAAAATCCAAACACTCCTAAAAGTTGTAAACATAAATTCCTACCTTGATTTTAATTAATCAAATATTTACTTCTTAAAACACAAAAAATGTCTAAAACGTATGAAACCGGCCATGCCAAGAATGTGGCCAACTTCGAAACCCTAATTACCTATTTAACCAGCTTTGGGTCAATCTACAACCCCAGTAATGCCAGCATTTATCCAACCAGTTTAAATGATAAAGCAAAAGCGGCCAGAACGGTTACCGAACAAGTAAATAGACTTATAGGCGCAAACAGCAGTTCAGTTGCAGATCGCGCCAAAGCCTTTGAGCCTTTAAGTAAATTAAGCACCCGTATTTTTAATGCATTAAAAGCCAGCAGTGTAACAACCGCTAATATAGAAAACGCCGCTACCAACCACCGTAAACTACAAGGGCGAAGGGCATCGGCCAAGCTAACCGAAGCAGAAAAACAACAACTAGCGGCAAGTGGCACAGTAGTAACGCAGATTTCGGCATCACAACAAAGTTTTGATAGCAAATTAGATAGTTTAGAAAAGCAAATTCATCTGTTAAGCACCTTGCCGCAGTATAACCCTAACGAAAATGATTTGCGACTAGATACGCTGCTTAAGTTGCACAAAGATTTACTACAAAAAAATCGTGAGGTGATTTTAATAAATGCCCAATTAGGCAATGCACGTATCATCCGAGATAATGTTTTATACAATCAGGATGATGGAATGGTTACACTTGCCCAAAACGCAAAAGACTATTCTAAATCTATTTTTGGTGTAAGTTCACCGCAGTACAGGCAAATTTCAGGGATATCTTTTAGAAATATAGAAATGTAATCCATGAAAAAAATCATCCCTATCCCACCAACAATATAAAAACAGCAACAGAAAAAAATCGGTTGCTGTTTTTATTTCATACCCACTACAATACACTTTAAAAGGATGGTTAATTCCAATTCGCCGTTCTAATGATTAAAATCTCTCTTTATGTCCTCTCCTAAAAAAACTTGACACATTTTGGCCTAATAAAAATCAAAATGGAACAAGAGAAAAAACGTTGCGGATTTAGTATTTTAGTATCCGATTCGTTCGACCGTACAGATGACCGTAATGCT
>NZ_JBLYEE010000027.1:0-5950 GCF_048515415.1 Pedobacter sp. N23S346
CAAGAAAAACAACTGTTCTAAGTAATAAAAATTAATCATTATATTGTATCAGTAAATCAATTAAAGTGGCTGTAAAAGCCTTAGTAATTAACTACCAAAACTGTCAAGCTATTTTAGGAAGGGTCAAGTCCTGAACTACCAACTGCAAGTATAGAACTATGAACCGAAAGCATAGAACTGCAAACTGAAACTGCAAGTATAAACCTACCAACTGCAAGTATAATGTTGTTAACTGAAAGTATAAAACTATCGTCGGAAAGTTCAGAACTACGAACTGAAAGTATAAAACTATCGTCGGAAAGTTCAGAATTACGAACTGAAAGTATAAAACTATTGTCGGAAAGTTCAGAATTACGAACTGAAAGTATAAAACTGGGAACTGAAAGTTCTGAACCATCAACCGCAAGTATAAAACTCCGAACAGCAAGTACAGAACTATCAACAGCAAGTTCAGAACTGCCTTCATTTACGCGCCCATTGAGCAACAATATTTTGAAGATTGATTTATTGTGTTTATCTTGCCCATGCTAAATGATAATTAACATATTTTACAAATCTTAACAAGAGAAGCAATTAAGTAAGCAATTCAATTTTTAACAATATTCCTGAGACGAGCGGTAGTCCCGCATCTATATTTTCTCTGTAAAGAGTTAATTGTCGTTTAGCAGCGTCTCAGGATCTTTTTATCAATGTTATGCTAAACGACAATTGTAAAAACCCAAACACACAGCTCCCAGATCAGGTAGAAGCTGTAACAGAATTCCGGAAAATTATCGAAGCTTATTTTGAAACGAATAGCTTATCGGATGTAGATCAAATACTTACTGAACTGCTGAGTGCAGCCACCGGGCCAGACCCTCGTTCAGGTAAACACAAACCCATTAGCATTGCCAACACACTTTACGATGTAAACAACATCATTAACCTGGTTACCAAAACAAAACCTTTGGCCAATGAAGACACCTTTCAGCAATATGCCCAAAGCCAGACTTATCAATTGCAAGCCGTTGGCCATTTTGATATTGCACACCTATCAGAACAGTTATATTATGGCTTAAATGCTTATATCTTTCAGGAAGATGGTTTTGAAAGCGCAACCTTAAACTTCTCTGCCGAAATTATTAATACCTATAAAATGATTTATGATTGGCTGGCAGATTGCGATGCATGGTATACCGCTTTTAAACAAAGAATTCAAATCAATTAATTTGAGTCGCTGTATCACCAACTGGTAGGTTATGGCAATCGCTACTTTTAGTGGTTAGGTAGTTCATTTAATTTCGGGCGGTGAGACACCGCCCGATAGGATAATTTCGAAACAAAATAACGAGAAACATCTTTTTGTTTCGTGGTGAATTGTTTCTCTTGCCCGAAACAAAATCAGGAGAAACAATTTTTTGTTTCTCGATAAATTGTTTCTCTAACCTGAAACATTTTTTATTTAAACATTTTTTGTTTCGAGAAATATTATTTCAAAAATAGTCCTATTAAGTCAGGAGGCATTTTTGGCCAGAGTTCACTTATTTTTGGACCATTTAAGGCAGAAATAATAATGATAAAATTTTTGGGGTTGAAAATTTATACATGTATTTCATATCATACATCACTATAATTATTATTCATCCGCTGAAGCAATCTCCATCGAGGAATCTACAAATGAGATTGCTTCGTCGTGCCTCCTCGCAAAGACGATTCTGCGAGGGGATCGTCCTCCAGTATGATGCAAAGGTTAGTCCCGCAGATCTAAATGATCACCGCAGATTTTACAACTCGCTTCTGCGGAAATCTCCTTAATCTGCGGGAAAATTATTTGAGTGGTCCTCCTGAACCCACGAAGAATCGTCCTCCTGATCCGATAGCTATCGGATTTGTTTAAGGATCTTACCACAAAAGGTGCTGAACTAAATTTACTGCGTAGCTTTCCGCTTCGCTACAGGTCAGCATGACGATTCGCTTAGTGAAGCCCCAAGAAAAAACCGTCTTTGCGAAGCAGATCTTTCATCTGCTGAAGCAATCTCCATCCAAGAATCTACAAAATAGATTGCTTCGTCGTGCCTCCTCAGCAATGACGGTTTTGCCCCGGCGTTAATCTCCAATCATTCCATGCCCTTGCCAGCCCAGAATATGTCCATCATCTTCATTTACCCGTACCAATTTGCCGCTTTTATTAAATACCAGTTGCAGGCCGTGTTCCTGTTCCCATTCGCAACTAAAGGTTAAACGAAGGTATACGCCCTTATCTTCATAAGGTTCGCGGGTAACATATATTTCCCTTGGTGTAACATAGTTCCATATTTCTTGAGGGTCTTTAATATCCCATAAGTGCTGGTCTGCTTCGTCATAACCTATCGCATCTAAAAAATCCATGCAGTTTTGATACACAGGTGCAGTAGTTGCTTCCCTGTCTTTAAGTGTTTTTGATAAAAAATTACGGATGGTTTCATCAGCTTCATCCATAAAATTTTCATCTTCGTTAGGATTATAATCGGTGATGGTGAAGTTCATTTCAACATTATCCAAAAAATCTATTTTCTGCGGTTCAGATACCCACCAATCATCAAAATCTGCATTTTTTAGCACGCCAATTATAGCAGAACTTACTTCTGTTTGGGTAATGGGCACGCGTTTCTTTTGAGGTGGAACTTCATTATTAAGGCTTTCAAAAGCAGCTTCCTTCTCTACCTCTGTTTTGGGTGCATAGCTTTCCAATTTTAAAAACAGTTCCTTAATGTTTGTTACCCGGGTCATCTCTCTGCTCGAAATGGTGATGGCTATATCTTGTATATCTTGATCATACCTCACCGATAACATATTGTAATGATAATTTCTAGGCAGCTCAAAAAAGAAGTAGGTACTTATGGTATAATAAGCGAGGCAAATCCTGTAACTGTCTGATAAATTATTAGGATCATCAGGCGAACAGTTTAGCGTGGGATGATATTTACGGATAATGAGCAGCTTCGTCCCATCAGGACTGAGTGCCGATAATGGATAGGCCTTCATAAAAGCCTTTAGATTTTTATCGTTAACAGACAGGAGATTTTCTCCCGGATTTTCAATTTCCCAACCAGTCATGTCCATACTATTTAAATTTTAAACGTTTGTTAATCTGTTTTAATTGATTTACCTTTTCATCATTTTAGCCCCAGCAAATACCGTGATCCCACCAAACAGCTAATTTTTTCTCTTCAAGGTTTTGTGTCGATGCTTTAAAACCTGGCAGTATTAAAAAAAGTGCTATGGCATGGCCATAACACTATACTTGAGAGGCGCTATACATATTTTGAATAACGACTTTAGCTTGGTTTTTCTTAAAGTTTACTTTCTTTTTCTGAGGCGAAGTTAAATCTGCCTTCAAATATTTTTCCAATAATCGGAACGGGTTTCTCTACCTCATTATTAGCAGCAATGATCCCCAATAATAACAGCAAAAATGGAATGAGTAAAACAATGTAAAAGATAAAACCCAAAGTTGGGATAATCGCCAGGATGATACTACTCACAATACTTAAGGCAAATGAGGTAATGATAATGCCAAGCGATTGACCCAAATGGTAATTAACCAGTCTGCTTTTTTCTGTTGATTTTTTAAATTCCAGATAAGAAATGATCCACCCGATAAGGGTAATGTAGGCTACAATAGCCATCGTCTTGCTTTTCATAATTTATTTTTTTTGGTGAATGAATAGATCAAAATTACGGCTGTATGTAGCGGAAACAAAGAAAACAGCGACTACTCATCGACTACCACAAAAAAAACGAATGTCTACAATGCGTCTACAAAAAGCACTTAAAAGTCTTTAAAACAAATACTTAACATAAAATGACTGTTTTACGAGCTGTTTATTTTTTCTATTTTTGATGATGCAGTTAACCCTGAAATCAGTACTATTGGTCCTACTCTTTTTCCTCATTTCATGGAATCAGGCAGAAGCACAAAAGATCTATCTCGATTCGCTAAAACGTTTACTGGCTCAGAAAGATGTTTCGAAAACAGAGCAGGTAAATGTTTTATGCAAACTGGCGAAGGCTAATTTTGAACAGCATCTTCCGCTTTCGTTTGCGCAGGCTAACCGTGCCCTTCGAATAGGCCAAACTTTGCCAGATGGGCAGGGTAAGGCAATGGCTTATGCTACACTGATTCATTTATATGTGTGGAAAAAAGACCTGAAGAATGCCTATGCCAGCCGTGACAGTGCCATGTACTATGCCAGAAAAACAAAAGACCGGGTAACGATAGGTTTTGTATGGTTTAGAAATGGATGGTTAGACCTGGTTAATGATGAGAACGATCAATCAGCAATGAAGTTGTTAAAAGCAATAGATTTTTTTAAAGGGCAAAATGCACAGGATTATGAAAGTACTGCTTACCATTATTTAGCTAGCATTTACAGCTATGGGAACAATCCTTCGAGGCAGAAAAAATATGCAGATTTGTGTTATCAAACCGCACTGGGAAGCCAACAGATAGATCAATTAAATAATGCTTATTTTACCATTGGCCAAACCTACTTTGATCGGTTTAAAATAGATACGAAAAAACGCCAGCTGCTGGATTCTGCCATATTAATTTATAAAAAATCTTTACTGCTTTCTAAAAAGCAAGAGGGGCGTTTAGTTTTAAGAAGCAATACCGCTGCCATTGCTTTGAATACGGCGAATGCCTATTTTCAATATTTCCCGGGTGCTTACCGCGATAGCGCAGAGAAATATCTTGATCTAGCCATCAAAATTGCGACCAAAACCAACCTGCAGGAGGTATTATTAAATTGTTATGGCCTGCGTAGCGAATATGCTTTGCGAGATGGCCGCTATGAAGAAGCTGAAAAAATCTTATTGAACGGATTAAGTAAAACAGATGGTGTAGTAAGTATGCCGGTAACCAAAGCCAGAATTTATCAGGGCCTGGCTAATATTGCCGAAAAAAGAGGAGATCAAAAACAAGCATTAGATTATCTGAAACAATATTTTGAGTATTATAAAAAGGCTTTTAATGAAGAAAAAATAAATAGCATTACCCGGGTAGAGGCACAATATCAATCGGCAAAAAAAGAGCAGGAAATTGCCTATCTGCAGCAGGAAGCGACATTTACTAAAAAACGTAACACTTTTTATGTGGTTTTGGGTATTATGGGAATAGCCGTTCTATTATTTCTGCTGCAATCTTACAATTTCAAATTAAAAGCATCGATCAGAAAGCAAGAATTAATAGATAAGGAGAAAACCGCCGCAGAGTTAAGGGCTCAGTTAAAAGAAGCAGAAGCCATGCAATTGCAAACGGAGCAGGTTTTGCTGAAAGAACGCCAGGAACGTTTACAAAAAGAATTATTGGCAGGCAATTTACAAATAGAAGAGAAGAACGAGTTGCTGCAACTGCTCTCTGGAAAGGTTGATCCAGATAGTCACCTTTCAGTCGACGAACAAATCAAGCGGATTCTGAACCAGCAAAAGAAAATGGATAAAGATTTTGAAATCCATAAAACTGACTTTTTTGAAACCAATCCAGCTTTTTTTGAACGTTTACAACAGCAGGCCAACCAAAGCCTGACACGGCTTGATTTGAAATATTGTGCTTACATGTTGATGGGGCTTTCTAACAAAGAAGTTTCTGCCCGTTTAGGGATTGAACCCAAAAGTGTACGCATGAGCCGGTATCGGATTAAACAAAAGCTTGGTTTGGGAAAAGAAGATGATCTGAATTTGTTTCTACAGCATCAAAGTTAAAAGTTCCCCTCGCGGGATCGTCATCCTGAACCCACGAAGAATCGTCCTCCTGAACTTGTTTCAGGATCTTACCACAAAAGGTGCTGTTCTGAAATGAATTCAGAATGACGCTAAATTTACTGCGTAGCTTTCCGCTTCGCTACAGGTCAGCATGACGATTCGTGTTAACGCATCCTTTCAAAAAAATCGTCATTGCGAAGCAGATCTTTCATCTGCTGAAGCAATC
>NZ_JBLYEE010000028.1:0-5769 GCF_048515415.1 Pedobacter sp. N23S346
AGCATTACGGTCATCTGTACGGTCGAACGAATCGGATACTAAAATACTAAATCCGCAACGTTTTTTCTCTTGTTCCATTTTGATTTTTATTAGGCCAAAATGTGTCAAGTTTTTTTAGGAGAGGACAACTTACAATAAGTTATTCAAATTTTTTAGTAAGTAGTTCAAACTAAGCAGATGGCTGTGTAAATATTTAAATAAGTAACATTAGTTTCGGAATAGGTTACCCAGTATTATGAATACTAATAATGAAAGTACAAGTCATCTAGGCTTGGCACTGAGACTTACACTAGAGGGGTATTCCCATTACCAATTAAGTGCTTCAGGTGATTTTATAAAAAGGTCATCAAGGTCTTTGTCGATACTCTTTAAAATTCCTTTTGAATGATATCTTTGCATTTCTTTCCAAACTGTCGGATGAGCTTCTTGTTTTAAATTTAAAACTAAATTATCAAGCTTGTCTTGTGCTACACCTTCTACTTTTTTAGTGGTGTAATACCCCAATCTTGATTTATAATTTGTGTAGGCATTTTCTCTCGCTTTTCGCAGAAACTCTCTGTCGTTTAGACGCAGTACCTCATTGTAAGTATAATCTGCTTTAAAAGCATCATCTGTTCCCCCCTTTGCTACAACAACGAACTTAAAGGTTGAAGATAAATCTAATATACAAAAATCTAATGGGTCTTCTATCCTTGGATTAATAAGTGCATCATTCCCCTCTAAAGGCTCAGTTGCTTTCATTTTCCCTTGTGGATTCACATTATGAAAATTTCCATTATCTTTTCTGAAAATTGCAAACTTATTGTTTTTAGGGCCATTGCAGTTTCCACATGCATAAACGTAGTTGTCCCAATGAAAACAAAGATTTGGATATAAATCCTTTGGATGAATGTGTTCAACCTCGTCAGCAACTGAATCTTCACAATAAACACAACGTCTTGCACCAGAGCACATTTCTGTAAGTTTGACTTTTACAGCATCAAAAACTTTATTTCCAATTCTATTTCGAGTTGAAAAAACATTTTTCGCTTTATCACTTCTTAATTGAAATGTAGCTAAACTATCAATTTGATCTTGATATTCTTTAAGTTTATCTATAATTTCTTTCGCAGGTATTATATTTTTTGCTAGCTGAATCATTTAGACTTTTCAGTGGGGAAAATAGTTTTAAGATTTTGTAATTCAGATTTTTCAGAGTCCTCAATTTCTCCTGTTATTGATTTTATATTTAGTTCTGCCAAACGATTCATCTTTTCATTGGATTCTTCAGATATGGAAACATTTTCACCAAAAACTTCAGTTCCGTATGCGTCTAGTATGTTTCCGTTGATAAGGCGAGCTCTTTCTATTCCTATAATTTCGCCTGATTTATTGTCATTACCAGGTGCTGCTAATCGCCAAATACTGCCATTTTGCGCAGCTCTACATACCAATGGGCTATGCGTAGTAACTATAAACTGAATTTTAGGAAATAATCTTGTGAGTGTATTTCCAATTTCTTGTTGCCAAGTTGGATGAAGGTGAGCGTCTATTTCATCAATAATAACCACACCAGGGAGGTCAATAAAATAATTTCCTGGACCACCTTTTCTTACGTTAGCAAATAGATCTACTGTAGGATAGAAAATTGTAAGCTGCCTTATTAGGTCAAAAGTCATACTTAGTACAGATCGGTAACCATCACTTAGTTCCATAACTGAGACTTCGTTTGAATTTCCATCTAGAAATAGTATATCTTGAGAAGTAATTAGCTTAAGTTTGGAATTATGCGGTAATATCTCCCCATGGTTGAAGAAGTTCACAAAATCATCTAAAAGTGTTTTATATCTTTCTCTGTCCTTGTTTGCAGGCTCATTGGCGAGGGTGCGAAGATTTTTCAACCAATTAATACATTCACCCAACATCACATCTTCTCCGAAAGCTGAAATATGCGCCTCAGCTGTTGGATAAGGAGATACTGCGCTCCATTCTGTGTTACCCCCAGTAAACCGTCTGTATGGGCCAAACGCAGCTGAAAAATATCCGCTTACCAATAGTCCTGCTAATTCATAATGCTTAGGAAATGCACTTTCCAAAGCTAGAACTGTAGTAAGTGTAGTATTAGTCGCTACATTATCAGTTTTGCGCGATTCCTTTTCTACTATTTCGACGCCAATATTATAATTAGAAGGTGGTTTAGTGCCAGAATATTTTACATCCCTATTGTCTCTGAGAATTCCCAACTCAATTTTCTTTTCTTCCTCAACTCCAGCGCCAATCCTAATCCATTTTTTGAAATCCTGTCGAAGGTATATTGCCTTTACCGCACCAACCAAAGCTAAGGATACTGCTTTTACAAAAGTTGATTTACCAGCACCATTGTCGCCTATCACTACGTGCCAACCTGCAGGATTTTTAAATTTCATCTCAAAATGACGGATGGAACGAATATTGTCTATTTTTATTGATTCGATGTACATTATATTCTTTTCGGATGGTACAAAGTTAATTGTTTTCGTTATTGTTTATCTAATATATTCAATCTATTTAAATCTGGGTGAATAGTTGTAGAATTGACTCTTTCAGGTTATTTTGGATCTGAGATATTGTCATTTTTAAAATAATTAAAGATATTCTATTGAGCGCAGTAAGGGCAGGGATTGAAGTAATACCAATTATCAAACCATCACAAAAATAAAGCAAAAAACTTCTCTGTTTTTATATGGGATATCTACTTATAAATTTTAATTATTAGCCTGGGTGATTAACCCAAGCTAATAATTTTTACATCATTCCATCATCAGCAAAACTGTAATAAGTTTCATTGGTAATAATCAAATGATCCCAAACTAAAATTTCTAATAATTTACCACCTTCTTTTAATTGATTGGTCAATCTAATATCTGCATGGCTAGGTTCTTCAATTGGCACTTTTGGCAAGTTAATTCTGTAAGGTGAACAAATATTTACAACTGGTACTTCGCCTTAATCTCCGAGTATTGTTTATATATCCAAACGAATTCTCTCTTTTGATAATTCGCTAGATTTATGCCATCTTTTAATAAATCGTTCCATTTTAGGTTACTATCTATATACTCAAAGTCATCTAGTAATTTGTTGTCAACGATAATGGGACAAATAGACACATTAAATCCATTAGCTTTATGTTCTTTTAGTTTGCGAAAAATAGAATCAGTATAGCTTAACCCTACTCCTGATCCCTCAAGAGCAAAATAACCTTGACCAAATTGTAGTGCTTCATTAGTTATTCTGTCAATTATTACAGGAACAACTAAATTCCACGAACTATGATCCTTATTCTTTTGTATAAATAGATAAGCTGTTAGATCATTACTCATTTTATCAATAAGTTCTAGCCCGCAAATTCCATAAAGAGTTTTTGAATCTTTAAATGGTACTTTCTCTTCTAGTATTGAAACTAGCGCTTCTTCTTTAATTTGCGTACTTTCTTTTTTCTTATTAAAAGATATATTAAATAAGCTAACTGAAAATAATGTGTTTTTTATTAATGTAAACATTGTGTTTCCTAGTTTTTAGAGTTATTTTGATTATTCTACTATTTTGAATTATATCCAAATTTCCATATCTAGCGCAAGTCTTAGCGCTTGGGCTAAAAGCGAAGGCCCGACTTGTGTTTAAAAATTCTCAATTAAATCTCTGCTAAAGCACAAGTCATCCAGCCTACTAGCGTAGAACTAAAACTTGCGCTAGTAATGGGATTTGTGTCATTCTAAATCCTCCAATTTATAATCACAATCTGCTTGCATACCTAAATCACAAAGTCTCTTAAGTATCGCTTTGTTTTTACCGCCATATCTAATGCCTGAAATACACGAGACTTCCATTGTATTAATTGTTCTGTCTAATTCGTCAACAGTAGTAGGTTGTTTCTTAAAATAGCAGTGTCCATATTCAATTTTAGAATGTTCTATTAAGTCTGGTGCTTCTGCCTCAGGTGCACCACAAGTAATACAAACCTGGTTCTCTACATAAAAATCTCCTATAGAATTTTCAGTATAGCTTTCTGGTAAAGGTATATTTTTATCTTTTGTCTTTGTTGAAAATATCTTTTTCAGGAATTCCATTAATATTATGATTTTGCCAGTTGATGTGTCTTTGTAAAATTACTCGTCTAGCACAAGTCTTAGCGCCCCTGGTCAGAGCATAGGCTTGACTTGTGCTTAATAAATTCGTCAATTAAATCTTTGCTAAGCGCAAGTCATTCAGCCTACTAGCGTAGACTCTAAGACTTGCGCTAGTAAAGGATGGTGACAGTAGGTATTTAGCTTTCCATTGTCATGTAGTCCAGTTGTCCGTTCTCATCAGTATTTATTACTACTAAATAATTTGTAATATCTTTTCCAATTGAGTAGTCAAAAATGGCGAAGTTATCTTCATCATCAGGATAAAGACCAACTCTAACTAATTTCAATTTTGACAAAAGTTGCTTTTCGGGTTCTGTTATCTTGTCGTCAAAGTTTACAAGTTTTGTAAGTTCTTCTTTATCAACTTCCTCAAGATGGTGTTCTAAGTAAAATTTTACTGTGTCGCCATCTTCGTCATTATAGTCATTGAGAATATATGTCTTATTCAGCTTGTCAAATTTTTCTAATTTTTCAATAAAATTTTTTATTTTGTCCAGTATTAATGTGTCAACCGTTTGGTGTTCAAAGTTAAGGTCTACTTGAATTTTATTTCCATTTAATTCAATATCAACATTATAATATTCTTCTAAATTTTCTGTCGGTAAGTTTCCGAAATATGGTAAAGCGTATTCTGCCATTTTTGTTATTATTAATTTATATCCACAAGATATTAATCTTTATTGAAAATGATATTCCGAAAAACTAATCAATTTTTAATATTTTGAAAACTCATTCTTTCCACTCTATTTCCTAATTCATTCCATTTTATTAGTTTTGAAGCTTAGTTTAAAGCCGTTTAAAATCAAATACAATATGAACCATTGGTTAGTAAAATCAGAACCTTTTAAATACAGCTGGGAAAAATTTAATGAAGATGGCCGCACCTTTTGGGATGGTGTTCGGAATTATCAGGCCAGAAACAACCTCAGGGAAATGAAGGAAGGTGATTTGGTGCTTTATTACCACAGCAATGAAGGCAAAAATGTTGTGGGTGTGGCGAAGGTGGTGAAAGAATCTTACCAGGATCCAACCACTGATGATAAAAACTGGGTGGTGGTAGATTTAGTCCCGGTAGAATCATTAAAAAATCCGGTTACGTTAGAGCAAATTAAAGCTGAACCGAGCTTATCTGATATCTCATTAGTTCGCCAGGGGCGTTTATCGGTGATGCCATTAAAAGCAACAGAATTTGATAAAATATTGGAAATGGGCAGTTAAATTTCGTAATTTCATAGGGTTGGGTTCAATAAAATGAAGTTAATTTTAAAGCGATGAAAACCATTCTGTTTACTTTTCTTTTACTGGGGTTTATCGCCAATGCGCAGGCGCAACAGGTTAAGCCCTATATTTCTATCATAAAAACAAGAACTGGCGTAGAGAAAGGTTTACTGTATAAGGTAGATTCAGCAGCTTTAATCATGATTGTTGATGGAGAATTTCGTACCATTCCTACTAATCAGATTCGGTCGGTTAAAATCAGAACGCCTAAAAAAACTACATTGTTGTCCGGTAAAGATTTTTTTTTGATAAAATAAAAGGGGTTGCTTTTGGCTTCCCCTTTTTAGTGTTGATATTTGAGTTACCACACTTAAACATTCAACATGGGCAAAAATACTTTTTTTAC
>NZ_JBLYEE010000029.1:0-3478 GCF_048515415.1 Pedobacter sp. N23S346
AAGATTAAGACAAGAAGAAACGCCATTGGGGCATATTTATCAAGCATATACTGTGAAATAGATAAAACGGTTCGAGACCGGAGTTTTTGACTAACGAAGCTGAAACGGAGCTTAGGCAGGGGACAATGAAACCCTCTACCTTTATACCTTCGACCTTCAGCCTTGGTAAAGTTCTTTGACATATTGGAAGAAGTTAAAAAAGAAGAGCAAACAACAATAGGCGACTGTTGTGTTTGTGCTCACCAACCCGATGGGCAACCATAGGGAAGGTATGAGACATCATAACAAGAGCAAAAAAAGCATACCATATGGCGCAAAAGGCATATGAGTAGAAGAAAGTAATAAAGAGTACACGGGGGATGCCTTGGCTCTCAGAGGCGATGAAGGACGTGATAAGCTGCGATAAGCTTCGGGTATTTGCAAATAGGAATAGATCCGAAGATTTCCGAATGGGGCAACCCGTCTGGTTGAAGACCAGTCACATATAATGAGCAAACCTGCCGAACTGAAACATCTAAGTAAGCAGAGGAAGAGAAAATAATAATGATTTCCTAAGTAGTGGCGAGCGAACGGGAAAGAGCCCAAACCTATCTTGTTACGGCAAGATGGGGGTTGTAGGACTACGATATGGCATTAGCAAACAGAAGTGGAATGGGATGGGAAGCCCAGCGATACACGGTGATAGCCCGGTACACGTATAGAATGCTAGCTTAGTAGTATCCTGAGTACCGCGAGGTCGGAGACGCCTTGTGGGAATCTGCCGGCACCATCCGGTAAGGCTAAATACTCCTGAGAGACCGATAGTGAACCAGTACCGTGAGGGAAAGGTGAAAAGAACCCCGAACAGGGGAGTGAAATAGAACCTGAAACCGTGTACTTACAAGCGGTCGGAGCGTCCAGGTGGCGTGACGGCGTGCCTTTTGCATAATGAGCCTACGAGTTACTCTTCTCTGGCAAGGTTAAGTGCTTCAGGCACGGATCCGAAGCGAAAGCGAGTCTGAATAGGGCGTATAGTCAGAGGAGGTAGACGCGAAACCTTGTGATCTACCCATGGACAGGTTGAAGGTGCGGTAACACGTACTGGAGGACCGAACCGATAAACGTTGAAAAGTTTCCGGATGATCTGTGGGTAGGGGTGAAAGGCTAATCAAACTGGGAAATAGCTCGTACTCCCCGAAATGTTTTTAGGAACAGCGTGGATATTAAGTTTAATAGAGGTAGAGCTACTGATTGGGTGCGGGGGAGTCAAATCCTACCAAATCCAGACAAACTCCGAATGCTATTAAATATGATCTGCAGTGAGGCGCGGGGTGCTAAGGTCACGCGCCGAGAGGGAAAGAACCCAGACCATCAGCTAAGGTCCCCAAGTTACAGTTAAGTTGAACTAACGAGGTCCGATTGCACAGACAGCTAGGATGTTGGCTTGGAAGCAGCCATTCATTTAAAGAGTGCGTAACAGCTCACTAGTCGAGCGATCGGGCATGGATAATAAACGGGCATTAAATTGTACACCGAAGCTATGGGATTGAAATATATCGGTAGGGGAGCATTCTATCGGCAGCGAAGGTATCTGGTAATGGGTGCTGGAGCTTATAGAAAAGCAAATGTAGGCATAAGTAACGATAAGGCGGGAGAGAAACCCGCCCACCGAAAGGATAAGGTTTCCTGATCAACGCTAATCGGATCAGGGTTAGTCGGGACCTAAGGAGAACCCGAAGGGGAAATTCGATGGACAACTGGTTAATATTCCAGTACTTTTTATAACTGCGATGTGGGGACGGAGTAGTGACACTGCCGCGATCTGACGGAATAGATCGTTAAAGACAGTAGGTATTAGAACGGTAGGCAAATCCGCCGATCTAGCTGAAAGTCGATAGTACAATGAACCTTCGGGTGAATTGATAGCGCAGGTAATCAGACTTCCAAGAAAAACCGCTAAGCTTCAGGTTATAAAAACCCGTACCGCAAACCGACACAGGTATCCGGGAAGAGGATTCTAAGGTGCTCGAGTGAATCATGGCTAAGGAACTCGGCAAAATGGCCCTGTAACTTCGGGAGAAGGGGCGCTGGCAGCAATGTCAGCCGCAGTGAAAAGGCCCAGGCGACTGTTTAACAAAAACACATGGCTTTGCAAAATCGAAAGATGAAGTATAAGGCCTGACACCTGCCCGGTGCTGGAAGGTTAAGAGGGGATGTCATCCTCACGGAGAAGCATTGAATCGAAGCCCCAGTAAACGGCGGCCGTAACTATAACGGTCCTAAGGTAGCGAAATTCCTTGTCGGGTAAGTTCCGACCTGCACGAATGGTGTAACGATCTGGGCGCTGTCTCAGCCATGAGCTCGGTGAAATTGTGGTCCCGGTGAAGACGCCGGGTACCCGCAACGGGACGGAAAGACCCCATGCACCTTCACTACAATTTAACATTGACATTGGATACAGGATGTGTAGGATAGGTGGGAGGCTTTGAAGCGGCGTCGCTAGGCGTCGTGGAGCCAACGTTGAAATACCACCCTTTCTGTATTCGGTGTCTAATCCGATCTTATCGGAGACATTGTTTGATGGGTAGTTTGACTGGGGTGGTCGCCTCCAAAAAGGTAACGGAGGCTTTCAAAGGTAAGCTCAGTACGCTTGGTAACCGTACGCGGAGTGCAATAGCATAAGCTTGCTTGACTGTGAGACATACAGGTCGATCAGGGTCGAAAGACGGATATAGTGATCCGGTGGTTCTGCATGGAAGGGCCATCGCTCAAAGGATAAAAGGTACGCTGGGGATAACAGGCTGATCTCCCCCAAGAGCTCATATCGACGGGGAGGTTTGGCACCTCGATGTCGGCTCGTCACATCCTGGGGCTGGAGAAGGTCCCAAGGGTTCGGCTGTTCGCCGATTAAAGTGGCACGCGAGCTGGGTTCAGAACGTCGCGAGACAGTTCGGTCCCTATCTGTTGTGGGCGTAGGAATTTTGAGTGGGGCTGACCTTAGTACGAGAGGACCGGGTTGGACTAGCCTCTAGTGAATCTGTTGTTCCGCCAGGGGCATTGCAGAGTAGCTACGCTGGGAATAGATAAGCGCTGAAAGCATCTAAGTGCGAAACTAGCCACGAGATGAGAATTCCATATAGGACCGTAGCAGACTACTACGTTGATAGGCTACAGATGTAAAGTTGGCGACAGCATAGTCGAGTAGTACTAATCATCCGAAGCTTTCAAAGCAAACAGATTTGTTGTTTGTTCTTCGAAACTTAACTTCTTTCAATAATATGTCATTTAAGCGGAAAGCTAAAAGACTAAAGAGTAAAGCGAAATACAGTAGCTTTAAGCTTTGAGCTTTATCCTTTCAGTTCAAATAAAAATATTTAGGTGCCTATATCGGTGGTGTCCACCTCTTCCCATTCCGAACAGAGAAGTTAAGCCCACCAGAGCCGATGGTACTGCGGTAACACGTGGGAGAGTAGGTCGGTGCCAAATCTTAAAAGCCCAA
>NZ_JBLYEE010000003.1:0-469424 GCF_048515415.1 Pedobacter sp. N23S346
AGCATTACGGTCATCTGTACGGTCGAACGAATCGGATACTAAAATACTAAATCCGCAACGTTTTTTCTCTTGTTCCATTTTGATTTTTATTAGGCCAAAATGTGTCAAGTTTTTTTAGGAGAGGACAGTAGGCAACATAAGAGAGGACAGTAAGACACCAACCGATAGAAAAATGACTTAACATAATGCAAGGCTTTGTCCCGCAGATCAAAACAAATTTCGCAGATTTTGCTACTTGCTTCTGCGGAAATCTCCTGAATCTGCGGGATAAATATTTCAGCAATAGTTATTATCTTTTTAAAACACAAAGCAGCCAATAAACTAATATTGGCTGCTTTGTTAGCAATGTCGTTATGCTGAATTTATTTCAGCATCTTTTTGTCGCGACTTATATAAGATGTTTTTGTTAATAAGGCCCTGAAATAAATTCAGGGTGACGATCGTTCATGACCAGTGTACAGAAATTTTCATAAACTGAATGCATATTACTTCTTCTCAGCAGTATACTTATCGCTAAACTTCTTATCCAGTTGCTTGTGCAAATTATCCAAATGAAAGGAACTCTTTAGGGAACTATTTACCTTTCAAAATCTCAATCTTTTCACGTTCAATTGCTAATAAGCGTTCGTATAATTCTATTATTTTTTCAACAGGGTTAAAGTTGTTCTGAATTGAACTATCGTGAAAATTATTGATATTATTGAAAATGGTTTCTTCAGTGAAATGTTTTATTCCTTCAGCTGTTACACCTAATACTTTCGCAACCTTTTCTAAAGTAGAGTCTTCTATCATTTCGCTTTGTTCAAGTTTACTTACCGCTTGTTGGCTAATGCCAAGTTCCGTGGCGAGTGTGTCTTGTTTCATCCCTCTTAATTCGCGTATGCGGCTAATTTTTCTGCCTAAATGTACACGGTTGGTTTTTTCTGCGGTTTCCATATTCCAAATATATCTAAAATTTATGCAGGGTAAAAAACAATATTAAGGTGTTTTTAACATCAAATATAGTTCTGGACTATAATTCTCATCTTTAAATGAATAGATGTTTCATAGATGTTTTGAATAGTATATCGGTTGGTGAAACACCAACCGATAGTAAAAAATAAGGCCCTGAAATAAATTCAGGGTGACGATCGTTCATAAACAGTGTACAAAAGTTTAATCTATTGGTTGGTGTCTCACCAACCTAAAAACAAAAACGGCCAATAAATTAATATTGGCCGTTTCAATTAAACTATTTACTTTACTTCATCTCAGCAATATACTTATCGCTAAACTTTTTATCCAGCTGCTTGTGCAAATTATCTAGATTAATATCTCTGCCCTGAATAAAAGCCTGCTCCACTTTGTTCGTTCTCATATCCAAAGCATCGCCAGCGGAAATAAAGAAAGTAGCATCTTTGCCCGTTTCAATACTGCCTGTGGTTTTATCAATGCCCATTACTTTTGCCGCGTTTAAGGTAATGGTAGATAATGCTTTTTCTTTGTCTAATCCCCAGGCGGTAACCGTTCCAGCCATAAAAGGCAGGTTCCGCTGTTGCCAGTAACCATCAATACTTAATGCCACGGTTAAACCAGCGTTGGCCAAAACGGCTGCGTTTTTATAGGGCATGTTCACATCATCATCATTATTATTAGGTAAAGCATGAGGCTGTTTAACCACCAGGCTAATGTTGCTTTCTTTTAAGAAATCGATGATCAGATAAGCTTCATCAGCACCTGTAATTACTGGCGTAATGCCGAACTTTTTGGCGAAGTTTACTGCCGCTACAATATCCTTTTGACTATCTGCTGCGATAAATAATTTCTCTTCACCAGAGAAAACTCTTTTCATGGCATCAAAGCGATTGTTGATCACTTCAGGTTTACCCATCTCTGAATAAGCTTTCGCTTCTGCAAAGAAAGAAGTTAACTGTGCAATAGCAGCCTGCGTTCTTTCTGCTAAAGCTTCTGGCGACATTTGCGGTCTGCCGAAACCTGCAAAACCACCTCTAAAGCGTGGCGTAACCGGCCAGCTCATGTGCATGGCATCATCGGTTTTTAAAGCCGCATCTTCCCAATTCCAGGCATCCAGTTGTACCACTGATGAACTTCCGGAAACTACTCCACCTTGCGGCGTAGGTTGCGCCATTAAAACACCATTGCTACGTAAAGTTGCAGGTACTTTCGAATCGGTATTGTAAGCAACAATAGAACGGATGTGCGAATTGAAATCGCCAATTTCCTGGTAATCTAAAGTTGCTTTGATAGATTCCGTTTCTGCTAAACCCAAATTAGTGGTAGCTGCAATAAAACCAGGATAAATATGCTTACCAGTTGCTATAATTTTACTTACATCATCTTGTGGCACTTGCCCGTTGGCAGTAACGGAAATAATTTTTCCATTGCTGAAAATGATGGTTCCGTTTTCGATCACCGTTCCATTACCTACGTGGACTGTAGCGCCCGTAATGGCAATGGTTTTGGTTTGTTTTTTAGCTGGCGAAATGTTTGCTTGCGCAAAGCACATCAGGCTTGTTGCCGAAAAAGCCAGACTCATTAAATAGGTTTTCATATTAGTGTGCATGTTCGTTCTCGGTTAGCTCTGCTGAATAATTTTCTAAAGTTTCGCAATTGTATAAGCGTGGAGCATCACCTGCCGGGCGTTGCATTTTCGCACCTTTACTTTTGCTCTCCAACATTTTCTGGATCAGACGTGCTTTCTCTGTCTGTTGAGATTTAATGATCTGTGCATCTTTTTCAATGTCCCAATAGGCAATCCCATCTACAAAGGTTTTTTCTGCCTTGGCATAAATAGAAAGTGGGTTAGCCGTCCAGATCACCACATCGGCATCTTTACCCGCCTTTAAACTGCCTACTTTATCATCAATGTGAAGCATTTTTGCCGGGTTTAAAGTCACAAATTTCAAAGCATCTTCTTCAGGAACGTTACCGTATAAAACTGATTTTCCAGCTTCCTGGTTTAAGTGACGGGCCATCTCCGCATCATCAGAGTTAAAAGCCGTGGTTACGCCAACATTATGCATGATTTTCCCGTTGTAAGGAATGGCTTCTGCAACCTCATTTTTATAAGCCCACCAATCTGAGAAAGTAGAACCTGCAATGCCATGGGCTTTCATTTTATCGGCCACTTTATAACCTTCTAAAATGTGCGTAAACGTGTTGATTTTAAAGCCTAAGCTATCTGCAACATGAATTAACATATTGATTTCGCTTTGTACATAAGAGTGACAGGTAATGAAACGTTTGTTGTTCAAGATTTCTACTATCGCATCCAATTCCAAATCTCTGCGAATGCTATTGCCTTTAACCGACATTGCTTTTGCATACTCTTTCGCGCGTGTAAATTCATCAACAAAAGTTTGTTCAACACCCATGCGGGTTACCGGGAAACGGGCGCCGGTTCCAAAATTACTTTGCTTTACGTTTTCACCCAAAGCGAATTTGATGAACCCATCAGCGCCGGCAAATTTTAATTCTTCTGGCGATTTACCCCAGCGAAGTTTAATTAATTGTGATTGACCACCAACCGGATTTGCCGAGCCATGTAGAATATGAGAGGTAGTTACACCACCCGCCAGCTGGCGATAAATGTTTACATCTTCTGAGTTGATAATGTCTGCAATGCGAACTTCGGCCGAAACCGATTGTGCACCTTCATTAATACCGCCGCTGCCAGCAATGTGCGAATGTTCATCGATAATACCAGCGGTGATGTGTTTGCCTGTGGCATCAATTACTTTAGCACCACCTGCCGATAGATTTTTACCAACCGCTTTGATTTTTCCATTCTCTAAAAGTACATCAGTATTTTGCAAAACGCCGTCTTTTTCATTTGTCCAAACGGTACCGTTTTTAATCAGCACCGTTTCTACTTTTGGTAATTCGGTTGTGCCAAAAGCAGTAAAAGGGTAAATAAGCGAGCCAGTTGCTAAGCTAGGTTTAGGTTCGTCTTTTTTCGGTGTTTCTTTTGCCGCTTCTTTATAGGTTGCGGTGAATTTTCCTGTTGAGCCATCTGCCAACGCAGATTCGCCTTTAATCGTAATTGGATTTGCAGAAGTAATGTATCCACTTAAACGAACATCGCCTTTCGGGTTTTTCTTTAGGTTAAAATTGATGCTTACCCAATCGCCATTTCTGGTGAAGGTTGCAGTAGTTTTAACGCTATCTACGCCTGTTCTTTCAATCGCAGCGGTAGAGCCGCCAGCAGTTCCTGTGATTTTTAAGGTTGAAGCACCTACACCATCAACGTTTAAATTATAAGTTCCGCGAACATCACTTACATCCATTTTATTCACAATGAAACGTTTCCCCTGAACCCAGTTTTCGAAAATGATATTTCCGTTTTTAAATAGGTTATCTGATGAGATTAGAAAGTTAGCCACTTTGCCTTTATCAAGCGAACCTACTTTATCACCGATCCCCAAAAGGTCTGCAGGAATGGTGGTTACCGCTTGTAAAGCCTGCTTTTCTGTTAATCCATTTTCTATCGCAGTGCGGATATTAGCCCAAAAATCGCGACTGTTTTCTAATCCAAAAGCGGTTAAGGCAAACTTAATCCCCGCTTTTTCTAAAGCGGCCGGATTGGTTGGTGCCAGTTCCCAGCCTTTCATTTGTGATAAAGTTACGTTTCTGGCCTCAGCAGGATCTTCTACATCATAAGCTTTAGGGAAAGAAATTGGAATGATTAAACTTGCGCCTGTTGCTTTCACTTCGTTGATGCGCTGATATTCATCTCCGCCAGATTTGATGATGAATTTTTTGCCAAATTCTTTTCCAATTTTATCTGCACGCAATACGTTCTGCCAACCATCAACCTCGAAAATTTGAGGAATAGCTTGCTGCTTCCCAAATTCATCTAAGGAGATATTGTACTCCTCTTTCTGTTTGCCATACCACTGCGAATCATAATAGGTTTGGCGCAACAAGGCAATTGATCCCATTAAAGAAGTGGGGTAATCGTTTGATGAAGTCCCTTTATTGAAGGAATAATTTGCTGCGGTTTGGTCTTTCAGAATCACATTGTTATCAGCACCTTCATTTAAGGTTACTGCCGTAGAAACACCGCGGGCAATACCATCGCGACTGATTACATTCACGCTACCGAAACCTACTTTACGCAATTCATCGGCTTTTTTAGTATCTACTGCAAAAATGTTTTTCACATAAGTTTCTGGTCTGATGGCCTCATTCCATCCATATGCACCTTTTTTGGTGGAAACAAAAATAGATTGGCGTTGACTTCCAAAACCACGAGCCTGGGCTGGAGCTTCAGCAATTCCGTAGCTCGAAAAAGCATCAACTAAAGATGGATAAATAAATTTTCCTTTTAAATCTACCACAACATAACCTTTGGGTACGGATAATCCGGCGCCAACTGCCTGAATCGTTTGTCCTTTGATTAAAAGTGTAGCATTTGTTAAAGTTTGATTGGCACTTACTACAATTGTGGCATTGGTAAAAGCAAACATTCCAGGTCGGGTATCAAAAGAACCATTTACGGGGAAGGTGGTTTGCTGTGCAAACATCAATGTAGTAGAAAATACCAGCCCAATGGCGAGTAAAATTTTCTTCATAATAAGTTTAGGGGTTTATTTTGTTTAAAACTAATATAAATAAGCAAGGGATTTATTGAATATCTTATTTTTTACAATTAATGATCTATTTTTGAAGGAAAGAATTTGATCTTATGAACGATATTTTAAAAAGTGCTCATTCAGGATGGCGCTATGTAGTATTTCTCTTGTTAATTATTGCCGTGGTTAAGGCTTTATCTGGCTGGTTTGGTAAAAAAGCATATACAGAAGGTGATAGAAAACTAAATGTTTTTGCACTGATCAGTGCACATATCCAATTGGTAATTGGTTTAGTACTTTACTTTAGTGAAGGTTGGTATAAATTGAGCAGTGCTGGTACACCAGCAGTTCGCTACTTTAAAATGGAACACATCTCCATGATGATTTTGGCGATTATCTTAATTACAGTTGGTAATGCGAAATCTAAAAAGGTAGTTGATGCTGTTGCTAAACACCGTACTATCGCTATTTTCTTTGGATTGGCTTTGGTTATTATTATCGTTTCGATCTTAATGATGACTAAAAGTGTTCCTGGAAGAACGTTTTTTGGGGTTTCTTAGTTAGTTTAACCGCAAAGTGGTGAAGGTTTTTTACCACCGAGCGCACTGGGGTTTTCACAGAGAACATAGAGGTGAAGTAAAAAACTTGGTGTATGCTGTAGTTAATTTATTTTAGGTTCTAACCGCAAAGAGAGCAAAGTTTTCGCAAAGTGGCGCAAAGGTTTTTACCACCGAGTGCACTGAGGTTTTCACAGAGAGCATAGAGGCAGAATAAAAAAAGTTGGTGTACGCTGTAGTTAATTTATTTTAGGTTCTAACCGCAAAGAGAGCAAAGATTATCGCAAAGTGGCGCAAAGGTTTTTACCACCGAGTGCACAGAGATTTTCACAGAGAGCATGGAGGCAGAATTAAAAACTTAGTGTCCTCTGTGCCTTTACTTTGTGATCTCTGTGGTTAAACATTTCAACTTGGCGTTCTTTGCGCTTTTTTCTTGGTGTCCTTTGCGGTTACCTATTACTATTAAGCTTTAAGGAAGTAAAAAATTTGATGTACGCTGTGCCTTCACCTCGTGCTCTCTGTGGTTAAACATTTTAAACTTGGCATTCTTCGCGGTTAAACCTCTTTCCAACTTATTTTCATAAAAATTTCCTTTTTTCAAATTTATTTATATTTTTGCTGCTCATGATCAGCAATATACATACATGGCTTTGGCAAAGTAATTCGAAAACGGATTGCGCTGGCTGCGTATGAGAAAAATATAGTTTATCAACCTAAACCTTAAAGAACCATTAAAGCCCGGCGTAGAACCACACGCTGGGCTTTTTATTTTTAGAAAAAATTACAAAGAGGAGATTGCTTCATCGTTCTCCTCGCAATGACGATAGAAAATGTATAAAATTAATACCACTTACAAAAAAATGCTTGCCGATACCACAACGCCCGTAAGCATTTATTTGCGCTTACGCGATGTTTATCCGAACAGCATCTTATTAGAGAGTTCTGATTACCATAGTCGTGAAAATTCGATGAGCTTTGTTTGTGCCGATCCAGTTGCCGGAATTATTTTAAAAGGATCGAGATTAGAAACGTATTTTCCGGATGGATCGGTCGAAATTAAAGAGAGTAAGAACTTAATCGAAGAGATAGCAGATTTTAAGGATAAATTCAAAGAAACCGAATTGCCTGAAATCAAGTTTATTTCGAGTGGTTTATTCGGTTATTTTACCTGGAATGCCGTTCAGCATTTCGAAGATATTAAATTCACTTCCGAAACGCCAGAGGGCGAAGAAATTCCGGAAATGCAATATCACTTGTATCGCTATCTGATTGCGATTGATCATTTCAAAAATGAAATCACGCTCTTCAAAAATACATTCGAAGGCGAAGAAGAGGGTGGGCTGGAGAAAATGGAATACCTGATTCAAAATAAAAATTATCCTGAATACAAGTTCCACGTAAGGGGAGAAGAATCTTCCAACCTTACCGATCAGGGTTTTATCAGCCTGGTAGAAAAACTTCAAAAACATATTTATCGTGGTGATGTATTTCAGATTGTTCCTTCGAGAGCATTTAAACAGTCGTTTTCTGGTGATGAATTTAATGTTTACCGTTGTTTACGGTCGATAAATCCATCGCCATATTTATTTTATTTCGATTATGGAGATTTTAAACTTTTTGGATCATCGCCGGAAGCACAAATTACCATTGGAAATAATTCGGCAAATATCTTTCCCATTGCAGGTACCTTTAAACGCAGTGGAAATGATATTGAAGATGCAGCGCAGGCTAAAAAATTGGAGCAGGATCCAAAAGAAAGTGCTGAGCATGTGATGCTTGTTGATTTAGCCCGGAACGATTTAAGCAGACATTGTAACCGGGTAGAGGTAAAATCGTTTAAGGAAGTTCAATATTATTCGCATTTGATTCACTTGGTGAGTAAGGTTACCGGCCATTTACAGGAAAATGTGAGTGCATTTAAGGTAGTTGCAGATACTTATCCGGCAGGTACATTAAGCGGTGCACCAAAGTATAAGGCGATGCAGCTAATCGATGAAAATGAGAAGTTAGGAAGGAATTTTTATGCTGGAGCCATCGGTTTTATGGGCTTCAATGAAGATTTTAACCATGCCATTATGATCAGAACTTTTATGAGCAAAAACAATGAATTGCACTACCGAGCTGGTGCAGGTATTGTTGCTGATTCCGTGCCTGAAATGGAAATGCAGGAAGTAAATAACAAGATTGCGGCTTTGCGTAAAGCAATTGAAATGGCAGAAGGCATTTGATGGAAGATGGAAAAAATGGAAGATGGTAAATGTGTAATGGATGATGTATAAAGGAATTTAAAATGGATAATATAGATAAAAAAACAGTTTTGGTAATTGATAACTATGATAGTTTCACTTACAACCTGGTTCATTTAATTAATGAGGTGGGGTACGAAGCTGTGGTTTGGAGGAACGATAAATTTGACCTGGCTGATGTGGCGCAATATGATAAGATTTTGCTTTCTCCTGGCCCGGGGATTCCTGAAGAGGCGGGTTTATTGCTCGATGTAATTAAAACTTATGCACCCACTAAAAGTATTTTTGGTGTGTGTTTAGGGCAGCAGGCTATTGCAGAAGCTTTTGGTGGTACGCTACTGAATTTGGGCCGTCCGATGCATGGCATAGCAACACCTGTTACCGTTGTTGATGGTGATGAACCTTTGTTTTGGGAATGTCCGCAAACGATAAATGTTGGTCGTTACCACAGTTGGGTGGTGAGCAAAGAAAATTTTCCATCTTGCTTAAAAATCACTGCCCGGGATCATAAAAGTGAAATTATGGCGTTGAGACATGAAAGTTTAGATGTTCGTGGCGTACAGTTTCATCCAGAAAGTGTGCTAACTGAATATGGTAAACAAATGATGGAGAATTGGTTGACAGCTTAGCCCCCAGCTCCCTAAAGGGAGAGCGACAGGCAGGTTGGAAATAGCAAACAATAAAAATATTATGCATAGTGATATGAACGATAGAAAGGAAAGCCCCTTTAGGGGTTTGGGGTACGATGGAAATTCAAGTTCCCCTTTAGGGGATTTAGGGGTTGTATCTGTATTAGATAAAATCGTATTACGTAAAAAAGAAGAAGTGGCTGATGCGAAGCGCTTGATTTCCATTCAGGATTTGGAGAAGTCTGTTCATTTTAACCGGACCCCCTATTCTTTTAAAGAGTTTTTACAGGCTGAAGACCGTACCGGAATCATCGCAGAATTTAAACGACGTTCGCCTTCAAAAGGCTTAATTAACGGGGTAGCCAATGTAGCCGAAGTGACCCAGGCATACAATCGTGCTGGTGCATCTGCACTTTCTGTTTTAACAGATTTTGATTTTTTTGGAGGTAAAACCGATGATTTACTTGCAGCGAGAGCCGCAAATGAGATTCCGATTTTGCGCAAGGATTTTATGATCGATGAGTATCAGATTTTGGAAGCGAAAGCCTGGGGGGCCGATATTATTTTATTGATCGCTGCCATTTTGACCCCACAACAGATTATTGATTTTGGGAAATTCGCTCATAATTTAGGTTTAAACGTGCTTTTGGAAGTTCATAACCTGGAAGAACTGGAACGAAGTATTTGCCCTAATTTAGATGCCATTGGTGTAAATAATAGAAACCTGGCGGATTTTACAGTTGATATTCAAACTTCTTTTGATTTAGTAAATAAGATTCCGAATGAATTTTTAAAGATCTCTGAAAGTGCCATTAGCGATCCGAAAATAATTAAAGAATTAAAGAGTGCTGGCTTCGATGGTTTTTTAATTGGAGAAAACTTTATGAAAACTGATAATCCTGGTGCAGCAATAAAAGATTTTGTGGAGCAGATGTAATAGTCATCGGATGAATATAGCACACGTACTATTTATTCATCCGATGACTAAGCTCTAGCGCACGTACTATTTATTCATCTGATGACTATAGCTATAGCACACTTACTATTATTCATCCGATGACAATGACTGACTGATTCAAACAATCAATAAATTTTGTTGTTAGATAAAAGAGTAATCTCAAGCATTTAACCAACAAATTTCTTATGCAGTATCTCGACCATTTTTTTGGTTATCCGATTCCGTTATTCGTAAAAAACATCATTATAGGTTGTATTGCCATCCTATTCGGGATTATAATCAAATTTATTTTAAGCAAGACTTTTATCTTGCTTTCCCGTTGGTGGGATTCAATTTTGATTAAATCTACCATTAAACACCTCAGGCGGCCAGTTGCAGTATTTACTCCATTATTACTGCTAAACTTCTCGTTAGATTTAATGGTGATGCCCCTTAAAGTGAGAATGCCAATAGAAAAGGCGCTTGAGATTGCGCTGACTGTTACATTCTCCCTCATCTTAATCAGGTTAATCAATGTATTAGAAGACTTTTTCTTCCTCAAATATGATCTCAACAAAGAAAATAATTTAAAAGAAAGGAAGATTCGCACACAGCTTCAGTTTGTTCGTAAATTTATCGTTTCGCTGATTATTTTAGTTACCGCAGCCATTATTCTATTGAGTTTTGAAAGCATGCGTAAAATAGGTGCAGGTTTATTAACTGGTGTCGGGATAGGCGGGATTATCATCGGTTTCGCCGCTCAAAAATCTCTGGGAAATTTATTAGCTGGCTTTCAGATCGCCTTTACCCAACCCATCAGGATTGATGATGTATTAATTGTGGAAGGCGAATGGGGAAGGGTAGAAGAAATAACCTTAACGTATGTTGTGGTGAGTATCTGGGATCAACGAAGACTGATTTTGCCCATCACTTATTTTATTGAAAAGCCTTTTCAAAACTGGACACGTGTATCGGCAGATTTACTCGGTACTGTTTTCCTTTATATGGATTATACCATTCCAATTGAGCCACTTCGCCAGGAACTAACCAGGTTGTTAACGAGTAATCCACTTTGGGATAAAAGGGTAAATGTGGTTCAGGTTACGGATACCAATAAAGATGGTTCTATTGAAATCAGATTTTTGATGAGTGCTTCTAATTCTTCCAGAGCCTTTGATTTGCGTTGCGAAGTAAGAGAAGCAATGATTACTTTCATCCAGAATAATTATCCTGAAAGTTTACCAAAAACAAGATTGGAACATCGGGATAAGTTTGCGGGTTTGTAGTTTTTACCACCTGATACAACTAAGTCATTTTTCCTGTGGTCACTATTCTCAGAAGCCAAAAGGTAGACTTTCACCTTATTTGATATGTTTTCACGGCATTGGGGAGAACTTTCTGAAAACTGATCACCCAGATGCTGCGATAAAGGAATTTGCGTCTCAAATATAGGCATCTTAAAATCTATGAAGTTTGCACTATCTGATTTTAAAAATGCTTGATTTGGAAGAATAATTAGGATAATCTTTAGCACACCAGTTATCAAAAAAAATAAAGCATTCTAAAAAACTACTTAAAAACAGGTAGTTCTATTTACTTGAAATATAGTATTTTGAGTATAGCTACAGCTTTTGGCATTTAATTTGGATTGGTATTTTAAGAAATTAAAAACTAAAAAATCTATGAAAAAAATTAAATTGCTGTTATCCCTTTCCCTAATTTTAGTAGTAACATTTTTGTTCTCTTGTAAAAAAGACGAAACTACACCAACTGATCAAAATACCTATCCCAGAAAAGTGTCTGTAGAATATAGAATCACTTCGCCATCTGGTCTTACAAGTTTATATAGCATTGTGAGAAGAAATGCAACAGGAGCAACAGAATTGTTTAGTAATCAAGCACTTCCTTATTCTTACAAGTTTGATATGACTGTTAAACAATTTGATGCATTACTAATCAGTGGAACCTCAAACACTGGCGGTACAATTGAATGTGAGATTTTTGTTGACGGTAAGAGTGTTGATAAGAAATCTGGTAGTGGAAATACCTTAACTGATATTACTTCAACTTATGTATTCCAATAATTAAATTTTAAAATAAATTTATGCACAAAAGGTTTTCTTGATAAAACAAGAAAGCCTTTTTTAATGCATTTTGTGCTTAATTTTGTTTTCCTGTATAGAGCTGTTATTTAAACATCCCCTTCAACTTCGCAAGTTTCTCCTGCAAATCCCCATCAGCATCCTTTTTTGCTTGTTGTTGAGGTTTCGGCGAATAATTCTTTGCTCCTTGCTCTTTATTCCTTGCTCTTTCTGGCTGCTGGCTTTGGTTTTTCGGCTTTAAGCTTTCTTCCGTTTTCATCGATAGCGAAATCCGTTTACGGGCGGCATCAACTTCCATTACGGTTACTTCTACCTTCTGATGAACCTTTACCACATCATTTGCGTTAGCCACAAAACGGTTTGCCAACTGACTGGTGTGTACCAAACCGTCCTGGTGAACGCCGATATCTACAAAAGCGCCAAAATTGGTGATGTTGGTTACAATTCCAGGCAGCTTCATGCCGATTCTAAGATCTGAAATCTCATTTACGCCATCTGTAAAACTAAATGCTTCAAATTGATCACGCGGATCGCGGCCAGGCTTCGCCAATTCTTTCAAAATATCATTTAACGTAGGCAAGCCAATTTCTTCCGTAACGTATTGTTGTGGTTTAATTTGCTTTTGCAACTGCTGATCTTTCATCAATGCAGAAACCGTTGTGCCCAGATCTTTAGCCATGCGATCAACCACGGCATAACGTTCGGGGTGTACACCACTCGTATCTAAAACATTTTCCGCATTGCGGATGCGTAGGAAACCAGCGGCTTGCTCGAAAGCCTTATCACCTAAACGAGGAACTTTCTTCAGGCTCGCCCGATTTTTAAAAGCACCATTGCTATTTCTATAATCAACGATGTTTTGTGCTAAAGTTGGTCCTAAGCCTGAAACGTAAGCCAGAATCTCTTTCGAAGCGGTATTTAATTCTACACCGACAGCGTTTACGGCGCTAATTACAGTGTCATCTAGGCTGGCTTGTAATTTATTCTGATCTACATCGTGCTGGTATTGCCCAACACCGATAGATTTTGGATCGATTTTTACCAATTCAGCCAGTGGATCCATCAAACGACGGCCAATTGATACAGCACCTCGAACGGTAATATCCTGAGTTGGAAATTCCGCTCTGGCCACTTCTGAAGCCGAATAAATGGATGCACCACTTTCATTCACCATCACTATGGTAACATTCGGCAAGTTTAAACCTCGAACAAAAGATTCGGTTTCTCTGCCCGCTGTGCCATTACCAATTGCAATGGCTTCAATTTCATGTTTTTCGCAAAGCTGTTGGATCGTAGCGGCAGCATTTTTTACATTTCCTTGTCCTGTGTGTGGATAAATGGCTGTGTTTTCCAATAACTGACCCTGCTTATCTAAACATACTACCTTACAGCCTGTGCGGAACCCCGGATCGATAGCCAATACATTTTTTTGCCCCATTGGTGCTGCCAATAATAACTGACGGGCATTTTCTGCAAAAACTTTGATGGCTTCTTCATCTGCTTTTTGCTTGGTTAATACCCGAAGTTCAGTTTCCATTGCTGGCTCTAATAATCGTTTGTAACCATCTTCTAAAGCTTGTTGAACTTGTTTTGATGCAGCATTGTTTGCTGTAATAAATTGATTTTCAAGAATGGCAACTGCATCTTCAGCGGGAGGCAAAGCATCTAACCTTAAAATTAATTCTTTCTCGCCACGGCGCATAGCCAGAACACGGTGCGATGCTGCTGTTTTCACTGGCTCGTTCCACTCGAAATAATCTTTATACTTTATGCCTTCCTCTTCTTTTCCCTTAATCACTTCTGCTTTGAAAACCGCTTTCTCCTGAAAGTAAGAACGCATCTTTGTTCTTGCTTCGGCATTTTCAGAAATCATTTCTGCAATGATATCCCTTGCACCAGCCAATGCTTCTTCAATGGCGTTAACACCTTTTTCTGCATCAATAAATTTATCCGCTTCAGCATCTAAATCAAAATTTTTCTGATCGAAAATTTGTAATGCCAAAGGTTCCAAGCCCTTTTCTCTCGCTACAGAAGCACGGGTTTTGCGTTTCGGTTTGTATGGAAGATAGATGTCTTCTAAAAGCGAAATTGTTTCAGCCTGATTAATTTGTTTTTCCAGTTCTGGTGTTAATTTGCCCAGGTCTGTCATCGATTTTAAAATGGCTTCACGGCGTTTATCTAAATCGCGTAATTGCAAAACCCTATCGCGAATGGCAGCCACTTCAACTTCATCCAAACTGCCGGTTAATTCTTTACGGTAACGGGAAATGAAGGGCACTGTTGCACCCTCATCCAATAAGCTTACAGTTGCCGTAACCTGCTTTTCTGCAATTTTTAATTCTGCAGCAATGATTTTATGATGAGCTAACATATTCTTTTTTCAAATTTCAAGGGAGCAAAGCTAGTTAGGATTTGCGGAAATCAAGGCTTTTTAAAATCAAGTTTTCCACCAAAAAATGTGAGGAAAATTTTTGGAATAACTGATGCGTTTTTTTAAGAACAGCTTTGACAACTTTCTTTATAGTGCGCTATAAAAGTTGTCAAAGCTTAAAAACTGCTTTATCCGGTTTGGATATTTTTGGTGACTTTACTTATTCAAGATTAATACAATAAAAATATGGTAGGCTTTTTATGAAGATCTATTTCTTCTTTCCGCCAGTTGTATACGCTTTGGGTTTTGATATACTCATCTTCGCCAGTTAGATTGCTGGCTACACAGATTTGTGTGTTTGGTTTACAGCTTTTTAATACTTCTTCAAAGAGTTGGTTGTTCCGGAAAGGGGTTTCGATAAATATCTGAGTTTGCTTATAGCGACTTGCTGATAAATCTAAATCTTTAATGCGTTTAGTACGTTGTTCCTTATCAATGGGTAAATAACCCCAGAAAGCAAAACTTTGTCCGTTAAAACCAGAGGCCATTAAAGCCAGAAGAATTGAACTCGGACCAACCAATGGAACTACTTTAATCCCACGTTTGTGGGCTTCAGCAACAATATCTGCTCCGGGATCTGCAATACCCGGGCAACCTGCTTCACTCATTAAGCCAACATCTTTACCAGCAGCAAGCTCCACAAAAAACTGCCCTAAATCGGTGCGGTTATGTTTTCCGTAATCATGAACGATTAAATCCTTTTGGGCTGTTTTCAAGCCGGCTTCCTTTAAAAACCGACGTGCTGTTTTACTATTTTCTACAATATAAGTATCAATCTGGTTAATGGTATCAACCAGATAAGGGGTATAGGTTTTATGTGCTGCCTCTTCTGCCAGAGGAACAGGAATAAGATATAAGGTGCCGTTTTGCATGGTACAAAAATACTTACAATAAATAGGATTTAAGTTTTAAAATTTAATGTGGTGGCGGTATAATCTTTTTTAGAACCAAAGGTGTAGCAAATTTTATTTTAAGATGACTGCTTTTCTGCACAATTGTAAACAGCTTAAGTCGTTATATAAGAGTTAAATATAGCCTTGGGAGCGTTATTTAGAAGAAAACTAATAAACTATGCAAGCATATTAAACCTTGTATATTTTTGGTTCTCTAATTGATACACACAAATTAGGTTATTAAATAAACACACAAATGAAAACACTGAAAAAATCGGCGATTGTGCTGGGGCTTTTTGCGCTCCTCGCCGGAACCACCACCTTAGTCAGGGCACAAGACTATCAAAACGATTACCAGGATGATGGTTATAGCACTGGTAACGTTTCATTGCAAACATTTTATGATGAACTTACGCCTTATGGAACCTGGATTCAGGATCCGCAATATGGTTATGTTTGGCGCCCGGATGTAGATCAGAGTGATTTTCGTCCGTATTACACTAATGGACGTTGGGCAATGACAGAATATGGCAATACCTGGGTTTCCAATTACGATTGGGGCTGGGCACCTTTCCACTATGGCCGTTGGGTAATTAACAGCTATCGCCAATGGATCTGGTTGCCTGATACCAACTGGGGACCAGCCTGGGTAGATTGGAGAAGTGGCGATGGTTATTATGGTTGGGCACCAATGGCACCAAGTATCAACATTAATTTAAGTTTTGGTCGTCGTTATTCGGTACCTGAATTTTGCTGGAACTTTATTCCACAACGTAATATCTATATTAATACTTTTCCAAGGTATGATTATGGTAGAAACAATGTTTACATCCGCAATACAACCATTATTAACAACACTTATGTTTACAACAGAAGAAGTTATTATGGCGGGCCAAGAATGGAAGATATCAGACGTGCAACTAACCGTAATGTAACTGTATATCGTTTTGATCAGAGCAGCAGACCTGGAGCGAGCAGGGTTGGCAGTAGGGAAGTATCTATTTACAGACCAAGACCGGAACGTAATGCGGTAAATAATCGCAGTGCGGCACCAAGAAAGTTTGAACAGGGAAATGCAGGAATTAGTCGTGGTGGAAGAAATGATAACAATGTAAGCCGTGATCAGAGAGGAAATAATAATGAGCAGCGAGGTAACAATGATAACCGTTTCGGATCGAGAAATGATAACCGCACTAGTCAACAAAACCGCGGCAATGATGCAGGTGTAGGCCGTGATAACAATCAGCCAAATAATAGGGGTGAGGCTTACGACCGGAATTCAAATGGTAGAATTAGTCGTGGAAGTACCAATGGCATTGATCAAAGAAATGCACAGGAAAATATAAACAGAGGTCAGGATCAGCAGCGTTCAGAACAAATGCGTCAGCAACGTACTCAGCAAGATCGGATGAGTCAGGATCAGCAACGTGCGCAACGCGATATGCAAATGCAACAGCAAAGAGGCCAGGCCGATCAGCAAATGGAGCAACAAAGAACTCAGCGTAATGAGCAAATGCAGCAACAACGCAACCAGCAGGTAGAACAACAACGTTCGCAGCAAATGGAGCAACAAAGAACTCAGCGTAATGAGCAGATGCAGCAACAACGCAACCAACAAGTAGAACAACAACGTTCGCAGCAAGCCCAGGCTCAACAACAAGAAAGAGCCCAGCGTGATGCACAAGCGCAACAACAGCGTTCGCAACAAATGGAGCAACAAAGATCGCAGCGTAACGAGCAAATGCAACAAAGACAGGAGCAAAGAAGAACAGAACAGGCGCAACCACAACAAAGAGGAAGTAGTGAAAGAAGCAGCTCTGAAGGTGGTGGAAGACCATCCCGAGGAGGAAGAGGATAAATTGAAAAATCCCGGCTTTCACCGGGATTTTTTTAATGAAGTTCAAAAGTTTGTGGTTTAATCTTTATGTTTTCTTCTTCCAACATTTCCTAGGTCATATAGCTGGGCAGTAATAGGGCGGAATTAAATACATTAGCTTTCTTTCTGCCTATGGTTCTGAGTTTGATGAACGGTGGGTTAAAGCTGTCGTCCTCCTGAACTTGATTCAGGACCTATTTATCGATATGATTGACGTCAATGGTAGCGCAGAGAAGGATTCCCGCGTTTTTGCCTGCTACCATCATTTAACACCGGGCTTTTTTAATTTACTAGCTGCGAAAATTTCTTATTACACATTATTTCTCCTTCGGAGAAAGTATCGATAGGTGGATAGAGGCTATTTTGCCGCTGCGCTTGGCTTGCCTCGGCTAGCCGCCGAAGGGCTTTCTTCTTTTTCTTAACAAAAAGAAGCAAAAGTCAAGGCTTGGTCTTGATGTTGGATTAGCTCGTCGAAATTTAAATGGCGGTAGCGCAAGGGCTCGATTTGATTTGTAATAAAGATTTTTTTAAAGAGCCGTTCGCGCTACCTTGGGTTAGGTGTATTTGAACAGTAGTGCAAAAATTTCAACGGCTTCTCCTTCCATCAACTCCTATGCCGGATGGCAGGGTGGAAATAGCAGGGTGCAATTTTAGATTTATGTTTCTTTTTGATAGAAGTTTTTCCCAATCACATGAACGATGGGTTAAAGCGGACGTCTTCCTGAACTTGATTCAAGACCTATGTTTTAATATTATTTATTTCAATTGCTAGCTGCTAAAATTTCTTATTACACATTATTTATCCTTCGGAGAAAGTATCGATAGGTGGATGGAGGCTATTTTGCCGCTGCGCTTGCCTCCGAAGGGCTTTCTTCTTTTTCTTAACAAAAAGAAGCAGAAGTCAAGGCTTGGAACTGATGTTGGATAAATTCGTTAAAGCTTAATTTCAGCAGCACAAGCACCCGATGAAAAATCGGGAGAATAGGCGCTACCTTGGGTTGTAGTGGTATGAAAGATTGAGGAAGAAGCTTTAAAGTTTTCTCCTTCCATAATTTCCTGGGCCGGATAGCGAGATGGCCATAGCAGGGCAGTAATAGCTACATTGTTATCCAGAGCATAGCGAAGGATTTTCGCGTTTTTACCTGCGAAATCTGTTTCAATACAAAGCCTTTTTTAGACATTTCATAAACGGTGGGTTAAAGCGGTCGTCTTCCTGAACTTGATTCAGGACCTATTTATAAATATTTTGCTATTTATTCATCTCTCCATTATCCTAATCCTGTAGAAAGGCTTGCAAAAAACTTATTAATGTTTCGACAAGCTACGATTAACGTAATTTATTAATAACTAAAAATCAATTAATTACGAAAATATCACTTATTGATTTTTATGAAATAAATTAACCTTCAACATGACAAATTTTAGTTGATATTCTGATAAGGCCATTACTTTCTACGACTGCCCGGCAGCCTGATGCAAATTATTCAAATCTATTCCTTTAAAAGTAGTTTCAGCATGCGGATATCGATTTTCGGGATCTAATAAAAAGGTTTCTATCCCCAATTCGAGTCCATATTTAATTTCGGATTCCGCATCATCTCCAATAATCAAAATTTCTGCTTTATTTAATTCATGTTGGTCGATAAGCTTTTGAAAAGCATCTTTTTTATTGGAAACCGTAACATCAACCACACAAACTTCTTCAAAATCATCAGCGATGCCCAGCATTTTTACTTTAGAGGTTTGCTGTTTGTAAAATCCAGCAGTTACGATAAATTTTCTTCCCTTCAATGCCTTTATCAAATGATAATCATCAGCTGGCTTTAATGGCTTTGTAACCGTTCGTGAACTTAGGTATGTAATAATATTTTCCATCGCTTCTTTCCTGAATCCATACTTTTCTGCAACTTTCTGGAAAGGGGTGCGTAACATTTCGCTTTTCGCGGCCTGAAATTGTTCCGTAGAAATTCCTAAATCCTGCTCTTCCAAAAATTGGTATAACCCACTCATGAGCTGTTCTTCGTTGGGTTTTGTAAAGTATATGGTATTATCTAAATCAATAAAAAATATTTGCTTCATTGTGGATTGGTTTTTGTAAGATAAAAAAAATAAAACACCTTATGGTGAAATATGTTTAACTAGATAAATAACTAAGACCATGAAAAAAGAGACAAAACTTATAGTAGGCGTATTAGCCGGAGCAGCATTAGGTGCAACCATCGCATTAGCATTATCTTCAGATTCTTCTAATGATATTAAAGGTAAATTATCAGATTTCTTTGCAGATCTTTTAGATGCCTCAAAAGACAAATTCGCTGGTTTAGCGGATAAAGCATCAGGTGTTGCTGATAAGGTAAAAGATAAAATTTCAGAAGTGAAAGGTTAAGAAATCAAAAATGCCGGAAATATCCGGCATTTTCTTTTCTTTGTATATTCTAACCATATCTAAATGAAGATTGCTTTTCATGGTGCCGCCCGCACAGTTACAGGTAGTAAGCACCTGATTACTTTAAAAAATAATACTCAAATATTATTAGATTGTGGCCTTTTCCAAGGAATGGGACACGTTACTGATAAACTAAATGACTATTTTGGTTTCGATGCCAAAAAAGTAACCTACCTTATTCTTTCTCACGCACATATTGATCATTGCGGTTTGCTTCCAAAGCTGGTAGCTGATGGCTTTAGTGGAAAAATTTTCTGCACAGCCGCAACAATGGATTTAGGCAGGATTTTAATGATGGATTCTGCGAAAATTCAGATGCAGGATGCTGATTTTTCCAATCGCCATTTGCACGAAGGCGAAGAAATGGAAGAAGCACTTTACACTGATGAAGACGTGACGAAAACATTAAGCCTGATGAAGATTGTGGAGTATGAAGAGGATTTCAAAATCGATGAAAACATCAGCCTGAAATTTACCGATGCCGGCCATATTTTGGGGAGCGCAGCCGTTCACTTAACCATTAAAGAAGATGAAAAAACTACACGCATCACTTTTTCTGGTGATGTAGGCCGTTATGGAGATTTGTTATTAAAAAGTCCGCAACATTTTGATCAGGCAGATTATATTTTGATGGAATCTACTTATGGCGATTCATTGCATAAAGACCTGGATCCGATCGAAAATATGCTGTTGGAGATCATTACCAATACCTGCGAGGTTAAAAAAGGAAAGATCATTATTCCTGCTTTTGCCGTTGGAAGAACACAAGAACTCCTTTACGCTTTAAATGGCCTGGAGCTTAAGGGCAAATTGCCTGATGTTCCTTATTATGTGGATAGTCCACTGTCTTCAAAAGCAACTGAAATTTTGAAAAGCCATCCGGAAGTTTACAACAATGGTGTTAAGGAGATTTTGAAGGTAGATCACGATATCTTTGGTTTTAAAGGCTTGCGATTTATTGAAAGTGTCGAAGAATCTAAAGCTTTAAATCAGGATCCAAGACCTTGTGTTATTATATCAGCCTCAGGAATGGCCGATGCCGGAAGAGTAAAACACCATATCCGGAACAATATTAATAATAATAAAAACACTATTTTAATGGTGGGTTATTGTGAACCCAACTCTCTCGGCGGACAGTTAATTGCTGGCAAAAAGGTTGTGGAGATTTTTAGAGATAAGCATGAAGTAAAAGCAGAAATTCAGTCGATTAAATCGATGAGTGCCCACGGTGATTATGAGGATTTGCTTAAATTTTTGTCTTGTCAGGACCCTGCGCAAGTAAAACAATTGTTTCTGGTTCATGGAGAATATGAAGTGCAACAACATTTTGCCACACGGTTGAAGGGGCATGGATTTAAACATGTTGCCATTCCGGAGTATCATCAGGAGTTTGAGATTTAGGGGAGATGCCTTCGGATTCATTACCTTCGGGTTGATTACACTGATGAGTTGATTACACAGATTTGGGGCGGTAGCTGATCGTCATCGTTGTTTGTTTTTGCCTTCGGGTTGATTACACAGATTTGAAGAATTGATTGTTGATTATCATTCTAAGTTTGGTTTTTATTCCCTATTCTTTACTCTTTTATCTTTGCTCCTTAATCCTTTCTCTTCGTTCCTTTCTTCCTATCTTTGCAATATGGATGTTTTTGGCAAAGCGCTTACTGATATTTACGAAACCGGCGAAGCCGATACACTTTGGTTGCACAATTCTTACGGCGAACCAGAAGAAATGCCTTTAGAATTTTTCTTTCGTGATGATGAAGATATGCCTGTTTTAGAACTTCATGCTTTACACATGTGTGAAGGAAAAGTTTTAGATATCGGGGCGGGTGTTGGGAGCCACGCTTTACTTTTGCAGGCCTTTAATATTGACGTTACAGCCATTGATATTTCAGCGGCAGGTGTTAAAATTATGAAAGACCGCGGTGTGAAAAAAGCCTTGCTTCGGGATGTATTCACTTATAAGGAAAGGTTTGATACCATTTTAATGCTGATGAATGGCATCGGTTTAACCGGAACATTGTTGGGCTTTAAAGATTTTCTGATTAAAATAAAAGATTTGCTTAATCCCGGTGGACAAGTGATTTTCGATTCGTCTGATATCGCTTATTTATATGAAGATATGCCAAAACCGCAGAATCAATATTACGGTGAAGTTTCTTATCAATATGAATACAAAGGCGAAAAAGGCAATTGGTTCAACTGGATTTATATCGATGAAGAAACCATTAAGGCAATCGCAGACGAGACAGGCTGGAATTGTGAAACAATTTTCGATGATGGTGAAGACCAGTATTTGATAAAGCTAACCTTAGCATAAATTCGTCTCGCAATTACGATCTGGCAAATTTAAAAATTAAACATTGTTTGCCTTCCACCAACTTTTTGTCCGAAGTTTTGAATGTTATAAGTTAACGTTAACATTCCATACCTGCCTAAATTATTGCTTTGAGAATCAATGATACTGTTTCCTGTGATTTGGATATTACGGCGCACATTACTTTGCAAGATATCATTTACAGAAAATTTTAATTGCGCCCTGTCGTTCTTCAAAAATAAGTAGGTAACTGCTGCATTCCAAAGTTTAATGTTGTTGTTATAGCCTGTAATTTGCTGGCCGTTTATGGTAAGGGCGTAGGAGGTTTCAAAAACAACCTTTTTAGGGTATCTGATGATCAGTTCTGAAGAACTATTATGCGTATTGTAGCTCAGGTTGGTGTAAAAGCTATCATCATAATGGCTGCGGTTTAAATTCATAGAATAGGTTTGGTTAATTTCTACGAAATCATTGAAGTTTACCCTCAAATTGCCATTCGGCCCGAGATAATAAACATCTGCATTGCTTCGGATATTATTAATAATCACTGGAGAATGATCAAAATTTATCCAGAAACCAAGGCCGGCTTTTAAGGTTGTTTTGTTGATTTTAAAATCTTTCGATCCATTTGCGCCGCCATAGAAGTTATAAATACCGCTTGCATTAATGGGCGTAATCATCTGAACGCCATTATTTATCGTAGTGGTATTGATGATGCCGTTTTTAGTAAAGTTTCCGTATCCGTACAAGTTATAATTGATGAGGCTTTTAGGGTCGTACTTATACATGTTCAACCTCAGGGTTTGCATTCTGGCCGGAACGAGGTTAGGATTTCCATTTCTAATGTATAAGGCATTGGTGTTATCGGCTACTGGTTGCAGGTAATTTACATCTGGTTCGGTAAATTGTGCTGAATAATTTATGGTAAGAATTTTGTATTTAACTGTTAGTGTTGGCCAAACGAAATTGAATCGTTGATCAATATCACTTCCTGTGGTGAAACGATTATTTAGCGAAATGTAGTTCTGCACAAAGCCGGGTTGCACATATAAATCTTTATTAATTTTATAGCGGAAACTAATGTTTGCGTTGGTTTTAAAGCCGGTTTGCTTTACGGTTTGTGTAAGATTTGGTATAACAATATCATACAATTGGTTGGCTGGATTTCTATAAAAAGTTCCCAGTGCATTTTCATTATTGATGATGTTACCGCTTAAATCAATCTTAAAATTGAGCTTTTTTGTAATCGGTTCAGTAAAATTGGTGTAAATATAAGTCTTCAGGTTTTCAATCGAATTGTTCCTCAACTGATCTATTTCATTGCTCGATGGCGTTAAAAAGAATCTGCTGTTGCTGCGGTTATAGGTCAGAATTGGGTTTGGGTTATAAGATCCATCAATACCGAGATTGAATGATCTGCCCGCTTTCTTGAAATCTTTACTATAATCGGCAATTAACTGATATTTATTGTTTGATGAATTTCTATCATTCAGGTTTTGCAAAGTATTGATCAACTGTCCGTTTGCATTATTGTTGGCTGAGAATATTGTGCTTACTGCATTATTCGAGCTTAAAATTATCGCGGGCTCAATGGTTAATTGCGTTAAAGAATCGATTTGCCAATCTATTTTACCTCGGATGTTATGTTTTAATGTTAAGGCACTTGTGTTTTCGTTTGCATTCGTAATTAAACGGTCGGCGCCTAAAGTCTGGTTGGTATTGGTCAGGCGCTCCAGGAGGTTGTCAGATTTTCCAAAGAAATATTGAGTATTTATTTTAAGACCTTTTTTCGTCATGGTATTGAAGTTAAAACCACCACCTGAAGAGGTTTGTACGCCACTGTAACTTCCTCCGAAACTGATTCCATTAAATTCGAAATAACCACCAGAGGTCATCATCATCGAGTTTACCCCACTTCGGTTAAAGCCACCAATCCGTTGTACGTCATTAGGGTTAAAACCGGGTTGGTTAATGTTGTTACCGTAGGCCAGCACACTCACTTGCGTGGTATCCCTGAAAAAGTTCATCAATCCGCCAACCTGATAGAGATTCTTAATGCCAGCGCCGGCATACATTTTTCCAAAGGCTCCTTTTTTAATTGCCCTCTTTAATTTCAAATTGATGATCTGTGGAATATCTGCTGCCGTTAAATCAGGATCGCGTCGCTTCGCCTGTTTATCATCCACTACCTGAATCTTATCTATAATATTTGCAGGCAGATTTTTAGTGGCAATTTGTTGGTCGCCACCAAAGAATTCTTTCCCATCAACCAGAATTTTACTTACCGTTTTCCCGTTTACCTGGATGGAACCATCTGCTGCAATCTGTACACCGGGCAACTTTTTTAACAAATCTTCCACCACAGCTGATGGTAAAGTTTTAAAAGACTCAGCATTAAATTCGATGGTATCCTTGCGAACAATTACTGGCGGCCGTTCTGCCGTGATTACGATTTCGTTTAGGTCATTAGATTTTGTGGATAAATAGAGTGTTCCTAAATCCACTGTTGGTTTTTCTGTGGTTAGTGCTACATCCTTCCGGAACGTACCGTATTGCCAGGCGGTAATAATCAATCGATATTTAACGCCGATTGCCAGGTTATTAATTTTAAAAGTTCCCTTGTCATCAGAAAGTTTATAGGTGCTGAGTACACTGTCTCCAACTTTATAGACCGAAACGGTAGCATAATTTAGCGTAGTTTTATGGTTAGCGCTATCTGCCAGAATTCCAGTGATGCTTCCATTTTTTTGCGCGAGAAGATTAAGAAATGCAAAGCAAAACGTAACCGAGAGTAGGAGTTTCTTCATATACGGACTAAATTATTTGTATCTGTTATTCGGCGTTTGTAAATGTGATGAACACTAAACAAAATTTGATGAAAAGCGCTTTTTGTTTGATTATATCATAGACGCTAAAAACCTGGAATGTTGCATTTCACTTAACAACTAAATATTTAGTTAAAAATAGTGTTGAATATTGAAATTTGCAAGAAATATCATAAAATATTGTTTTCATCATGAATCTGGTTTTGTAGATTCAAAGATGAAAAAGCCTGTGAAAGGGATATCTAATTATCCCAACGACTCAAATATTATCCGAAATTTGATAGTTACGATTTTCTAGTTTAGATAGCAGATGGGCAGATTGAGATCAGATTTTAAGGTATTTATCCTATAGAATGATTTTAGTGCATCATTTTCTTATTGAAATTAACGATCAGTTTGAACAAATCTTTATACTCAGAAAGTGGCAGTGTTTCGGGTTTATCAAATACATCATGATAGGCCGTAGGGCCACCTTGAGTATAAATGAAGAAAGCCGGAACACCTTTTTCCGTAAAAAAATAATGATCACTATTTGCTGCTTTTCCGCGTGGATTGATCTTCGAAATTAATTTTTGTTCGTCATTAATTTTGTTCAATAGTGAAAATGCTTTAGGGTAAACACTTGCATTAACAACGGTCATTCCGCTTTCACCAGTTCCAACCAAATCGAGGTTAATTAGGAACTTGATCTTGCTTAAAGGTATTAATGGGTTTTCAACGAAAAACCTTGAGCCGATTAAGCCGGCCTCTTCGCCTGCGAAACAGATGAAGCCAATGGAGTAGGGTTGCGGATTGGTTTTATAGTATTTTGCCAGGCTTAACAAAGTAGCTACGCCAGCGGCATTATCATTGGCGCCCGGGAAATAAGTATCTGCTCCCATTCCGCCTAAATGATCGTAATGGGCAGTAATCACTAACATGGAATCAGGATGTTTTGTGCCTTTTACGAAGCCGCAAACATTTGATGCACCAAAGTTTTCGATAAACTCGTTTTCTATATCGACTTTTATTTGCTTTGGAATGCCTGTGAAATGCTTATGGTTAATTTCAATTGTTGTTTCAGTTGAAACTTCGGTTGCAACAGACCAGGTAAGTTTATCTTTCAACTCCACTTTTAAATTTGGATTAGCTGCAAAATGTGTACTGTCGATTTTTTGCAAACTTCCATTTAGCTTCACTGTTGGGCTGGCATTGCTGATGATAAAGTCTTTCCCTGGCCTAAGTGCTTTACCATTAATCGTTACCAGCATTTTGCCTGGAAACGTATTTACAGGGAAAGAAAATTCCTGTTTAAAATTAGCACCCATCGGAGATAAACCAATCCTTTTATATTCAGCTGATAAAAAATCAGCAGCTTTTTTCATTCCATCCCTGGTGTAGCCTCGTCCCCAAAATACTGGCGCAGTTAAGGTATTAATGGTTTGGCGTACGTAGAGGGAATCCTGAGCAAAAGAGGTTGCCGATGAAAGGGTAAATAATAATAGGATGATGAGTTTTTTCATATACAGATACCTATTGCAAAGCTAATTGGAATTATGATATCTTTTTAATGAATAAATGATCAGTCATGGGATGAATATAGCTATAGTGCCAGGTATTCATCCGATGACTGATAAAAATCCTATTTTGCCAGATATGGCTGTAAGGCAGTTTTAACTTTTTCTTTATTTTGAGCGGAAGTCCATTTTTCTTTAATCGATTGATCGCCTAAAGAGAACAGTGTTTCATAAAGTAATTTATCTTTCACTTTTGTTTGTACCTTAAAATCAGTTGGCGTAGTTTTAGCTAAATCAGACCAAACCTCACGTACATCTGCCCAATAATTTTTCTGTGTATCCCACCATTTTTGAGCGTATTCAAATTTCTTCGGATCTATTTTTGTAAATTCTTCGTAGCCTTTTTCTACAGCTAATAGCTGATCACCTTGTGGCGTACGGAGCACTTTTTTATTGTCTTGTTCAAACATCCAACCTTCTTTAGTAATGGTAATTCTGCTGCCGCGGTTTAAAACATTATAATCTTTACGAACGGTAGATTCCCTTCTTGGGAGTGGAGAATCGGTTTCACTAGACCAGGCATCATGACCGCCAACATGGCTCCATGTTCCGTAGCCCTGGTAACGCGGGCTATCATCTACCTGATAAACTTTCTGTGTCCATTTTCCTTTCACCTCAGCGGGTGCTAAAGTTTTTTTCTTCCAGGCATTATCCTGGGTATAAAGCATAATGTCGGTATCTTCATATGTCCAGTCCTGGCGCCAATGTTTAATTACTGTGGAATCATTAATGGCTAACATATGCTGGATTACGATTCGTTTAGGCTCATCAACAATGGTTTCAGCCCATTCATTTCCATGACTGCGGTAAGGCTTGCTGAATTCGTAGGTTGGATTAGGAGAGGTTACTTCGCCGTAATTAAAATTCACTTTATAGAAGCCCGCGAGAGATTTAATAGCTTTTCGATCTTGCTCCAATTTATCCTGAGCATGCAGGTTAACCGTTAGTAGTGCTGTTAGCACGAAGAGAAGGTTTAAAATTTTCATTTTATATTTAGGGTTAAGGTTGTATTTATTAGTCCGCAACTGCGGGATTTTTCTTCTTTTTCTTTTTTCCCCACCAGATGATGAAACCTGTTATGGGTAAGCTTGCGGCGATGAAACTGCCGAAAAATGCCAGAATCTTTCCTGGTAAGCCCAATATTGCACCCACGTGGATATCGTAATTCATCCCGATCAGGGCTTCGCCAGCATTTTTATCAGATTGATTTTTACGGTGCAATAATTTCCCGGTATACTGATCGAATTGCAGCACATCAAAATTCCAGTAAGTTTCGTTGCCGTGGTAACCTGTTGCATAAATTGTTGCCGTTCCGCCTGCTGCGGGCGACATGCCAATTCTATCGAAGTCTTTAAACTTTACTTTTGCCGTGTTGAATGCTACATCAAAGGGATTCGTGGAAATCTTTTTTGTAGAATCTGATTTCACATCAGCTTGCACAGGCGGAGTGATACTTCTGGAAGCAACCACATAAACCGTAGTTTGGAACCATTGAAATGACCAAACCATTCCGGTAAGCGCCAACATTAAACAAATGATCATCACATAAAAGCCCAGCACATTGTGTAAATCATAATTGACCCTTTTGAATTTTGCACGCCACTTTACCTTAAAACTTTTATCGAAGTTGGATTTTTTAAGATTTTTCGGCCACCACATTACGATTCCTGAGATCAACAGGAATACAAAAATAAAAGTAGACCAGCCGATAATTTGCTGTCCGATGGGGTGGTTTATCAGAAAGCTCCAATGAAGCATTTTGATGATTGCAAAGAATTCGTATTTATGATCTGCAACCAGTGTTACTTTCCCATTGTAAGGGTTAATCAACACTAAATCGTAGTAATCTATGGAGTCGAAATACCAGAAAGCTTTTGGATCTCCGGCTTTGAAGGCGCCAAATTCCCAGGCCCGGTCTGCTTCTTTATAGGTAGAAATAAAGTTGATCTCTTTCTGGCCACCCAAAGCCTTTTCTGCAGTTTGCTTTAATACACTAAGCGGAACGGTTTGCAAGTTTTTAGGTGCCTCGACAAAGATTTCCTTCCTATGGATCAACTCCGTAATCTCTTTTTGGAAAGCAAAGATACAGCCGGTTATCCCCAGGTGAAAAACCACCAGACCAGATGCAATGCCAAGCCACAAGTGTAGCCAATCGCTGATTCTGCGGATCTTTGATTTAGTGGGTTTCTTTTTTATGGGTTGGTTTGGTGCCATCAATTTCGATTAATAAAAATAACCAATTGCCAGTTTTAGCTGCCAATTGGTTATCAATTGCTTTGGTTTTTCTTTAGTTAACCTGGGTAGTGTAAGTAACGAGATGCCAAACTTTTTCATAGTCTTTTCCGTTCAGCTTTCCGGCCGTTTTATCTTCTGTAAAAGCTTCTAAAAAGTAATTGCCCTTTGTTTCTGGTTTGAAGGTGAATTTTCCTTCTGCATCAGTTTCTGTAGGGATGGCTTTTCTTTCAGGGTTTACCAGGGTTAACTTTTGCTTTGCAAAAGGTGCTTTGTTGTAAATAACCTGATGCACTGATGATTCGCCAACTTTCAGAACATGCTTTTCTGGTCTGATGGTTAGCACAGCTTCTTCAGGGAAAGCCTCATTTATTTTCGAATTGCCAACGGCTACATCAGCAAAAGCATAATATTCAATTTTAGCTTTATCGTAAATATCAGCAACTTCGTGTACCACCGATAATTTGTAAGTACCATTCTGGTCTGGTGTAAAGGTTGCTTTGTAAAATCTTACATCCGGCGCAGCCGATAAAATCGTTGTTTTTCCATTTGGCGCGGTTAACACTAATTTAAAAGATTTTAAGTTGCTAAACCATTTCGCTGCAGAATCTGGCTCATTGGCTTCATATTCTCCAAAGAAAATTTTCACTTCCTGTGCTTGTCCCTTTTTTCCTGTTGATGAAGTTTCAATCCACATCGCGTGTGAAAAAGCACTGGTTATACTAAATGCTAAAAAGAAAAATAGTAATGATAATTTAGTTTTCATGTTATTCTGATTAAAGGATGAAGCCGGTAAAAACGATCTGAGCAATTTTTACCGACATAGTATTAAAATTTATAAGCTACAGTTACCCTGTAGTTTCTTGGTGCTTCCGCTTGCCACGAATATGCAGGTTGATTATAGTCTGGAGCGTTCCAATAGCTGGTGTAATAAGAGCCGCTGTACAGGTATTTATCCAAAAGGTTAAATGCATTTGCGTTGATTCTTAATTTCTTGTTTGCCCAGAATAAACCACCGTCTAGTTTAAAATAGTCTGGCAGGTTTTGCTCTGGATTGGAAGGGCTAAAGTTTGTTGTTGCACGATCTACCAGGTAAGTGAAACCACCAGAGATACCAAAGCCTTTTAATGCGCCGTTTTGTAAAGTATAAGTTAACCATGCATTTGAGGTATGTTTGGCAAAACCTGGAATTACCTGCCCTACAAAAAGTGTAGATTGTTGTACACCATCTGCAACTTTTGTTACTTTACCATCGGTGTAGGCATAATTGGCAATTAAGTTTAAGCCCTTTACAATTTCACCGCGTAAATCAAATTCAATTCCCTGCGCTCTTTTTTCGCCCACTACGATACTGAAATTTTCGCCGGCTGCGTTGAAAGGATCGGAGGCCAGTTCATTTTGTTTCATGATTCTGTAAACCGACAAGGTGGTATTCCAACGGCCATCAAACCAATCTTTTTTAATGCCAATTTCTTTGTTGTTTCCAGTGATGGGTTCAGCTGTAGAACCATCGCGCAGGAAGCCAGATTGTGGTGTAAAGGCTTCATCATATAGTGCGTAAACCGAAGTATTTTTATCAACTGATACACTTAAGCCAACTCTTGGCGTTACGTGCTTTGCCTTATCTGGCGCGCCTCCCCAGGCAGATTGACTTACGTAGGTATATCGGCCAGCAAGTGTTAACCTGATTCTATTATCCCAGAAGCCTAATTCATCCTGAAGGTAACCACTCAGGTATTTTGATCCCATTAAGCCACCTGCATTAATGGCCCTTTGTGCTAAGCTGGTGGTGCGATCGAAATTCGGATAGCCATTTGATGGGAAACCATAATTTGGATTAGCTAAATCGAATGGGGCAGATGGTAAATCTAAATCATGAGACTGACCCCAATCGGCGATATAATTTTTCTCACCGCCATCAAAACCAGCGAGGATTCTGTGTACAATTCCACCAGTTTTTACGGTACCATTAACGAATAACTGCGCTAATTTCATGGAACTTTCTGCATCCCAGATTCCTACGTTTCTGATTAGGGTTCCATTATTGTAAACTGCAGATGGCCATGAACTTGAACCTGTTTGCAAGTACTTGTAGTAGGCTGCTTGTGCCGTTAATTTCCAGTTTGCACCTAATTGCTGCTGAAGGTTTAAGGTTATGCTGTGATCATTAATGCGCGTAGGTTGCACACCTGGTTGCGTTAATGTAAAATCTCTTGGTAAGCTTGCATAGCCATTTGTACTGAACAAATAGTATGAACCTACTTCGGTCATTTTAGCATTTTGCAAAGTATATTCCGCCGTTAATTTTGTGGTTGGCGTAATTTGATAACTTAATACAGGCGCAAAGCTATAGCGATCGTTATGTTCGAAAGGTCTGAAAGATGCTTTGTTTTGTGCTGCTGCATTTAAGCGGAAGAGGAACTTTCCATCGGCTGTTAATTTATGATCAAGATCTATTGTTGTTCTGTATAAATCATAGCTTCCGGCCGTAAATGAAACTTCACCCTGGTTTAAACCTGTAGGCTTTTTGGTCACCACGTTATACATTCCGCTTGGGTCGCCGTTGCCGAGCATAAAGCCCGCCGGACCTTTTACAAATTCGATGTGATCTACAAAGCTCAGGTCTTCGGTAAGTGGACCCCAGTAAGATGAAACCACATTAAATCCATTCCGCATTGCCTGGATTTGCGAGCCCCTCATTAAAATATTGGTGTACATATCTCCCCAATGTTCCAGGCGAACAGCACCACTTACATTTCGGATTAAACCATCGCTCATGCTGATGATTTGTTGATCTTTGATGGCTTGGTTACTTACAATCTGGATGTTCTGTGGCGCTTCTAAAAGTGGTTCGTTAAGTCTTAGCGTTGCTGATGGCAAGCTTACCTTATACTTTTCGTTGATGCCTGCAATAGTTACATCTTCTAAAGCCTGATCATTTTCCTGCAGGATAAAGTTTATAACAATATTTTCACCAGCAGCTATTGTTACGCTTTTTTCTGAAGTATTAATGCCAACGGCTGATGCCTTAAGCGTGTAAGTGCCGGGTTTTACGCGGTTGATGGCATACTTTCCTTCATCATCAGTAGTAGCGCCCTGGCCTTTTCCTTTCAGCCCAACGTTAATATAGGCTGCAGGCTTACCGTTCGATGTGGTAACCTTTCCTTTGATCGATCCAAGTTGTTGTCCGAAAGAAATAATGCTGATGAGCAGCATCCCTGCTGTTAAACTAAAAATTTTCATTTTTTTCTATTTAAAATTTATAGGTGATGTTTGCTACGAAACTTCTGGGTGTTTGAGCTTCTACAGTTGTCCAGCCCTTATAATATCTAACATCGCTTAGGTTATCAACTTTCAAACCTATGCGGTAACGATTTTTATTATAGAAAGCGGTTGCATTTAATACCGTGTAGGCGGGTAAGGTAAAAATACCGGTAACCGAATTATTCGTGATCACGTTTTCACTTAAGTGATTTCCGCCGAAACCGAAACCCAGACCCTGTAGTTTACCCATTGTTAGCGTATAGCTTAGCCAAGCATTTACCATGTCTTCCGGACCAGCGCTAACAGGTCTTCTACCTTCAACACTAGGATCAGACTGTGTCATTTTACTATTGTTATGGCTATAACCAGCTACAAAGTTTAATCCCTGAATTGGGTTTGCATTTAGGCTTAACTCAAATCCTTTACTTAGTTGTGTTCCGTCTTGCACGTTAATATTATAGTTTACGCCGTCTCTAACGATCGCTTCCTGCCTGATCATGTTTTTCACATCAATGTTATAATAGCTAGCCGTAATGTTTAGTTTATTGTGGAATAAATCTGCCTTTACGCCACCTTCAAACTGATTTGCCTGCTGAGGTTTAAAAGTTCCGGAAACATCAGCTAATGGTTGAACTACGGGAGCCACATTTCTGAAACCATTCATGTAATTTCCAAAAATGGATACCTGATCTTTGATAATGCTGTATACCAGACCAAATTTCGGAGAGATGGCAGTTTGAAGGTAGTCGCCACTAACGGCTCCAGTTGCTTGGTTGTAGGTTCCTTTATTATCAAATCGATCTACACGCAAACTTAACATAGCCGATAATGCATCTGTAAAATTTAAAACATCCGAAGCATATGCGCTATATACTTTTGTTGCAGTATTGGTTTTTGAATTAGCTGTAAAGCCAGTGGGTGTGGTACTCGCAGCAATTTTAGCATCTACCTGATCTTTTGAGATATTGGTATAATTTGCGGGGTTACCAACAGAATTAACCAGATCATATAAAATATAAGGAGAATTACTGTTATTGGTGTTTTGATTGAGGTAATCTAAACCGATAACCATTCTATTTCTTAAACCAGCGATTTTAAAATCTCCAATAAAGTTCTGTTGAATATCTGCTGAAGTACTGGTAGAATTTTGAAGCGCCACATATCTCGACAGAACATCATCTGTTGTTCCTAAAAACATTACATATTGATAATTTCCTTTAGATTGACGGCTATTTTGAGAAAAGTTGGTTTGTGAAACCCACTCATCAGATAATTTATACGTTAACTGACCGTGAACATTTACAGTGGGCGTTGAAAAAGTTAAATCGTTACTGGTGTATGATTTGCCAAAGTCAAAATTCAATTCATCCGGCGTACGGGAAATAAGCTGCCTGCCTCTGTTTAAGAAAACCATTAATGGGTTTGTACCTTCGTAATTATAAAATTCTGCTCCTAAATTTAATTTTAACCTTTCATTTATTCTGTATTCTATGGCTGGGGCAAGGAAAGTGGTTTTTCCAAAACCTGCATCTTGCCAGCTATTTTGTTTGGTGTATGCGCCATTAATGCGTAACAATAAGTTCTTTGTTTTATTGATTGGCCCGTATACATCTGCAGTTAGTCTGTTTAAACCAAAACTTCCGGTGTTGTAGGAAAACGAACCACCTACGGTATCTAATGGTTTCTTGGTAACAACGTTAATTAAACCACCGAAATTAGTAATTGCCCCGCCGTACAATGTTCCTGATGGGCCTTTAATCACTTCAATTGTTTCGATATTGGAAGGATCCAAATCTCCATTAGTTAAGCCAGCTATACCATCGATTAAGGAAACCTGAGTTGTGAAACCACGTAAATTATAATAAGTTGCGCCATCGCCAGGACGACCAGTCGATGTCCAGGATTTATCTAAACCAGGAGTATTTCTTAAGGCATCATTGAAGTTAGTTACGATTTGTTCTTCCATTAATTCTTTAGAAATGGTGGTATAAACCTGAGGGTTCTCTAAATTTTTTAATGGTAACTTAGCAACATAGTTGCTTTCTTTAGTTGCGTATTTATTTCGTTTATTACTGCTGATGTTCACTTCTTTAAGCTGATCAGCATTTTCTTTTAATGTGAAATTAATGTTTAATATCTCGCCTGCAGATACGGTGATGTTCTTTTCTGATGAAATTAAACCAACACCTGAGGTACGAATAACATAAGTGCCCGGCTTAACCCGATCTAAGGTAAATGTTCCATCTTCAGCAGAAGTGCTTCCGATACCTTTACCTTTCAAGCCAACAGAGATAAATGCTGCAGGTTCGCCATCCGATGTGGTCACTTTACCTTTAATGGTTGATGTCTGTTGTGCAAAGGCGACGGAAGTAAAGAAAAGAAGAAGAGACACTAAACTCGAAAGTATAATTTTATTCATGCTAAATTTATTTGGATTAATTCTAAACAACCGCAAAATAACGGTAGAAAAAACTATAATCCAAATAATTTGTAATAATTCTAAATAAGGGGGTCAACAAAAAGCATTCGTATTTTTATTACTTGTTGATTATCAGGGGTTAATTCAAAATTTAATCAAAAGAATTTAACATTTGAGCCTAAACTAAATGGGTTTAGTAAATATGATGTGAATATTAGAAACAGGCGCTTTCTTTGTCTGTTTAGGCAGTAAAAACGCCTGTTTTATGAAAAATTTATTTAATCTGTAAAACTTGCACACTTAATGTTCTCTCCGTATCATTAGCTGGATTAACCAAACCTCCGGCAATAACGTCGTAATGATAGCCCGCAAGAAATGTGGTGCTTTCTGAAATGGCTTTAAGTATTCCCGTAGATGTTTCTTTTAAATCTAGCGTAAATGTTCCTGGGTCCACCGCGATAAATCCACTGGCTGTTTTAAAAGTTTTATTTGTCGTTATGCTGGTTGTTGCACTTGTTTTGGCCAGATCAAATGCTGGTGCATCTGGCGAAAGGTTAATCAATCTAACATATGCCTTATCTGTTGATGGAACAGCTAAATCATCGGTTACAGCCAGAATATCCAAATTGCCTGGCTTATTGATTAAATAAAAGGATTGATAAGTACTGGAACTAAGCGTGATTGTTTTGGTGAGCAAGCTTTCTGCAGTATTCTCGTAGGTGAACTTTAAAGAATAGGAGGCTGCATTTTGAGCAAGGTAGGCTGTTGAGCCAGCAAATGGTAATGCCGCGCTGTTGAGTACAGATCCATTTAGATACACATTATAGGTGCCCAATGTTGGTGCCGCATTAATTACTCTGAAATTTGATAGGGTAGAATCAACTGTTTCTTGTTTTTTACAAGCAGTAAGTCCGATTAATACTGATAAGGCAAAGAATGAATAGCATTTAAACTTTTTTAGGGTAAACATCATCATGAGTTTTGGTTTTTAATTATAAAATATGGTATCGGTGTAAACGACTATTAGTTGGTAATCGCTACAGCGCTACAAATATTGAATTTGCAATGATGATGAGGTGTTAAATGGTGTTAAGCTATGTTAAAGTTCGATATTCGTTTTTAACAATGTTAAATTACTGGTGCTGTTAATTTTTTTTAACATGCCCTGAGTGATATGCAGAAGCCATAAGAAAATAATCGCTTGAAAAATAATGGTCAGGATAGTTTAAAAAATTGTTACTATTTGATAAAAAAAACAGTTTATTATTGTGTAACTCAATTATTATTTAAACCTTTGCACCTCAATAGAGTTAAAGCCGTTTTTATACGCAAGAAATGATTAAACAATTTTTATATAAACTTTCTGTTTTTACAGCACAATTAGTGTCTGGAAAGAGTCTGTTTATTAATCGTTTTCAACCCGTATTTTACTATCCCACAAGCCGGCAAAATTTTACTCCACGTATTTAGTACTCCACTAAACGTAACGAGGAATTGATCCTCTCTAAAAACCCAATTAACAAGAATACTTATAATTTTTCGTTAGAAAACGAATGGATATTAACGAATTTATTGTGCAGGTTGCACTTCCTGAACATCGTGTATTTGCAGAAGAAATTGTAACCGAGATGGCCGAATCTGCTAAAGCACGGGGTACTGGTATTGCAAAGCGTTCTCCAGATTATGTTGCTGGTAAAATGATCGAAGGCAAGGCTGTAATCGCTTTCCATAAAGATGGTACATGGGCTGGCTTTTGCTATATCGAAACGTGGAGCCATGGTCAGTTTGTGGCCAACTCCGGATTAATCGTTTCGCCCAAGTTTAGAAAAGCAGGCTTGGCACATGCCATTAAAGAACGTGTTTTCGAACTTTCCAGAAGCTTATATCCTAAAGCAAAAATCTTTGGTTTAACCACAGGTTTAGCGGTGATGAAAATCAATTCTGATTTAGGATATGAACCCGTTACCTATTCTGAATTAACACAGGATGAAGAATTTTGGAAAGGTTGCCAAAGCTGTATAAACTTCGAGATTTTGAAAATGAAGGAGCGTAAAAACTGCATGTGCACCGCCATGCTTTATGATCCGGCCACTCAAAAGCATGATGCTGCAAAGAAGTTTGCTGAAGAATTACAAAAGAAACCTAAATTATACGAGCGCTTTATGCGCATTAAGCAACGTTTAGTTGTTAAGCCTAAACCAAGATCTGGTTTTAAGGCGTTGATGTTTTTATTTACCCTATTATTTAATAAATAATGAAGAAGAAAGTTGTTTTAGCCTTTAGCGGAGGTCTTGATACCTCATTTTGTTGCATTTACTTAGCACAAGATCGTGGATTGGAAGTTCATTCTGTAATTGTAAATACAGGTGGTTTTTCTGACGAAGAATTGCAGGAGATTGAGAAAAGAGCTTATGCTTTAGGTGTTGCATCTCACGCGGTGGTAGATGAAACTGAAAGTTATTATGATGAATGTATCAAATATTTAATTTTTGGTAACGTATTAAAAAATGCAACTTATCCACTTTCAGTAAGTGCTGAACGTGTAAGTCAGGCAACGGCTATTGCCAACTATGTTAAAAAGGTAGGGGCAGATTATGTGGCTCATGGAAGTACAGGTGCAGGAAATGACCAGGTACGTTTTGATATGATTTTTAATATCCTGATTCCTGGAGTAGAAATCATTACACCAATCAGAGATTTGAAATTATCCCGCGAAGCGGAAATAGAATATTTAGCCGAACATGGTGTAGAGTACAGCGCTGAAAAAGCCAGGTATTCTATTAATAAAGGTTTATGGGGAACTTCTGTAGGAGGAAAGGAAACTTTAACTTCTAACGAAACATTACCAGAAAGCGCATGGCCAACCCAGGTTTCGGAAACAGCAGCTCGTAAAATCGAATTAACTTTCGAAAAAGGCGAATTAGTGGCCATTGATGGCGAAACTTTGGAGCCAGTGAGAGCCATTCAAAAACTACAGGCGATTGCGCAACCTTATGGTATTGGTCGCGACATTCATGTTGGTGATACTATTATCGGTATTAAAGGTCGTGTGGGTTTCGAAGCGGCGGCGCCAGTACTAATTATCAAAGCACACCATACCTTAGAGAAACATACTTTAACAAAATGGCAGTTAAGCTGGAAAGAACAATTGTCTTCTTTCTATGGCAACTGGTTGCATGAAGGTCAGTTTCATGATCCAATTATGCGGAATATTGAGGCTTTCCTTGCAGACACGCAAAAATTTGTAAGTGGCAAAGTGTTTATCGAGCTATTGCCTTATCGTTTCCAGATTATTGGAATTGAATCCAACCACGATTTAATGAGCACCAAATTTGGTAGCTATGGTGAAATGAATAATGCCTGGAGCGGAGATGATGTAAAAGGTTTCTCAAAGATTTTTGGTAACCAGGTAATGATTTGGCATAAAGTAAACGGCGAAGAAGCTTAAAGGCTAAAGCGGAAAGCTACCTTCCTGCTTCGTCATTGCGAGGAGGCACGATGAAGCAATCCCTATAGAGTTGTCATCCTGAGCTTGTCGAAGAAATATAAAAATCTAATTTTCATATCCATCTATAATTGATTAGAACAGATAATGAGTAATAAAATTAAAGCAGGAATAATTGGTGGTGCAGGATATACAGGTGGCGAAATGCTCCGTATTCTGATTAATCACCCAAATGTGGAGATTGCTTTCGTAAATAGTACCAGCAATGCTGAGAATTTAATTTCTGATGTGCATACTGATTTGATTGGTGATACTGATTTAAGGTTTGTAAATGATATTTCGCAAGAGATTGATGTATTGTTTTTATGCGTTGGACATGGCGACGCGAAGAAATTCTTAGCTGCTAACCCGATTAACAATAATATTAAAATCATCGATTTATCTCAGGATTTTAGATTAACTGCAAATGCAAGTTTTTCGACTCCAGACTTAGGACTTCAGACTAAGGACTTCATTTACGGTTTACCCGAGATCAATCGCGATGCCATAAAATCTGCCAAAAATATTGCAAATCCAGGTTGTTTTGCAACCTGTATTCAGTTGGGCTTATTGCCTTTAGCTGCTAAAGGGTTGATTAATGAACAAGTTCATATCAATGCCACTACAGGTTCTACAGGTGCTGGCCAGGGCCTATCTACAACTTCTCATTTTAGTTGGCGAAACAATAATTTATCTATTTATAAGGCTTTCGAACACCAACATTTGAATGAGATTGGAGAAAGCTTATTGCAAGCGACTAAAGCCTCACTTTCTGAGGGAGGTTTGGAGGAGGCTTTAAATTTTATTCCTCAGCGTGGTGCTTTTACCAGAGGTATTTTAGCATCAATGTATTTAGAAAGCGATTTGACTTTAGAAGAGGCACAAACGATCTACGAAGAATATTACCGTTCGCATCCTTTTACACACGTAAGCCGGAAAAACATCGATTTAAAACAGGTAGTAAATACCAATAAAGCCCTGGTTTATTTAGAAAAGCACGGTAATAAATTATTTATCATCAGCATTATTGATAACCTGCTAAAAGGCGCCAGCGGACAAGCAGTTCAGAATATGAACTTAATGTTTGGGTTGGAGGAAATGGCAGGGTTGAGGCTGAAGGCGGCTTATTTCTAGGTTGAAGGATGGAAGGTAGAGGGTAAAAAGGTTTGGATGCAGACCTGCAAAATTTAAAAGTATGAGAGATTATCAAAAACTAGATGTTTGGAAAAAGGCTCACTTATTTACTTTACAAGTTTATAAGGAAATCTTACCTATCATGCCTACAGAAGAAAAATTTGCCCTAACCCAACAAATTCGGCGGGCCACCTATTCAATTCCCCTTAATATTGTAGAAGGAAGCGGTAGGCATACAGATAAAGATTTTGTAAGTTATCTTGATAATGCGCTTGGATCTACAAAAGAAGTAGAATATGCTTTTATACTTATTCGTGATTTAGCTTATATCAGTTTAGAACTTTACGAGCTTGTTAATAGAAGCATTAATGAAATTAAGGCGATGTTAATCGCATTTATTAAATTTTTAAGGGGCGGTGCAAAAGGTTAAGCTATTAACCTTTTACCTTTTCACCCTCCACCTTTAACCTCAAAAAAATGAATTTATTCGACGTTTACCCACTTAACGATATAGAAATTACAAAGGCATCAGGCAGCAATGTTTGGGATGCAAATGATCAAAAATATTTGGATTTATATGGCGGTCATGCGGTAATTTCCATTGGGCATACCAACCCACATTATGTAAATCGCTTAACTGACCAGTTAAATAAGGTTGGCTTTTACTCTAACTCGGTTAAAATTCCTTTGCAAACGCAATTGGCTGAAAAATTGGGTCAGGTTTCTGGCAAGAAAGATTACCAATTGTTTTTGGTAAATTCTGGCGCTGAAGCCAATGAAAATGCGTTAAAACTGGCATCATTTTACAATGGCAGAAAGAAAGTAATTGCTTTCACGGGCGCTTTCCACGGACGTACATCTTTAGCCGTTGCGGTAACCGATAATCCAAAAATTGTTGCGCCGGTTAACCAGACGGAGAATGTAATTTTCCTGCCGTTTAATAATGAAGTAGCTTTAGAAGAAACTTTCAAAGCACAGGGCAATGAAATTTCTGCAGTTATTATCGAAGGGATCCAGGGTGTGGGTGGAATTAAGGAAGCTTCGAAAAGCTTCTTGCAAAAAATCCGTTCCCTTTGTGATGAATACAATTCGGTTTACATTGCCGATTCAGTTCAATGCGGTTATGGCAGAACAGGTTTGTTTTACTCGCACGACTATGCAGGTGTTGAAGCAGATGTTTACACCATGGCAAAAGGAATGGGCAACGGATTCCCTATCGCTGGAATTTCGATCGCCCCTAAATTTAAGCCTTGGCATGGTGAGTTAGGTACCACTTTCGGTGGCAACCATTTGGCATGTGCTGCGGCTCTTGCAGTTTTAGAAATAATAGAACAGGAAGACCTGATGGAAAATGCGGAGCAAATTGGTAACTACCTGATCACTGAACTGAAGAAATTTGAGCAGGTGGTAGAAGTGCGTGGCCGTGGATTAATGATCGGTATAGAGCTACCAGCAGAACTCGCTCATGTTAAAAAAGAATTATTGTTTACACACCATATTTTCACAGGCGAAGCAAAACCGAATGTAATCCGTTTATTGCCAGCTTTGAATTTAACTAAGGCACATGCTGATGAGTTTTTGGCAGCATTTAAAAAAGTGATTAGTTAGCTGAAAGATTAAAGCTGAAAGCGCATGCAATTAGCTTATTTGATGACAAAATACTAAATTAGAAAATCCCTATTTCAATTAGAAAGGACCTTGGTCTTTCTGCTTAACCATTAAGCTTAAACGAAATGAGAGATTATCAAAAATTAGAAGTTTGGAAAAAAGCACATTTAATGGTGCTATTTATTTATTCGGATATACTTCCATTATTTCCGCCATCAGAAAAGTATGATTTGCATAGCCAAATTAAAAGAGCTGCATATTCTGTTCCCTTAAATATTGTTGAGGGAGCAGGGAGAAATTCAGATCGGGATTTTGCCCGGTTTTTGGATATGGCATTGGGTTCTTGCCATGAAGCTGAGTATGCATGCTTACTTGCGAAAGATTTAAGGTACTTAGGTGATGAAAAGTATCTGGAAATAAATATTAAAACAAATGAAGTTAAAGCAATGCTCATTGGCTTGCTGAAACGATTAAGAATGTAATTTAGTTAAAGATTGATAATGTTTTTTGCATTTGGCAGGAAGCTTTTAGCCTCAAGCTTTAACCTTTAAGCTTAACAAAATGAAACTTTTCTCTTCCGTACACGATGTTCCAAGCATCAAACAATTTGTAAATGATGCGCTAGAATTAAAGGCGAATCCTTATGCGCACCAAGATTTAGGTAAGAACAAAACCTTAGGTTTAGTTTTTATGAATCCGAGTTTACGCACCCGGTTAAGCACTCAAAAAGCAGCTTTAAACCTGGGAATGAATGTAATGGTAATGAATCTGGATAAGGAGGGCTGGGCTTTAGAAACTCAGGATGGTGTAGTGATGAATGGTTCCACTGTTGAGCATATTCGTGAAGCTGCGGCAGTGATGGGTCAATATTGTGATATTTTAGGCTTGCGTTCTTTTCCTAAGTTAATAGACCGTGAAGAAGATTATAGCGAAGATTTCTTTAACAAATTTGTAAAATATTGCGCCGTTCCGGTAGTGAGTTTGGAAAGTGCTACGCGTCACCCTTTGCAAAGTTTTGCAGATATTATTACCATTCACGAAACCTGGACGAATAAACCTGACGGTGTTAAACCAAAGGTGGTTTTGGCCTGGGCACCCCACGTGAAGGCGTTGCCACAAGCGGTTCCGAATTCTTTTGCAGAATGGATGTGTAAGGCACAGAACGAGGGAATGATCGATTTTACAATAGCACATCCGGAAGGATATGAATTATCAGAAGATTTTACGCCGGGTGCTGATATACAAAACAATATAGAAGAAGCTTTGGCTGGAGCTGATTATGTTTATGTAAAAAACTGGAGCAGTTATGAAGAATACGGAAAAGTTTTGTCTTACCCGGACGGATGGATGATGGATAATGAGAAGCTAAAATTTACCAATAATGCTAAAGTAATGCATTGTTTGCCTGTTCGCAGGGATTTGGAATTGTCTTCTGAGATTTTAGACGGGCCAAATTCACTGGTTATCCATGAAGCTGGAAATCGCTTATGGGCTGCACAAGCGGTAATTAAAGCAATGTTGGAGGATTTATAAAGCAGAAAGACTAAAAGCTAAAAGACCAAAGCTTTAAGCATTTTGCTTAACTTTATAAGTATCGATTTGTGTCCTCACAAAACGAAATTATTAATAAGAGTATTCCTTAATTTATAAATGGCTAAACCAGTAGAAAATACATCCATCGATTTTGAGCAAGTAGTTGTGCTCATTACTGAAGCCCGTAACAGGGTTTACAGTAAGGCTAATGCTGAATTGGTAATCTTGTATTTTAATATTGGAAAAATTGTTTCTGAAAAAGTCTCGGCAGGAAATTGGGGCGATGGAACGGTAAATGATTTAGCGGCTTACATCACTAAAAAACAGCCTTTGCTAAAAGGCTTCAATCGCCGTGGGCTTTATAGAATGAAACAATTTTATGAAGTCTATAGTGATCCGGAAATACTAAAATTAATTAATGTTGAACATGATAATCCAATTGTGTCAACACCGGTGACACAATTGGAAGGTGTTGATATTAAGTTAATTAAATTTGTGTCAACACTGTTGACACAAATTCCTTGGTCATCACATTTACATCTGTTGTCTAAAACAAAAAGGATCGAAGAAAGGCTATTTTATATATACCTGGCCATAAAAGAAAAGCTATCTGTAAGAGAACTCGAACGCCAACTAAATTCAGCTACTTTCGAGCGAACAATGCTCGGGAATAAATTTAGTACGGCAGTTACCTCAAAACTACCAGCAGGCATTTTTAAAGATCCTTACATTTTTGAATTTTTAGCATTACCCGAAATTCATTCTGAAAACGATTTGCAGCAAGCATTGATTAAAAATCTTCAAAACTTCATTTTAGAAATGGGCAAAGGCTTCACTTACATGGGAAGCGAATACAGACTGCAGGTTGGAAACAAAGACTATTATACCGATTTACTATTTTACCACCGCGATTTACAATGCATGGTTTTATTTGAATTGAAGATTGAAGAATTTCAACCCGAATTTCTTGGTAAACTAAATTTTTATCTTGAAGCCTTGGATCGTGATGTGAAAAGGCCACATGAAAATCCAAGTATTGGAGTTTTATTATGCAAAGGCAAGGATGAAGAAGTGGTGGAGTACGCGCTTTCGAGAAATATTTCTCCTGCGTTAATTGCCGACTATGAAACGAAGTTGATTGATAAAAAACTGCTAGCAGAAAAACTACACCAACTTTCTGAAATTTTTTATAGAAATGAAAATTAAAAATGGGTTGCGAGTTATAAGTTACGTGTTACTGGTCTAAGCACCAAAACCCATAACTCGCAATCCAAAACCCATAACTCAAATATGAAACAATTAACCATCATTAAAATCGGCGGGAATGTAATCGACAACTCTGAAAACCTACATCGGTTTTTATTGGATTTCACGGCTTTGCCTGGCGATAAAATTTTGGTGCATGGTGGTGGTAAAATCGCAACAGAACTTGGCGAAAGCTTGGGTGTTGAGGCCAAAATGGTTGAAGGTAGAAGAATTACGGATATTGAAACACTGCGCATCGTAACCATGGTTTACGCCGGGTTAATCAATAAAAATATGGTGGCCCAATTGCAGGCGAAAGGCAGTAATGCCATTGGTTTAACGGGTGCAGACGGAAATATTATTAAAGCAAAAAAACGCCCGATAAGTACCAAAACTTATGGTCCAGATGCTGGTCCTATGGCAGGTGCAGTTATTGATTACGGCTTTGTTGGTGATTTAGATGAGCATTCTGTTTCTTCGGGAACTTTAGATAGCTTGCTGAAGGTTGGATTGGTTCCTGTTTTATGTGCCATTACACATGACGGTGATACACAACTTTTAAATACCAATGCCGATACCATTGCTTCTTCAGTTGCTGTGGCGATGTCTGCTTTATATCAAACGCGTTTGGTATACTGCTTTGAGAAAAAAGGTGTGCTTATAGATGTCAATGATGATAATTCTGTTGTTAGGGAAATTAAAGCTGATGAATTTGAAGGATTAAAAGCCGATGGAACTGTGCAAGGTGGAATGATCCCAAAATTACATAATGCTTTTGAAGCGATTAAAAAAGGAGTCTCTGCTGTTTATATAGGCAAAGCTGATGAATTGGCAGAACTTGAAAGTGGAATTTTTGGAACAAAGATGCTTAAATAAGGTGAAGGCAAAAGGTGAAGGGTAGGAAGGTTGAAGGTTTTTAATATAATGCTTAAAAAAATTAACTACCGGGATACGAAGAAATAAAAGTTGACTTGGTCTTTTCAATAAAACATCAATCTGTTTAATCAAACCGAAGGAAATTAAAACGAATCACATGAAAAAAATAGCCATAATAGGAAGCGGAAACATCGGATTATCTTTAGCAAAAGGACTGGTAAAGGCCAACTTCGCTCAAGCAGCTGATATTACGTTAACCCGTAGAAATATCGATCATTTAAAATCCTTTGCTGATATTGGATTTGTAGTGAGCAATAATAATAAACAAGCGGTTGCCGATGCTGATGTTGTGATTTTAGCCGTGTTGCCTCAGCAATTAAATACAGTTTTAGATGAGATTCATGCTTCTGTAGACCCAGCTAAACACTTGGTAATTTCGGTAATTTCTGGGGTAAGCTGCGCTGCGGTTCGGGAAAAGCTTGGTGATAATGTAGAGGTAATGCGTGTGATGCCGAATACAGCCATCGCCATTGGGCAATCGATGACTTGTATAGCAAGTGATAATGCATCTGATGAAAACATTGCTGATGTGACCAGGATGTTTGAAACGGTGGGCTCTGTGGTAAAAATAAACGAAGATTTAATGACTTCCGCAACGGCACTGTGCGCTTGTGGTATTGCCTTCTTTTTAAGAGCAATCCGTGCAGCCTCTCAAGGTGGTGTTGAAATTGGTTTCCATGCAGATGAAGCGTTGAAAATGGCAGTTCAAACGGCAAAGGGCGCAGCCGATTTACTTTTATTGCATGGCACACACCCGGAATCAGAAATAGATAAGGTAACTTCGCCGAAAGGTTGCACCATTGCCGGTTTAAACGAAATGGAACATAATGGTTTTAGTTCATCTTTAATAAAGGGCATTAAACTTTCGGCTTTAAAAGCCGGGAATTTGTATACCAAAGAAGGCTAAAACGGATGTAAAATGGTTAAGGTAAGATGGATGATATACCTGGCCACAATTTAAAAAGGTTGAAAGGGATATAGCAAAGGGCTTAGGCTCAAATCTTGATACTTGATACTAACAACTCGATACTATGTCATTAGAAAATATACAAAAAGAAAGTCTGGATTTATTGCGTCAGTTGATTCGCATCCAATCTTTTAGCAAGGAAGAAGATAGAACAGCGAATTTAATCGCCCAGTTTTTGGAGGAGAGAGGAGTTAAGACTCAACGCAAAATGAACAACGTTTGGGCTTACAACAAATACTTCGATACCACTAAACCAACATTGCTTTTAAACTCACATCACGATACGGTTAAGCCAAATTCTGGTTACACACGCGATCCATACGATGCTGCCATTGAAGGCGATAAACTTTTTGGCTTGGGCAGTAACGATGCTGGCGGTTGCCTGGTTTCGTTAATTGGTGCGTTTTTGTATTATTACGAACAAGAAAATTTAAAATATAACATCTGTTTGGCCGCTACTGTGGAAGAAGAAATTTCAGGTAACAATGGTTTAGAATTGGTACTGCCAGATTTAGGAGAACTGGAATTTGGAATCGTTGGTGAGCCAACCGAAATGCATTTAGCCATTGCAGAACGGGGATTATTAGTGATCGATTGTGTCTCTCATGGCAAGGCTGGTCATGCAGCCAGGGAAGAGGGCGAAAATGCCATTTATAAAGCTTTGAAAGACATTGAATGGTTCAGGAATTATCAGTTTCCAAAAGTATCAGAAGTTTTCGGCCCGCTTAAAATGACGGTGACGATTATCAATGCAGGTTCTCAGCATAACGTAGTGCCTGCAAACTGTACTTTTACCGTTGATGTTCGCGTTACCGATGCTTACACCAATGAAGAAGTATTAGAAATTATTCGTGCTAATGTAGATTGTGATGTTACACCGCGTTCCATCCGTTTGAAACCATCATCAATTGATAAAAACCATCCGGTGGTTCAGGCTGGAGTTGCACTAGGCAAAACTACTTATGGTTCTCCAACTACTTCAGATCAAGCTTTATTGGATATTCCATCTGTGAAATGTGGCCCTGGGTTCTCTGGTCGTTCTCACATGGCAGATGAATTTTTATATGTAAGAGAAGTTGCTGAAGGGATAGAAGGATATATAAATATGTTAAAGCCAGTGATTGAAGGTTGAGGGTTTTAATGTTAAAGGCTTAAGGTTTGGATGCCTAGCTAGGATGTCTTTATATTTCTTAAACGATTCAAAAATCTTTGTGTGCGCTGTGAGAAACTCGGTGGGTCCTACAGTTAAATTAAAGTTCTTGTAATATTGTTTATCTTTACGTTATGAAAACTTATTCTGAGTTCATAGAGATTAATGCAAATAAACGTTTTGGTAAGCCTTGCATAAAGGGAACCAGAATAGCAGTTTACGATGTTTTAGGATGGCTGGCGAATGGAATGACTATGCAAAGCATATTAGATGATTTTCCTGAAATAACTGAAGAAGAAATTTTATCCTGTCTTGCTTATTCGGCAGATAGGGAACATAAAATAAGAGTGGCCTAGTGAAACTATTATTTGATCAAAATATCTCTCACAGAATCATAAAACTTTTGGAGGCCGATTTCCTGGCTTGTGACCAAATCAGACGGTTGAAATTAGAAAATAAATCTGACAAGGAAATCTGGACTTTTGCAGGTCAAAATAATTTTGTTGTAGTTACTTTTGATGCAGATTTCTATGAATTTTCAAATCTATATGGACATCCACCTAAAATAATATGGTTACGTGTTGGAAATAATACGACATATGAAATTGCGGAAGTATTGATAATGAAAAAACAATTAATAAATGATTTTATTGAACAAGATGAGTTTTCTTGTTTGGAAATACAGTAAGCAAATACATCTTATTGATGTAATAGTAATAGCCTTTGTGTGCTCTATGAAAAACTAGGTGAACTCTGTAGTTAAATGATAAAATAGCTTTGTGTACTTTGCGAAAACTTAGCGCTCTTTGCGGTTAAATAAAAATTAGTATGAAGATTTGGCAGAAAAATATAGATGTAAATAGATTTGTAGAAACCTTTACAGTTGGTAAAGACCGTGAACTGGATTTACAAATGGCGAAATTTGATGTGTTGGGCTCTCTGGCACATACCCAAATGCTGGAATCCATTAGTTTATTGACAGCAGATGAATTAAAGACCGTTCAACAAGAGCTTAAAAATATCTATGCTGAAATTGAGGCCGGAGATTTTACGATCGACAATTCCGTTGAAGATGTGCACTCGCAAGTGGAGTGGTTATTGACCCAGCGCATTGGCGAAGCTGGTAAGAAAATCCATAGTGGTCGTTCACGTAATGATCAGGTTTTGGTCGATTTAAAATTATTTTTCCGTGCTTGCATCGAGGATATGGTGAATCAAACATCAACGTTATTTAACCAGCTTATCGAGTTAAGTAATACACACCAAGATAAGTTGATGCCAGGTTACACGCACTTGCAGATTGCAATGCCTTCATCCTTTGGCTTGTGGTTTGGTGCTTATGCCGAAAGCCTCGCTGATGATTTAGAGTTAATGCTTGCAGCCTGGAAAATCACCAATAAAAATCCTTTAGGTTCTGCGGCGGGTTATGGTTCTTCCTTCCCATTAAACAGAACATTAACGACCGAATTATTAGGTTTTGAAAGCTTAAACTACAATGTGGTTTATGCACAAATGGGTCGTGGAAAAACAGAAAGAATCCTGGCTCAGGCAATGAGTGCAGTGGCAGCAACTTTGGCTAAAATGGCCATGGACGTGTGCTTATTCATCAATCAGAATTTTGGTTTTATCAGCTTCCCGGCAGAATTGACCACAGGCTCGAGCATTATGCCGCATAAGAAAAATCCTGATGTTTTTGAGTTGATCCGTTCACGCTGCAATAAAATTCAGGCTTTACCGAATGAAATTGCCATGATGATTACCAATCTTCCATCAGGATATCATAGAGATTTGCAGTTGTTAAAGGAAAATCTTTTCCCTGCAATTACTTCGTTAAACGAATGTTTGGAGATTGCCACTTTTATGTTTCAGAACATTACGATCAAAGATGATATTTTGAAGGATAAAAAATATGATTACTTGTTTAGTGTAGAGGTAGTAAACGATTTGGCTTTGCAAGGTGTTCCATTTAGAGAAGCTTATAAAATTGTTGGCGAACAGATAGAAAATGGTACTTTTGCGCCTTCTGGCCAAATACATCATACACACGAGGGGAGCATCGGTAACCTTTGTAACGAGCAAATTTCTGCAGCAATGCACGATATTTTGTCTCAATTTGGTTTCGGAAAAGTGAATAAAGCGATTGAAGATTTGGTTAAATAAATTTTCCTAAATTTGTAATTATGACAACTTTGACAATAGAAATTAAGGATAAAGATGCAGGTTTTGTAAAAGAATTCCTTAGCAAAATTGGTGCAAAAGTTAAATCAGAACCAACAAGCCAGATAACTTCTGAAATTGCTCAGGCTTTAAAAGAGATTAAGGAAATGCAGCAAGGAAAACGGAAGCCTTTGAGTTTAAAAGATATTTAATGGTTAATGAGGTTATTTATTCAGACACTTTTATCAAGAAAGCCAAGGTCTATAAAAAGAAATATCTTTCCTTAGTAGAGGATCTTTATGAACTCGAAGAAAAACTTCTTGAAAATCCGCAGCAAGGTAATGATCTAGGTGCAGGTTTATATAAAATTAGACTTGCTGTAAAAAGCAAAGGGAAAGGTAAAAGTGGAGGATTTAGGATAATAATTTATTTAGTTTCAAATACTCCTGATGGTACAATTATCAATATGTTGACTCTTTACGATAAATCAGAAGAAAGTAGTATTGATAAAAAAGAACTTCAAAAAATAATTAAAGCATTATAAATCTGCTAATATTAGCATTCAATATAAAGGTTAAACCATTATGATTTTCTCTATAGGAATCGTGATAGCTTGATCACCATAAAAATAAAAACAGATGAAAGTTTCAGTATTAGCCAGTGCATTAATTGGCTCAGAAATTATAAAAATTGGTAACGAAGTTAACGAAATGAAGCGCAAAGGTGCTTCTATCGCTAATTTAACCATAGGTGACTTTGATGCAAATATCTACCCGATTCCAACCGAATTAAAAGCTGGAATTGTTGATGCATATAATGCTAATCAAACCAATTACCCTCCTGCTGATGGTGTTCTTGCCTTAAGGGAAACAGTTTCTGAATTATTGAAAGATAGATTCGGACTGGAATATAACACCAATAGTATTTTAGTTTCCGGTGGCTCACGTCCTTTGATTTATGCTGCTTATTTAGCATTAATTGATCCGGGAGACACTGTTGTATTTCCTGCTCCATCATGGAATAACAATCACTACTGTCACCTTACTTCTGCAAAAGCGGTTGCAGTAGAAACAGATGCAGCACATAATTTTATGCCAACAGCTGCCCAGTTGAAACCTCATTTAAAAGGTGCAACTTTATTAGCACTTTGTTCTCCATTAAATCCAACAGGAACCATGTTTGATGCAGATGCTTTAGCTGAGATTTGCGATGTGGTTTTAGCTGAAAATGCATCCCGCGGAGCGGATGAAAAACCATTGTATTTAATGTACGATCAGATCTATTCACTCCTTACTTTTGGGAAAGAGCATGTAAATCCAGTTTCATTGCGCCCTGCTATGCGTGAATTTACCATTTTCGTAGATGGAAGTTCAAAGTGTTTAGCAGCAACTGGTGTACGTGTAGGATGGGGTTTTGGTCCAGAAGATATCTTAAATAGAATGAAGGCCCTGGTTGGTCACATGGGTGCATGGGCGCCAAAAGCCGAGCAGGTAGCAATGTCAAACTATTTTAACAACAAAATTCAGGTAGACACTTTTTTAACCAGCTTTAAAGGCCAGATTAAAGATAGCTTGAATGCACTTTATCATGGTTTTAACGAATTAAAAAGTGAAGGTTTTAATGTAGAGGCAGTTGAGCCAATGGGTGCCATTTATTTAACCATTAAAATCGATTACATCGGAAAAACTACTGAAGATGGTCAGTTGCTAAAAGATAGCGCTGATGTAAACTTCTACCTGATTAAAGAAGCCGGAGCTGCATTGGTGCCATTTTCTGCTTTCGGAAATGAAGATAGTATGCCTTGGTTCAGGGCTTCAGTTGGTGCTTGTACTTTACAGGATATTAAAGACATGTTGCCAAGGATTAAAGTGGCTTTGAGTAAGTTAAAATAAGGATTATAAGCATATAAGAAACCCTCTTCAGTTAATTTTGAAGAGGGTTTTTTGATTTGATCGTCATGCTGAATTTATTTCAGCATCTTTCTTGCAAGATAGACCCTGAAATAAATTCAGTGTGACTATTGACTTTAGACTAAGGACTCAAGACTCCCAACTAAAAACTCTGAACTCCAAACTAATCCTCCCTGCTTCCATCATCAGCCATTCTCACCATTTTAGGCTCAAATTTGGCTATTACATCAACCAGTTCAGTTTGTGCTGCCATCACTTTGTTGATGTCTTTGTAGGCCATCGGCGCTTCATCTAAACCTGCTCCGATTAAAGTGACATTATGGTCTTTTAAAATGGCTTTCATATCCGATTTAGTAATCGATTGAATCGCTTTTGTTCGACTCATTTGTCTACCCGCACCATGTGATGCAGAATTGATCGCACTTACTTCACCTTTTCCTCTAACCAGAAATCCGGGTGCTGTCATACTTCCTGGGATAATTCCCATTATGCCTTTATCAGCTGGTGTAGCACCTTTTCGGTGAACAATTACTTCTTCGCCATCAAACATTTCTTTCCAGGCAAAATTATGATGGTTTTCTACCCTGGCCAAAACTTTAGCCCCAATGGCTTTGGTTAATCTTTTATGAATCACTTCATGGCAAGCCGAGGCATAATCGCCTGCTAAGTTCATGGCAATCCAATATTCGTGCCCTTCAGCAGAGTTTAAATCCAGATAGGCCAGGTTTGCCGCCTCTTTTGGGAGCTTACAAAGCTCTTTCGCCAGTTTGGTATAATGACCAGCTATGGTTGCGCCCATCCCACGTGAACCAGAGTGGGTAAGCAATGCTACATAACGGCCTTTATCAATATTTAAAATTTCATCACGTTCTGCAAAATCGATAATTCCCCATTCTACAAAGTGGTTCCCACCGCCCGAGGTTCCCAATTGCGCCCATGCCTTTCCATGTAAGTTTTTAAGAAATGGAGTGGAGTTAAAAGCTTCGCTTTCTAAAATTTCGTGATTTGCTCTTTCATCTCCTTTAAAGTTTTGTCCTGCGCCAAATTTGGTAAAGGCTATTAATTCGCGTTTGTACATCGCATCTTTCCCAAAATAATGTTTCTCCGGAATATCGAAAATACTCAAAGCCATCCTGCAACCAATATCAACGCCAACTCCATAAGGAATAATCGCATTTCTGGTAGCCAAAACACCGCCTATTGGTAGGCCATAACCTTGATGGGCATCTGGCATTAATGCACCAGCTATTGAAACTGGTAGTTTCATGGCGATATCCATTTGGTTTCTGGCACCTTCTTCAATATAATCTGCACCAAAAATTGAATAGGCTTTAGCATTGTTGATCAGTTCGATGGTTCCGTCTGATTTTGGATTTGCTTCCTCAATCACAGCCGTTGCCAGTACACTTAATACTTCGTCATCCAAAAAACTTTCTGGGTAATCTTTTACTTTTTTTAATAAGGCCAATAATTCTTTTTCTTCAATATCCGCGAAATTTTCTTTCAGGATATTTATAGCCATACCTACTATTTTCCCTTCGGAATAACCTATTTCGATCAGGGTTTTACCTGTTATGTTGTTGTTCATTTTTAAAATTCTATTTATCTCTAGGACCAAACGGAGGTGTCCATTTTTTTTGCATCATTATCTTTTTTACATCGTCGTATGATAATGGATAAAAGTTGTGATTGTCTACACCAACATCAAACGACAGTGATGTTTCATCATCTTTTAGACTTCCATGAGAGTGTCCGTACAAATGCCAAGTTCCGTGATGACTTGCATTCCAGACTTTCATTGCATAATGGAACAATACTATAAGTTTTGGCCCTTTTTGGTCATTAACTTTCAATTCGTAATAGTCTTTTATCCATTCAAAGCAATCAACACATTCTAGTGCTGAACTTTCATGATTTCCTTTTATTAGATAGATTTTTCCATTTAGTTGTTTTCTTAATTGTCGGGTTTTACTAGCCGAAGCTAAGGCAAAATCTCCTAGGTGGTAGACATCATCATTTTTTCCAACCTTTTCGTTCCACCGATTTATCATCTCTTGATTCATTTCTTCAACATCTGAAAAAGGTCGATTCGTAAATCTGATAATATTCTTGTGTCCAAAATGGTTATCGGATGTAAACCATATTTTATTTGTATTCATATTCTATTTTATAAGTAAAAAGGCTTTTACCCTAGTTACTAATTTTCTAATCAATCCCCGGCAGGAAATATTCACCTGTCCGAGGGGTTTCTAAATTTAATTCATTTTAATTAATATCTTACCCTTATGCCCGTCTCTATGAGGTGCGAAGCAATCTTAAAGCGGTATTTTGATGCCTAGCTATAGTAGTAAGACTGCTTCGTGTCTCGCAGTGACGAATTATTTTACGAAGATTTGCTTCAATTGGTCTACAATTTGTCCGCTGCCCGATAAGCTGATGTTATTGATTTTTTCCGCGATCTTCTCTACGTATTCCATCTCCTTCAACTTATACAACATGATGTTATCTTCCATCAACTTGGCTGTATTTAACAAACTTCTGGTCGAGGCCGTTTCTTCTCTTCGGGTAATGATATTGGCTTGCGCTCTTTTTTCGGCAACTAAAACCTGGTTCATAATTTCCTTAACATCACCTGGTAAAACAATGTCTTTAACACCACAGTTCGTTAATTTTACGCCCAGGTTTTCAACCTTATCCAAGGTGATGGCCATTACCATTTCAGCAATTTTTTCCTTGCTTTCCATCAATTCATCAAAACTCATTAAGCCAATGCTTTCTCTTAATGCCAATTGCATGGTGATATACAATTGCTTCTCAAATTCCTTATTCTCCAATAATGCTTTGATGATGTCATCAACCTTATATTGTATGCTGAAGTTTACCCTTAATTGTGCTTTATCTTTGGTTAAGATTTCTTGTCCGATAATCTCCATATTCAATTGTCTCATGTTTGTTTTTAAAACACTAATTGTAATGGCGTTTTTCCAGTACAAATAGTTCCCTGCATCCACTATTTTTTCAAATTTTCCATCGATAAATAACAATGCCTTCTCGTATGATTCTACTTTGTAAGCCCTGATATAATTTACTAATGGTGCTTTGTCTAATAAGTTTCTATCAATATGGGCATCTATTTCAATGTTGCTAATATTTACTTTTTCGAAGGTGTAAGTTGATAAACCTTTCCAAATGGCATGTGTACCTGAGGTTAATACACTTTTAAAATTATTATTTCTGTAAACCAAAGCCAACTCGTTATCAGCTACTTCTACAACATGCACTAAGTTTACAAAGTCGTTGTTCATTAACAAAACCTCTAACTCTGCAATGGTGAAGAAATACTCCTTTCCCATGTCGTATACGGTAATGTCTTCGCCAAAACCTAACCAGTAAGTTCCTGCAGTTAATACGTTTTTTAATTTTCCTTTTTTAAACACCAATCCAACATCATTGGTGTTAATGGTTACTCTTTTCATGTTTTCTGGAGTTAAAATTTATTTAAATAATTATTTACTTTTTAATAGCGTTGCGGAAACACATTTACCTGTTTCTGCGGAAGTAAAAGTTTATCAAGCTTGTTTAAAAAATGAAATCAGATCTTTTTATTCTGGTGTATGCACCTAAGCCCATTTTCCCCCTTTCAATTATCTTATTTGATTTTTAAATCTTTTCTTGCTGCGCCGATGCTTACTGAGCAAAACACAGATTTGCTTTTTGGATTACTAAAAATCCTGAAGCCAAATGCGATTGCGCAACGCTGGTTTGAGAAATTTAAAGTATCTCTTCTTTTAAGATGGAACCTAAATCCATTGCATTACCATTTTGCTACTCCAAGTGATATTTGGAAGCAGGATTCGAACCTGCATATTTGGTTGTTACTCTAACCCCCTGAGCTACTCCGAAATTTCGGAAGTGGGATTCGAACCCACGACTCACAACGTGACTAGACAATCTATCATCATCTCTATCAGTATATTCTGTGCAAGAGCACGAACACTTTGGGGCTATTTCGAAACCCACAAATTTGGATAGGATTAATTTAGTGTTGCCATCCCTTTCGGGATTTCTTATATATCATATTTATATTTCTCAAAGAACTTATCGACTGGCGACATTACAAAGATGCCACCACCACTACGCGGCCGATTTGCGTTGTGGAAATTATTCTGCGATAAAATTATTAAGTGATTGATAGTTAGGTTAATAATTTTAATTTTTTCTTGAAATCATCTCTTTTTATCATCAATTGCGCAATTGTATTGCGTAGATGATAAATGCTTTGCTATATTTAGTTAAGCTTTTCGATCAGATTTTTAGCTTGCAACTCAAATTGATTAAAAATGGCAGTAAATAAATTAGCGCTTATCAGATATAAAACCATTGATGATTGCCTTAAAAACAGATTTCGCAAGTGGACATTAGATGATATCATCGAAAAGGTGTCTGCCACGCTTTATGAGTTGGAAGGAATAACATCAGGCGTAAGCAAAAGAACTATCCAGGCAGATATTCAACTGATGAGGAGTGATAAACTAGGGTACAATGCACCGATTGTGGTTAAGGATAAACGCTTTTATGCTTATGAAAACCCCAGTTTCAGCATTACCAAAGCGCCGATCAATAACGCCGATGTAGATAAAATGAAAGAGATTGTTGGTGTATTAAAACAGTTTAATGCCTTCAATTATTTCGATGAAATGAGCGATATGATTGCCCGTTTGGAGAATAATCTTAACAAATCGACCAAACAAAGTGGTAACCACATTCAACTGGAAAGCAATAAACTGGTGAAAGGCCTGGAGTGTATTCCGTCTTTATATCAGGCGGTTTTAAATAAAAGATCATTACTGATCGAATATAAATCTTTTAAGGCGCAGTAGGCACAGCAAGGCATTTATTATCCTTATCTATTAAAGGAATATAGAAACCGTTGGTTTCTCATCTGTAAAGCCAAAAAATGGCCAGGAATCTTGAATCTGGCTTTAGATCGGATCATTGAATTTCAGGAACTGCCTAATGAAGTTTTTTTTGCCTACGAAGGAATAGATTTTGATCGTTATTATTCAGATTTAATTGGTGTAACAAAAAGTGAACGGGATAGGGCCCAGAAAGTTGTCCTTGAATTTACCAATGAGCACGCACCCTATGTGATGACCAAACCATTGCATCAATCTCAGGTAGTATTAAATCAGAACGAAAAAACAACCACTTTTAGAATAGATGTGGTATTAAACTATGAGCTGGAACGAGAAATTTTGGGTTTTGGCGAATGCGTTAGGGTGCTTTCGCCACGATTATTAATTTCCAAAATAAAAGGACGATTGGAGCAGAATTTCAAACAGTATGAAACCAATTAGTGATTGAATTTTGAATAATTGAAGGAGAGAATATAGGTAGCTATGCAGGCATTCTCTCATTCAAAATTCTTTCATTTAATAACGCTGTTATTCACTCACGCTTTCATTCAATCACTCTATAATTCATTCATTCAATATTAACTCTTAAACTCACTTGTTTTATGGAATTCGATATCTGGATAATCTTGTTTTGTTAAGTTGATCATGTATTCGCTATCGGCTAAATATACTGGGTTGGCTTCTTTATCAAAACCAATATGCTGTTGTTTCCGTTTCACAAACTCTTCCAGTTTTTTCCTGTCGGATGAAGTTACCCAGCTCGAACGGGTGTAGCTCAAAGTCCTGAAACGACATTTCGCACCATACTCATGCTCCAATCGGAAATTGATTACCTCGAACTGAAGCTCACCAACGGCACCAATCACTTTCCTGTTTCCGGGCTGCATTACAAATAATTGCGCCACACCTTCATCCGTTAATTGCTCTATGCCTTTTTCCAATTGTTTGGTACGCATTGGGTCCATATTTTCTACCTCTTTAAAGATAGATGGAGAGAAACTCGGGATGCCTTTAAATTGTAGTTTTTCGCCCTCGGTAAGTGTATCACCGATTTTAAAGTTTCCGCTGTCGTATAAACCAACAACATCACCTGGCCAGGCTTCCTCTACAATACTTTTCTCGTTCGCCATAAAATCCATCGGGTTGGAGAATTTTAGTTTCTTATCCTGACGGGTATGGTAATAGAATTTATTTCGCTCAAACTTGCCAGAACAGATCCTTAAAAAGGCAATTCTGTCGCGGTGTTTAGGGTCTAAGTTGGCATGAATTTTAAATACAAATCCACTAAAATTTTTCTCTTCCACCAAAACATCACGCTCTTCAGCCTCACGTTGTCTCGGACTAGGTGCAATATCTATAAAGGTATCCAGTAACTCTTTGATCCCGAAGTTATTAATCGCACTTCCAAAAAATACAGGTGCAACTAAACCCTCCGTGTATAAATCCTTATCAATTTTGCCATAAATACCGTCAACTAATTCAACATCGTCTTTTAAATTGTTGATTTCGTTTTCTTTAAGGTAATTTAATAACGATGGATCATTCAAATCATTTGCCGCAACAACAGAATCCGTTACTTTGGTTTTATCCGAATTGAATAAATTTAAATGTTTATTATAAATGCTGTAAACACCTTTAAAGGTATGTCCCTGTCCGATAGGCCAAGAAAGTGGACATAAGCTAATGTTTAGTTTTTCTTCAATCTCATCCAATAAATCGTAAGCTTCCTTACCTTCTCTATCCATCTTATTGATGAAGATAATTACCGGCGTGTTACGCATTCGGCAAACCGACATTAGTTTTTCCGTTTGCTCTTCAACACCTTTCACACAATCAACCACCAAAATAACACTATCTACAGCTGATAAAGTTCTGTAAGTATCTTCAGCAAAATCCTTGTGACCCGGTGTATCCAGAATATTAATGCGTTTGCTACTATACTCAAAACCCATCACTGAAGTTGCAACCGAGATACCACGCTGTTTCTCAATCTCCATAAAATCGGAAGTATTACTCTGATTCGCCTTGTTCCGTTTTACCGCACCTGCCGTGTTAATGGCACCACCAAAAAGCAGGAATTTTTCTGTTAATGTGGTTTTGCCTGCATCGGGGTGACTAATAATGGCAAAGGTTTTACGTTTTTCTATTTCGGGGTGAAGCATAATAAAATTTTGGGTAAAAAAGGTGATGAAACCTGGTTAAAGGAATTTAACTGCGATAAGATTTGAATAATTTTGTTTCATCAGGCTGCAAAGATAAGAAAAGCTTTATGATTAATGGTTAAGTTGTTGTATTGTTTTATGGTAGGCTAAATCGACATTGGATAGTATTCATAATTTGAGAATAATAGCAGCAGGTCTTTTATTCATGTTGTCCGGCCATACATTTTATTTCCGATAGAAAAATCGGAGGCTGCCGTTAATGTCAGGTTTAGATCCTGTATTTCAGCAATTTTTTGGTCATTTATTTCTGTCTAATTTGTTAACTTAAACTTTAGTATTATAAGTTGGTAGATACTTATTTTGATCTTCATTGTATCTTTTTAAGTAAATTTTGCTTTGTTTTAGCCGTTAAGTGAAAAAATTATCCACTTGAAATTAAAATTTCTAACTTTTCATTGTTTAATTTTGTGCTAAAATGTTTAGCTTTATTCATCCCTCCGTTATTGTAAACTAAAATTTTACTGCCGATGCCCACTTTAGAAGAAACTTCTATGCCAGCAGAAATTGCTGCAAAATTTGTGAATTATACCTCGAAACATGTTTTTTTAACCGGAAAAGCAGGTACAGGTAAAACTACTTTCCTGCGAAAGTTAATTCAGCTTACACACAAGAAAGCGATGATTTGTGCACCTACCGGTATTGCTGCAATCAATGCTTCGGGGGTTACTATTCACTCTCTTTTTCAGTTGCCGTTCGGTGCATTTTTTCCAGATGCAGCAGCAAATATTATTAACCAGAACATCACTTTTAATTTCAATACACCAAGAACGATTGTGAAGCATTTAAATATGCAAGGCAATAAAAGGCGCATGATTCAGGAATTGGAATTGCTGGTGATTGATGAGGTGAGTATGCTTAGGGCAGATATGCTGGATGCTATTGATTTTACCTTGCGATACATCCGCAGAAATCGGAATATACCCTTCGGAGGTGTTCAATTGCTCTTTATTGGCGATTTACACCAGTTGCCGCCAGTAGTTAAAAATGACGAATGGCGGGTAATGGCTGGCTTTTATAAAAGCATTTATTTTTTCGACGCACTTGCCTTACGGGAAAATCCGCCAGTGTACATCGAATTGGATAAAATTTATCGTCAGGCTGATTCGGTATTCATCAACCTGCTAAATAACCTTCGGAATAACCAGATTACTGCCGAAGATACCGCGCTGTTAAGGCAACATTATAAGCAGGATTTCAAACCACAAGCTGATGATAATTACATCACCTTAACCACTCATAATAATAAAGCGGATACCATTAACAGGGAACGGTTAACGCAATTAAAAACTAAATCTTATTTCTTTGAAGCCAAAGTTACCGGCGACTTCAACGAATATGCTTACCCTAATGATAAAAGCCTTGAGCTTAAAGTTGGCGCACAAATTATGTTCATTAAAAATGACATGACAGCCGAAAAGCGATATTATAACGGTAAAATTGGCGTGGTGCACCACATTGAAAAGGATGTGATCGAAATTGAACTCCCTGAAGAAAAAACAGTTATTACCGTTTCGCCATATACCTGGGAAAATGTGAAATATAAACTGAATGAAGCAACTAACGAAATAGCTGAAAATGTTGCCGGGTCTTTCGTACAATATCCAATTAAGCTGGCTTGGGCAATCACGGTGCATAAAAGTCAGGGTTTGACATTCGATAAGGCGATTATTGATATTGGTGATGCTTTTGCCCCAGGCCAGGCTTATGTAGCGCTTTCGCGTTTGCGCTCGCTAAATGGTTTGGTATTAACCTCGCACCTGCGGGAAACGGGTTTGCAACAGAATCAGAATATCCATTACTTCTCTAAAACCAAGCAAACTAATGAGGTGCTGAATCAGCAAATTAGTTTTGAGAGTTATGACTTTATCAGAACCTATTTGTTATCAGCTTTTGATTTGAATCTCGTTAGGTATTACCTTAAAGAACATGTGCAAACATTTGATAAAAGTGAAGCGAAATCAACCAAACAACGTTATGATGATTGGACGATGGAGCTCTATCGCGACTTTCAGAAAATAACCGCTACTGCCGATACATTTATCAACCAACTTAAAAATCTTTTTGTTGAGCAAACTGAACATACTTTATTTAATGTTTCAAAAAGGGTAGGGGCTGCTCTAAAATATTTTAATCCGTTAATTAAAGATGTTTCAGATAAGTTATTGGCCCATATTGAGGCTATAAAAGCTGAAAAACAAATTAAGACTTATTTAACAGAATTGCTTGAGCTGGAAATTTTGGTTTATGAGCAGTTGAAGAAAATGCATAAAAGTAAAGCCTTATTGCAGGCAATTATTGATGGGAAAGAATTTAGCAAGGCTGATACAGATGCATTGCTGAATATTTCTGAGCGTAACCAACAATTACAGAAAGCCATTCAGTTGAAAGGTGAAACACTTAGAGTGAAATCACCAGTGGAGAAAAAGAAGAAAGAGCCAAAGGTTGATACGAAATTGATCAGTTTTGAGCTTTATGAACAGGGCAAAACATTAGAGGAGATAGCAAAAGAACGCGGGTTTTCAGTTGGAACTATTGAAGGGCATTTGGCATATTACGTTTCTACACAACAACTGGATGTTTCTAAATTGGTTAAGCCAAATAAAATCAAAAACATAGCAGATGCAGTGGAAAGCCAGAAAACAAAGTCTATGGCAACGATTCGGGAGTTTTTAGGGAAGGATTATTCTTTTGGGGAGATTAAAATGGTGTTGGCTTCGTTGTTTCCATCGGAGGAGTAGGTTTTTTTACCACCGAGTCCACGGAGTTAAGGCACAGAGAACAAAAAGAATATGAGAGAAGATTTATTAACAAGAACAATTATAGGTTTAGCCATTGATATTCATATAGCTCTTGGTCCTGGTCTTCTAGAGAGTGCGTACAAAGAATGCTTGTACTATAAAATTGCAAAAGCTGGATTTATTGTTGAAAGAGAAAAAGTGATGCCATTAATTTTTGAGGATGTCAAATTAGATTGTGGTTATAGAATTGACATTTTGGTTGAGAATAGTTTGGTGTTGGAATTGAAGTGTGTAGAAAGCTTAGCAGATATTCATCTGGCACAGACCTTAACATATATGAAATTAGGCGGATTTAGATACGGTTTGCTAATGAATTTTAATGTTCAAAGATTAAAAGACGGGATAAAACGAGTTGTAAATGGTTATTGATTATTGCGCTGTTTCTCTGTGCAAATCTTCGTTCCCTCTGTAGTTAAATTTTGATCATTGGATGGCATGAAATCACTATAAATGTTTTAATCTTAAAAGATGGAATAAAACGAGTTACAAATGGTTAATGATTATTGCTCTGTTTCCTCTGTGCAAATCTTCGTGCCCTCTGTGGTTAAATCTCGATCCATTGGATGGCATGCAGATTAAGGTATATGTTTTAATCTTAAAAGACGGATTAAAAAGGGGGTAAATGGCCTATAACTTTTCTTTTTTCTTTGTGAAAAACTTTGCGAACTTTGCGGTTAAATGGAGAAAGTCAATGTTCTAGCACAGTATATGCCTGCGGAAGCAGCAACGCTAATTGCAAGGTGGATAGATTATTTTCAGTGTGAATTCAAAATTTCTAAAACCCGATCAACAAAACTTGGCGATTACCGCCATCCATATCGTGATAAAGGCCATCGGATTTCAGTTAACTTCAACCTTAATCATTATTCATTTCTCGTGACCACAGTACATGAATTTGCACACTTATTAACGTGGAACGATTTTAAGAATAAAGTGAAACCACATGGCTCAGAATGGAAAAAGAATTTCCAGCGGATGATGGTCCCTTTTTTTGAAATGAATGTATTTCCTGAGGATATACACAGGGCAATTAATAATTACATGTCTAATCCTGCAGCATCAAGCTGTTCAGATTTACACCTTTCCCGAGCTTTAAAAAAATATGATTCGGGTAAAAAGGAAACATTACACCTGGAACAGTTACCCGTGAATACCAATTTTAAAATTAAGGATGGCAGACGGTTTACCAAAGGTGAACGGATTCGAAAGCGATACCGATGTGTGTGCTTAGAAGATAAACGGATCTATCTTTTTAATCCTTTGGCGGAGGTTTTTGTTGTATAGTATTTGGATGGTTTGGTTTTTAGTTGTTTGGAGACTTATAAATTAAGTAACCTGCCTGCCCAAATTACTAAACAACTAACAAACTAATAAACCAACAACCTAAATTCATCACCATCAAATAAACCTTTATCACTCAACTTAAGCCTGGGAATTACCAATAAAGCCATGAAAGAAAGGGTCATGAAAGGTGCTTGAAGAGTGGAACCTAAATCCTTCGCGAACTTATCAATAGCAGTATAACACTCTGCAACCTGATATCCATTGTGATTACTCATCAACCCAGCAACTGGTAAAGCTAAAACTTCTTCTTTTATGCCGTCCAAGGCAACTACGCCACCTTTTTCTTTGATAATTAGATTTACTGCTTCACAAATGCTTTGGTCATTTACGCCAACGGCAATAATATTATGGCTATCGTGTGCTACGCTAGATGCAATAGCACCCCGCTTCAATCCGAAATTTTTAACGAATGCAATTGCAATGGGCGCATCATGATAACGGTTAACCACCACCATTTTTAAAATATCATTTTCTACATCGCTAACAATTTGATCATTAAAAACTTTAGGTTTAGCCGAAAGCTTGTTTGTAATCAATTGACCATCCAAAGCTTCAATCGCAAGAATTTCATCCTGGCCTGTAAACGGGAAAGTAAAATCACTTTCAGTTTTAAAGCTGCAGCCGAACTGATTTACAGCTTCCTGATCATTAAAATGTTTCACCCAATTGCCCTGAACCTGTCTATTCTCAGCCAGTAAAATACCGTTGATATAAGTCTGTCGGATCTTAAAGTTTACCAAATCTTCTGCAAGAATAAAATCTGCCGCGTCGCCAACCCTTAAGGCGCCAACATCTAGTTTGTAATGAAGGATAGGGTTAATGCAAGCGGCCTGTAATACATTAAATAGGTCAATTCCTTTGGCAACCGCTCTCGAACATAATGCATTGATGTGGCTTTCCACCAAACTATCAGGATGTTTATCATCACTGCAAAACATCATCATTTCCGGCCAGTCATTTAACAGATCAATTAGCGCCTCGAAGTTTTTAGCGGCACTTCCCTCACGGATTAAGATTTTCATTCCCCTTTGCAGCTTATCCAAAGCTTCTTCAGCAGTGAAACATTCGTGATCGGTAGAGATCCCGGCATCGATATATTGCTGAACGGCGTCGCCTCGTAATCCCGGAGCGTGACCATCTACAGGCTTACCCAGTTCATGTGCGGAAGCAATTTTCCTGAGCACCTCTTCATCCTGATGAAGTACGCCAGGAAAATTCATCATTTCACTAAGGTATTTTATCTCCGGACGTTCCAAAAGTGCCCTCACGTCATCAGGATTTAATTCAGCGCCAGCGGTTTCGAAAATAGTTGCAGGTACACAACTCGGTGCACCGAAATTAAATTTGAAAGGAACGGTATTCCCATTTTCGATCATAAATTCTACACCTGCCATTCCGCAAACATTGGCAATTTCATGCGGGTCGCTGATGGTTGCAACGGTTCCATGTGTTACTGCTAAACGAGCAAATTCACTTGGAATAAGCATGCTGCTTTCGATATGAACATGACTATCGATAAATCCTGGCAAGATAAAAGGTATTTCATCTTTAGCTTCAGCGATTTTTGTAATGGCCGTTATTTTTCCGTCCTCAACCTCCACTTCACCAAAGAAAATGTTTCGATTGGTGATATCAACTATGTTCCCCTCGACTTTAAAATTGCTCATTTGCTGTTTGTATAAATTAGCCATGGAAGCACAGATTGACACGGAATTAAAATTGATATCTTCAGTGATTTCTGTATTTCCGAGGCGAAAGTATTTAATATTTTAATAATTTATCTATCGTTTCTGCTAATCTCGCTTTAGCCAGGAAATCTTCTTCCAGTACCTTGCTCATGGGAATTGCTGTATCTAAACTGGCACAGCGCATTACAGGAGCATCCAGATCAGAGAAACAATGTTCTCCAATCCATGCGGAGATTTCTGAACCAAAACCATTGGTTAAAGTATCTTCGTGTAAAACTAATACCCTTCCGGTAGATTTTACGGCTAGTGCTACCGCTTCCTTATCCCAGGGTTGAAGTGTTCTTAAATCAATTAAAGTTGCATTGCTATCTGGATTGTTTTTCAGGTAATCTAAAGCCCAATGAACACCTAAGCCATAAGTAATGATTGTGAACTTACTCCCTCTTTCTAAAGTAACCGCTTTGCCGATTTCTGTAGTGTAATAACCATCTGGAACAGGAGCGGCTAAACTTCTGTATAAATATTTATGTTCAAAATAGAGCACGGGGTTTGGATCTTCGATCGCGGCCAATAACAACCCTTTAGCATCTTCCGGAAAAGCCGGATAAACAATTTTTAATCCAGGTGTCTTGGTAAACCATGCTTCGTTGCTTTGTGAATGAAACGGACCAGCACCCGTTCCGGCACCTGTTGGCATCCGAACTACAACATCAGCCTTTTCTCCCCAACGGTAATGGGTTTTGGCTAAATTGTTCACAATTTGATTAAACCCAACCGTAACAAAATCTGCAAACTGCATCTCTATCACTGCCTTGTATCCGTTAATGGATAAGCCCAAACCTGCACCCACAATCGCAGATTCGCAAATAGGAGTGTTTCTAACTCTTCCATTACCATACTTGGCAACAAATCCATCCGTAATTTTGAAAGCACCGCCATATGCTGCAATATCCTGTCCCATCAACACCATATTAGGATATTTTTGCATGGCTAAATCCAAACCATCCGTAATGGCATCTAAATATCTTTTTTCGGATGTAGATTCGCCATGGGTGATTACTTTTTGTTCGTAAGGAAAATACATATCTGCTACTTCCTGGACTGAATTTACTTCAGGTTCAGGCTCATCAAAAGCTCCTTCGACATCTAGTTCTATGTCTTTTTTAATTTGGATTTTTATATCTATAATGGAATCAGATGTTAAAATATCTTGCTCGATTAAATAGCATTCGTAATTGTTTACTGGGTCTTTCTTTTCCCACTCATCAAATAATTCCTGCGGTACATATTTAGTTCCTGATGCCTCTTCATGGCCACGCATTCTGAAGGTAAGGCATTCTACCAGTACCGGACGCGGATCTTTCCTGATTTCATTAGCCAATTGATTGATCGTATCATATACCTCCAGGATATTATTCCCATCAATTTGAACACCCTCAATGCCATAACCAATGGCTTTGTCTACCAGATTTTTACACCTGAACTGCTCTGATTTAGGTGTTGATAAACCATAGCCATTATTTTCAATTAGAAAGATGACAGGTAAATTCCAAACTGCTGCAACATTAACAGCTTCGTGAAAATCTCCTTCGCTTGTTGCGCCTTCACCTGTATAAACTAAAGTTGCTTTTTGCTTATTGGCTAAAACATCGGCCAGGGCAATTCCATCTGCTAAAGCCATTTGCGGACCGAGATGAGATATCATCCCAATGATTTTATAATCTTGTGTGCCGAAATGAAAAGATCGGTCGCGGCCTTTGGTAAAGCCTGTAACTTTACCCTGCCATTGCGCCATTAATTTTTTTAAAGGAATATCACGTGAGGTGAACACCCCAAGGTTACGGTGCATGGGCAAAATGTATTCATCGGGTTGCATGGCCAACGTAGAACCTACTGCAATAGCCTCTTGCCCGATGCCAGAAAACCATTTTCCGATTCTGCCCTGGCGCAAAAGCTTAAGCATTTTATCTTCAACCATTCGGGGATAAAGCAATCTTTTGTATAAATCCAATAAAAATTTGTCGTCTTTATCTCCGCGATTGAATTGCATATGGGATTGTTGCTAAAAGCTATTTTTTTTCTAAAGCTGACATTTCATTGGTATAACTGAAAAAACCCTCATAGCTCAAATCTTCATCAAGCTCTTCCCAGTGAATTCCGAATGGGGATAAGCTAAAGTTTTCTAAAAGGGCTTTTGGTGCTTTGGAAAGTCGCGGAAACCAACTCAAAGGATGGCTTCTGATTTCACCTTTATTTGTTTCAATAGAAATACTATCATTTTCGATCCACACTTTAGAGATGTTATTTTCCATGATATTCATTCCATTTATTAATTATAATTTCCTTGTTCTCTTCAATTAATGCTAAAGACAGGCTGATATCTTTATTCTTTAGCCCCCGGTTTGATATCAATTTGATCTCTTCAACTTCAAATTTTGCTTCTCCATCCGCGTTTCTCACATGAACATGAATAGGTAAATGTTCATTTGAATAAAAGAAAAATCGCAATCCAAATACGATAAAAAGTGTTGGCATAAGATCAATTTATCTCTAATTTAAGCAATTGAGTAGAAAAGAAATATAATCTTGCTAATATTATTTCTATGACTCCTTACTTTTCTTCAACTCCTCCCACTGTTTGGCGAAAGATTTATCGGCTACTTTTGGCATTTCACGGTATTTCCCCCAGCTTTTCTTAAAGAATTTTTTCAGCATAAAGTTTTTAAACTTCCCACCAAAAAAATCCATCCACTTACGTTTTTGCATCATTCGGTTAAACATTCCCCAGCCCATCTCTTCCACTTTGCCATTTTCATGAGTGGCTGCTGCATCTCTGCGATTGAGCAATAACATTTTGTGAATATCAATTTTAACCGGGCAAACTTCAGAACATTTTCCACAAAGACTGGATGCATAACTTAAATGTTTAAACTCTTCCATGCCTTTCAAATGCGGCGTAATCACTGAGCCAATGGGTCCGCTGTAAGTGGTGTTGTACGTATGGCCACCTATGTTTTTATAAACGGGACAAGCATTTAAACAAGCACCGCAGCGGATGCAATATAACCCCTGGCGCTGGTCTTTTTGGGCCAATAAATTGGTGCGTCCGTTATCCAGAAGGATTACATACATTTCCTCCGGGCCATCAGTCTCATTAGGTTGTCGCGGTCCACTTAAAATGGTATTATAAACAGTCAGATTCTGACCTGTTCCATGAGAGGCCAGCAGAGGCCAGAATAAATCCAAATCAGCCATCGATGGAATGATCTTCTCAATACCCACTATGGCAATATGAATTTTAGGGAAAGTGGTACTCAGCCTTGCATTACCTTCATTTTCTGTGATGGCGATACTGCCGGTATCAGCAATTAAGAAGTTGCCACCACTGATTCCAATATCTGCATTCAGGTATTTATCGCGAAGTAATTCTCTGGCTTTTTGAACGAGCTGTGGCGGGGTTGCATCGATAGGCGTGCCGAATTTATCGTGAAATAACTTTGCAATATCTACTGCACTTAAGTGCATGGCTGGCGTAACAATATGATATGGCGCCTGCCCAAGTAGTTGAACAATGTATTCGCCTAAATCACTCTCTAAAGATTCGATTTGATTACTTTCTAAGAAATCATTTAAATGAATTTCCTCAGTGGTCATCGATTTGGATTTGATGACGGTTTTGCCATTATTTCTTTTAATGATGTTTAAGATTTCTCTTTGCGCTTCTTCCGCATCATTAGCCCAAATCACTTTACCACCCCGGCGCTGAAAATTTGATTCAAATTCAGGCAAGAATTTATCAAGATTCTCCATCACACGCCATTTTACAACATGTGCTTTTTTCTTAGATGCTTCGAGATTTTCGAATTTTGATAATCCGCGTTCAACAGCCGTATTGTACTTTCCAATATTAAAATTTATGGTTTTACGATGCGGTAAATCGAAAGCTTTCTCATCAGCTTTCTCTAAAAATTCCTCTGCAGTTTTCATCATAAATCAAAGATAAGAATTTAAGCAGGCGGGGAAAGTAATGTGCATAAAAAAGCCTCCCGAATATCAGGAGGCTTAAATTATATGACTTTATTATTTCTTTAAATTACCTTTTCCGTCAGAATCTACAGCTGGTCTTTTCGCTCTGTTGGCTAATTCCCATGCGGTATAATAGGTTAACTGTGCTCTTTTCGCCAATAAAGGGAAGTTAATTTTACTTACCTCATCACCTGGCTGATGGTAATCTTGTTCCAACATACCATCATAATAGAAAATAATCGGAATACCCAACTTGGCAAAGTTATAATGATCTGAACGGTAATAAATGCGTTGCGTATCTTGTGGATCGTCATATTTATAATCCAATATCATTTTAGTATAAGTGGCATTTACCTGCTCACTCAACCTGCCTAACTCAGAACTTAACATTTTTGAACCTACAGAATAGATGTAGTTTGCAGAATCTGGTTTGCCGAGATATTCTTCGCCAGTACGGCCAATCATATCGGTATTTAAATCTGCAATCGTATTTTCGATCGGGAATACCGGATGTTCAGAATACCAGTCAGAACCCCAAAGTCCCTTTTCTTCACCCACAACAGTCATAAATAATATACTGCGTTTCGGGCCTTTTCCTGATTTTTTCGCGTCGGTAAATGCCTTCGCCATTAACAATACTCCGGTAGTTCCAGAACCATCATCATCTGCACCATTGTTAATTTTATCTGCACCTGGTGCATCGGGCGTGATGCCAATGTGATCATAGTGACCAGTTAAAACTAAAACTTCCTGCTTCAGTTTTGGATCAGAACCTTCTAAAAAGCCTAAAACATTTTCACAACGAAGCGGTGTTTCCTTTTTCATCGCACTTGCAGAAAGTGCAACATTAATGGTTTGTGATGCTGGTTTTTTCGTGTCAGCAATTTTTTTCTGAACATCTGATACGGAAGTACCAGCTACCTTCAAAATTTCATTCGCTGTAGCGGTAGATATTGAAATGGTAGTAAAAGGATTCATTTTTTCCATTCTTTCTACTACCTCTTTAGATTTCATTACCGCCTGGCCAGACTGGTAAGCAGCTTTACGTTCTTCAGAAAGATTATCTAATGATGAATCGATCAGGATTACCGCTTTAGCCTTGTTTTGAGCCAGATAATTAATTTTTTTAGATCTCGCCATCATTGCCGCACGGCGATCAGCTGGATCTGTTGTTTTTGTCGGATCTCCATTTACGAAAATAACCACAATTTTACCCGCTACGTCTATCCCGTTATAATCATTATAACTATCATTCGATACCCCATAACCAGCGAAGATCAAATCATCACTACTAAATGTAAAACCTTTAAGACCAACTGCATTACTGGTAATCACAAAGTCTTTGTAGGCTACTTTTGGTTGCCCGTTAATGGTTAGCATGCTTTCACTTACAGCATAGCTGGATAAATCTATTTTTTGAAAATAACTACCTTCTACCGGACCCTTTAAACCTAACGATTTAAAATAATCGCGAATATAATCTGCGGCCATCCAGGCACCTTTTTTACCAGTCTCACGACCTTCATACTCATCAGAAGCAAGTACAGAAAGGTGTTTGTAAGCATTATCTTTATTAATGGCCTTGCTGAAACGCATGGCATCTTTGTTAGGCACAAGTGGCTTAACCTGTGCAAAGCAACCAAGCGCAAAGAAAGATGCGAAGCCCAGCGATAGAAATTTTTTGTTCATTATTGAATAGTTAGATTAGTTTTTATTTAACAAGAAATTTTATCAACTCTGTTTTGATGGCGGCCACCTTCAAACTCAGTATTTAAAAACGTTGTGGTAATTTCTTTTGCCAGTTCTTCTGAGACAAATCTGGCAGGGATACATAAAATATTTGCATCGTTATGTTTACGAACTAAAGCTGCAACTTCATTCTCCCAGCATAAACCTGCCCTGATTCCATTATGTTTATTAGCAGTAATGGCAACACCATTGGCAGAGCCACAAAGCAAAATGCCATAATCAAATTCGCCATTTTCTACAGCCAATGCTAAAGGATGAGCAATCTCGGGATAATCAACCGAAGTTAAAGATGATGTCCCAAAATCCTTGACCTCGTAATCTTTCAGAAAATCTTTTAATATTTCTTTGTATTCAAAGCCTGCATGGTCTCCGCCAATAGCGATTTTAACTTTAGTCTCAGACATGTTCAAATTTATGCAGAATAATAAAATCTGTTCGTAATGTTTTTGTTAGTTAGCATAAAATGCTTTTTCAGCTCTTTTCTTTTGCCTTTCGATGTATGCGGAAACAAAAATACTCAACTCATACAATAAAAATAGCGGTGTCGCTACGATCAACATCGTCATAATATCTGGAGTTGGTGTCACAATAGCAGCAATAATCAAAATAATAACTGCTGCATATCTTCTGCTCGATCTCATTAGCTTTGGGGTCATTAATCCCAATTTCGAAAGGATAAAAATAATCACCGGAAGTTCGAAAATAATACCTGTGCCCAGCGTTAGGGTAGCTACAGATGAAAGATAGGAGTCAACCGTAAAAGTGTTCTTAATCTCAGCACTTACGGTGTAGCCGGTTAAAAAATTAACAGAAAGCGGACAAACAACGAAATATCCAAAAAGAATACCAACAATAAATAGAACCGAAGCAAAGAATACAAAACCACTGGCAGATTTTCTTTCGTTCTCGTGTAAAGCTGGTTTGATAAAGCGCCAGATTTCCCAAAGTAAATAAGGGAAGCCTGCAATAATACCGCACATCACACAAACATTTAACTGGAGGTTAAACTGGCCTGCCATTTCTGTATTGATGATTTCACCATTAATTTTGGTAATACACATGTCTTGACCTAATGATGGAAACCGGTCTACCAGTTCACACATCATTCTGTAAGTCCAGAAATCGGGTTTTTTCGGGCCAAAAATTACTTTATCTAAAATTTCTTCATTGAAATAAAAGGCGATACCTGTAAATACGCCGATGGCAATTACGGCTCTGATTAAATGTTTGCGGAGTACATCAAGGTGATCGAAAAAAGACATTTCTGCCTCTAAGGTTGTTCCTTTCTGTCCAATCGCTTTTTTAAGGGATGTTTTTTCTGTAGTGTCGCTCATGTTGAAAACAAAAATACCATTCTAAATGAATAGAATGGTATTTACGTGTTAAATATAGAAATAGTTTATGCTTTTATTAAAAATTTCAATCGCTGACTTAGATATTAATTATAATAGCCTTTTAATGAGTGTATTTTGATAATCTACTCATCTTCTAAAACTTCGTAAATAATTTAGCGGTAGAGAGAGAAAAATAATTCTAAAATCTAAATAACTAAAAATCCCATTCTGTTTTACCAAAATGGGATTAATAATTTATCTATTAATATGATTTTATTCTGAAAATTCAAATGTTTCCATAAACTTAGTAGTGAAATTCCCTGCTCTGAAGTTTGGATCTTTCATTAACTGTAAATGGAAAGGAATAGTGGTTTTAACACCCTCAATTACGAATTCGCCTAAAGCACGTTCCATGGTACAAATGGCTTCTTCGCGGGTTTGTGCCACACAAATTAACTTTGCAATCATCGAATCATAATTAGATGGAATAGAATAACCAGCGTAAACATGCGTATCTACACGAACACCATGTCCGCCCGGAGAGTGGAAATTGGTAATTCTTCCCGGAGAAGGACGGAAATTATTGGCCGGATCTTCTGCATTGATACGACACTCAATGGCGTGCATATTTGGAAAATAATTTTTACCTGAAATCGGAATTCCGGCGGCAACTTTAATCTGTTCTTTAATTAAATCAAAGTTGATTACCTCTTCCGTAACCGGATGTTCTACCTGTATACGGGTATTCATCTCCATGAAATAAAAGTTGCGGTGTTTATCAACCAAAAATTCGATTGTACCAGCACCTTCATAATTAACAGCCGTTGCACCTTTAATGGCAGCTTCACCCATTCTTACACGAAGTTCTTCTGTCATGAAAGGAGAAGGAGATTCTTCTACTAACTTCTGGTGACGGCGTTGAATAGAACAATCGCGCTCAGATAAGTGACAGGCTTTACCAAATTGATCACCAATAATCTGGATTTCAATATGGCGTGGATCTTCAATATATTTCTCTAAATATAATCCATCATTACCAAATGCAGCGCCAGATTCCTGACGGGCACTATCCCATGCGTTTTCAAAATCTTCATCTTTCCAAACTACCCTCATCCCACGGCCACCACCACCTGCGGTAGCTTTAAGGATAACCGGATAACCCATTTCATTGGCAATTGCGATACCTTCTTTTACGCTTGAAAGTAAACCTTCAGAACCCGGAATAGTTGGAACGCCGGCAATTTTCATGGTTTCTTTAGCCGAAGCTTTATCGCCCATGCCATTAATTTGCTCTGGTGTTGCACCAATAAACTTGATGTTGTATTCGCGGCAGATATTAGAAAACTTAGCATTTTCCGATAAGAAACCGTAACCTGGATGTATCGCATCAGCGTTGGTTAATTCTGCTGCTGATATGATATTTGGAATATTTAAATAAGAATCTTTACTTGGAGGAGGACCAATACAAACAGCCTCATCAGCAAAACGTACATGTAAACTTTCGCGATCGGCGGTAGAATACACAGCAACCGTTTTGATGCCCATTTCCTTACAGGTACGGATAATACGCAAAGCGATTTCTCCTCTGTTGGCAATTAGTATTTTTTTAAACATAATTTTTTAATTGATGATTACACCGATGGAAAGGATTACACCGATTTTTTTGATCATTATAATTAATATTAATCAGTGCAATTATCTTAAATCTGTGAAATCAATTTCTAAATAGGTTCTACTAAAAATAACGGTTGATCGTATTCAACTGGGGACGCATTATCCACCAAGATTTTAACGATACGACCTGAAACTTCACTTTCAATTTCATTGAAAAGTTTCATTGCTTCTATAATACAAACCACTTTACCAATACCAATTTCATCACCAACATTAACAAACATAGGTTTATCAGGGCTTGCCGAACGATAGAAAGTACCAATCATTGGCGACTTAACTGTAATATAATTTGACGTATCTTCTGCTGCAGGAACAACTGGAGTAGCGGAAATTGGTGCAGTAGGCGCGGTTGCAACTGGTGCAGCTGCCTGTACAAGCGGTGCTTGTGGTACTGTAGCGTGCACAACTGTTGGTGCCTGGTTTGTTTTAATTGTGATCTTGAAGTTCTCTTGCTCTATAGCAACTTCGTTTACTCCAGAACGAGAAACAAATTTAATCAGTTCCTGTATTTGTTTGATATCCATTTTTTAATCCTTGTTATGTAAAAAATAGTGTATAAATGAATTAACTAAGTTATACTTTTTTTGTTTTGTTTTTTGTTGTTTGGTTTGTTGGGTGTTTGGGAGATTAGTACTTTATTAAAAAACTAATCAACTAAATAACCAACTAACTATTAATAAGCCCATTTTAGATAAATCGAACCCCATGTAAACCCACCACCAAAGGCTGCTAATACAATGTTGTCGCCTTTTTTTAATCTTCCTTCCCATTCCCACAAACATAATGGAATGGTTCCGTTCGTTGTGTTTCCATAACGCTCGATATTGATCATTACTTTTTCGGTATTTACCCCCATGCGGTTTGCAGTAGCATCGATTATGCGTTTATTTGCTTGGTGTGGAACTAACCAGGCAACATCATCTGACGTAAGGCCGTTGCGTTCCATAATTTCTGCAGCAACATCTGCCATGTTGGTAACCGCAAATTTAAATACTGTTTTGCCTTCCTGATGTGCATAATGTAATTTAGCATCAATGCTCTCATGCGTAGCAGGCTGAACTGAACCACCACCTTTCATGCCTAGAAACTCTCTTCCTGCGCCATCAGATCTGGTAATAGAATCCTGAATCCCTAAGCCTTCTTCATTTGGCTCTAATAAAGCACAACCGCAACCATCACCAAAAATAATACAAGTTGTACGGTCTTCATAATTAATAATCGAAGACATTTTATCGCCTCCAACAACTAATACTTTTTTATGTCTCCCAGATTCTACAAAAGAAGCGCCAGTGGCCAATCCGAAAATAAAGCCTGAACATGCTGCCTGCAGGTCGTAACCCCAGGCATTTTTCGCGCCGATTTTATCAGCTAATACATTAGCTGTTGCAGGGAAAGTGAAATCGGGAGTAGTGGTGCAAAAAATAATAAGTTCGATTTCTGATGCATCAATTCCTCTCTTTTTAAGTAAACCATTAACGGCATGAACCGCCATATCTGATGTTCCTAAACCTTCGCCTTTTAAAATTCTACGCTCTTTAATGCCCGTTCTGCTCGTAATCCACTCATCAGAAGTATCAACCATGGTTTCTAACTCTGCGTTGGTGAGTACATAGTCGGGGACGTAACCATTTACTGCCGTGATAGCAGCATGAATTTTACTCATTTTAAGAATTTTTATTTAAATGCCATTCTAATTTTTTCTACCAATCCTGTGGTGATCATTTCTCTGGATTGAAGAACCATATTTTTAACAGCTAGCGGACTAGAAATTCCATGTCCGATAACAACAGGAGCGTTAACACCTAAAACCGGACTTCCACCGTACTGTTCGTAATTAAATCGATCGAAAAACTCATCTTTCAATCCTTTTTTGATGGTGATTACGTAAAAAGATTCTGCTAATTTAAGCATTACATTTCCAGTAAAACCATCGCAAACGATTACATCTGATTTATCATTAAAAAGATCTCTTCCTTCTACGTTGCCTACAAAATTAAAAAGACTGGTCTCTTTCATTAAAGGGAAGGTGGCCATGCTTAACATGTTGCCTTTTTCATCTTCTTCGCCAATATTCATTAGAGCAACCCTAGGGTTATCTATTTTGAATAAATTCTCGGCGTATAAACTGCCTAAAACACCAAATTGCAATAAAATATCTGGTTTACAATCTGCATTGGCACCAACATCTAACAATAAACCTGTGCCGCCTTTAAGCTTTGGAAGAATAGAACATAAACAGGGGCGAATGATGCCAGGAATAGTTTTAACGCTAAATACTGCGCCAACTAGCATTGCCCCAGAGTTACCTGCGCTTGCGAAGGAATCAATTTTACCTTCTTTTAAAAGGTTAAAACCAACCGCAATGCTCGAATTCGGTTTCTGAACGATTGCTTTTGTGGGATGTTCGCCCATACCAATAACTTCATCAGTATGAACGTATTCAAAATGATCCGGATTAAAACCCTCTTCTGAGAGAATCGGTTTAATCTGTTCGGTATCGCCGATAAGAACTAAATGTTCTCCAGCATTTAGCGATTGATGGGCTGCTATTGCTCCCAAAACGATTGCTTTGGGAGCATAGTCTCCGCCCATTATGTCGAGGCCTATTTTCATAGAAAAAATCTGTTTGTGTTAAGTTAGGTTAAATCCTAAATTTTCAGTGGACTAAGGTATAACTAAAGCCGCTGAAAACACAAACAATTTCTTAAGAAAATTACCCGATTTGAGTATTTTCGATAACCAATTTACCGTTATAGTATAGGTTACCATCAACGTTATATGCATGGTGAGGTACATGGATAGCACCTGTTGCTGAGCAAGTTGCTAAAGAAGGAGTCACTGCTTTGTAGTGTGTTCTTCTTTTATTTTTTCTCTGTTTCGAGATTTTCCGTTTTGGATGTGCCATTGGTGTATAATCTAATTATTTTTTTAACTTATTAAGGGCTTCCCAACGTGGGTCGCTTGTTTGTTCATTTTCTTCTGCTTGCTTATCAATAGAGAGTTTTTCTAAACGATCAATCATTTCCTGATCACACTCTTTATCTGCCTGCTCACAGTTTTTGATATAAGGTACCGCTACGTTAATAATTTCGTATAAAGGGCCTGATATATCAATTTCAGAATCTTTACGGCTTAACGAGATAATCTCCTCATCATCACTTTCCAATTCATCTTCTGCAAACTTTACTATTTGTCTTTCGTATAAGTTAACAGGGTAAGAAAACTCCGATAAACATTTATCGCAGTCTAAATTTAAAGTTCCAAAAATTTTAAATTTTAAAAGCAACATGGTCTCTTGTTTATCAAGTTCCAGGTTAACTTTTAAATTACCACTTTTTATTAACGAATACTCAAAAGCATTAAAAAAACTATCATCAAGCTCATAATCAAACTGATGGGCTCCCAATTTTAGTCCGGTAAACGGTATAGAAAATTGTTTTAATGGGTTCAAAGTACTGTAAAATTTTAGCCTGCAAATGTATGGATAAAATAATTAGATTAAAAATGTTTTTTAAAAATAGTTGATGTTATCGCAACAGGTTTTCAATGATGTGGTTCAAATTATAATATTTTGAAAATCAGTTTCATTGCTTTTTGTAAGGAAAACTTGGTCTGTTATTTTCAAACTTACGAAGTCTTGGAGGCCAAAAGCGCTGCAAGACTTCGTAAGTTAAATTTAGTTCGCCAAAATCATTTCCTTATTGTTGCGGCTCCATTCACTCCAAGAACCCACGTAAAGCTTAGGAATAGGCAAGCCTGCGTAATCCATTGCTAAAAGCGTATGGCAGGCGGTAATGCCAGATCCACAATGAATGATCACATTTTCTGGTTTCGCGTTTCTTAAAGCTTCCTCATATTTTTCTTTTAAAATTTCTGATGCGAGGAATCGGCCATTTGTATCTAAATTTTCGGTGAAGGGAATATTCGTCGCACCTGGAATATGACCGGCAATAGTATCTATAGGTTCTGTTAATCCCGCAAAGCGGCTGGCATCTCTCACATCAATCACCATGTGATCTTCGGTTTTAGCTACTTTTTCTACTTCATTGAGATCTGATAGGGGAAGGTTCCAAGATTCAACTTTGTATTTGCCAACCGATTTCGGGCTTTCTATTTTGTTTGTAGTGGGAAATCCAGTTTGAACAGCGGCCTGGAAACCTCCATCTATTACCTGCACCTTTTCATGGCCGATTGACCTGAGCATCCACCACAATCTGGCTGCAGCATTACCGCCATTTTTATCATCATAAACAATAACACGTGTATGCGCTGTGATGCCTAGCTTTTGTAAAAGCTGAGCAAACTGTTCGAAAGTTGGTAATGGATGGCGGCCGCCTTTAGCGAAGTCGCCAATGTTAGCCAAATCCTCGTTCACATCAACAAATAATGCGCCGGCCAGGTGTTGCTGGTCATAGCGTGCTTTGGAGCCTGCACTGGCATCTACAATAACAATTTCATCATCTTGATTTAACCACGTTAATTCTTCTGGTTTTATAATTGGTGATATTAATTTCATTTTTTAGATTTAATTATTTCTGAAACTATAATAATGAGAGTTCCTAAGATCAGCATTGGTAGCCATAAGAAGAATGAATACTCTCCTAAATTTTGTGTAAACTGGTTTAAATTTCCGCTGTAGGTAAATAGAGATACGCCAAAAATAAACATACACATGGCCAATATCATGACTGAAATTCCAATTTTACTTAGCATAAATTATTTTTTGAGTGCCAATAATCCAAAAGCCGGGCCAATGGCTAAAACTGTATAAATATAATGAGAATTGCTCTCTTTAGCTAAAAGATTGATTACTTGAATGCTGATAATGGTAATGGCAAAACCAATACAATTGACTAAAGTAAGAGAAGTTCCCCGTAGCCTTTCGGGCGCATTTTTTGCCACTAATGATGAAAATAGCGGTGAGTCGGCGGTGGCGCTTAATCCCCAGATGAATAAGAATATGAGAAAGATGTATACTGAATCAATGAAAAGGAAAACACTCGATAAAACACAGCATAATCCTGAAAGCGCAAGTGCAATCGTTGCGATTTTCTTTGCTCCAAATCTCTGTGAAAGTAGTCCGCCAGCCATGCAGGAGAATGCTCCTGAAGCAATGATTAAAAAACAAAACAGTGAAACATTTAATAATGCTGTAGGATGTTTACTGTTGTAAAATATAAGCATGCCTGGTAGAAAGGCCCAAAATGTATAGAGTTCCCACATGTGCCCAAAATATCCAAATGCTGCTGATCTGAAATTGTGATTCTTAAAACCGCTGAAGCTTGCCCGAAGATTAAATTTCTGCCCGGCCATTCTAAATGGCCCACTGGGCACGAATAAGAAAATGATTACTGCACCGGTTATGGATAAAAATGAAGTGGTATAGATTACATACGCCCATGGAAAATTAGTAGTTAATGTTTTTAACAGATGTGGAAAAGCAGTACCTAAAACTAACGCGCCAACTAAAAAACCTAACGATTTGCCTAATCCATCCTTGAAATAATCTGCTGCTATTTTCATCCCGACCGGGTAAATCCCAGCCAGCATAAATCCGGTTAAAAAACGAAATAGAAGCAAAAGTCGGACATCTGATAATTCGGAGCACATGGGCAGGTTAAACGATGCGGCCGCTAATCCACAAATAAAGAAAACTTTTGATGGCGAAAAGATATCGGAGATTGAAAAAATTGCGAACACCAATGTGCCACTGATAAAGCCGAATTGAACCATGCTGGTCAGATTGGCTAAAAGATTTACTTCAAGTGGAAAACTCTTAATGATATCGGGCAAAACAGCATTACCTGCAAACCATAGCGATGTGCAAAAGAACTGGCAAATTACGATGGTTGGTAAGATGTACTTGCTGGTTGTAGTGTGACTCATTTTCAGTTTGATGCCTAATTTTAACTAAAATACTGAATAGGAGTGGAAATAATTTTTAGATGCGGTGCTTCGATAAGCTCAGGATGGTATTATAAAAAAAATGACCACCTAAGTTACCTTAGTTTGTTTTAGTTAGAAGCTAAAGCATTATAGATACTTGACTTGAATAGTCATCGGATGAATATATGCAGGATGTAGATATTCATCCGATGAATATTCGTCTCGCAAACCTTCACCCTTTCTACCCTCAACCTTCTACCTTTTAAGAAGCATCATCCTTAATATCGAACTGCGTTTCTACCACCTTACCGCCACCGCGTAGTTGGCCGCTTAACATTTCCTCTTGTTCTCTACGGTTTTTTACAATGTGGATCGCAGAAAATAAAGCTTCTGTGAAGGAAGTAGAATCTGCCAAATCTTTACCCGCAATATCGTAACCTGTTCCATGATCTGGAGAAGTACGTACAAAATTTAGTCCTGCGGTGTAATTAACGCCATTGTGGAAAGCTAAAGTTTTAAAAGGAATCAAGCCCTGATCGTGATACATGGCTAAAACAGCATCAAATTTTTTGTAACTGCCATTTCCGAAGAAGCCATCGGCCGAATACGGACCGAAAGCCATCATGCCTTTATCATAAGCCTCCTGAATAGCAGGTGTAATAATCTCAGCTTCTTCTGCACCTAATAAGCCATTATCACTGGCGTGAGGATTTAATCCTAACACTGCAATTTTCGGTTTTTCGATCCAGAAATCCTTTTTCAAGCTTTCGTTAATCAGCTTTAATTTGCTTAGTATTTTTTCTTTAGTGATAGCGGTAGGTACATCTTTAACAGGAATATGCCCTGTAACCACACCTACGCGTAAATCTTCGCTGATTAAAAACATCAACACATCTTTACTGCCGCTTTTTTCTTGAAGATATTCTGTGTGACCAGGGAAAGAAAATGTTTCTGATTGAATGTTGTGTTTATTGATTGGAGCAGTAACCAAAGCATCAATATCGCCAGCTACTAAATCTGCAGTTGCTCTTTCTAGCGATAAAAGCGCATATTTTCCACCCGTAGCCGTAACCTGCCCAAGTTCGATTTTTACATCTTCTTCCCAGCAATTAATCATGTTTGCTTTTTTCGCTTGGGCCTGATTGGCGTGATTAATTACGTTAAAACTAAAATCTCCGAGGTTATTTGCCTTTCTATGGAAAGACGAAACCTTGGTGTGGCCATAAACAATTGGTGTACAGTAATTTAAAATTGCCGGATTGGATAGCGTTTTGATAATTACCTCTAAACCAATGCCGTTCACGTCGCCTATACTGATGCCTATTTTAAGTTTATCGCTCATAATTACTGGAAAATTTTAGCGCAAATTACTGATTTTCGTTTAAACAGGTGCTTACCGGATAAAAATTAGTTATTTTGTGAAAAATAGAGTAGCCACAGAAACACGGTATACACGGAGAAGAGATAGTGTTATTCCATTCTTCAAAACCATTTTTCCGTGATTTCTGTGCCTCCGTGGCAAAATAAAACGTAAAGATGAGTTTAGTAAAAGCGAAGAAACATTTAGGTCAGCATTTTTTAACTGATAAGGGCATTGCCAACCGGATTGTAGAAAGTTTGGTGAATACCGACAAGTATAATCAGGTTTTAGAAGTTGGGCCGGGAATGGGAATTCTTTCTGATTTTTTGTTGAAACGCGAAGATTTACAAACTTACTTAATTGATATTGATACGGAATCTTACCATTTTCTGAATGAGAAGTATCCCCAATTGGGTGATCGTTTAATTAATGGTGATTTTCTGAAATTAGATTTTGATGCCATTTTCCCAGGTCAGTTTGCTATTATCGGTAACTTTCCCTACAATATTTCTTCTCAGATTTTATTTAAGATTTTAGATAATCGCCATAAGGTTGTGGAGATGGTTGGCATGTTTCAAAAAGAAGTTGCACAACGTTGTGCTTCGCCTGCAGGTACAAAAGATTACGGAATTTTAAGTGTTTTCCTTCAGGCTTATTATAAAATTGAATACCTGTTTACCGTTAAACCAGGAACATTTAATCCGCCACCAAAAGTGCATTCAGCCGTAATTCGTTTAACCCGTAATGCCGTAGAAACGTTGGATTGTGACGAAAAATTATTCTGGCGTGTAGTTAAAGCAGGCTTTAATCAACGAAGAAAAACTTTGCGTAATGCGGTATCTGCTGTGATGCCGAAAGATAAAATGGATGATCATATTTATTTTGAGAAACGTGCTGAACAATTAACCGTTGATGATTTTGTGGCCTTAACGCAGCACCTCAGTAAATTGATGGCGGTTTAAATTGAATTATTTCTTAAGCAAAAACTTTTTATTCATTTGAAAAGCAGGTTTCAGCTTATATCGGCTGCAGCAGTCCCGCTTTTCATTACAAGTCCGCGCTCGTGCCTCGCTTACGGGCTTTCCATTTCAATCGGGTTTATAGAACTCAAAACACAGCTAGAAATCAAACTCCAACGTAGCAAACTGTAACTGTATTTTGTCTGTGAAAGATCTGTGTAATCTAAAAATCTGTGGAATCATCCGCGAAGCGATTTCTTGCAAAGCTGTGATGATTCTGATTTAATTTCTCCTTTCCTTTGCGTCATATTCTTAAAAATATCATGGTTAATTATAGCGAAATTTTCAATGCACAAGGAATGGATTATCAAACCTATCGTGCGCTGGTCGACCAGCTTTTATTAGAGGGTAAATCTACTAGTGAGGCTAGTTATGATCTGCATTACACTAAAATGAATGTGCAAAGAATGACTCGTGTAGATAAGACTGTTAGTTTAACCGATGACTTGTCTTCAATCATTGATCATTTCGAAGCCAATTATAAATTTTTAGTTATTACAGAAGGTTGGTGCGGTGATGCGGCACAAATTATTCCGGTGTTCAATAAAATAGCAGTGGCATCTTTAGGTAAAATCGATCTGAAATTCGTGCTTCGCGATAAAAATCTCCCCTTAATTGATGCACATTTAACGAATGGTGGCAGAGCAATTCCCGTTTTAATCGTATTAAATGAAGCCGCCGATCAGGTTTTAGCTACCTGGGCGCCTAGACCACAGGTTTTACAGGAACTTTTAAAAGAATGGAAAAAGGAAACAACTGAGATGCCAATTTTAGCTGAAAAATTGCATTCATGGTATGCGAAAGATAAAACACAAAGTACGCAGACGGAGTTGAAAATGCTTTTGGATAGGTTAGAAAGTTAATTATTTCTCAATCGATTTTAGAACTGCTGCAAGTTGTTTAGCTGAAATAGAATCTCGTTCTGATTTATCATAAATGGATAAAAGATAAATCTTTTCATTAACGATACGTATTTTAGTAATTAATCTGACGCCTCCAGATTTACCCTTTCCTTTACTAGAGATAGCGATTCTTATCTTATAACAATCGTTACCAATAGAAATGCCTTGTATTGGGTTTCCCTTAAGATCTTCTATAAAAGCAATGACATCATTTTTTGCAGAATTGTGTTTTTTACAGAGGTTTTTAAATTCTTTATTGAAGAGGGATGATGTGAGTACATCAAATTTCATTTATCAAATCCTCAAACCTTTTTAATTTTATTTTTCCTTTTTCTGCTAATTCTGTTTCTTTAAAAGCATTAGCTAAATCAGTAAGATATTTTTCATTTGATTGATCAATATTCTTAATTCTAATTCCTTTAATACTCTTAAGTGTTTCCAGAATTGATAAAGCATCATCGTCCTTTATTTCTAATGTAACTTGCATGGCTTTAATTACTTATTTAAAGATAGTGATTATTTTTTTAAAAGGCAACACACTAATCCACCGAAACCGTTAATCCTTCTTGCTGTAAAATTTTGCGATACACTTCCATCTCTGTAAAGGAACCTTCCAAAACCGGGCATTTCCCATCATTATGCACTTTCCATGCAATTTTTTCCGATTGCGACTCGTTGTAATCCAGGTATTTCATCATGCAATAAATCACATGATCAAAAGTATTGATATCATCATTCCACAAAATAAGGCGATGTACGGTTTTTAAGGAAGTTAAAATTTCTTCGAGCGTAAAGGTCTCTTCTTTGGTTTCTGTAGACATGGTGCAAAAATAAACATTAGTATTAAGTATTTGGTATCAAGTATCAAGATTTTGTTCCTTTGCGAATAATAATGGCTTAGGCAATAAATGATTAACTTTGTTTAACCAAATTATCAATAACCACATGCATCAATCTAAAATAGCAGGAATAGGTTACTACGTTCCTAAAAATGTTTATACCAATACCGATTTAAGTCGTTTTATGGATACCAATGATGAGTGGATTCAGGAGCGAACGGGAATTGAGGAACGCCGTTTTGCCGATCGCTATGATGAAACCACTACCACTATGGGGATTGAAGCAGCTAAAATAGCAATTGAGCGCGCTGGTATCACTGCTAAAGAGGTTGATTTTATTGTTTTTGCTACGCTAAGTCCTGATTATTATTTCCCTGGTTGCGGTGTTTTATTGCAACGTGAAATGGGAATGGGCGAAATCGGTGCTTTAGATATTCGCAACCAATGTTCAGGATTTGTTTATGCCCTTTCAGTTGCCGATCAGTTTGTAAAAACCGGGATGTATAAAAATGTTTTGGTAGTGGGGAGCGAGAAACATTCATTCGCTATGGATTTCGAAACCCGCAGCAGAAATGTATCAGTGATTTTTGGTGATGGGGCAGGTGCAGTAGTGTTGCAGCCTACAGATGAAAAAGGTAAAGGTATTTTAAGTACACATTTGCATAGCGATGGGGCTGATGCCGAAATTCTAGCGATGCATTATCCAGGCTCGCATGCCAATAAATGGATGAAAGATAAACCGGCCTTTCCGGATCAGGAATTGGGTGGATTATTCATGACGCCAGAAATTTTAGCTAGTGGTGCTGTTTTACCTTATATGGATGGCCCGGCGGTTTTTAAGAAAGCTGTTGTTAAATTCCCTGAAGTAATTCGCGAAGCTTTAGCAACAAACAATCTTACCGAAAAAGATATAAATCTGCTGGTACCACATCAGGCAAATCTCCGCATCAGTCAGTATGTGCAGAATCTATTGGGTTTAAATGATGACCAGGTTTTCAATAACATCCAGAAGTATGGAAATACCACAGCCGCTTCGGTTCCAATTGCTTTATGCGAAGCCTGGGAAGCCGGGAAAATCAAGGAGGGTGATCTGGTTTGCCTCGCTGCTTTTGGATCGGGTTTCGCTTGGGCCAGTGCGTTGATTAGGTGGTAATTCGTTACCTTCGGGTTGATTACACAGATGATTTGATTACACAGATTTGATTGGTTGTGTGTTTTCGTTTGGCGTTGATCGTTACCTTCGGCTTGATTTCACAGATTGTTGGATTATACAGATTCAAATGGTTAGTTTTTTTCGTAAATTGTTGTTCGGTGGCTTTAAGCTTTGGTCTTTTAGCTTTAGTCTTTAAGCTTTTCGCTTTAAACTCTTATCTTCCCGCAATAAAGTCTCCAAAATAACTGCATTCTCCGGCGGCAACCTGATAGAAAGGTGTTTTACTATAGGTCAACTTCAATTCTTTAAAATAGGGATTATTATAGTTTGCCTTGATGAAATTTTTATACTTCACATCTTTTTTGTCCCAATAGCTGAAGGAGCTTAAGCCTGCGTTTAAAATGATTTGCTTTTGTGCACACTTGGCCAGCATGAAAGTGCATTTTGCCTTGAAATCTGCATTTGTGCTCAAAGATCTGGCTTTCAAATACCAGGCTTTTGCCGTTTGTGCTTTTTTGTAATCAACGTCATAAACAAATTTTGCTGGGCTGCTATTATCGTATGACGACCAGTCATAGCTGATTAAATACCAGCTATTGCCGAAATAACCTGTTTGATAAACGGCATTGGCCATTTTATAATAGTAAAGAGCGGCATTTTTTTTATCGCTAACCGTTAATTTTTCCAGGCGAAGCATTTCTACAGCAAAAGCTTTTTTGGTAACAGATGCTTTTGCCTGTACGTAATTTTTAGGAAAATCATTAATGGTTTGAACAAATGGATTTGAGTAAAGTCGTCCATTTGCATCATCAGCATACCAATTTGTTGGATCTGAATAATTATAATTTGGCGATACCTTTGCAAACATTTGAACCGCCTTATCATATTGATGCGTTCTCAGGTATGTTGTACCCCAAAGCTCATAAAATTCATCATTATTAAGCTTATTTAAAGCTTTTGCCAATAATGCAACCACATCATTTCCATTGGCTTTGGTTTTGTAATTTGCGAGGCCCTGCATACTTTTCGGACTTAAATATTGCTGCCAGAACGAAGTACTCTGGTAACTCATATTTTTGAAAAGCGAATTATTTTTCATCAAGTTGTATGATAAATCGCCTTTCACCATCGCAAGTGCTGCTTTTGCAGTATCGCCCATTTTAAGATAAGCAGGAGCTAAGATTTGCTGGTAAAAATTTCTGGTGGTCCTGGTAAAGCGTTTATCCTCATTTGCCCAGTCGTCATATTGCCCGTTTCGTACGGTTTTGTTTTCTGCAAATCGTTTTTCATCCAGCCACTTTAAAGATGGTAACAGTTCATTCTCATTAAAAGGATTTCCTTTTTTGATGTTTTTAGCTTTGATCAGTAAATCGGTAATCCGGTATTGATCACGTAGTTTTTCTGGCAGCTTAGCTGGATTTAATGTTGCTAAATAATTCGATGCTTCGAGGTCTTTATTTTCCATCCATGATAAATAGGCAGCTGTTAAAGTGCCCAGCTCTGGTTGTGGATATTTCTGTTCGGCAGCCAATTTCACAGCGAAATTTTTAATCTCATTAAGTCGTTTTAAGTTCAGGGTTTTCACACTATCCTTGTATTTACCCTTATCACTCTCGTAAAAGTAGTATTGGTAAGAGATTTTAGCAAGATCACTATCTTTAATTAAAGCTTGTTCTAATTTGTTCACTTCTCTCACCAACAACGCACCGTTTAATTGACTTTTAGGTTCATACAAATAAACCTTGTTTAAGCTTTCGATGTTGAAATCTGGATTTCCGAAACCATTTATTGCCCAAATGCTGGCTTTTTCATCATTTGTTTTAGCATATTTCAAAGCACCATTTACAGGAGCGCTGTTGTAATAATAATTTTTATAGGCTTGTATCCTTCGTTCGGGATTAGTGGCAAAAACTTTCGAAAATAAGAAGGCAGATTCTTCAGGATTGCCCAATCTTCTGGTCGATCCGGCATAAAGCGCCAATGCCCATCCCTTTACTGCACTTTTGGTTTTGTTTGTTTTGATGAATTTATCGTAAACGTTTTTACTCTCTGTATGCAAGCCCGCATAATGAAACATTCTTTCTGCCTGATAAGCATAACGTAATTTCAAGAAGTTATCTTTTTCTGATTCTGTTAATTTCACCGCCACTTTTGCCAATTCATCCATTGCCGTAGTATCTTGTGGTTTTGGGTCCCACATATCGAAGTTCACATTGGCAAATGGTTCAGTGCTTTTGGCAAAGGAGTAGTATTTTAATGCATCTTTATGTTGTGCTAAGGCCTGGATAAAGGTGTTTTTCTGCAAGCTATCCGGAAGAGATGAAACTTCTCCTTTATAATTAGTAAGCTTAACATTTGTTGCGCTATCTACATTATACATAATTTTATGCACATCTTGCGCTTTAACATCAAGGTACTTTCCCCATTCCTCGCTGTTAATTTCCGACTCACTTACCACATCTTCCTCACTATTCAAATACGCCATTTGATTAAAGGCAAAAGGTGTGTATTCATCTCCCTGAACATTATTATGGAAATAAGAAATATAGTAATCATAAGGATCTACTTCGCCACCGCAGGCAATATTAACTGCGATTTCGCCGAAAAATGTGAGTAAGAAAACACTAGAAATTAACGATAACTTTTTGAAGGTCTTCATGCGTAAAATGTTTTAAAAGGTCGGTTTCGAGGTGATAAAAAACAAGATTTCGTTCTCCCGGTTTCAAATATCGGGATAAAAAAGTAGATGTGGCAAGTAAATTTTTATTGGAAATCTCTTCCCATCTAATTACATCGCCTTGCTTTAATCCGGCGGCTGGGTAATCTGTCAAAAGATCATACAAAATAGAGTTTCCTCTTTGTCTGAATAATTTTTTATCGTCAATTTGAGTCTTATTTATTCGCTTGGAAATTCCGGCGTATGCCTTATTTCTGAATACAACTGCCCATTCAAAAAGCGGTAGGGCCACATCAAGTTTCAAAGGATAATTTTTTAGATAATCTTTCAGGTAGACATCCATTTCATGCTGATCGAGAATGGAATTCTGATCGCCATATTTGCGCAGGTTTCCCATATTGTAACACATCAGCATTGCTTTTTCTACAGGAGGAATACCACTTGTTACGACGTTTTTTACCTGGTGTAACCGGAGCGTAACTGAAATATTTTTCCCTTTTAACAGTGGCTGACGTTTCAATTGTTTAAGAAATTCAAAATACTGGTCGCGGGTGGTTTTTGTCCAGTCGCAATCGATTTGAAGTTCTGCATAATTTTGTTTTCCGGCTTGCTTTACTTTGGCATCTACAAAATTGGCGATCCGGTTGGCCAATACTTTGGTTTTATTGGAATCAGTATCATTAAATATCCGGTTGACCAGAAATACCACTGGAATAATCTGTATTTGCTGAGGCAGTGGATCGGAAAACTTGATTGGAGAAATAGGAACGGCTTGTTGATGATCTGGGTCGAAGTCGACATCCATAATCCGAACATATAGCGCTTTTGATTTAAACTGATCAAGATAATCGGTTTCCGCTTTATTGTTATGGTAATCAGTTTTCCAAAAGTAAAAAGTTGGATGAACAATCGATTTTTGCCTGCAACCGAAGAAGAGAAATACAGAAATCACTAAAATACTTATCTTGTGCATATCAAATTTATCAACCAAAAGTAATATAAAATGCGGGCAGTTTTACAAAGAGTTACACAAGCAAGTTGCACAGTAGATGGCGAAATTACAGGAGCGATAACTACTGGATTTCTAGTGCTTCTTGGTATTGAGGATGCTGATAGCTTAGAGGATCTGGATTGGCTGGCACAGAAAATTATCGGCATGCGTGTTTTTGGTGATGAAAACGGAATGATGAATAAAGCACTGGCTGACGTAAATGGCGATATCCTTTTGATCAGTCAATTTACTTTATTTGCATCAACTAAAAAAGGAAACCGACCTGGATTTACCAGAGCGGCCAGACCTGATGTGGCGATTCCATTGTACGAACAAATGATTGAAAAGCTATCAGCGTTACTCGGGAAAAAAGTGAAAACGGGAATTTTTGGAGCCGACATGAAAATTGCCTTGCTAAACGATGGCCCTGTTACCATTACCATTGATACAAAAAATAAAGAATAACTATGATAAGAACTGCATTAATGTAACTAATCAGGGTTGAGGTTGTCAAAAAATGCAATTATCTATTTCAAAGATTTTGATTTTAAATAAACATGAAGGTTGAAGATCCGAACCGACTGAAGGAGTATAGCTTTCTTGCATTTTTTCTGATTTTAAAATTAGTTTTATCTTTTGTATTGGTTAATTCAGTTTACGAATTACAGCGTGATGAATTTTTGCATTTAGATCAGGCCAACCATCTGGCTGCAGGTTTTACTTCTGTACCTCCGCTAACCTCATTATTTTCTTTAGTGATTAAGTGGCTGGGTAATGGCCTATTTTGGGTGAGATTTTTTCCTGCCTTATTTGGGGCATTAACCATTTTATTTAGCTGGAAAATTGTTGAGCATTTTAAAGGAAATCTGTTAGCTAAATGTTTTGTTGCTGTTGCTTGCCTATGTTCATTACTCTTAAGATTAAATACCCTTTATCAACCCAATTCTTTTGATGTGCTAGCCTGGACAGCTTGTTTTTATTATCTGATTAAGTATTTTGATCAAACAGCGCCTAAGTACTTATATTATTTTGCGATTTCATTTGCACTTGGTTTTTTAAATAAATACAATATTCTTTTTTTGATCATGGGCCTATTGCCTGCGATAATCATCAGCCCGAACAGAAAAATATTTGCCAATAAGCATTTGTATTTTGCGATTATGGTTGCCTTAATGATCATTTCTCCAAATATAATCTGGCAGGTTACGCATGATTTTCCGGTACTTACTCATATGAAGTTACTGGCGAAAACACAACTCATTCATGTTAATCGGGTCGATTTCTTTATCAATCAATTACTGTTCTTTGCCACCAGTATTTTTATACTACTGGCTGGAATGGGCGCATTGATTTTTTATAAGCCATTTGCTAAATATCGATGGGTAATTTTCACCTACCTTTTTACCATGATTATTTTTAGCTATTTCAAGGCTAAAGACTATTATGCCTTGGGTTTATATCCTGTTTTGTTAGCTTTTGGAGCAACTTATTTCGGGATTATCCTTTACAAACGCTATGTATGGATTGCTTTGCTTCTGGCTTTTAACATTGGGTTGTTTATTTATGCGCTGCCTTTAATTATGCCACTCTATTCTCCAAAACAGATTATTGCAAATCACAATCGATTTGAAAAAGTTGGATTGTTACACTGGGAAGATGGAAAAAACCACCAATTGCCACAAGATTATGCGGATATGCAGGGCTGGAAAGAAATGACTGCCTTAACCGATCTTGCTTATGCAAAAGTAAAGGACAAATCGGCAGTGCTGGTACGTACAGACAATTACGGACAGGCAGGCGCGATCAATTACTACTCTAAATTTAAGCATATAAATGCTGTATCTTATAATGCCGATTATCTCTATTGGTTTAAAATAGATAAGCCAATAAAAGATTTAATTTTAATTAGAGAAGCAAGTGAAGAAGACCCGGAAAGGAAAAAGGAACAGCCCTTTTTTGAGAAGATCACCAAAATCGGGGAAGTAAAAAACCCATTTTCACGGGAATTTGGCGCAACAGTTTTTTTACTGGAGGGCGCTAAAATAAATTTGAATGAGCGGATAAAAGCAGAAATAGAAGAAGAAAAAGATTTCGATTTATCAGTGCAATAAACTGCCTTTTGGAGTGGATGGGTTTGATTGAAAGTAATTAAGTACTTCTTTGTGGGAGAAGGGGTTGAACTATACAGCTTTAATTATATATTTGATAATCTTCTAAAAAATTATGATGAACGCACGCTCAACTTTCTCTATCAAAAAACACCTTATATTTATACTGTTATTAACTGCCTTTTTCGGTGCATGCAAACGAATTGTAAAAACCGATACCGCTGAAGACCCTACGGTTGATGATATTGAAGAGGTTTCCAAAGCTGAATATCAAAGGATCATGAATTTAAAACTGCCTTTGAAAACCGTTTTAATCGATCAAACATATTCCTTAACCATCCCCGAAAATTGTGATTTTGAAGTGAATAAGGTTAGCCCGGAAGAGGTTGTATTGGGAAATATAAATCTCGCTAAAATCGATACTAGTTTTTTAAATGTTAGTTTAAATAATTTTTTTACCAGGAGTGAAAGGCTTTATGATGAAGGGGTTTATATCATTCCAGGAAATGATCCAAAACGCTTTTCTATAGCTGATCTAAAAGCTGGCGACGGAAAGATAGATGCGATTTATTACGAAGATGAAAACAGTATTGTTTACAGTGATGGCGAAACTTTCCTTACCTATAGCATTCAATATGATGACGTGAAAAAATGTTTTCTTTTTTACAAAGGTGAAATCAGCTGGACTCAAAAATATCCTAAAAAGGAAAAACTGGAGCTTTCTATGCATCTTATAAAGCATGCAAAAAGCCTAATGTCTACAGATTATTCACCTGCTAAATTTACGTCCTGGAACGATTATATTCAAAACATGCCCATTCTGGAAGTAAATTGGGTAAACGGCATGTTCAGGAAAATGGAGAAAGAGCTTAAATTTTTTCTGGCTCCCAATGAAGAGGTTTCTCCAAGAACGCCAGGTAACTATACTTTCGTTAAATTGTTCAGGCCATCGTCAGAAGCTTTACTTAATTTCTATAAAAATATAGATCAGGTTAAAGCGAATAAGATAAGTGAAACAGATTATTATGAGAGACAAGAAATTCTTAGTTTGGATAGCAGATTTTCTTATCAGATTAAGGAAGAAACGGGCTGTTACGTGGTTACAGCTAGTTCGAAAAATGACAATGGAAGCTTATCCCGTACCGAAACAACTGTATTTTGTCCTGTTGATTATAAAGGAATAAATTTTCTTCTGAAGACTGATAAAGATCTATCCCCATCCGACGCCGATTTTTTTGTAAAAATGTTCAGCTATTTCAGTAAGCATTACACCCTAAACACAACAGCTAACCCTTAACGATCTCAAAATATGTATAGAAATTATTTATTTCCAGTTTTATTTATTCTAGGTTTTAGCTCTTGTAACCCTGTAGGGAAAGAATTAACAGTATTGGAATTGGCAACAGGCGAAATTGTATCTGCAGAAAACGTGAGTTTGAAAAAGGGTGATGTGGTAACCATTTGGTCTAAGGTTTCAAAAAGTAGCGAAGACGAAGGAGCAGCGTTTAACGTAAAATTCAATGTAGAAAATAAAGGACAATCAATTCTTTTTGATAGCTTGAATGTGAGCGCCGGAGATCATATCATTAATTCAAAAGAAACAGAGGAATCTTACAACCAAAGTAACTCTGCGGGCGATAGTACTGTTTATTATACGGTGCATGAGTATGAAACGGAAAGCAAGAAATTTACTGCGCCAAAAGATGGTGAATATTCTTTTGATTTTAAACTCAGTGAAAGATCAAGTCAGGGCAGCATTTTTGGAAGTAAATTGTCGATAATTTTGCGGAAATCGTAATCCTACTGAAATTTATTTATATAAGTTTCGAAGTCATCGCGGTTATGCTTTTCAAAGTAAGGCGTGTAAAAGCATTTATGCAAAATGTAATCTATAATATAATAGGTGATGAACATGGCTAAAGTTCCAATCCATACAAAAGAAATTAATTTTTTCTGAATGAAGGGCCAGAGCCCATCTGCAAAATCGAAAAAATCTTTAAGATCAGCATAATATAAAATGATCACCGCTAAAAACGGGATTACCTTTGTACTCCACTTAAATCTAGCCAGCAGAATAACAGATATAGTAAAAACCACCAATTTGTACAGTGGCTCAAAGGTTCTGTAATCTGGTTTCGCTGAGAAATAATTGTAGGTGTAGTACAAAACGAGCAGCGCTACATAAATAATCAAATGTACATTTCTGTTCTGTTTTAATTTATCGATATAACTGCCGGTTGTTTCTGGGTTTTGCTTAAATAAAAGTAAGGTGAAGAATGAAGCCAGATTGATTACTGGTAAAATCGACATTGCATTCACTACACCGAAGTAGCGTTTCAGCGTGAAGTTTCGGTACTGAATTAACGTGGCGAAAAACCTTCCACAGATGAAAAGCACAACCAAATTAGCGGAAATATAGAATAATGTCGAGAATTCTATAGCTGAAAAAGAGAAAGAAACCGTCAATGCTGATGCACCCATATCTAATACAGAAAGCAGTAAGATGGGATAGCTAATTAAAAAGCCCCATTTGAAAAAACTGGTTGATACGGGCTGTTCATCTAAAGGATTTAAAACCTGTTTCGTGCTGTAGATTCTATTGGAAAGGTAGAAGAATCCAACTAAAACCGAGATCATTTTAAGTGATACGATTATGAATATAATAGACACTATGGCATCTTTTAAATAAAGATTGCTGGTGCTAAAACTTCCGATGAGTTTGTATAAAGAATCAGGATCAGAAGAGATGGTTACACTGAAAATTAAGGTAAAAATAATTTGTATCAGCGTTGCCTTAATTTTTGAAATATTACTGGTTTTACCTTCTGCTTTGAAATAAAACATAGCAAACAGGAGTATTGGTATAAAGAAACAGAGAATATCAATAACCTGATAAATTAACGCACTATCGCCAAAATCAAAATGATAATCGATAAAACTCGGCCAATCTTTCTTAAATATATAGTAGGGCGAAAATAATAATTGAATAATAATCGCTTTTGATAACATTCGGTTTTTATAAAAATACCATGCAAAAATCAAGCTCTCCAGAAACCAGGTTTGTATCCTCCATAAATAATCATAGGCCACAGTCTCTGGTCCGTAGCTATCTACAAAATAGCAGCTGATTTGCAGAAAGGCTACAATTGCACCTAAAATCCAAATAGATTCGATTGCTTTTTGTTGTTTTTCACTGAAGAGCGTAGTCATAAGATCAATTTAGATTATTTAGCGTATTATATTGAGAAATATAAATTTTTATATCAGCCTAAATTATGAAATTTAACCCAGTAAAAAATAAAAGAAAAATATGACCATCAGCGAAGCGCAAGAAACAGTAGATCAATGGATCAACACCACTGGCATAAGATATTTTAATGAACTCACAAACACAGCAATTTTGATGGAGGAAGTTGGTGAAGTGGCTCGGATTATGGCCCGGAAATATGGCGAGCAATCATTCAAAAAAAGCGATGAAGACGTAAATCTTGCTGATGAAATGGCCGATGTAATGTTCGTGCTGATTTGCCTGGCCAACCAAACAGGCATCAATTTAACAGAAGCCTTTGAGAAAAATTTAGAAAAAAAGAGTATTCGCGATGCAGACCGACATAGGAATAATGAGAAGTTAAACCCCTAAATCCTCTAAAGGGGACTTGCCTGTCTATCGTTTATGTAAGAAGAGCTAACTTTTTTGCTTATCGGCTTGCATAAATCTGAGCCTTTCAAAGCCTTCTTTTAGAGAGTTGGGGGTACGAACTCCATCAACGTTCTGTAAGCAACAAAACGATTTTTAAATCTTTCGTTTAAATCCTCCTGCAAAGCTGGTGCGTAAATCTGTTGGTACTGGTCGTAATTTTCCATACTTTCTGCTACATACTGTGTGCAATAGGTAACGCCTTCATTTGGGGAATCCAAAACTTTTAATAAGCGGTTGGAAACAAACATTCCGGTCGCCATCACCTCTGGAATATGAGTTTCCTGCATCCACTTCAACCATTCATCAGCTGCAGATTCTTCTAAAATCAGCGTAACATTATATAAAAGCATATTGCAAAGATAGCTAAGTAATGTGGAAGAAAAAATGGAATGCTAATATTCAGCAGTAGATAAAATGATCAACTATTAAATGCCGTCGCCACGTAAATTTCTGAACCTTTTTCTGGCTTCATTGCTAAACATACTGCCTGGATAATCGGTAATCAGTTTTTGGAAATAGCTTTTTGCTTGCGCCACATCATTAAGTTTCTTTTCGTACAAATCTCCCAACGTAAATAAAGCGTCGTCGGTCCAGATACCATCCTTGAAATTATCTGCCACCTTTTTTAGTAAATCAGCTGCTTTTTGAAAATCGCCAGATTTAATAAAGATTCTTGCCTTACTCATTAGAACGGCATCTGCTAAACCATTTTCGGGATAAGTAACCGCGATGCTATCCAATTTTTTAACGGCTCGCATCGGCAAATTTCTGAACAGCAACATTTCTGCATCTGCATACATTTTTAATGCATTACTATCTATTGGTGTTTGAATGTTATCAGAAATCAGCAGGCTTAAATTAAGGGCATCATTTGCGATCAGCTGCGACGTTGCTGCTTTAAGTACCAGACACTGGCCGTTGCTGTACTCAAAATTGCCTTGATAAAATGAAAGTTTAGCACTTCTAAATCGTGCTTCATTTCCAATCGGTTGCCCTTCAAATTGCTTACTTACCTGTTCATAAACCAGAAAGGACTCCCAAGGTTGATTTGTCAAAATGTAAACATCGCCCAAATCTAATTTTAGTTGTCCGATATCTGATGAATTAATTCCCGGTAAATGGAGTGCTTCTTCCAGGCTTTTTTCGGCATTACCTGGTTGATTTAAGTGATAAGCCTGCAGGTTAGCCAATTTTTTAATGGCAAATAAGGTGTTTTTATTTTTCCCATTTTCCTCCAGCAAAACCTGATAATCTTTAGCCAATGCGACCAGTTCAGCTGCCGTATATTTACCAGAAGTTTGAAGATTATATTTCGTGTTTAACATTTCAATCTTCGCTGGAAGATAATATTGGCTTTCCTTCCCCTTGGTTAACAGATATTCATAAGCTTTTATAGCGGTTTCATAAGCACCATTATCTACAAAAGTGGAGACGGCATTAAATAAAGTTCCGCCATCTGCTTTCGTCCGTTTATCAAAAGCAATCAGTTGTCGCAAGGCCATGTCGAACTCCTGTTGCTGAATATAATTCCAGGTTAATAGATTGATATAAACTTCCGCATCAGGTTCTTTTTGAATTTTTCTCAATATTGCAGTCTGAAAAATCTGATAATCATTTTTATCCTCAAAAATCATTGATAAGGTGCTTTTTGCTTGTGGCAGCAATTGCGGAATCGAGTTTAAGATATCCAGATATTCCTGCATCAGCATTGGCTTATCTTTTTTGAAGCGGTAGATGTTTAATAGTTCCAGGGCAAAAAGCTTATCGTCACCTAACAATTTTCTTCCCTGTTTGAAAGTTTGAACTGCTAAATCATAGTTTTCAAACCGATAAAAATTATTAGCCAGATTCCTGATTTTAAATTCGTCTTTGGGTAGTTTGGCAATGATCTCATTGAAGATTTTATTCGCCGCTCCAACATCGCCCTTTTCCTGGTAAAGCTTGCCAAGTGCTATTGGATAAGCATCATTTCCAGGGTTTTGCTTTACGAATTTTTTAACTAATTTTTCGGCAACATCATAACGGTTAAGTTTGATTAAAGTATTGAAATAAACATCAAAATATCCCTGATTATTGGGGTTAGTAAGGATCTTTTCTAATAACACAGCAGCCTTTTCATAATCGCCATCCCGGTAATATTGTACGGCTAAAGCACTTTCATCGTTTGTAAAATATTGATCGTTGCGTGAAATCTGTGCCTTTACACTAAAGCTCAAAAGAAAAAAAGCGAAGACGATTAAACGATTCATAATCCTGATTTGTAAAATTTAAATGTAGTAAAAAGCCCTGAAAGGTAAAAGGTTTACGCTTAAAGATTGGCTAAATGGATTTAGTTTAACACAGGCAGCGGTCGCTTAAATTTTAATAAGAATGTTACCTGTATTTTGTTTTGTCTGTTTCTGATAAATACTAAATTGACCAGCATGCCTGCATTCAGGATGAAAGTAACATTGTTAGTGTAAAACGTAGTTAAGTGGTTGGGATGCCTATTTTTGTTGTCCCTGTGAGGAAATTATTTATGTTGAAAAGAGTTATTCTATTGATTATAATTGCTGTGATCTGTGCTTGTAAAGGTTCGGAAGATGTGAATATTATCCCTGTAGATGATTTCTTTAAAACTCAGGATAAAGCTTATTATCGCATCTCGCCAGATGGTAAAAGCCTTTCTTATCTAAAACTGCAGGATAAAAAACTGGATCTTTTTGTCGAAAATCTCTCAAGTGGAAAAAGTGTTCAACTTACTCACCTCACTGAAAAATCGATCAGCTTCCACTTCTGGACCAGCAATAATGAATTGATTTACTACACTGAAGACGATACCAAAGAACGCCGGTCTGATCTGTTTGTGATTAACAAAGATGGCAGTAAACAGGTTCAGCTGAGTTCGAACGAGAAAACCCGGGTACGGGTTATTGAAGACCAGTTGATCGATGATAAGTATATTATTGTCGCTTCAAACAAGAGAGATTCTACTGTTTTTGATGTTTATCGCTTAAATGTGCGTAATGGAAAAATGGAAATCGCTGCAAAAAATCCAGGTAATATTACCGAATGGATGACCGATAATAAGGGAATCCTAAAGATCGCTGTTGCTAGTGATGGCGTGAACGAAACGCTGCTTTACCGGGAAAATGAAAGTAAACCCTTTGCACCTGTAATCACCAATAATTTTGAAACAACGTTTCAGCCAATTGCTTTCCCTGAAAATGAGCCCAATGTTTTATATGCAATCTCTAATGCTAACCGGGATAAAAATGCCTTGGTGGCATTGGATTTAAAAACAGGTAAAGAGAAAAAGGTATTGTTTGCCAATGATACACTGAACGTGGTAGAAACCAGGTATTCCAGAACTCAAAATAAGATTATGTTTGTTACCTGCGAAACCTGGAAAAAGCAGAAGTATTACCTTGATGACAGTTCGAAATTGACTTACAGTAAAATAGACAAGCTTTTGCCGGGTACAGAATGGCGCATCATGGATAAGGATAAGATGGATAATGTTTTCATCGTGAGGACGTTTACTGATAAAAATCCAGGTTCTTATTATCTGTATACAGCCAGCGAAAATAAACTTAAGAAACTTACAGATATCAACTCGTCTATTAAGGAAGAAATGATGAGCGCTATGAAACCAATAAGTTTCAGAAGCTCAGATAGTTTAACCATTAATGGCTATTTAACATTACCACGAGGCCAAAAGAAAACTAATTTGCCGGTAGTTGTTTTGCCGCATAATGGTCCGGGTGGAAGAAATTCGTGGGGTTATAATGCAGAAGTGCAGTTTTTAGCCAATCGGGGTTATGCGGTGTTGCAGGTAAATTATCGTGGTTCAACAGGATATGGCAAATCATTCTATGCGGCGGGTTTTAAGGAATGGAGTGATAAAATTCAGGAAGATGTGAATGATGGTGCACGTTGGCTGATTGATCAGAAAATTGCAGATCCAAAAAAAATCGCCATTTATGGGAATGGTTTTGGAGGGTATATTGCATTAAATTGTTTGTATAAAAATTCCGATATTTATAGCTGTGGAGGATCTAATTCTGGCGTAATTAATTTATTTAGTTACCTGAAAGGAATTCCGCCATTCCTAAAGTCGAATTTACAGATGTATTATGAAATTATTGGCAACCCGGTAACAGATACAGATTACCTACGTTTTGCATCTCCTGTTTTTCACGCAGATCGGTTTAAATCGCCGATTTTTATTGCCCAGAATCCTAAAGATCCCAGGGTAAATGTGGCCGAAGGTGTTCAGTTTATTAAAGAACTAAAAAAGCGAAATGTGCCGGTAACGTATATTGAAAAAGAGGAAGGACCGAATCCAATTAAAAGACAGCAAGGGCGAACTGCCTTATACAAAGCGTTAGAAGAATTTTTAAAGACTAATATCAGTAAGAAATAAGGTATGGCGCTGGATAAGAAAAGCGGCTATCGCAAAAATTTCTCGCTGGGTGTTACCTTCATTGTATTAATCTCAATCTTATTTATACTTTCTCTCTTTCTGGCGTTCAACTTCAGTAAAAAATCGATAGAAAATGAGTTTGTATCAGAAAAGGTAAATGTTCTGGAGCAAAGCATAAAGCCCTACAATGATTTCTTCCAGAATAAAATGCCCGAGATTTCGTATTACAATGGCTTCCTTGATTCTGCCACAGCCGCAAAATTTGTAGATACCATTATTGTAAAATATCCATTTGTTTCGAGGGTTACGTTTTACGACACTGAAGTGAAAAACATTGCCGTAAAGGATGGGATGAATGTAGGGGACCTATCCATTGGTCCTAAATCTATTTTTCAGTTTGGCAGAGGCATTTCAGCAGATTCTATCCGATTATTTTCTGAATCTGATACACGGTCTTTCAAGGTAGGGGATGACTTCAACGCCATGGCCTATAAATTGGTTACATTCGTTGATCAGCTAGATACTGCCGCTGTTCCAACTCAGGAAGAACTTTTTACAAATTTTTCAGTCGTAAATTCTAACAAAATCACCTATTTAAATATTCCAAGAAGAGAAGATTTAAAGATTTATAAAGACATGATGCGGCGCAAGCTAAATCTGCTTCCGGTTTATCAACAAGATATGCTGGTTTTTCAGCTTGATCCTAATAAAATTAAAGTAGTAAATACCCGGCCACTATTATACCAGAAAATTAAGGTTGAGCCTTTAACATACGATCCAATTGATACTTCGGAAGAAAACATAACCACCGAGATTGCTTTGCCGGGTGCTTTCTCTGATTTTAAGTTGTATTTTACCAGTTCTAAATCCTATATCAAAAGGGAAACCTTTATTTATTTTATGCCCATTGCATTGCTTTTGCTCTTGGTTTATGGTGTGTTGCTTTTGGTGGCTTTTCTAATCTACCGCAACTTAAACATCAATAGCAAGATGTTTAAGCTCCAGTACGATTTTGTAAATAACCTTACGCATGAGTTTAAAACGCCTGTTAGTGTGATAAAAATAGCAGGGAATAATATTAAGAGTGCAACAGTGCTGAGCCAGAAAGAACAACAGCTTTATGGTAAAATATTGGATGAGGAAGCTGATAAACTGAATGGCTTAATGAATAAGTTATTGGCTTTTACACAGATTGAAAATAAGGCCATAAAATTGAATCAGGAAACGGTAAATATCAGTGATTTTATCGAAAGCACTATCGAATCGCACACTTTGAAACACCCCGATTTTAAGATGACTTATGAAGTGGTAGGATTTAAAACCTTCATTACCGATCCGGTGTTATTAGGGAGCCTGTTCGATAACCTGGCAGAAAATGCGTACAAGTATTCGAAACCAGAAAATAAGAAGCTTCACATGAGTGCCAAGTTAATTAAAGGTGTGCTGGTGTTTCGTTTTGCCGATAAGGGGATTGGAATTGCTTCAGGTGAATTGAATAATATTTTTAAGAAGTTTTTCAGGATTCAAAACGAATATAACCAAATGGGAAGCGTTGGTCTTGGTTTGGCATTTTGCAAAGAACTGGTTAACTTTATGGAGGGAGAAATCTCCGTTAAAAGTAAAGTGGGTATGGGTACAGAATTTAAAATTGTGCTGCCTTATAATAGTTAAAATGTAATTGAAACGTTGGATATGTTGGAAAGTTTGAATGTTGTAATGTCGTTTTGACAACCTTTAAACTTTTCAATCTTTTAACATTACAACATATAAATACACACAAATGTCTAAAGAAGTAAAAATATTAATTGTAGAAGATGATGAAAATCTTCGTTTTTTAGTTGCACACCGTTTAAAAACTGAAGGCTATCATATATTAGAAGCAAATGATGGCGAATCGGGCGAGCGCATGATTATTGCTGATCAACCTGATATTGTTTTATTAGATTGGATGATGCCCGGAAAGCAAGGTGCCGAAGTTTGCGAGAGTGTTCGTAAACAAGGGTTCGAGAACCTGGTAATTATGATGACTGCAAAAGCACAGGATGTAGATAAAATTGATGCCTATAACTTTGGTGCCTCAGACTATATTACCAAGCCATTTAATATGGATGTTTTGGTAGCCATGCTGGAGAGTAAGGTGAAGTTCATTGTAAATAAAGATACTGCCGAGATTCATCGTTTTGGTAATATGGAGCACCATCCAAATATTCATACATTATTCAGAGATGGGAAGAAGATTGAGCTTACAATTTTAGAAAACAGAATTCTGCTCTATTTCTTAAGAAACCCGGGTAAGGTAATTAACCGTGATGAACTGATGTTGGTGGTTTGGGGATACAACTCTGATGTAAATACACGTACACTAGATATGCATATTGTTCGCTTACGGAAGAAGATAGAATTGAATCCTGATAACCCACAGTTGCTTCAGACTGTTCGTGGTGTTGGATATCGCTTTAATGCGGGATAGGGTTTAATTAGAGAATGATTGAGTTTTTTATGAGGGGATTTTAGCACGATGCTGTAAATTACCGACTAAAGGAGCCTTTTGTTTTGGGCTTCTTATTTTTAAAATCATTATAAATGATAATCAGGTGATCGTCATTGCGAGGTACGAAGCAATCTCCATTTGCTTACACCATATCACGAATGAGATTGCTTCAATCGATGAAAAATCAACTTACGAAGTTTAGCTGGCCTGTGCGACGGAGAACTTCGTAAGTTTAAAACAGCAGTTTTTACGCAGCAATCTCCTTTTGTTTACACCATATCACAAATAAGATTGCGAAATCGATTTTTCATCGATTTCGCAATGACGACCTCGTTAGTAAATTCTCTCATTCAATTATTCTCTCATTCAATTATTTCCTCACTCAATCATTAATTTTAAGCTCTCTTCAAAGTAAAAACCGTAATTTCTGGCAATACGCCAACCCTACCCGGATAACCTAAGAAACCGTAACCCACATTTACGTAAAGCTGTTGTTTTTGTTCCTGATACAAGCCTGCCCATTCCTTATAAATGTATTGAACAGGACTCCATTGATATTCTTTTAACCGAACACCAAACTGCATACCGTGGGTATGGCCGCTAAACATGGCATCGATTTGAGGATACTTCTGTAATACTTCACCACGCCAGTGAGAAGGATCGTGACTCAGCAATAATTTTACCGGTAAATCATCTGTGTTTTGAACGGCCAGTTCCATTTTTCCATACTTAGGAAAGCGGCCCATTCCCCAGTTTTCAATTCCTAAAATACCAATCTCTTCGCCATCAACCTTTAACCTGCGGTGTTCATTCATCAAGAGGTCATAACCCATAACTTTATGCACATCAACCATGTCTTTAAGGTTTTTAACCTTGGCAGGCGAAGATTCTTTTCCAAAGTAGTAGTCGCCATAATCATGGTTTCCGAGCGAAGAATAAACGCCGAGCGGCGCTTTTACCTTTGAAAATATATCCTGATAATCTTTTACTTCATTGGTGAGGTTGTTAACTAAATCGCCGGTAAAGAAAACGAAATCTGGTTTTTCTGCCATCAGTAGTTCCACACCACCTTTAACAGCTGTCTTATTGTAGAAACTACCAGAGTGGATATCGGAGATTTGCGCCATGGTGATGCCATCAAATGCTTTTGGAAGGTTAGGTAAGATCAAATTCACCCTTCTTACCTGATAATCGTAAGCACCGGAGATGATGCCCCAACTTAACGATGTTAAGGGTACGGCAGCGGCTACTAAACCTGCTTTAACCAGGAATTCTGAACGGGAAATCGGATCTGTTTCGCTAATCGGCTGATCTTTGATAACTGTTTTTTTTCTGAAAATTTTGATGAATAACCTGCGTAAGTCATCCAAAACCAAAAAAGGCAACATTGCCATTTTGCAGGCTACCGTTAAAAAGAATGCCACAAGAATAATTGCTCTTAGCGTTAAAAAGAGATTAAGATAAATTCCGGCAAAAACGCCAATAATTAGCAGGATGCTATAACTCCAATAGGCAACAGTGAAGATTTTTTTTGTTGATGGTTTCCATTTTTTGAAAACCGAAATAATTGCTTTGAAACAATAAACATCGAAGACGAGGATAAAAATACAGGCGGCAATGATAAAAGGTAATCTTCCCATGATCGGGTTTTAAAATTTTAGTTAAAAAATAAGGCAGGTTTTTGGCCTGCCTAAAATTAAAGAATTTATAATCGAAATATAGAATTATCTAAAATCGTCTTCGTCCTCTTCTTCATCGAATTCTGCATTAAACAAACTGCCAAACATATCGCTGAAGCCGAAACCACCATTCAGATAGTTTTTGCTCAACTGAGAGTATTCAGCCAATCCGTGCAATACAAATTCCATTAAAAGCAAGGTTTGATTTTCGCTTAATTTTGGATGAAACTTTTTAACGGTATCGTACAAGTTTGGTACCAGCATTAATGCTTTTTTGTATTGAATATTGGTTAAGCTATCGGTAACATCAACATTGTTTCCTTCAGTAAACCATTCGGTAATTTCTGTGTAGGGGTTTGTATCTTTTGTCTTTTTAGCCTTTTCAGGATCCGGGAAATAACGTGCAAATAAAGTTTTTACCGCTTTACCAATTAAGGTTGTGGCTACATGTGCTGGTCCTTCCAGTTCACCTTCATAAACCAGTTCGATTTTTCCTGTAATGGCCGGAATAATTCCAGCTAAATCTGATAAGCGAACGGCTGTATTCTTCTCACTGGAGATGAGCATTCTTCGTTCAGCAGTGCTGATTAAATTTTCGTATGCCGAGATGGTTAACCTGGCCGAAACACCAGATTTTTGATCAATGTATTCACTTTTACGTGCTTCAAAGGCAATTTGCTCAATTAAGTCTTTTACCAAACCATCTGCCTCAATATTGGCACGCTGTGATTCGGTTAACTTGGCTTCCTGGAAAGTGATTTTGCGGGAAATTTCGATGCTTTTCGGATAGTGGGTTAAAATCTGACTTTCAATCCTATCTTTCAATGGCGTAACAATACTTCCACGGTTGGTATAATCTTCCGGGTTTGCGGTAAATACAAACTGAATATCTAAAGGCAAACGAAGTTTGAAACCACGAATCTGGATATCTTTTTCTTGCAGCATGTTGAATAATGCCACCTGAATCCGCGCTTGCAAATCCGGCAATTCATTGATTACAAAAATGCTTCGGTGAGCACGTGGAATTAACCCGAAATGAATCACACGTTCATCATTATAAGTTAATTTTAAAGTTGCGGCTTTAATCGGATCAACATCACCAATTAAATCGGCAACGGTTACATCAGGTGTAGCTAATTTTTCTGTATAACGATCGCTGCGGTGCAACCAAGCAATTTCGGTATCATCACCTTTGGTGGCAATTTCATTTCTGGCAAACCAGGAAATAGGATTCAACGGATCGTCAAAAATTTCGCTTCCGGCAACGTAAGGTACATATTCATCTAACAGGTTAACCATTAAACGGGCAATACGCGTTTTCGCTTGTCCGCGTAAACCTAAAAGTAAAATATTGTGACGGGAAAGAATTGCTGTCTGCAACTCTGGAATTACTGTTTCATCGTAACCGATAATACCCTCAAACTCTGTTTTTTTATCGCGGAGAACTTTAATCAGGTTTTCCCTAAGTTCTTCTTTAACGCTTCTGGATGTATAGTTTGTAGCCTTTAACTGGCCTAATGTTGTATTTTGCATATATGGAATGTATACTATTCGTTATTTACTCTTCAATTTTTTCATAAACTCACCAATTGCGGGTTGAAGTTCTTTGAAAAGTTCTTGGTCTCTGTTTTTTAAAACTACTTCTGTAAACATTTTCAAACCAATGGCAAACTCAGTACTTTGGTTTTCATCATCAAAAATATTTTTACTTTTAATGGCATTTATAATGTTAAATATATTGTCGTGATTATCAAATTCAAGCGTTAAAGGCACATTGTTAATATCTTCTTCTTTTGCTAAAGATATTTCTTCTAATGTTAATTTATACCTGTTTGTACGTTTAGCCATTTTAATTTGGAATGAGGTTCGCCTTAATTGTAAATTTCTATTTTTATCACTATATCTTCCGACTCCGGACTAAAGACTTCGGACTTATTACTACTTTACTGTTTTTCTTCTGTTTTTAATATAATCTTCAAAAATGTATTCGCCTAATCCTGTTAATGAACTGTAGAATGCTCTGCCGCCATTAATTTCGGTAAACTGACGTACAAATTGTTGCAGATACGGATCTTTAGCAATCATAAATGTTGTGATTGGGATTTTTAACCGCTTACATTGAGCAGCCATATTTAAGGTTTTGTTAATTACCTTTCTATCCAGTCCCATGCTGTTTTTATAATACTTTCCGTTTTCTTTCAGGCAGGTTGGTTTCCCATCGGTAATCATAAAAATTTGCTTATTATGCGTTTTACGTCTTCTAAGCAAATCGGTAGCCAATTCCAGGCCAGCAAAAGTATTGGTGTGGTAAGGGCCAACCTGTAAGTAAGGTAAATCTTTCACGGTAATTGGCCAGGCATCATTTCCAAAAACCACAATGTCTAAAGTGTCTTTAGGGTACTTGGTTTTAATTAATTCTGCTAAAGCCATCGCTACTTTTTTTGCAGGGGTAATTCTATCCTCGCCGTATAAAATCATGGAGTGCGAAATGTCAATCATCAACACAGTTGAAGTTAGGGTTTTAAAATCCTTTTCTTCTACTTCTAAATCCCTGTCGGTTAAGGTAAAATCGCCAATGCCATGATTAATCTGCGCATTTTGGATGGAGGCAGTCATGTCGATCTGATCCAGACTATCACCAAAGTTATATTCCCGTCTATCAGCATTTTTTTCTTCGCCAATACCCGATTGATTACTGTTGTGATTTCCGCGACCTGATTTTTTTAACTTTCCAAAAATTTCATCCAATGCAGATTTACGAATGGTTTGCTCGGTTTTAGATGTGATTTTAAATTCTCCCGACTTATTATCTTCGGTCAGGTAGCCTTTATCTTTCAGTTCATCGATAAAATCGCCAATGCCGTAATCATTATTTGTTAATTTATATTGCTTGTCGAGTTCGTTCAGCCAGCTTAAAGCCTCTGCCGCATCTCCTGAAGTATAATTTAGCAATTCGCTAAATAATTTCAGCAACTCATCGAACCCACCCTTTGGCGTATCGCCAGGCTTGTAATCAGAAAAACGAAAACCTCTCATGTGCTTTTAATAACGGATATCCGAAGGTAAAAGTTTCGATTTGTATTAATTTAAGCGTGATGTCATATTTGGGAGGTGAAGGGGCGTTTTTCGTTTGGCGTTGATCGTCCATCGTTTTTCTTTGCTCGTCTGTCGTTGTTCGTTTTTAGCGATGACATAAAATTTTGGAAACTTTAAGGAAGATTAATTTCATGAACTTAAAACAATGGAAACATCTCCAGCGTAACAATAATGGCATTATTGCTAAGTGCTTCCAATTCTACTTGCTCCAAATCCCACAGCGCTAAACCGTCTCTGGCATGCAACAATCTGCCTTCCACTTCAAATGCGCCATCTATTACGAAGGTGTAAAATTTGTTTTGAGGGTTCTTCATCTTATAAATTGCCTCTTCTCGCCCGGCGAAAAAGCCCGCAGTTAATTTAAAAGGAAGCTTCGTATGGGCAATAATGTCGATCAGTTGATTTTTGCTTTTTTCAAAATCAAAATTAAATAACATCTCGCTGGCCCTGAGTAAAAACAGGTCAGTCCTGATTCCGATCTGAATATAATTAATTGTGTCCGTTGGATAAGGATTACTGATCTCCAAGACCTCACCCTTGCCCAGGTTTAAAACCTGAATTTGTCCTGTTTCTACTGCGAATTCCTTGCCACCTTGCACAATATCAATTCCACCTGTAATGGGCATAAATATTTGATAAGAGTCTTCCTTCGATAAGAAAAAAGCCATTTTACCTCCTGCCAGATATTCATCATTGCAAATGAATAAATCTCCAAAAGCTTCTTTATGCTCGCTGTAATATTGGTCGAAATTAAAAGTGCTGTATCTTCTAACAATGGAAGTTTCAGTTAAGCCTCTTTGATCGGCGAGGTATATTTTTCCTGGAGAAATGCCCATAAATTAATCGATAATTTTTATAGCGTGAATGCTAACAAAAGGTTGAATTTGAAATAAGTTGGTGAATGTTTCTTCAGCTATTAATTCTGAATGTTGCGATACCAAAAGCATGTTACCAATAGTATTATGCCAAAGGAGTGGCTTCGAAAAAAAGTTGATGGCAATTTTATGTTTTGATAGATCATTGATATCGGAGTTAATAATTTCAAACTTGAAGTGCTCGAAAGTTAAAAAGCGCCTGCCCAGGTTATCCAATATATCTGGGATAATCCCATTCAATTGCCTTAAATAACCAGTTATGGCTGCGCTTACTAAGAAATGAAGTTTTTCTGCACCTTCTACATTCAGCATCAGTTCGGCAAAAGTTTCATATTTCTGTTCTGCATTATAAAGCTGCGACTGCATTTTAAACTCGGTAAAACTGTCTTCATGCACATATTTATCCCAATGGTTGTTGCTGGTTGCATCAATAATTTTTCGGTAACAAAGGGTGATCACGTTCTTTGGCATGGCGTAAAAATAAAAAAGACGTCAAGAATTCCCTAACGTCTGGTAAATTAAAACGAAAAATAGACTATTAAGCGCTTACGTTTAACTTAAAAGTAAGGTCGAAACCTGCAGTTAAAGATCCGCTTACGGCTGCAATTTCCACACCCGTTTTATCATCACTAAAAACATTATCTGCATTGTTATAAGTATAGCCGCTCATTCCTTTACTATAGCCATTAACTAAGGCAACTGATGTGCCTGCACCTTCCGGGAAGGCGATTTGCGTTACTTTTAAGGAGGTACCTGCTGCATTATATACATGTACGTGGATGTGGGTTGCGCGACCACTGTACCATCCCGGGAAAATCGAGGTGAAGGTAACCAGCCCATTAGCATCAGTGGTTTGGCGGCCACGTAAAAAGTGTACCGATTGATAATTGGTAGACTGCATGCCGGTTCCACCATATTCAGAATAATTACCTTCCGCATCGCAATGCCAGATATCTACAATGGCGCCAGCAAGCCCTGCACAACTATTATTTAAATTACCAATGGTAATTTTTGCCGTTAATTTATATCCGGTTTTGCCATCTGTAATGTCGCTACGAACATAAGACGCCGGAACTTTTGTTGGAAAAGGCCCTTCAGTTTCTGTGGGGGCAATTGTACAGGTGCCATTGGTACTGGTGGTTGTTCCGGCCGTGCCTGATGTGTTACCACTATCTGAAACACTGTTATTTTTACAGGCATCGATAATTATTGGAGTAGAGATTGCACCAATCATCAAACTCCTGATAAAATTTTTTCTTTCCATGTTTTTTTAGTTGCTTAACAGGATCAAGTATGGGGTAATTAAGTAGTTTTATCAAACATGTCTCGACATAAAAAGCTTTTCTCTCGGTAAAAGCGCAATAAGCTAAAAAATGTTAAACGGTCACTGGTTTTTCCACTCGTTGATTACCTCTGCATAAGTATCGCTGATGGGTAATATCTCTCCGGTAATTAATTCAGCTTTGCGGTTGTGGATCGAAGTAATTTTTTGTGTGGAGACCACAAAACTCCTGTGAATTCGCTTAAATTGGCTGGCTGGCAATTTTTCCAGCATTTTTTTTAACGGCATTAATGTTAAAATCATTTTGCTGGCCTGAAGGTGTATTTTAACATAATCTTCCAGGCTCTCGATATATAAAATATCCGACAGGTTAATTTTAACTAATTTATATTCAGAGTGTACAAAGATGCTTTCTTCAGTAGTGGGGATGCTTTTTTCATTCTGGTAACGATAAAATTCTTTTGCTTTATTAACAGCTTTTTTAAAACGGATGTAATCAATAGGTTTTAAGAGATAATCTACTGCTTCAAGTTCAAAACCTTCGAAAGCAAAGTTTTTGTGTGCAGTAGTAAAAATAACCATTGGTTTGTAAACGAGCGATTTGAAGAGGTCTATTCCGGTAATGTCCGGCATGTTGATGTCAGAAAAAAGGAGATCAATGTGGTGGTTATTTAGAAATTCTGAGGCGGCAATCGCATCTTCAAACACGCCTGCAACTTCCAGCTCTTCTGATGCCTCTACATAACTTTTAATCAGCGCAGCAGCTAAAGGTTCATCATCGATAATTACACATTTCAAATTTTTATTCATGATAATTGAATCGTTAAATTAACAGTAAATAACTGATTTTTGGTTTCTACGTTTAAAATGTGAAGGTCTTTGTAAAGGTAGTTTAATCGTCTTTTGGTGTTTTCTAATCCGATGCCACTTCTTTCCGGGTTTATTTTATCAGGATAAATTGCATTCTGACAGAATAGAATCAGCGAATTCTGCTTACTGAATAATTTGATCATTAATGTGTTTTCATTGTGGTTGCTCACGCCATATTTAAAAACATTTTCTACAAAAGCCATCAGCAATAAAGGTGCAATTTTTTTGTTTTCAAAGTCTCCTTCCAGTTCAAATATCAGTGATGTTTTTTTGGTAAGTCGCAATTTCTGTAAATCAATAAAATCAGTAATACAGTCTATTTCTTGCTGCAGGTCAACAAAATCATGCCCGGCTTCATCAGTAATGTAGCGCATAATGTTTGATAGCTTCATAATAGAAGGACCAGTATTATCGTCTTTAATGATGGCGAGCGTGTAAATGTTGTTTAGGGTGTTGAAGAGAAAATGTGGATTAACCTGTGCTTTTAAAAAAGATAATTCGGCCTGTACTTTTTCGGCTTCGGCAAGTAATGCCCTTTGCGTAGTCAGGTTTAGTTGTCTGCTGGTTTGTTTGGTGAAACTGATAATGATGGTGAGAAAAAACAAGAACAAACTCGCTATATCTATTCTAGGGCCACCATTTAACCGTTTACCTGGTGGCGGAGGGAAATTTTTTGATCTGAATGGCGGCGGTGGGTTGCGGTACTCTGGCATTGCGTCATCAAATCTGGTTGGGTGATTTAAAAGATGCCGGTTAGCAAACACAAACTTATCGAAGGGCCTCAGCCAAAGCACTAAAGATAGCATGATGGCAATGCTCAAAAAATATAAAACATTTGATTTGCCATAGAATTTAGGAAACAGGTAAAGTGTATGTAAAAAATAAATCGATAAAAAAACCAAACAAAATACAATGTATTTTAATATTCCGCTGGTGCTGATCAGGTATTTAATGTTTTGATCGGAAAGCATCAGCATAGGCAGACTTAACAAAAAGATTGCTGCAATGATCTGGATGGAATTCTTAAAAATCAGGTGCTTTAACATAAACAAATTAAACAATCTCCAGGCAATTTATCTATCAAGTATCGATAATTTAGGGTTTTGTGTAGATGATTTAATTTATCCTTGGTTTATATGGGTGATAATTTAGAATATATCCTTAATTTTAGCCGCTAGCAACTGCCAAACTGACTTAAGCAAGACAATGGCTTGGTTGTTGTAACTCAAAGGTTTTTTAATAATAAATACGATTTAAAATATAATGTTAGGATTTTTAGCGAAGGTTTTCGGAAGTAAATCAGATAGAGATATTAAAGCAATACAGCCACTGGTTGTTAAAATAAACGAAGAATACGCTAAGTTATCTTCGATCAGCAATGATGAATTGCGGGCCAAAACGATTGAATTTAAAGGTAGAATTTCTGCTTTTTTAACTGAAATTGATGGTAAAATTTCTGCATTGAAAGCAGATGCAGAAAGCAATGATTTAGATCTTCATCAAAAGACAGCTATTTACGATCAGGTTGATGCCTTAGGGAAAGATCGTGATGCTGAATTAGAGAAAGTATTATTGGAAATTCTTCCAGAGGCTTTTGCAGTAGTTAAAGAAACTTCCCGCCGTTTAAGTGAAAACGAATATCTGGAAGTTACCGCTACCCAATTCGACAGAGATTATGCAGCACGCAAAAGCAATGTTAAAATTGTTGGCGATAAAGCATTATGGGCAAACCGTTGGGATGCTGCCGGAACTGAAGTGGTATGGAACATGGTTCACTACGATGTGCAGTTAATTGGTGGTATCGTTTTACACAGTGGTAAAATTGCGGAGATGGCTACGGGTGAGGGTAAAACCTTAGTAAGTACGTTACCTGCTTATTTAAATGCCTTAGCAGATCAGGGCGTACACATTGTTACGGTGAATGATTACCTGGCACGTAGAGATAGTGAGTGGAATGGTCCTTTATTCGAATTCCACGGAATTAGCGTTGATTGTATAGACAAACATGAGCCAAATTCTGAAGAAAGAAGAAAAGCTTATGCTGCCGGCATTACTTATGGTACAAATAACGAGTTTGGTTTCGATTACCTGCGTGACAATATGTCGCAAACGCCTGACCAATTGGTGCAGCGTAAACAACACTTTGCCATGGTGGATGAGGTCGATTCAGTTTTAATTGATGATGCCCGTACACCTTTAATTATTTCAGGTCCGATTCCTCACGGAGATCAGCACGAATTTTATGAGCTAAAACCACGCATCGAGCGTTTGGTAAATGCGCAGAAAGCATATGTTAGCCAGGCTTTAAACGAAGCTAAAAAATTAATCAATGCAGGCAACAGTGGTACTGAAGAGGGTGAAGGTGGTTTAGCATTACTACGTGCTTACCGTGGTTTGCCAAAAAATAAGGCCTTAATTAAGTTCTTAAGTGAAAGCGGTGTTCGTGGTTTATTGTTGAAAACAGAAAACTACTACATGGCCGATCAATCTAAGAATATGCCTAAGGTAGATTCAGAATTGTATTTCTACATCGATGAGAAAAACAATCAGGTTGAGTTAACAGAAAAAGGTATAGAGTTAATTACCCAATCGGGCGAAGACCCAACTTTCTTTGTATTGCCAGATGTTGGTACAGAGGTTGCAGAATTAGAAAAATCAGACTTGCCTTTAGAGGAAAAAGTAACCACTAAGGATGCTTTAATGCGTGATTATTCTGTGAAAGCAGAACGTATTCACTCGGTGAATCAATTATTAAAGGCTTATACCTTGTTCGAAATTGATGTAGAATACATCATTGATGAAGGAAAGATTAAAATTGTAGATGAGCAAACTGGTCGTATTATGGATGGCCGTCGTTATTCTGACGGGTTACACCAGGCGATTGAGGCTAAGGAAAATGTTAAGGTTGAAGATGCAACCCAAACTTACGCTACCGTAACCTTGCAAAATTATTTCCGTATGTACCATAAACTTTGTGGTATGACGGGTACTGCAACCACTGAAGCAGGAGAGTTCTGGTCGATCTACAAATTAGATGTGGTAGAAATTCCGACTAACAGAAATATTTCAAGAAGAGACGAGCAGGATTATGTTTACCGTACTGTTCGTGAAAAGTATAACGCAGTTGCCGATGAAATTGTGAAGTTAACACAAGCTGGTCGCCCGGTATTGGTGGGTACTACTTCAGTGGAGATTTCAGAATTATTAAGCCGGATGCTTAAGCTTCGCGGCATTAAACACAATGTACTGAATGCTAAAATGCACCAGAGGGAGGCAGATATTGTTGCCGAAGCTGGTCAGGCAGGAACGGTAACTATTGCAACCAATATGGCTGGTCGTGGTACGGATATTAAGTTAGGTGCAGGCGTTAAAGAAGCAGGTGGTTTAGCAATCGTGGGTACAGAACGTCACGAATCGCGTCGTGTAGATAGACAGTTGCGCGGTCGTGCTGGTCGTCAGGGTGATCCGGGTTCATCTCAATTCTTCGTATCATTAGAAGATAACTTAATGCGCTTATTTGGTTCAGAAAGAATCTCTGGCATAATGGTGCGGATGGGTATTGAAGATGGTGAAGTAATTCAGCATTCGATGATTACCAAATCTATTGAGCGTGCGCAGAAAAAAGTAGAGGAAAATAACTTTGGTATCCGTAAACGTTTATTGGAGTACGATGATGTGATGAACTCGCAACGTACCGTAATTTACGCTAAACGTAAAAACGCTTTATTCGGCGAACGTTTAGATGTGGATATGAACAACATGGTTTTTGATGTTGCAGAAGATATCGTAACAGAATATAAAGAAGAAGCAAATTATGATGGTTTCAAGTTAGAAGTAATCAAGAATTTCTCTTTAGATACTGCCATAACTGAAAAAGAATTTGCATCAACAAATATTACGCAGTTAACTGAAAAGTTATTTGATGAAGCAGAAACTTTCTATGCCCGTAAATCAGAAGCAGTGATTCAGCAATCATTACCTGTTTTAACCCAGGTTTACGAAGAACGTGGTGAGCATATTGAACAAATCGTTGTTCCGTTTACCGATGGTATTCGTGGCATTCAGGTGGCTGTAGATTTGAAGAAAGCTATTGATAACAAAGGAAAAGAAGTGGTTCGTTCATTTGAAAAAACCATTGTTCTGGCTCTGATTGATGATAGCTGGAAAGAGCATTTACGCGAAATGGATGATTTGAAGCAATCCGTTCAAAACGCCGTTTACGAACAAAAAGATCCATTGGTAATTTATAAAATGGAGGCTTTCAACTTATTTAAAAACATGCTTAATGCGGTGAATAAAGAAGTAGTGAGTTTCTTGTATAAAGGTGGTATTCCAGTTCAGCAAGAGGCTGAAGATTTGAGAGAAGCACCGGCACCGGTAAAACAACCTAAGTTACAAACAACCAAGCAAGAGTTTGGTAGAGAAGAACCAGGTATTGAATTTGGTGATACCCGTGAAGCAGTTCCTCAACAACCTATTCGTAAAGAAGCAACTGTTGGCCGTAACGAGCCTTGTCCTTGTGGAAGCGGTAAAAAATACAAAAACTGCCACGGCGCAAATTTGTAAGATAAATTATATAGCACATTATTAAGGCCTTGACTTTTGTCAGGGCCTTTTTTTTATAATGATATTCTTAATAGTCGTAAATGTTTCTATATTTATTGAAGTAGGATGCTGAGATTTCCTAATGAATCTAACTGAATACCTTCATTATAAAATTTAATTAATCAAAATAAATTGGTAGGCAATTTATGGCGATATTTTAATGTGAAAAATACGGAGCTGAAACCATTAAAACAGGGCGGAACTGAAAAGCCATAAGAGTAAGACATACAAATAAATCACACACACAAATGAAAAAAGTTTTTACCGTAGCCGCTGTTTCTGCAACGTTAATGTTCTCCAGCTGCGCAACAATTTTTACCGGAACCAGGCAAAATGTTCAAATTAATTCTTCTCCACCAGCTGCAGACATCGAGGTAGATGGTCTTAAAGTAGGCGTTACCCCAATGGCTGTTTCATTGAAGAAAGGATTTACTGGCCAAACAGTAAGCCTTAAACTGGAAGGTTATGAAACGAAGATGTTTCAGCCAACAACAGATTTTAATGCGGTAGCTGTATTAAACTTCATCGGTTTGATAGGTTGGGGTGTAGACGCCGCAACTGGCGCAATGATGAAGTATAATCCTAAAGTTTACGAAATCCAATTAGAAAAGAAAAAATCTAATTAATACCTTAAAAAGCCGGATTCCTAAAAAAATTCGGCTTTTCTTTTGTTGTTTTATTTTAGTATTTTTGATATATGGAAACTTTAACTATAAATATTCCAGAGGATAAAAGTATTGTTGTTAAGCAAATTTTGAAAGAATTTGGAGTAACTATTACTGATACAAATTCTCAAAATAAACCGTTGTTGTTGTCCCCTGAACAGCAGCAAGAAATTATTTCATCCCAAAAGCAAATCAAAAATGGCTTATTCGTATACCATGACACGCTTAATGATGAAATAACTGAATGGCTAAAGAAATAATCTGGTCTCACAAAGCGAGAATTAAACTTTATGCTTTACTAGAGTATTACGCTCAGCGAAACGGTAGTAAAAAATATTCTGCAAAATTATTTAGTAAATTTAATAAGGAAATAAAACTTCTAATTAGAAATCCGCAATTAGGTATTCAATCCTCAAAGGCAGAGATTAGAGGATTGATTGTTCTGGATTATATCATTTTTTATGAAATTGATAATCAGAGTATCATTATTCACACTATTTGGGCTTCTAATCAAAATCCAGACAATTTGGATATTTAGATCGCTCAATTAAACTATTTGCACAACCCATAAAGAATGCCGAATTTTGCAGCAAATTCGGCATTCTTGTTTTTAAAACAATTTTCGTTTGTCCGCTGTAATATCATCATGAAAATATTTTACTCAATCATTTTTTGTTTATTGTTATTTAAGGCATCTTTTGCACAAAAAGGAGAAGTTATCGTTATTAAAGATCCATTGATAGATAGCTTAATAGCCAAACGGATGGCGGTATACAAAACAGCTGGAGAAGTAAAACCAGGAAAACCAATTGTTTCATCTTTCGGATATCGGGTTCAGATTTTTTATGGTTCAGACAGGCGGGAAGTTTTTAATCAGCAGGCACGTTTTAAAACATTATACCCGAAGCTCAATACCTATTTAATTTATAAAGAGCCAAACTATTACGTAAGGGTAGGAGATTTCAGGACCAGATTAGAAGCTCAGCGATTAATGAGTGAAATAAGACCAACCTTCCCAACGTTATTTATATTCAGGGAAAAAATTAATGCACCACAACTAGATATCACCACTGATGATCAAAGATAAAATTAAGGATTTAGCGGCAACTATTTTTAATGATGTAGTAGGCTATCGCCAACACTTACATGCAAACCCGGAATTATCCTATCATGAATTTGAAACTTCTGCATTTGTTAAAGAAAAATTAACACAGTGGGGAATTGAATTTACCAGTTGTGCCAACACAGGTGTGGTCGCCTTACTCAAAGGAGATCTTCCATCAGATCAGGTCATTGCTTTGCGTGGTGATATGGACGCATTGCCAATTACCGAAATTAGCGATAAACCCTATGCTTCTAAGAACCCCGGCGTAATGCATGCCTGCGGTCATGATGTACATACTTCCTCACTTCTGGGAACTGCCTATATTTTAAGCCAACTGAAAGCTGAATTTGCGGGGACCATTAAGTTTATCTTTCAACCTGCTGAAGAATTACTTCCCGGAGGCGCCAGTATTATGATTAAAGAAGGCGTTTTAGAAAATCCAAAACCAGATTATATCGTTGGTCAGCATGTAATGCCTTTGATTGATGCCGGCAAAGTTGGTTTCCGATCTGGAATTTACATGGCCTCAACGGATGAGTTGTATGTTACGGTAACCGGAAAAGGCGGTCATGGTGCACAGCCACATCAAAATATAGATCCGGTTGTGATCGCTTCACATATTATTATCGCCTTGCAACAAATCGTAAGTCGTAATGCAGATCCACGCATTCCTTCCGTTTTATCTTTTGGTAAAGTAACGGCAAATGGTGCAACTAATATTATCCCTAACGAAGTTAAGATTGAGGGTACTTTTAGAACGCTGGATGAAGAATGGAGGGCAGAAGCGCATAAACGTATGAAAAAGATGGCCGAAGGCATTGCTGAAAGCATGGGCGGTAGCTGTGACTTTGACATCCACAAAGGTTATCCATTTTTAATTAACGAAGAAAAATTAACGGCAAATGCCAGGTCGTTCGCAGAAGATTTTCTGGGCAAAGATAATGTAGTGGATCTGGATATCTGGATGGCTGCAGAAGATTTTTCATTTTACTCCCAAGTAATAGATGCCTGTTTTTATCGTTTAGGCACTGGGAATGCTGCAAAAGATACCCAATATTCAGTTCACACACCCAAGTTTGATATTGACGAAGATGCATTGAAAATATCAACAGGATTAATGGCTTACATCGCCTTAAAGCAACTCGGCAATTAACAAATGATGGAATAAGTATTCTTCCTTTTTACTAATTACAAATCCCATCAGAAATCAAAGATTGATGCTTTCCCATCAAACATTATCCATTTTACATATCCATTATAGATGAAAAAAATATTATTGCTTTTAATCCTAACTGCTTTTTACTATAGTGGTTTTACACAGGAGATTCCTCGTTTCAATCCTGATACGATCAAAACCATCACCCTGGATTCTACGGTTAACATTAAAGCAGAGAAGCTGAATATAGAAACATTCATTAATAAAGTAATTAACGATACTTCATTCTATCAGTCGTTTAGAGATATGAAACGTTATAGTTTTATTGCCGAAAATAGAATCTACACTTATGATAAAAAGAACAAGGTTGATGGCAAAATTTATCGCAAAATAAAACACAACAATAGTGGCCCTTATAAAATGGAATACCTGGTTAAACAGGATACGGGCAAGATTTTTAAGAAGAACGGAAAATATCAGCTGTATACAGTAGAAATGTTTGATTACATTTTCATGAATGCTTATAATACCGATTTTGTGTCTAATGCGCCAACTGGCGATGGTAAGGGTGGAACAAATGAAAGTTATAAAGACAAGTTAAAAACGTTGATATTTAATCCGGGGCGCCCGGTGAAGGTTCCATTTATTGGCAGTAAAACCGAAATCTTTACCGCCAATATGCGGCAGTATTATGATTATGCTTTTACAAGTGGAACTTATCTCGATTCTATTCCAGTTTACCGCTTTAAAGTTTCGGTAAAGCCCGATTTAAGCAGCTGGACTAAAGATGGCGTAATGATCAAAGAGTTGGTTACCATATTTGATAAACGAAATTTCAATATCCTCGGCCGTTATGTAGATATGAAATACGGCAATATGTTGTTCGATTTTAATGTGCAGATGAATATCGAGATGGGCTATTTTGGGGAAGATAAATTGCCAACAAAAATTACCTACCAGGGCAACTGGGATTATCCATTTAAAAAAGAAGAGCGGGCCAGTTTCTTAATTGTACATAAAGATTATAAGCTCGAAAAGGGTAAGTAGATTATAGCTGGCACATCAAAGATTTATTATCTTTACGCAATTATTAACCCAGCAAAATGAAACAGCAATTCAGTACCATATTCAAAATTATTCCCGTTCTCTTTTTTTTTAGCCAGGCTAATTTACAAGCCCAGGTACTTTCTTCAAAACAGATAGACAGTGTGGTAGAGAAAACACTTACCACCTTCAATGTTCCGGGTATTGCAGTCTCGGTTATTAAAGATGGAAAGATTATTCATCTAAAAGGTTATGGGGTTCGCTCTATAAAAACCAATCAAAAAGTGGATGAAAATACGCTTTTTGGTGTAGCCTCGAATACCAAAGCCTTTACTGCGGCCGCTTTAGGGATGTTGGTTGATGAGAAAAAAATCACCTGGGATACGAAAGTGACTGATGTAATTCCAGAATTTAAAATGTACGATGCTTATGTAACCAGCGAATTCACCATTCGCGATCTGCTTACCCATCGCAGTGGTTTGGGGCTTGGATCTGGCGATTTAATGATCTGGCCGGATTCTTCAACCGTAGATAAAAAGCAGCTGATCCATAATCTTCGCTACCTAAAACCCGTTTCTTCTTTCCGAACTAAATTCGATTACGATAACTTAATGTATATCGTGGCTGGTGATGTGGTTGCCAGGGTTTCTGGAATCACTTATGAAAATTTCATTGAAAGTAGGATTATCAAACCTTTAGGAATGTCTAAAACTGCTGCTTCATGGTATCGGTTGAAAGATAAATCGAACGTTATTGATGGCCATGCACCTTACGAGGGTAAGTTGTTGCCTGTGGGATTAAGCTTTGGCGAAATCGCAAATGCAGCAGGCGGTATTTATTCGAGTGTAACGGATATGAGTAAATGGGTGCAGGCGATGATAAACGGAGGTAAATATGGCGATAAGCTTGATCAGAAATTGTTCAGCCCGGCTGTAGCTAGAGAACTCTGGACACCGCAAACCATTATTGCTGGTGGCAATCCGGCTAGTTTTAACAGTTATGGACTGGGTTGGTTTTTAAGCAATGTAAACGGTAATTTCCAGGCTACGCACACGGGTGGTTTATCAGGAATTGTTACGCAGATAACCATTTTGCCAGAAATGAAATTGGGCATTATCGTGCTAACCAATCAACAATCGGGTGCAGCATTTAGTGCTATAACCAATTCTATAAAAGATGGCTACTTAGGTATTAAAGACCAAAATAGAATCAAAGCCAATAATGATAAGAGGTTGGCCGATGAAAAAGAGGCCAATGAAATGGTGACTAAGGTTTGGACGGATATTGCTGCTCAACAAAAAACCAATTCATCCAGCCCCGATGTTAAAAACTATTACGGAACTTACCATGATACATGGTTTGGTGATGTTACCATAAGCGAAGTAAATGGTAAAATGCATTTTCAAGCTAAAAATGCGCCTAAACTGCGTGGCGATATGACATATTACAAAGGAAATACGTTTATTGTTAAATGGTATGATAGAAGTTTGGATGCCGATGCATTTGTGAATTTTAGTCTGAATAATAATGCCATTGCTGATGGATTTAAAATTGAAGCCATTTTGCCTTTGACAGATTTTAGCTTCGATTTTCAGGATTTAGATTTTAAGAAAAATACATCAAAATAACTAACCAAAATAAACAAGATGAAAACCCTGCTCAGAACTACAATTCTAATTGGCTTTAGCCTGATTATATTAACATCAATGACGCTTAAACCAAAACGAATTATCTTTTTTGGAGATTCGATTACACAAATGGGGGTATCTAAAAATGGGTATGTGAACCTGATTAAAAAATCGCTTGATTCTACTAAATATGAAGTACTTGGCGCTGGTGTTGGTGGAAATAAAATCTATGATTTATACCTGCGTTTAGAAGATGACGTTTTAAATAAAAAACCCGATTTAGTGGTGATCTATGTTGGTATCAATGATGTTTGGCATAAGCAAACTTCGCATACCGGAACAGATTACGATAAGTATTTCAAGTTTTATCAGGCTTTGATTAATAAAATTCAGGGCGCAGGAAGTAAAGTTGTGCTTTGTACACCTTCTGTAATTGGCGAGAAAAAAGACGGCACCAATGAAATGGATGCCGATCTAAACAAATATGCTGCAGGAATAAGGGAATTGGCAAGCAAGAATAATCTTCCGCTGTGCGATTTAAGAAAAGTTTTCGTTGATTATGAAGCGAAAAATAATCTGGAAGATAAGGAGAAAGGAATTTTGACTAATGATCGGGTTCACTTAAACGATGTGGGTAATAAGTTGGTGGCAGATCAGTTATTGCCTTTAGTAAAATAAAGTTAAAAGTTGTAAGTTATAGGTCTGGGCGATAAAAACTTATGATATTTAACATCCTGCTTGTCTTGTGATACTAAATACTTTATACTAAATTGATCAACCGCGAAACGATAGATAAGATAATGGATACTGCCCGGATAGAGGAGGTAGTAGGGGATTTTGTGCACTTAAAAAAACGCGGAACCAGTTTAATTGGGAATTGCCCTTTTCATGGCGAGAAGACTCCATCGTTTCACGTATCGGTTACTAAAGGTATTTACAAGTGCTTCGGGTGCGGAAAAGGTGGCGATTCGGTACGCTTTATTATGGATCATGAGAAATACTCATACCCTGAAGCGCTTAAATTTTTAGCCAATAAATATAACATAGAAGTAGAAGAGGCAGAACTCTCACCAGAAGCTGCAGAGGCACAAAGTGCAAAGGAAAGCCTTTATATTGTGTCTCAATATGCCGCGGCCTTTTTCGTGAAACAACTCTGGGAAACTGACGAAGGCAAAGGAATAGGCTTAAGTTATTTTAAAGAACGTGGCTTTAGAGAAGACATCCTCAAAAAATTTGAAGTAGGTTATTCGCCTGATATCTGGGATGCACTCACGCAAAATGCCACCAATGCCGGGCATAAGCTTGAATTTTTAGAATCAACCGGTTTATCAATTAAAAATGATAACGGAAAAATCTACGATCGTTTCCGCGGCCGTGTAATGTTTCCTATTCATAATTTTACAGGTAGAATTATTGGTTTCGGTGGAAGAACGTTAAAAACAGATAAAAACGTTCCCAAATACGTAAACTCGCCCGAAAGTGAAATTTACCATAAATCGAATGTACTGTATGGCTTGTTTCATGCTAAGAAAGCCATACGTGATTTAGATAACTGTTACCTGGCCGAAGGTTACGCAGATGTTTTATCGGTACATCAAGCCGGAATAGAAAATGTGGTAGCCTCTTCGGGCACCTCATTAACGGTTGAGCAGATTAAGTTAATTGGTCGTTTTACGCAAAACATCACCATATTGTTTGATGGAGATGCTGCCGGGATAAAAGCTTCGTTACGTGGTTTAGATATGATTCTGGAAGAAGGACTCAACGTTAAAATTGTTTCTTTCCCTGATGGACATGACCCAGATTCTTATATGCATCACGTGGGCGCCGGAGCCTTCAAAACTTATCTCGAGAATAACCGTAAAGATTTTATCCTCTATAAGGCCAATGTTTTGCTAAAAGATGCAGGCGATGATCCCATTAAAAGGGCTGGCATTATCCGCGATATTGTAGAAAGTATTGCCAAAATCCCCGATCAGATTAAGGCATCTGTTTTTATCCGTGAAAGCAGCAACTTACTCGAAATAGAGGAAAGTGTGTTACTTGCAGAATTGAATAAGATCCGCTCAGGCAAGGTTAAAAAGAATTTTGAAAGTAACCAACGTGCAAATGCGCAAAGCAATCAGCAGAACACCCATTCTGGGGGGGCGCCGGAGCCACTTGGTCCGCCAGATAATTTGTGGGATGATGATGCAGGCCCATCTGGATACGGAGAACCAAAAGTTGATACCGATGAAATTCAGGAAAGAGAGATTGTTAGGTTACTACTTGCTTACGGACACGAATTTGTAAACTGGGATAGTATTGATGATATGTATATCGGCTCTTTCGTAATGCAAAACCTGGCTGATGTTGAATTTGAAAACCAGCTTTGCAAAAGTATCATCGAATACTATAAATCGGAAATTGATAACGGCAGATTACCTACTGCAAATCATTTTATCAAGCATGAAGATCGCGATATTGCCGATTTGGCCATTACCCTATCTACATCTGAATATGCATTGAGTGAAAATTGGTTGAACAAACACTTAATTTACGTTAAAGATGAATCCATGAATCTTAAAGCCACTATTCTTGGCGGGATCTTTCATTTAAAGAAGCGGAAAGTTGATCGCATTTTATCTAACTTATTAAAAGAAATTAAAGATGAAAAAGATGCTGATAACCAGATCATCCTGATGCAAAGATATAGTGTAATCAAAGGCGTGGAAAGAGAAATTAATAAGTTTTTAGGTTCTGTTATTGTGAAGTAAGGATTGAAGGTTTGAATGACTGAATGAGAGAATGCCTGAATGGGAGAATGATCGAAAGATAGAATGGGGATACACATAACATTTAATATTTATCATTTTTATAATACATTTGAAATAAACATTAGCTCATTCAACATTTATACATTCAATAACTCTATCATTCAACATTCATTCATTAAATAACTCAATAATTATCTCTTATGGCGCTTCACAACGATTTAGGGAAACAAGGAGAAGTTATTGCAAAGGAATACCTGGAGGCTCATGGTTATGAAATTTTGGATGAAAACTGGACGCATGGAAAGGCTGAACTGGATTTAATTGCTTACAAAAACAGCATAATGGTTTTTGTGGAAGTGAAAGCCAGAACTTCAATCGCTTTTGGTGAGCCTGAAGATTTTGTAGACCAAGCCAAACAAAAGCAGATGGAATTGGCCTCTGCAGAATATATTGAAATCATGAATCATCAAAATGATATTCGTTTTGATATAATTGCGATTACCTTTACAAAAAATAATTATACATTAAACCACATTGAAGATGCTTTTTGGCCTGAAGACTAAACAAATCAGAACCCTCTTATTTCTAGGAATTACAGTTGCCTTTTTAAGTTCGTGTAAAGACGATGCATCGAAAACTTATCGATCTTTTGTTTCGCCGATGATGGGGCTTAACGTGGCTTCAGGGAGTGAATTTGAAGTTAAGGTACTCTTCGGAAAGGAAAGTAAAGTGGATTCGGTAATTTACCTGATCGATAGTGCTAAAATGGTTTCGAAGGTAGATACCTCAGCAATTAAAATGAAGACTGAAGGTCTGAAATTAGGTAACCACATCATCACCGCAAAAATATTTGGCGATGGAAAATCTGAAGATTTAACATCTAACGTAAACATTTTGGCAGCCCAGGCTCCAATTGAGTATACTTATAAGGTAATTAAAACCTTGCCGCATGATACTTCCTCGTATGTAGAAGGATTAGAGTATCACGATGGTTATTTCTATGAAAGCGCTGGTGATTATGGTCATTCGAGCTTGCGGAAGGTAGAACCAGCATCTGGTAAGGTAGTGTTAAAAGCCGATTTGGATAAGCAATATTTTGGAGAAGGCATGACAGTAGTGGGCGATAAAATTGTTCAGTTAACTTACCGCGAAAAAACAGGCTTTGTATATGATAAAAACACCTTCAAAAAATTATCAGAATTCACCTATAATGATGGTACACAGGAGGGATGGGGACTAAATTTTGATGGAGAAAAAATCTTGAAAACCGATGGTTCGAGCTCCATATTCTTTTTAGATAAGAACACTTATAAAACAACAGGTGAGATCGAAATTTTTGATAACAAAGGAGCTATACAGCAATTAAATGAATTGGAATTTATTGATGGTAAAATTTATGCCAATGTTTATACCACTAACAATATTTTAATCATCAATCCGGAAACGGGTGCTGTTGAAGGTAAAATCAATTTAACGGGTTTGCTTCCTGCAGATTATTTTAAAACAGATGATGAAAAGGCAAATAATGTGCTGAATGGAATCGCTTACGACAAAGCCACCAAAAGATTGTTTGTTACTGGCAAGAAATGGCCACACATCTTTGAAATCAAAATCTCGAAGAAATAAAATATTCAGATCAATAAACAAGAAAGCCAGATTTAAATCTGGCTTTCTTGTTTATTGATCTTTTTTCTTTGATTCGCTTAAATAGCCATTAAAGGTAATGGGTTGTTTATTGTAACCACTGGCAACAAGGCTTGCATAGCCATTTTCGGTTACGCTTAGGGTGAGTCTGAAATTTTCCCGCTTAACGTCTTTAGTATTAATCTGGATGGTGTACGCACCCTTTTTGTTCTTGGATTCCTTATAGCTGAAATCCTTTGAAGTAAATTTTATGCCGCCTTCATTTGGATTCATCGGTGCACTAAATGAACGGCCGTAATATGGTAAATAAGCAACCACACTATCTTTTGTAACCCTAAAATCGTACTGGCTGCCCGTTAAGTTGATTACTCCTCCACCTTGAGATCCAGGCATTCTTGATAATATTTGCGAAATGTCCATGTTAGACATGGGGATCGCAGAATTGGCAACAAACGTGTAATCCTTTTCGTCTATTATTTTTATGGTTGTTTCTTTATTTGTCTGGGCAAAAAGTTGCGTGGTAAGGGCAACCAAAGCCATACTCAAAATCAGTTTTAAATGTTTCATGATGTTGTGTTTTAATATTATAACAATTTAAAGATGTATGGGTTTCGTAGATTCCATAACAGGTACTGGGATTTTGACATAAAGTTACACAATAAAAAAAGCCATCACATTTTTTCAATGCGATGGCTTTAAGGACAATAATCATCCTATGTGATAAGAAATTTTTATGATCTCCAGGCCTTGTATTGATTAATTAAGCCGTTTGTTGAACTGTCGTGGCTTTCTACTTTTTCATTTCCATCTAATTCCGGAAGGATTTTCTTGGCAAGTTGTTTACCTAACTCAACGCCCCATTGATCAAAGCTGAAAATATTCCAGATTACACCCTGAACGAAGATTTTATGCTCGTAAATGGCCACTAAACTACCTAAAGTGTATGGTGTTCCTTTTTTCAAGAGGATAGAGTTGGTCGGGCGATTGCCTTCAAATACTTTGAAAGGCGCAATTTTTGAAATTTCCTCTTCAGATTTACCATCTTTCTTCAATTCAGCAACCACTTCTTCTTCAGTTTTACCATTCATTAAAGCTTCAGTTTGTGCGAAGAAGTTCGAAAGTAAAATCGGGTGATGATCGCCAAGTGGATTCAAACTTTGCGCAGGCGCGATGAAATCAGCTGGGATAATTCTTGTACCCTGATGAATCAATTGGTAAAAAGCATGTTGACCGTTGGTTCCCGGCTCCCCCCAGATAATTGGTCCGGTTTCGTAATCAACTTCATTGCCATTTCTATCCACATGTTTACCATTACTTTCCATATCGCCCTGTTGGAAATAAGCCGCAAAGCGATGCATGTACTGATCATAAGGTAAAATTACCTGCGTTTCGGCATTATAGAAATTGATATACCACACGCCAAGTAAAGCTAAAATTACCGGAACATTGTTTTCAAATTCAGCAGTTTTGAAGTGGTTATCTGCTGCATGTGCACCTGCAAGTAGTTCTTTAAAGTTGTCAAAACCAATGCTTAACGAAATGGATAAACCAATTGCACTCCATAAAGAATAACGACCACCAACCCAATCCCAGAATTCAAACATATTTTCTGTATCGATACCGAAGGCAGATACATCTTTTGCATTGGTAGATAATGCAGCAAAATGTTTCGCAATATCATTTTCTTTACCACCTTTTTCTAAGAACCATGAACGTGCAGAATGTGCATTAGTCATGGTTTCTTGTGTGGTAAAAGTTTTCGAAGCCACCAAAAATAAGGTTGTTTCAGCATCTAAACCAACTAAAGTTTCTGCAATATGTGTACCATCAATATTAGATACAAAATGAATATTTAAATGGTTTTTATAGTGTTTTAAAGCTTCAGTAACCATCACCGGACCCAAATCAGATCCACCAATACCAATATTAACCACATCGGTAATGGCTTTGCCCGTATAGCCTTTCCATTCGCCACTAATAATGCTGTTGCTGAATTTTTCCATTTTAGCAAGCACCGCATTTACATCTGGCATTACATCTTTACCATCTACTAAAATTGGCGTGTTGCTTAAATTACGTAGGGCGATATGAAGTACGGAGCGATCTTCGGTTTCATTAATTTTATCGCCAGCATACATGGATTTTATAGCCTCATCTAATTTGCACTCGCGGGCGAGCTGAATCAGTAAAGCCAGGGTTTCATCGCTGATGCGGTTTTTGCTATAATCTAATAGGATATCTTCAAAAAAAACAGAAAACTTATTGAAACGATCTGCATCTTCAGTGAAGAGGTCTTTAATACTTTTCTGGTTAATATCAATAAAATGATCGGCCAAATATTTGTAAGCCGCTGTTTCTGTGAAATTTATTTTCGGTAACATAATCTTTGTTTTTTTGTAAAAGTAATAAAGCAAAAATTTAAAACGGTCTTTTTAATGTTCAAAAATGATGCTTTTTATATTATTTTTAAGATTGCTTTCTGCGTAATGTTAACAGTAATGCTCAATCAATATCCTACTTGTTTTTAAGGAACATAACTATACACACCTTAACAAATTTGCATTTATCGAGCAAAAATTCATAGCTTAGATCATCATTAACCTAAACTTCAATTCCTTTTCATGAAATACATTTACCTCACCGGATTATTCTTCCTTTCCTTAAGTTCATTCGCTCAAAAATCACCCTTAAGAGCAGAAGTTTCTAAAAAAGCAGATGCGATCGAACAAAAAGTCATCACCTGGCGCAGAGATTTTCATGAACATCCCGAATTAGGTAATACCGAAGTAAGAACTGCTGGCATTATTGCGAAACACTTAACCGCTTTAGGTTTTGTTGTAACCACAGGCGTTGCAAAAACAGGAGTGATAGGAATCTTAAAAGGCGGTAAACCTGGTCCGGTGGTGGCACTGCGTGCCGATATGGATGGCTTGCCAGTAACTGAACGTGTAGATGTTCCATTTGCTTCAAAAGTTAAAACACAATATAACGGACAGGAAGTTGGCGTGATGCATGCTTGTGGTCATGATAGTCATGTAGCCATACTCATGGGGGTTGCAGAAGTATTAAGTTCAATGAAAAAAGACATTTCCGGAACAGTAAAGTTTATTTTTCAACCTGCGGAAGAAGGTGTTCCTGCTGGTGATGAGGGTGGGGCAGCATTAATGATTAAGGAAGGCGTTTTAGAAAACCCAAAAGTTGATGTTATTTTCGGCTTGCACATCAACTCTCAAACTGAAGTTGGAAATGTAACTTATCGTCCGGGTGGAACAATGGCCGCTGTAAACGATATGAAGATTACGGTTAAAGGTCGGCAGGCACACGGTGCCTATCCTTGGAGCAGCATAGATCCGATTGTGGTTTCCGCACAGATTATTAACAATCTTCAAACCATTGTAAGCAGAAACCTGAATGTTACTGAAAATCCTGGCGTGGTAACTATTGGCGCCATTAATGGCGGGGTTCGTTCTAATATTATTCCAGAAAAGGTAGAGATGTTAGGCACTGTTCGTAATTTTAGTAAGGAAGACGAAGCCATGTTTATCGATCGAATTAAAACTATTGCTACTAAAACAGCTGAGGCAAATGGTGCAACGGCTGAAGTAAAAATTCCGTTTAGTAACCATTACCCGGTTACCTTTAACAATATTGCATTAACGGAGAAAATGTTACCCAGCATGCAGGCTACAGCTGGTGCGGATCATGTATTGTTACGTCCGCCGGTTACAGGCGCAGAAGATTTTTCGTTTTTCCAGGAGAAAGTTCCAGGTTTATTTGTGTTTTTGGGTGGGATGCCAAAGGGTAAAGACCCTTTAAAAGCACCATCGCACCATACACCAGATTTTTACCTGGATGAAAGTGGTTTCGTATTGGGTGTTAAATTGCTTTCTAACTTAACCCTTGATTATATGGGGATGAAAAAATAGAAAAAAAATCATTTTCAATGTTTTGCCAAATGCTTAACCGTAAATCTTCACCTTAAAACGGAGTCGGCAATGCGCTATGCTCAATTCGATTTTATATATTTGCCGCTATGACAAAAGAAAACTTGCAGGATTTAAGGGACAGAGTAACGTCCCTGAGGAGGCATCTTTGACGTTGATGAGCTCCTTTACGCCATTCGCGAAGAAGAAAAATTAACAATGGCGCCCGATTTCTGGGATGATCCAAAAAAAGCAGAAAAAATTCTTGCTGAAATCGGTTCCAAGAAAAAGTGGACGGATGGTTTCAATGATACCCATAATTCGGTGGAAGATGCTGCGGTAATGCTGGAGTTTTTCCAGGCTGGTGACGCTTTAGAAGCAGAAATGAAAGAACAGTTCGAAGCCAGCACTCAGGCGGTAGAAGAACTGGAACTGAAAAATATGCTTCGTAATAAGGAAGATCAGCTTTCTGCCGTCATGCAAATTACGGCTGGTGCTGGTGGTACGGAAAGTTGCGACTGGGCTTATATGCTGATGCGGATGTACATTATGTGGGGCGAGAAAAATGGATATAAAATTACGGAACAGGATAGTCAGGAAGGGGAGATTGCCGGAATTAAATCGGTAACGCTTCAATTTGATGGTGATTTTTCTTATGGATATTTAAAGGGTGAAAATGGCGTGCATCGTTTGGTGAGGATATCTCCATTCGATTCAAATGCCCGCAGGCACACCTCCTTTGCTTCGGTATATGTTTATCCTTTGGTGGATGATACGATTCAGATTGATATTAATCCGGCTGATATTGAATTTGAAACCTTCAGGGCAGGTGGTGCTGGTGGACAAAATGTAAACAAGGTGGAAACTGCTGTTCGTTTATACCACAAACCATCAGGTATTATCATCAAAAATCAGGAATCTAGATCGCAATTGCAGAATAAGGAAAATGCCATTCGATTATTAAAATCGCAATTGTATGAGATTGAAGAGCGCAAGCGCAATGATGCTATTGCAGCAGTTGAAGGTTCGAAGAAAAAAATAGAGTGGGGATCGCAAATCAGAAGTTATGTGCTGGATGACCGAAGGGTGAAGGATCACCGGACAAACTACCAGACTTCAAATCCTGATGCAGTTTTAAATGGCGATATCAACGACTTTTTAAAAGCGTATTTAATGGAATTTTAAAATTATTAAAAATGGCTAAAATATCATTTTTTATCACATTATTGCTTATGGTTGCAAGTCTATCAAAAGCCCAGGAAGTTATTCCCATCTATAACGGAAGTATTCCGGGAGCAAAACCTACTCCATCAACCTATGTAGAAAATACAGAAGTTAGGGCGAATGGAACACTAAGTATCACTAAGGTATCTATACCCACTTTAACTGTATTTGAAGCTCCGAAAGATATTGCAACAGGTGCTGCGGTGATTATCTGTCCGGGTGGTGGTTATGGCGCTTTGGCCTTTAGTCATGAAGGGATAGACGTTGCCAAGCGCTTCAATGCAATTGGCGTTACGGCCTTTGTATTTAAGTATCGTTTACCGAGCGATCAGATCATGATTGATAAAACTTATGGTCCATTACAAGATGCGCAACAGGCGATTTACCTGGTGAGAAAAAATGCTAAAAAATATGGCATCAAAAAGAATAAAATCGGTATCATGGGGTTCTCAGCTGGCGGGCATTTTGCCTCAACCCTGATTACACATTATGGTGATTTAAAAATTTCCAATCCTGAAAAGATAGATCTTCGGCCAAATTTTGGCGTATTGGTTTATCCGGTAATTAGCTTCGAAGAATCTGTCCATGCAGGTACAATGAAAAACTTACTTGGTGATCATCCTACGGATAGCTTAAAACATTATTTCTCGGCCAATAAAAACGTAAATAAAAAGTCGCCACCAGTCTACTTCATACATGCGAAAGATGACAATGCGGTTCCTTATGCCAATAGCATTTTAATGAGTGATGCTTTGAAGGCAAATGGTGTTTCTTCCGAAGTTTATCTTTATGAAAAAGGTGGTCATGGTTTTGGCTTAATCAATAAAACTTCAGATGTGGATTGGTTTAACCTGATGGCAAATTGGCTGAAAACACAAAAAATGAATTAACAGGCTTTACTAGGATTACACTGGTTACCAAAAGATTACCAGTTGCACAAATTTTTAATATATTTGCGGCTAGTAGTTTACGCTCTAATTCTGTAAAGATGAATAACCAAATTAAATGCTTCATGGTAGCTTTCGTTGCCATTATTTCAATTGCAAGTTGTAAAAAAGAAATAGATTATAGCGATCCAAATGGTAGCAGTTGTCAGTTAACCAGATGGAAGGCAATCAGTGGGACAGGAGAATTCACCCTTAATCTGGAATATGATGCTATTGGCCGGGTAATTAAAGAATCTAATTCAGAGGGGGGCACCTATACCCGGGTATTTAACACCAATAAAATCACAGCAACTGATGAGGATGGTCTTGTGGATGAATTTGTTTTATCTAACGGAAGGGCCATATCCAGTGGAAGCGGTGGTTCTATAATAGCTGGTGTGGCAACATTTGAGAATACCAAAAGGTACAGTTATAATGCAGACGGCTATTTAACAGAAGTTAAAAGTTATGAAAATGACATATTAACTGCCACCACCGTATTAACTTATGCAGATGGTAATTTAATTAGGGCCGTGGTTACTGATGGATTAACCGGACAGATCACCAGCACTACAACATTTAGCTACAGAAGCGATAAGGCCGTTAACGTTTCCTGGCCCTCAAATCCGCTAACAAATATTGTTGACTATCAAACCGGTAATTACTTTGGTAAACCATCAAAAAATGCTTTAGCTTCAATTTCAGACACAGCAACTGGTCCAAATGGAGATGTTGAAATAATAAGTGGTTCAGCATACGCATACCAGTTCGATGCTAAGGGAAATGCAACGGCAATAAATATAACTGAAACCAGTACAATTTACATCGGTGGCATAGCCGGACTTACCAATACCTCAATTGATGAATATACATTTACCTATAACTGTAAATAGGAGGACATACTAAAGCTGCAACTTAGCGTTGCTGCTTCATTTATTTTTTCAGTTCTACATCTATAATATCAAGCAAACCGTTTTTGTAAGGATCATCGTTCAATTCCCAGAACATAATCCCGTTTAGTTTTTGATCGATAACATATTTGGTTTTTAGTGCTATAGATTTTTCATCATCAAAGGTAACCAAACGTTTGGTGGCAGCATTGTAATAATATGGCGCCTTTGCTTCGTCATCCCAATAATATTGATAACCACTTTCTTTGCTAAAGAACGTTTTGTAATCTCTGGAAGAAACGCCATCCACAAATTTAGTAGGCTGATACAAGCCATGATTAGCATCTGTTGTATTCTCAAATATTCTCCCATAGAATGCGGCACCCAAAGCAATTTTATTAGCAGGAACGCCATATTTAATCATTTCTTTAATGGCATAATCTGCAGACGATTGTTGTTTTGTAGTAGAATAAAGCGGTGTATGGTGACCACTGGTTTTTGCGTAACCACCTACCAGATCGTAGCTCATCAAATTTACCCGATTAACCAAGGGCATCACTTTTTTCCATTCAAAACAAGAATCCAGACAGTTTTTAGTTCCACCAGCAGCGAAGCTGATTTCTGCTTTTTTACCCAATTCATCTCTTAAGGCTTTTATTAGCAAAGTGAAATTTTGTTTGTCAGCCTCCATATATTTGTGGCCTGGGTAACCTTCAACTGCCGGATATTCCCAGTCTATATCAATTCCATCTGCTTTAAAATAATCTAAAAGAGATTTGGTTGTCTTCGCAAACATTTTTCTTCCATTAGCCCTGCTAAAAACTTCAGAGCAATCCGGGCAAGCGCTCCAGCCACCCATTGCTATCATTACTTTTAAATCAGGGTTTCGTTTTTTTAAGCCAACCATTCTGGTAATCAATGCAGAATCTTTAGCAGAACTGATATGAAGACTATCGCCCTTTAAATGACCGAAACTATAAATGAGGTGACTGATTTTTTCTATTGGAAAACTGTCGATCACCGTTCCGTTGCCTGTATAGTAGGCAATCACATTTGGTTTAGTTGTTTTTTGTGCCGAAAGATTTGTACTGAAGAAAATAAACAGGATGGTAAGCGAAAGGAGAAATAAGGATTTAGTTTGCATCTTAAAATGTTAGTTGGTTTTTGGCTCTTCTTTAATAATATCTTGTAATTCGTTTAGTTCTTTAACTTTTTCTGTCGCACTGGCGTTTTCATAAGCAGAAATTAAATTTCTGATCACCCTGCGGATAATATCTGTATTGCTGCAAGGTTTATAATATTCCGGAAGTGGTTCTAAATTCAACTGACGCAAAAACTGATCTACATCGTGTTTGCCAAAGATATTTCCACGGTTAAAGGCATTGATATAAAATAAAACGCTATAATCCGTTCCTTCCTGCTTGCTATCATCAATATATCCTAAAATAAAATGCTGGGGTAAATTGATTCCATAAACGGGTAAATCTAATTTTTGAGCGAGGGTAGAATAGATAATTGCCAATGAGATCTGATTTCCTTTTTTACTTTCTAAAACCTGGTTTAAGTAAGAGTTTTGGGGATCATGGTGGTTTTTTGTGTTTCCACCGAAGCCATATTGTTGATATAAAACGTGGTTAATGAGTTTAACTTTCTCTACTGAACTCATTTCATATTGTAAACCCAGCCAGATATCCCGTTTAATTTCTTCGATATGGTTGATTATTTTTTGTTCATCAAGATCAGGATATTGGTAGCGGTTGATGATCATCGCCCCCTGGAGCAAATCAAATGCACCACTTAAATACCATAAGTTCAGGTCTTCTTTAACAGTATTAAACTGAATCTGGTGTACAATATTTTCAATGCGTTCTTGCAAAAGCCCATCGAAAGATTGCTCCCAGGCATTTTCCAGGTAATGAATAACGTCGCCACCATATTCGAGCAATTTTTTCTCTACATGATGATAGACCTCTTCATCTGGATCATCCAGCAATTTAACTAAAGCACTTATCTCTGTGATATTTTCCATAAAACATATAACCCGTATGCGGCGATTAATTACTTTTGCAATATGCTATTTCAATTCATTACCGATTACCTAAAACATCGATTAACAGCTAAAACCAGGCATGGCACACACTCGCCATTTGTATATAAGCTTGCCGATGAGGTAATTTACGATTTTACTGATAAATCTGAATACAAAAATATAGAACTGCAAAGAAAAAAACTTTTTTCTGACGAATCCACTATTACGGTTACCGATTTGGGTGCAGGATCTCACCTTAATAAAAATAGAACAAAAAAGGTTAATCAAATCGCTAAAAATGCGTTAAAAAGCCCACGTTTAGCGAAATTGATTTATCGTTTAGCTAAAGATACCCATCCTAAAACTGCAATTGAACTGGGTACCTGTTTGGGGATCACCACTTCTTATTTATCCAAAGCTTGTCCGGATGCCGAAATTATTACCATAGAAGGTTGTCCGCAAACCGCAGCAGTGGCAAAGCAAAACTTTAACGATCTGGATTTAAATAATATCGAACTTCATGTGGGCAATTTCGATGGCATTTTGCCGGATATTATTGCCAGGCAACCTAGTCTTGATTTCGTTTATATTGATGGCAACCATAGAAAGGATGCTACCCTGAATTATTTTAAATGGTGTTTGCCTAAAATAACGGAAGATTCTTTGCTGATTTTTGATGATATTTATTGGAGTCAAGGAATGAAAGAGGCATGGGAAGAAATAAAAAATCATCCAGATGTTACCGTAACAGTAGATTTATTCTGGATTGGTTTGGTTTACTTTAAGAAAGGCCAGGCAAAAGAACATTTTAAATTGAAATTTAAGCAGTGAAAATCGAACCAGAATTAAAAGGCATTCAAAAGTTGTCGGCATTATACATCTTGCTGATTAGTTTTGTTATTGGTTTAGCGGGCTATTTTGGTGCTATGCTTTGCAAAATTGGAACGCTGGCTCACATTATGTTTGGGTGGGATATCTTTTGCCTGGTTTTAATCAGCCTGCATTGGTATATGTTTTTTAATACTTCTACAGAAGAGACCCGTTTAAAGGCCGTGAAGCAAGACGAAACCCGGGGCGAGATTTTTGCAATTGTTTTGGTTTCTACTTTTGCAGGCTTACTTGCGGTGGTTTTATTGTTGATTAATCATGATATTAAACCGCTTGATCTGGTTATCGCCATTTCAGGGATGTTTTTGTCGTGGTTTCTCGTTCACACTACTTTCAGTATGCGTTATGCGCATCTTTTTTATGAAGATAGCAATGAACCATCCGCATCTAACAAAGGATCTGGACTTGAATTTCCTGGTGATGATGCTCCCGATTTTATTGATTTTGCTTATTTTTCTTTTGTACTTGGCATGACCTTTCAGGTTTCTGATGTGGAAATCTCTTCCCGCAAAATCAGGAGGCTTTCTCTGCTTCATAGTTTAATCGCTTTTATTTTTAATACCGTAATTGTAGCATTAACCATTAATGCCTTGGCAGGATTGGGGAAGTAAATTAATTGATGTGTATATGCGAAGGTTTATGGCGTACCAATGAAAATGATAGCATTGATGCTACAATAAAAAGTATTTTACTCATCATATTTAAAACGATTTTATCTTGTCCTAGCCGGACGGGCTCTCTTCTTTGGGCAACCAAAAGACCAGCGAAGCTAGCTTGAACACAAAATAACCAATAAACGCAAGTGAAAAACCAAAGTTGCCGGCTCACAATTATTTCATATAGTCTTTATATTTTTAATTGCATTCATGAGGGCTGCGCCGTTTTTCTATCCAAGTCAGTAGGTAGGCTTGGACATTGCCATCCCGAAAAATTGACCATGCCGGTCTAAGAGTAGAACGAAAGACAGTGGTTTGGCCATACTAGATTGTTATATCAATCGCTTACTACCTGATACTAACTTCAAAATTTCTATTACTTTTGATTTTATAAGTCTGTAATTCAATTGTTTAATATTTTAAACTGAATAAACAGTGATATAACTTGTTTTTAAGTTGTATAACTGAAAAATAAGTTATAAGTTTGGGTATGGAAGAATTAACCAAAACAGAAGAACGCATTATGCAGGTTTTATGGAAGCTGCAAAAAGCATTTGTAAAAGATATTATTGATGAATTGGATGATGAGCCGAAGCCACCCTACAACACCATATCTTCTATTGTGAGGCTTTTGGAAAAAAAGGGTTACGTTAACTATAAAGCCTATGGCAAAACTTACGAATATTTTCCAGCCATCACTAAAGATCAATATACAAAGACAACCTTTTCTAAGTTATTTTCTGGTTATTTCGATAATTCACCAGCAAGTCTTTTATCCTTTATGGTGAAAGAAGAAAAGTTAAGTGAAAAGGATATAGAAGAGATCAAAAAAATAATCAATCAAAATCAAAACCTATGATTTTAATTTACTTACTCAAGGTTTCTGTTTGTACCGCACTATTTTTTGCACTTTATCAACTGTTTCTGGTAAAGCTTACATTTTTCAATTTAAATAGGATTTACCTATTGCTGATGTTGTTGTTGAGCTTTACCATTCCTGCATTAACGGTAGAAAGGTTACATGAGGTTATAGCAACTGATACTGAAGTTAAGTCTAAAGTGCAATATAGTAATGAAGCTGGGTTTGAAAAAGATGTTATCGAAGGAGCCAGTTTGGTAAATTCCGGGTTAAACGTGATGGAAATCCTTAATTACCTTTATGTTATCGTTTTTGCGATTTTCATATTGAGGTGGCTTTTCATGTTCTTACACATCAAAAATCAGTTGCGCAAATATACCATCGAGCAGGAAGGAGATGTTTTATTAGTTGAGTCTCAATCAGCCCTAAAAAATTGTTCTTTCTTCAGCACTATTGTGATTGATTTGGCCTTACCACCTAGTGAAAAGGCATTGGTCATTAAACACGAAATGGTTCATGTGCAGCAACTCCATGCGCTGGATAAGGTTTTGGTTAACCTGGCTACCGCTATTCTCTGGTTTAATCCTGTTATTTATTTCTGGAGAAATGCAATTGACCACAACCATGAATTTTTGGCCGACCGGGAGATTTCAAAAATAGCGGATAAGAATACCTATGCTTCTTTACTATTGAATCTGGCCATGCCTGCTAACAATTTTTCAACCAACAGTTTCAGTAAACTCCCATTAAAAAATAGAATTATGATGATGTACAAAGAACCCAATTCAAAGCTTCAAAAGCTTGCGTATTTTTTAATAGTGCCTGTTATTCTGGTTTGTTCAGTTGCATTTGTAAACCGCAAAGATGTAGAGATCAGCAAACCTGCTTTGGCAAAAAATCAGACTGAAGTAACCAGTGTAAATGCCAGCCTGATGGATTATTCTGAAAATGCCATTAATGTGAATCCAAATGCGCCATTTGCTTTTAACGAGGCGGATATGATTTTAATTGTGGATGCTGGTCATGGAGGAAAGGATGGTGCAAGTATCGCATTAGATGGACAAAAGGAAAAAGATTTGAACCTTCGTGCAGTTAAAATCTTGAAAGAAGAGGCCGCCAAAAGAGGGATAAAGGTTATTCTAACGAGATCGGATGATCAGTTTTTATCACTTCGCGATCGGTTACCAAAGCAAAAAGCTACTGCCTTTATCTCTATTCACCACAACGCTACGCTTGATCATCAAACCCCTTCAAACGGGATAGAAGTTTATGTTTCGAAACTGAACAGCAACATCAAAGTAGCAGAGAATTTAGGTACAGGTATATTGGATAAATTAAATGAACTGAAGGGCATTGAAGTTAAACACGCTTTGAAGGATGCCAGTCTATTTTTATTAAGGGAATCTAAGGTGCCTGCGGTATTGATCGAAATGGGTAACATCTCCGATGAAAGCAACTTAAAGTTCATCAATGATGAGCGGAACGTTCGCAAGATGAGCAATCTCATTTTGGATGGCTTTGTGTCTTTTGTAAAAACGGGTTGTTAATTTAAACTGATCGCATGGAATGGTTAAAATATTTGCTTGAAGTAAGCTCCTGCACCACTTTGTTTTTTGGATTTTATTTCCTGGTTTTAAGAAGACTCACTTTCTTCAGGTTCAATCGATTTTACCTGTTAGGGACATTGTTGATGAGTTTTATTATTCCTACGCTACAGTTTAACTTACAGCGGGAATTGGTGGTGGCGCATGCAGAAATTTTGCCATCTCATCCCGAATTAAAATTTAACAATGCCGCAACGGTGCATCTTAGTCAGCCTTTAGAAATTGAATATAAGGAAGTAAAATCTCCAATAAATTGGTTCGGATTACTTCCTTATGTTTATGGAGCAATTGGCCTGACTATACTTTTAATTCATTTGTATAAGTTGTTCGTGCTATTAAGGTATACGACCAATTATGTAAAGAATGAAGCAGGTTTGAAATTGATTTCAAAAAAGACTGGCTTTACCAACTGTTCGTTTTTCAATTATGTATTTATTGATCAGGAAAGTTTAAATGATGCCGAATTGGATGTTTTAATTCAGCATGAAAAGGTTCATGCAAGACAGTTTCACTCTGCTGATAAGCTTTTATTAATGATTCTTAAGGCGTTTTTATGGTTCAATCCGATTATCTATCTGTATGATCGTGCACTAGAACAAGTGAATGAATATGAAGCCGATGAAACGACTTCTTTAAGCGTTGGAAATCATGCTTATGCTAACCTATTATTGAAGCTTGCTATTACTAAAACAGATATGCCATTGGTACTCAATTTTGTTAAAAACCCGCTCAAAGATCGGATTAAGATGTTATTCAATTCAAAATCTAAGAGTATGAAAAAGTTAGTTTATTTGTTGGCTTTGCCCCCTGCTTTCGGATTGGTGTGTCTATTTGCAATTCAGGTAGTTTATGCGCAAACAACAATTGCAATGAAAAGTGAAAGCAAATTAAGGGGATCGGTAATTCATGAGCCTAAATCAGATAAAGCCAGTCATTCTCTTGCGAAGGAAACAAAAATTGCATTAGTAAAAGAGGATACAAGCTTAAATAAAATAAATATAGTTCCTACGATTATTTCCTATCAAAAATTAACGGGCGATGTGAAACACCACATATCCTACATTGAAGGTGCTGAAATCCAAATTGATAACGGTATTTTGAAAGCGGAAATGGTAGAATATAATCTCCCGGGAAATATTATTATTGCCAAAAAAGCTTCTTTCGAAAAAAATGGAAAAATTGAGACCGGAGATCAAATCATTTTTGATTTGGCTAAAAACACGCATTCGGTTCTTCAGCCTTTAGAACTGGAAATAACAAATGCACTTGAAACCGATGCAAAGGTAGAATATCGGGCAGATAGCGTGAAATACAGTAAGGGTAAAAACATCATTTATTTGTTTGGAAATGCTAAAGTATCCTATGGTCAAACTACGATTTCCGGATCAAAGATTATTTATAATGGTTTGAATCGAATTTTAACAGCTGAGCAGGCTGAACTTTCATCAACTGCTAATAAAACAGTTAAAGCCGATTCAATTTTTTATGATTTGAAAACGGGAAAGGCTAAACTGTTTGGAGTAGGTTTAGATCGCTAATGATTAAACCCTCTGTGATAATCGTTTTATTGCTGATCATTATTAAAATTAATGCTAACGGACAATTTAAAGTTTTTGGTAAAACAATAGGTGATAATGATCAACCTCTGCAATACGTTTCCGTAAAGCTAACTGGTGTCGGTAATAAAACAATTTATACGCAATCAGATAGTCTAGGAAATTACGACTTCCACAACTTGCCGACAGGTAAATACAACATGATCTTCTCGGCAATTAATTTTTTAACGCAGCAAAGCGATCTTAATTTACTTAAAGATACCTCAATTAATATTCAGCTTAAAGAAGACATAAATACACTTGCTGATGTTCAAATCGATTCAAAAAAAAACTTGATCGAAAAAAAGATAGACCGTACCGTTTTTAATGTAGAAAACAGTGTGTTAGCTTTTGGCACCGATGCGTTTGAGTTGCTGGCAAAAGTTCCTGGTATTCGGGTTTTGAATGATCAGATTTCTCTGGTTGGGAAGGGTGCTGTTAATGTAATGATCAACGACAAACTTGCTCAGCTAAGTCAGGATGATTTGTCAAATTACCTCAAATCAATATCTTCTGATCAGATTTCGAAAATTGAGGTGATTGCCAATCCGCCAGCAAAGTATGATGCCCAGGGGAATAATGGTTTAATTAATATCGTCCTGAAAAAAGTTTCTTCTGAAGGGATAAAGGGATCGGTAAATACGGTTTTTACCAAAGCCACACACCTTACTTTATCTGCAGGAGGAAATTTCAATTATCGCAAAAATAAAATCACCCTTTATTCCACCTTTAATGTTCGCAAAGGTTCAATCGTTCCTTTTGAGCAGAGCAACATTTTTTATCCCACTCAAACCTGGAACGTTGTAAACAAGGATCGTAATTTCAGAACTGTTCCCAGCGGACAAGTCGGTTTGGATTATCAGCTTTCAAAGAAAACTTTGCTAGGTTTATCATATAATGGTGGTTTGACCAATTTTCATTCGGAAGAAAATATTAAAACAAAAGTGATTAATGCGAACGGACGTTTAGATTCTATATTAAATTCTAATGCCAATGCAAAAATCAGATCACACTTTAATGCTGCAAATTTATATTTGAAACAATCTTTAGATTCATCAGGTAAGCAGATCATCATCAATGCCGATTGGTTTAAATTCAATGATGATAAAAGTCGGTTTTTTGATAATCGAAGCTACTTAGAAAATGAGATTGTTGTTCCCAATTCATTTGCTGAATATTTATCTACGAGTGTGCAAAAAATAAATTTATTTACGTTAACCGCCGATGTTGATTTACCCTTCAAAACTTTTAGACTCTCTTTTGGAACCAAACTAAGCTTCATCGATAATGAAAGTGATGTGGCATTCTATAAAAAGCTAAATTCAATTTATGATCTCGATTTAAGCCAAAGCAATTTATTTAGTTACCGGGAGAATACGCAAGCTTTATATGTTAACCTAAATAAGACCATAAAAAAATGGGATTTCCAGGTTGGTTTACGGGGAGAATATACTCAAACCAACGGTGGTTCTTTGGATGAGCCAAATAAGAATAATTATTTTCAATTGTTCCCTACCTTTTACGCAGTGTATCGGGCAACAGGTGAAAATGTTTGGAATATAAACTATGGACGGAGAATTAACCGACCTGCTTACCGAAAACTAAATCCTTTCCGTTGGTATAGCAATCAGTTTGTATATGCCGAGGGCAATCCGTTTTTGAAACCTTCATTTAATCACAATATCGAAATTTCACATACTTATAAAAATGTATTAACCAGTACATTTTCGTTCAGCAATACCGTAAATGGTTTCGCTGAAGTAAATTTCATCGATGCTAACCTAATTACACAAGCCTCAAAGCCTGTTAATTTTATTACAGGTTATAATTATCAATTTAGTAATGCTGTGGTTTTAAGTCCTTTTAAAAATTGGCAGACGATAAATCAATTCGATGTTTTTTATAATATATCAAATTCAAGCATCATACAAACATTAAGTAATTTACGAGGATTTGGGGCTTACTTTTCCACTTCAAATCAATTCATACTTAATAAAGGCAAAACGTTTCTTGCTGAAATCAATTTTTGGTATCAGTTTCCCACGGTTGATGGATTAAACGAAAATAAAAGTCAGTGCAATTTAGATTTTGGTGTAAAAACTTTGCTGCTGAATAAAAAACTTCAATTATCAATTAATGCAAATGATGTTTTAAAAACCAATAGATACCGATTCAGTAGTTTAATTAACAATATCGAGCAAGAATACAATAATTATTACGACGCAAGACAATTCCGTTTTACTGCTCGCTTTAATTTTGGTAATGAAAAAATTAAACAGCTTGACAGAAAAACTGGAAATGAAGAGGAGCGCAGGAGGAACTAATCTGGAAATAAGGAATAAGAATAAGCAATTAGTCCATCATCCATATTCCATCTCACATTTCCCTTCCCTAAAAAGCCTCCGCTATACTAATATAAAATCCACTCTGGCGTTTTTCGTTCGGCCTTTTTTCTCCAACGCCATAATCCAAACGAACGCTGATGCCCTTTTCCGGATCGAAGAAGTATCTAAAGCCTGCACCATAATTAGGTTTGAAGGAACGAGCAGAAAAATCGTCGATTCCCCAAACGGTTCCTGTACCTCCAAAAACCGTGGCCCCGAAACGGCTGCTGTAGCGGTAACGCAATTCTGCCTGGAAAGCAAGTAGATTTTCATCCCGGTAACGCCCGTTGTAATAGCCGCGCATCATTTCATCAGTACCCATCTGCGGGAGCAGATAAATAGGCGTATTTTTGCCAATAACGGTATTGTATAATCCCTGAACACCTATAGCGAAGCTTTTATTTAATGTCCAGAAATTTCTTGCATCAATTTTAATCTGACTGCCTGTAAAGTTTCCATCAGCGAAAATATTAGGCGCATATTGATACGTTCCCCTTACAAAAAGACCTTTTGTAGTATAGTTATTGTTGTTTCTCGTATCATAACTTTGCGATACGCCTAAATAAAAAACGCTTCCTGTTCTATTGTTATAATAAGGATCGCGACTAAAAATCCCATCTGCTACGAAATCACGGTATTTATAATTTTCAAACCCAACAGAAACGCCTGTATAAGCTTTCGGTAACAGTTGCTTTTCTACCTGAAGCAATACCTTTATTTGCTGCTGAAGCAATTTGTCTTCATTGGCTTCCTGCGTACTGTTGCCAATGCCATAAAAATTAAAAGGCATCCTTTTAAAACGCAATTCGCTAATGTAATGGAGCTTATTCCCTTTACCCCAGATGTCAATCATCGAACTCATATTGTAGGCTTTCAATGTTGAATAATTAAGGTTTAACGTTAAGGAAGAAGGACGATTCGTAGTATCTGCCCGATCAGCGTAAAAGCCTACTATGGCACCAACGCCAAACTGAAAGCCGGTTTCCTGAGCGTATCCGAAAGATGGAAGGGGCAAAAAACTTGCCTTACGCAGTGTGTCTTTTTCATTAGAAAGCAGTTTTTTTATCAACTTCATTTGGGCAAATGATGTTCCTGAAATGAATATAATTAATAGGAGCAGGGGAAATTTTTTCATTATACTGCAAAGAAAAGGAAATTTAGTAAAAGTTTGATAGTTCATGGGTCATTAGTTCATCGGATATGGAGTCTTGAAAACCGATTGATATCTTATTAATTGATTAGGCATTGCCTGCCTTGCGAAAAACTTTGCTCGCTTTGCGGTTTAATTTCAGGCTAAATGCCTACTTTTGCGAAAATAAGACAAAACAAAATGAGTAATACAAGAGGACCAATATCTCAGTTTATGGAGCGTAATTACCTCCATTTTAATGCTGCAGCAATGATGGATGCGGCTAAAGGGTACGAAACGCATTTGGATGAGGGTGGTAAAATGATGATTACACTCGCTGGCGCCATGAGTACTGCAGAATTGGGAATTTCACTTGCAGAAATGATCCGCCAGGATAAAGTGGCCATTATTTCTTGTACTGGTGCCAACCTGGAAGAAGATATTATGAACCTGGTTGCACACTCACATTATAAACGCGTACCAAATTACCGCGATTTAAGCCCGCAGGATGAGTGGGATCTTTTAGAAAACCATTACAATCGCGTTACAGATACCTGTATTCCGGAAGAAGAAGCTTTCCGTCGTTTACAAAAGCACATTCAGAAAATCTGGATGGATGCAGAAGCTGCTGGCGAACGCTATTTCCCACATGAATTTATGTACAAAATGCTTTTAAGTGGTGATTTAGAGCAGTATTATGAAATTGATCCAAAAAATTCATGGATGCTGGCTGCGGCTGAAAAGAATTTGCCAATCGTTGTACCAGGATGGGAAGATTCTACCATGGGTAATATCTTCGCTTCTTATGTTATGAAAAAAGAGCTTACCGCAACCACTGTTAAAGGTGGGATCGAATATATGGGTTGGTTAGCCGACTGGTATATTGCGAACAGCGGTGGCAAAGGAATTGGTTTCTTCCAGATTGGTGGTGGTATTGCTGGTGACTTCCCGATTTGTGTAGTTCCGATGCTTTATCAGGATATGGAAATGGAAAACATTCCTTTCTGGAGTTACTTCTGCCAGATCTCAGATTCTACCACTTCTTATGGTTCTTATTCAGGTGCAGTTCCAAATGAAAAGATCACCTGGGGGAAATTAGATATCCATACGCCGAAATTTATTGTGGAAAGCGATGCTACAATCGTTGCCCCGCTAATGTTCGCCTGGATATTGAAACAATAAAAAGGAAAATCCAATAAAGCAAATAGATTTCAGAATGCCCATTTGAGATAAAGGTCAAAAATGGGCTTTTTTCTTGCCTGAAACGCCAGAATCGGCATTTGTTTAGAATGATTATAAATTGTATTTCCGGTCACTATTATGTCATGGGATTTATTAATAAGTTATACTTTTGTTCAAGTTTTGATGGGGCTACCATAGCTCAGGCATCAAGTTCACAACAAAAAGTAAATTAAATAAGTATAAAGTGTTCATTATGAGAGATATCTCGATGATTTTAAAAAGTGTTTGGAAGTCGTTATTCGTATTTTCAGCAATTTCTGTAATAGCAGTTTCGACTGTTAACGCGCAGGATGCTAAAGAGGGGAGAACGCTTTTCAAAGCTAAATGTTCGTCATGCCACGCCTTAGATGCGAAATTAGTCGGTCCTGCCTTAACTGGAGTATCCGATCGCCATTCAGAAGAGTTCCTTTTAAAGTGGATTCCTAATTCTCAGGCGATGATCGCATCTGGAAATCCAGAGGCGGTTAAATTATTCAACGATAATGGTAAAGTAGCGATGACTTCTTTCCCTGAGTTGGATGAAGCTAAAGTTAAAGACATCTTAGCCTACGTTAAGGAAGGCGAGCCGAAAGCTGCTGTTGATCCTAATGCTCCTAAAGCTACTGAAGAAGGTACTTCAGGTTTATCGCTTGCAGGTATCATTGCCATTGTAATTGTTGCTATTGTTATTTTAGTAATCTTAGGTCGTGCCAGTAAGTTATTGGAACGCTTAATTCTACAAAAACAAGGCATTGAGATGGAAGAGGATGTTCCTTTAAAAGTAGGAATCCGCAAGATGTTTAAAAACAAGAAGTTCGTGATGTTCTTCATACTGTGTTTAATCATTGCTTTAGGTTCATTCGGTTGGATGGGTATGTGGAATACTGGTGTTCATACCGGTTATCAACCAGTACAGCCGATTAAATTCTCTCATGAGCTGCATGCCGGGATCAATCAGATTGATTGTCAGTATTGCCACAATGGAGCGTTTAAATCTAAAAATGCTACGATTCCTTCATTAAATGTTTGTATGAACTGCCACAAAGCAGTACAGGCAAGAGATAAATATGATGGTGAAATTTCTCCGGAAATTAAAAAAATCTACAATGCATTGGGTTACGATCCTGAAACTCAGAAATACGATGAGAGTAAATCAAAACCAATGGAATGGGTGCGTGTGCACAACCTACCTGATTTTGCTTACTTCAATCACTCACAACACGTAGTGGTTGCAGAAGATGCAATTCGTAAGGCAAAAGGTCTTCAACCAACAGAACCTGTGTGTTTTGCTTGTCACGGTCCGGTTAATACCATGGAAGAAATTTATCAATATTCTCCATTAACCATGAAATGGTGTATCAACTGCCACAAGGAAACTGATATTTCTGGTCAGAAAAATAATGCTTTCTACGCTAAGGTTATCGAAGCGCATGAGAAAATTAAAAAAGGCGAGAAAATCACACCAGCGTTATTGGGTGGTTTAGAATGTGGTAAATGCCACTATTAATAGATAGAGTTTAGTAAGAACGTTCGAATAAACAGTAATATAGCTTAAATGGAAAGCAACAAAAAATACTGGAAAGGCCTAGAGGAGTATAACAATACACCCGATTTTGTTAAGAATAACAAAAACGAATTTGCCGAGCCACTTCCAATAGAAGATGTTTTAAATGAAGCAGGGTTAAGTACCGTTACCCCACGCCGCGACTTTTTAAAGGCGTTAGGTTTTGGTTTAGGTGCCGTTACTTTGGCTGCATGTCAAACAGCCCCGATTCATAAATCTATTCCTTACCTGGTAAAACCTGAAGAGGTTACTCCAGGTATTCCTAACTATTATACCTCAAGCTTTAATGGCCAGAGTATCTTAGTTAAAACAAGAGAAGGCCGTCCAATCAAAATTGAACCAAATCCTAATGCAGGTGAGTTTAATTGCGGAACAGACGCAAGAGCACAAGCTTCAGTTTTAGATTTATATGATGTTTCTAAATTAAAAGCTCCACTGCTTAAAAATGAAGAAACTACCTGGGCTAAATTAGATGGTTTTGTTAAAACTGAACTGGCTAAAGCACAAGCTTCAGGAAAGAAAATCCGTGTAGTTGCTTCAACAGTAAACAGTCCTTCAACAAATGCTGTTTTGGCACAGTTTATTACCAAATATCCGGCTGCTAAATTGGTTCAGTATGATGCTGTTTCTTATACAGGTATTATCCAGGCCAATCAAAACAGTTTTGGTAAAGCAGTTTTACCAAAATATAATTTCGATAAGGCTGATTTAATTCTAAGTTTTGGTGCCGATTTTCTAGGTACATGGATTAGCGGAGAAGAGTTTACTTCTCAATACACAGCTAATCGTAACTATAAATCTCTGGAGAGCAAAAAAATGAGTCGCCACATTCAATTCGAAAGTGGTATGAGCTTAACTGGTACTAATGCAGATACACGTGTTCCGGTAAAATTATCAGAAGAAGGTCCTGCGTTAATTGCTTTATATAATGCAGTTACTGGTCAATCTTTACCTGGTGGAACGTTAGGTAACAATACAACTGCTGATAAAGTAATTAAATTAGCTGCGAAAGAATTATTACAAAACAAGGGTAAAGCGCTTGTTGTTTGTGGATCGAACGATGTTTCTACTCAAATTCTTGTAAATGCGATCAATGCTGCAATTGGCAGTTATGGTACTACAATCGATTTAGATAACCCATGTTATTTATATGCTGGTAACGATGCTGAATTTAACAGTTTAGTTGCTGAAATGAGTCGTGGTGAAGTTGGTGCAGTTTTATTCTTAAACAGTAATCCTGTTTACGATTATATTGATGCAAAGAAATTCGAAGCTGCATTGAAAAATGTTCCTACTAAAATTTCTTTCGCCGATCGTGCTGATGAAACGGCCTCACTTTGTGATGCTATTGCCATTAACCATAATTACTTAGAGTCATGGGGCGATGCAAATGCATACGAAGGTTATTATTCAATTGTTCAACCTACTATCAATCCGGTTTTCAATAGCCGCCAGGCAGAAGAAAGCTTATTGGTTTGGGCTGATGCACCGGTTAAAGATTATTATCAATTTGTTCGTAGCAACTGGGAAACCAAAATGCTACCTGCACTTGGCTTAAAATGGAATGATGTCTTAGAAAAAGGGGTAATCAAGATTGCGCCAAAACCTGCTGCAGCTTATTCATTTACACAATCTGTTGCGCCAGTCGCTGCTTCCATTTTAAACAGAAGCAAATCTTTAGCTAAAGACATCGAGTTACAGGTTTACGAAAATATCCCAATGCGTGATGGTAAAAATGCTAACAATGCGTTTTTACAGGAATTACCTGATCCGGTTTCTAAAGTAACCTGGGATAACTATGTTGCCCTGGCACCAAAGTACGCTGAGAAATTAAAAATTAAAGAATTTGATGTGGTTTCTGTTAAAGGAGCAAACGGATATTCTATAGACCTTCCTGTATTGATCCAACCTGGACAAGCACAAGGAACTGCATCAATTGCATTAGGTTATGGCCGTACCAAAGTTGGTAAAGCGGGTAACGATGTAGGTAAAAATGCTTTCCCTTTTGTTTCTTTCACTAACGGAACCATGCAATATGCTACTTCAGTAACGATTACCCCAACAGGTGGTTACTACGAATTGGCACAAACACAAACTCACCACTCTTTCGAAGGTCGTGCAGTAATTAAAGAAGCTACTTTCAAAGAGTTCTTAAAAGACCCTGCGGCTGGTAACGAAAAAGGTGAACATAAAGATTACGATCTTTGGGATCAATATGAGAAACCAGGTAACAACTGGGTAATGGCAATCGATTTGAATGCTTGTACTGGTTGTGGTTCTTGCGTAGTGGCTTGTAACGTAGAAAATAACATTCCTGTTGTAGGTCGTGATGAGGTTCGCCGTCGTCGTGAAATGCACTGGATTCGTATCGATCGTTATTATAGCTATGAAACACCAGCAGGTGATGTAACTAAAGAAAAAGAAATTGCTAATCTGGAAGATTTAGATCACGTTTCTGTTGTTCACCAACCGATGTTATGTCAGCACTGTGATCATGCTCCATGCGAAACGGTTTGTCCGGTATTGGCAACTGTTCACTCGTCTGATGGTTTAAACCACATGGCTTATAACCGTTGCGTTGGTACACGTTACTGTGCGAATAACTGTCCATACAAAGTTCGTCGTTTCAACTGGTTCAACTACTGGAATGATTCACGTTTCGATAACTACTTAAATAACGAGTTTACTCAATTGGTTTTAAATCCGGATGTAACTGCACGTTCACGTGGTGTAATGGAGAAATGCTCAATGTGTATTCAACGTATTCAGGCAGGTAAATTAGAAGCTAAATTGCAGAAACGTCCATTAAAAGATGGCGATATCAAAATGGCTTGTCAGGAAGCTTGTTCAGCAAATGCAATCATATTTGGTGATTCAAATGATCCTAATTCAGAAGTTTCAAAAGCTTTACGTTCTGAGCGTATTTACTACGTATTAGAAGAAATCAACGTGAAACCTGGTATCGGATATATGACTAAAATTAGAAACACAGATACAAAAGTACAAGCGTAAGCTTTAGCATAAAGAAAATACAAATTATGTCAGGACATAACGAATCAATACTTAGAGAACCATTAATTACCGGCGATAATATCACGTATGCTAAGATTACGGATGATATTTTGAGCCCGGTAGAAAACAAGCCAAACAAAGCTTGGTGGATTGGTTTCATCGTTGCCTCTTTAGGCGCTTTACTTTGGGTAGTAGCTGTTAGTTACACTTTTTGGAACGGTATCGGAGCTTGGGGCTTAAATAAAACAGTGGGTTGGGCTTGGGATATCACCGGTTTCGTATGGTGGGTAGGTATCGGTCACGCTGGAACACTAATTTCAGCAGTACTATTACTCTTCCGTCAGAACTGGAGAAACTCGATTAACCGTTCAGCAGAGGCGATGACCATCTTCGCCGTAATCTGTGCAGCAACTTACGTAGTATCACACATGGGCCGTCCATGGTTAGCTTACTGGGTTTTACCATTGCCAAATCAGTTTGGATCGCTTTGGGTAAACTTTAACTCACCATTGGTATGGGATATGTTTGCCATCTCTACTTATTTCTCTGTATCACTGTTATTCTGGTACACAGGTTTATTACCGGATATCGCAACCATTCGTGACCGTGCAGTGGGCACCCGTAGAAAAATCTATTCTATCTTCTCTTTCGGGTGGAGTGGAAGTGTTAAAACATGGCAACGTTTCGAAGCGGTGTCGTTAATCTTAGCAGGTATCTCTACACCACTTGTACTTTCGGTACACACTATTGTATCAATGGACTTTGCAACATCAGTAATTCCAGGATGGCACACTACAATTTTCCCTCCATATTTCGTAGCTGGAGCGATTTTCTCAGGCTTTGCGATGGTGTTAACTTTATTATTGGTTGCCCGTAAAGTATTGGGTCTTGAGAACTACATCACCATGTTCCACATCGAATCGATGAATAAAATCATCATCTTAACTGGATCTATCGTAGGTGTAGCTTATTTAACAGAGTTCTTCATTGCATGGTATTCAGGATCTGAATATGAGCAGTACGCCTTCATTAACAGATCTACTGGTCCTTACTGGTGGGCATACTGGATGATGATGACTTGTAACGTAATCTCTCCACAATTACTTTGGTTTAAGAAAATTCGTTTAAGCATCAGGGCAACCTGGATTTTATCGATCGTGGTAAACATCGGTATGTGGTTCGAGCGTTTCGTAATTATCGTTACCTCATTACACCGTGATTATATTCCATCGAGTTGGGCAATGTTTTCGCCTACCTGGGTTGATGTAAGTGTATTCGTAGGTTCAATTGGTTTGTTCTTTACTTTATTCTTATTATTCTTAAGAGTATTACCTTCAATCGCTATTGCAGAGGTGAAATTATTATTGAAATCTGCAAGTGAGCAGGCGAAGATGAAACAGATTAAAGAAGGGCATGAGAATAAAGAATACGTTGCAGAATACGTAGAGTCTTTACAGAAATTTGATAGTGTTAAACAAGAAGATTACGCAAAAATATAACAATGAGTAATATCAAATATATTTTAGGCAGCTTTGGCGATCCTGACGAAATGATGCATGGCATCGAAAAGCTTCAGGAAAATAACATCAGTATTTATGATGTGTATACCCCAATGCCTATCCACGGAATAGAAGCCAAATTGGGAATTAAAAGATCTAGAATTGATATTGCAGCATTTTGCTTTGGTATCACCGGAACCTGCGCAGCATTTGCATTGATTTATTTCTGTGCAGTGATTGACTGGAAAGTAAATATTGGTGGTAAGCCATCATTTGCCTTGCCAGATTTTATTCCGATAATGTTCGAATTGACGGTACTGTTTTGTGCTTTCGGAATGGTGTTAACTTACTATGCTTCTACGCATTTGTTTCCAGGAAGATCGCCAAGAGTAATGGATCTTCGTGCAACTGACGATCGTTTTGTTATCGCTATTGATGCAAAAGATAACGCAGCACATACTGTAATTGATGGATTATTAAAAGATGCAGGTGCTTTAGAAGTAAAGTATAATGAAAGGAAGTACATTAGCTATGAATAAGAATAAATTTGTTTATACGGCGTTTTTAGCTATCGCTTTTGCAGCTACTTTCACAGCTTGTAAAGATAAACGCAGTACTGGTTTAGAATATGCCAGAAATATGTATGATCCGATTGCTTTAAATCCGGATCAGCCAGTTGATACCGCACACGTACCTAGCTTTAAAGGTCATGCTGCTCAATTGCCACCAGCAAACACAAAACCAGTAGGTTTTACAGAATATGATGAGTATCCTAACACCAAGGAAGGATATGAAGCAGCAGGTGTGAGCATGGTAAATCCGTTACCAGTAGATACTATTAATCTGGCCGCAGGTAAACATTTGTTTACGGTATTTTGTAGCCCTTGCCATGGTGATAAGGGAGATGGACAAGGACATTTAGTGAAAATTGAGAAATTTAGCGGTGTTCCGGCTTATCAAACAGGCGCTTCATCCAGAGGTGGTAACATGGTAGATCTTACCCCGGGTAAAATTTATCACACCATTACATACGGAGTAAATAACATGGGCTCGCATGCTTCACAAATTACGCCAACAGATCGTTGGAAAGTAGTGATGTATGTTCAACAATTACAAAAAGGACAATAGTAAAGCAGAATATAAATGGGAACTCACAATATTAATTTTAGTGAACAATTTGAGTTTACAGGAAAAGTAAAAACCTTAAGTATAGTTGGTATCGCATTAGGTATCGCCGCTGTTGCTTATGGGTTCATTGCTGGAGATAAAGTAATGCACGAGCGTACTTTTGCCAACCTGTTGCTTATGGGATACTACTTCGCATGCGTTTGTATGTCAGGTATGTTTTTCCTTGCTGTTCAATATGTAGCTCAGGCTGGTTGGTCTGCATCTATTTTACGTGTACCGCAGGCAATGGCTAAAACTTTGCCTATTGCAGCTGTATTGCTGATTGTAATTATTTCGGCAGGTTTATTTACACACAACTTATATCATCACTGGCATGCAGATGGATTAACAGATCCAAACAGCCCTAACTATGATTCATTAATTGCCGGTAAAGCGGTTTTCTTAAATGTTCCATTCTTTTTAGGTCGCCAGGTTGTATTTTTAGGTGTATATAGCATCTTCGCAATGCTTTTTGTTAAATTATCATATAATGAAGATTTAGCAGGTGGACTTGAATCATATAGAAAAGGATTTAAAAATGCTTGTATCTTTTTAGTAATCTACGGATTTACTACACCGATCTTTGCTTTTGATACCATCATGTCTCTAGAGGCACACTGGTTCTCAACCATGTTCGGTTGGTATAATTTTGCTGCCATGTGGGTAAGTAGTTTAGCTACTATTGCAATCATCCTGATCTTATTAAGAAGAGCTGGTTATATGCAATGGGTTAACAATAGCCACTTACATAACTTAGGTCAGTTTATCTTTGGTTTCTCTATCTTCTGGACATATGTTTGGTTTGCGCAGTTCTTATTGATCTACTATGCAAACATGCCGGAAGAAACAGTTTATTTCTACAGACGTTTTGAATATTACAAGTTTTGGTTTTTCTTAAACCTGGCAATGAATTTCTTAGCTCCTGTATTATTGTTAATGGACAGAGATAATAAAAGAACAGATGTGAAATTATTGTTTGTATCTATTGTAGTTCTTTTGGGCCATTGGGTAGATTATTATCAAATGATTATGCCAGGTGCAGTAGAAGATGGTCATAATGGATTTGGTGTGATTGAGATCGGAACTGCAATTGGTTTCGTAGGATTGTTTACCTTTACGGTTTTAACATCATTGAGTAAAAAACCTTTGATTGCAAAAAATCACCCATTATTACAAGAAAGTTTGCATCACCAACTTTAGCAGGTGACATTATAAGGGCAAATATTTATATTATTATTATAATTAGCAGTACAGCGTACTACTTTTAAGAAAATGAGTTTAAGAAAGTTTATCACGAATAAAACGACCGCAGCTTTAGCAGTACTATTTACTGTTTTTGCAAACACGAGCGCATTTGCGCAGGAGGCATCCGTAGCAGGTGCTGCCGCGGCACCGAAAGTTGATATGGGTGAGATTTATAAATCAGTAATTTTTTACATTCTGATTTTCCTGGCCGTATGTTTATTCATTGCAATTATTGGGAAATCAATAAAGGTATATGAGTTAAGCCGCGAAGCGCAAGGTAAGCCTGTAGGTATCAACTGGAACAGGGTTCATGCGAGTTTATTTGCATTGTTCCTGGTTTTAGGTTTATACGGTGTGTATTGGGAATATACAGTTCATGGTTCAATGTTGCTTCCAGATGCAGCTTCAGAACATGGAAAGAAAATTGATGAAATGTTCAACCTAACGTTGATCATTACAACCATCGTTTTCGTTTTCACGCACATTCTATTATTCGGATTTTCTTATATTTACAGATATTCTGCTAAAAGAAAAGCATATTATTACCCACATAACAATACCATCGAAAAAATCTGGACTATCGTTCCTGCATTGGTTTTAACGGTATTGGTATTAATGGGTTTCTTAACTTGGAGATCAATTTTCTTCAAAACAGAAGATCCAAATAATAAGCCATTACAAATTGAGGTTACTTCAGAGCAGTTCAAATGGTCTTTCCGTTACCCTGGAGCTGATGGAATTGTTGGTGAGAAAAACTATAAGCTTACTACAGCTACGAATCAGTTAGGTATTGATTTTAAGGATATTCACTCTCGTGATGATGAAATGGCAGATGAAATGGTAATTCCTGTTGGAAAACCAGTTAAATTGATCTTAACCAGTAAAGATGTTATCCATAGTTTCTATATGCCTCATTTCAGAATTCAATTGAATACTGTACCAGGTATGAGAACGTTCTTCGAATTTACGCCAACAAAAACTACTGCGCAGGTGCAGCAGGAAACAAATGATCCTAACTTTAAGTTTGTTCTCCTTTGTGCTAAAATCTGTGGATCTGGTCACTACAATATGCAGAAAGTGGTACGGGTAGTTTCTGAAGCAGAATACAAAACCTGGCTGGCAGAACAGAAAACATATTTAAACGACGATTTGAGAAAAGAATTTAATTTGCCGGTTGCTCCTGCTGCCCCTAAAGCGGCATCAGATTCATCAGCTACTGATTCAGCAGCTGTGAAAACAAACCAAATGGCTTTAAATAAATAATATTACCGCAGAGCGAAAGAATTATGTCAACAATAGCATTACACGACGAACACAATCACGATCACGCTGATCATGGGCACCACAAGGAAACCTTAATTTCCAAGTATATCTTCAGCATGGATCATAAAATGATTGCTAAGCAATATCTAATTACAGGTATTATCATGGCAGTGATTGCGATGGGCTTATCAATTTTATTCCGTATTCAATTGGCCTGGCCAGATCAAAGCTTCCCTTTCTTAGAAACATTTTTAGGAAAATGGGCTGAAGGTGGTCGTATCAAGTCTGATTTTTATTTAGCCTTAGTAACCATTCACGGTACCATCATGGTATTCTTCGTATTAACTGCGGGTTTGAGTGGTACTTTTAGTAATTTATTAATCCCACTACAGTTAGGCGCCAGAGATATGGCATCTCCATTCTTAAACATGCTTTCATACTGGTTGTTCTTTTTAGCTTGTGTGATCATGATGTCTTCATTCTTCGTACAAACCGGACCAGCATCTGGTGGTTGGACAGTATATCCGCCACTATCCATTATTGCGAAGGCAATGCCGGGATCTGGTATGGGGATGACCTTATGGTTAGCAAGTATGGTTCTTTTCGTAGCATCATCTTTAATGGGTGGTATTAACTATGTAAGTACCATCTTAAACATGCGTACTAAAGGTATGGATCTTTGGAAAATGCCTTTAACCATCTGGGCACTTTTCTTAACTGCTATCTTAGGTATCTTATCTTTCCCGGTTTTAGTAGCTGGTGTTGTATTAATGATATTTGACCGTAGTTTTGGTACCAGTTTTTATCTTTCTGATATCGTTATGGGTACTGATATTTTACCAAACGAAGGTGGATCTCCAATTTTATGGCAGCATTTATTCTGGTTCTTAGGTCACCCTGAGGTATATATCGTAATTATGCCAGCATTGGGTATCTCATCAGAAGTTATCTCTGTAAACTCCCGTAAACCGATCTTTGGTTACCATGCGATGGTCTACTCTTTAATTGGTATTACTGTACTTTCGTTTATCGTGTGGGGTCACCACATGTTTGTAACAGGTATGAATCCTTTATTGGGTGGTGTATTTATGATTACCACTTTAATTATTGCGGTTCCATCAGCAGTAAAAACTTTTAACTACTTAGCTACATTATGGCGCGGTAACATCCGTTTCACTCCGGCAATGTTGTTTGCAATTGGTTTAGTTTCATTCTTTATCTCTGGTGGTTTAACCGGGATCTTCTTAGGTAATGCATCATTAGATATTAACTTACACGATACTTACTTTGTTGTTGCCCACTTCCACCTGGTAATGGGTTCTGCAGCAATCTTTGGTATGCTTGCAGGTGTTTATCACTGGTTCCCTAGAATGTTCGGAAGAATGTTAAATCCTAAATTGGGTTACTTACACTTCTGGTTAACTTTCATTGCAGCTTACCTGGTATTCTTCCCACTACACTTTTTAGGTTTAGATGGTGTACCTCGTCGTTACTATGCTTTCACTGAATTCGAATTCATGAAAAAATGGTTAACAGTTAACGTATTTGTAACATGGGCAGCAATTATGGCCGCTTTAGCACAGGTAGCATTCTTGTTCAATTTCTTCTATTCAATCTTTAAAGGAAAAGTTGCTCCCCAAAACCCTTGGGAAGCAAATACTTTAGAGTGGACAGCACCAGTTGAGCACATACACGGTAACTGGCCAGGAGAAATTCCAACAGTTTACAGATGGCCATATGACTACAGTAAACCTGGTCATGATGCAGACTTTATTCCACAAACGGTTCCTTTCTCTCAAACCATGAGCTCTAACTTGCCTCACGATTTTGAAGGAAATGCAGAAGCAGAAAAAATACAGCAAGATTGGGAATTGGCTAATCCGGTTGAAGAAAACAAAGGCTAATTAGAAAGCTTTAATACAATTTAAAAGGGGTATCTGATTAAGTTTCTGCTTATCCAGATACCCCTTTCACATAAAAAAGTATAATGATCAGCAGATCAGAACAACGATTTATCAGGATTAATTTAATAACCATTATCGTTACGTTAATGGTTATTCTTGCCGGCGGTATTGTAAGGAGTACGGGATCTGGTATGGGTTGCCCTGACTGGCCAAAATGTTTCGATCGGTATATTCCGCCTACTGATGTTTCGCAATTGCCGGCAGATTATAAAGAAAAGTACGTAGCCGGACGGTTAAAGAAAAATGAAAAGTTTGCCAAATACTTAGAAAGTATGGGTAAAGTAGCACTGGCAGATTCGATCAGGCATGATCAAAGCATTACGGTGCCTGAAGAATTTAATGCTACTAAAACCTGGGTGGAGTACATCAATAGGTTAGTCGGAGTTTTGGCAGGGATATTCTTGCTTTTAACGTTGGTTTACTCTTTCACTTACAGAAAGACTGCGAAGCGAATCATTGTTTTAAGTGTACTAAATATTTTGGTAGTCGGCTATCAGGCCTGGTTAGGTTCCATAGTGGTTTCTACAAATCTGGCACAATGGGTAGTTACGGTGCATATGCTTTTAGCGTTGGTTATTTTAGCAATATCAATTTATACCTACAATTATGCTAAGCAACTAAATAAAGCACCATCGGTAATTATGTACCGGATCCTTTGGCTTAAGGGCTTTTTATTATTTACAGTAATGTTAAGTATCCTTCAGATTGTTTTGGGTACAGAAGTAAGAGAGTCTGTTGATGTAGTAGCGAAATCGTTATCAAATGGTTTAAGAGATACCTGGATTTCACGATTGGATTCCATTTTCACTTACCATAGAGATTTAGCCATATTGGTGGTTATTTCTAATGCGATTGTTTACAAAATGGTAATCGATAGGTTTAGTGGAAAGGCAGCGCCGTTATTAACGGCAAGGTTTATTTTGGTTACCTTACTCATTCAGTTATTAAGTGGTTTTGCATTGGCATATTTTGCATTTCCACCAGCAGCGCAGGCATTGCATATCTTATTTTCTACGTTGTTATTTAGTTTACAGTTTTATTTGTATTTGTTGGTTTATCGCACAAGTACTTATAAACAATAATATTTAAGGAAGTTGAAACAGGTTTTCTCAGATTTTTCTAAACTCATCAAATTCAGGCTATCGTTTACGGTGGTGTTTTCGGCTTCAATTTCCTTTTTAATTGGGCAGAAGATGCAAATTGGCAGAAGCCATGATCTCAATTGGGTAAAGAGGATGAATGATTTAGGTGAAACTAATATTGTGCAATCCATCAACTGGGGAAACTGGCTGATCCTAATTGCCGGTGGGTTTTTAGTTACTGCCGCTGCTAACTGCTTTAATGAGATTATTGAAAAGGATCTGGATAAGTTAATGGCAAGAACCAAAGACAGACCTATGCCAGCCGGAAGGATGACCACAGGGCAGGGCTTAATTATTGGGGTCTTTATGGCTTTTTTGGGTACCTGGTTATTAGGAAAGCTCAATCTCGAAACAGGTTTGCTTTCCGTATTCTCTATTTTTTTGTATGCCTTTGTTTATACTCCCTTAAAAAGAAAATCTCCAATAGCAGTATTTGTTGGTGCAATCCCTGGGGCTTTACCACCACTGATCGGGTATCTTGCTGCTTTTGGAAATTTAAAGGCCGAAATGTTTCAACCGATTGATTATTGGATCGCTATCGTATTATTTTTAATTCAATTCGTTTGGCAGTTTCCACACTTTTGGGCGATTGCATGGGTATTGGATGATGATTATAAAAAAGCTGGTTTTAGATTGCTGCCTACAAAGAAGAGGGATAAGACATCAGCCTTGCTTACTTTTTTGAGTACACTGATTTTAATTCCGGTGAGTCTGCTTCCAACCTTTTATGGTTTTGGCGGTTATTACATTGCTGGTTTGTCCTTAATTGCTGGTTTAATATTTAGCTGGCTGGCATTAAAACTTTTATTGAGCAGAGACCTTGCCGATGCAAGGAAAGTAATGTTCTGTTCTTTTTTTTACATTCCAGCTGTACAGCTGGGGTTATTATTAAATTTTATAGCAAAATAATTTTATGGTGCTAACAATGGAAAAAATCCAAGATACATTTGACCCAAAACCTCGCAAGTTTATTGTCTGGCTTTTTGTGGTTTCCTCCACCATTATGTTTGGTGGTTTTACCAGTTACTATTTGGTATTTGCAGCATCAAAAGGTAAGGGCCATGGTTTGGTATTGCCTGATGCATTTATTTATAGCAGTCTGGTAATCATTGCCAGTAGTATTTCTCTGGTTCTCGCTGCTAAAGCGATGAGGAAACTAAACTTCAGCCTTCAACGCAATATGTTATGGGTAACTGTTATTTTAGCTGTTGCATTTGGTGTAATGCAGTTTAATGCATGGGGCAGTATGGTTAAAACCGGAGCTACGCTAGTGGGTAATAACGCTGCCATTTCATTTATCTACGTGGTTTCTGGCTTACACTTATTACACATTATAGGTGGCGTTGGACTCATTATTAGTGCCTTGGTGGGTAGCTACAAGAACATCTCGCCAGCTAAAAGCAAATATAGAATGGAAATTGCTTCTATTTTTTGGCATTTTATAGATATATTATGGATATATCTGTATGTTTTTTTACTTTTGAACCGTTAAATTTGTTAACAAACTATTATACTATTTCCAAATGAATTCAGTATCACAATTAGATCAAGTTAAAACCGGGCCATGGAATGGTGGCCGTTCTCCGTGGTCGGTAGAATATGGCAAAATCATGATGTGGTTTTTCCTCTTGTCAGATGCTTTTACCTTTTCATCATTATTAATCTATTACGGCGCTCAGCGTTTTTCTAAATTAACATGGCCTGATCCTGATTTGGTTTTCCAATCCGTTCCGGGTATTACTGATTCAGGTGCTCCGCTAGTATTTGTGGGGATTATGACCTTTATCTTGATCATGAGTTCTGTAACAATGGTTTTAGCTGTTGAAGCTGGTCATCGCCGTGCGAAAAAAGAAGTAATCTGGTGGATGGTTGCTACCATTATTGGTGGTTTCATGTTCTTAGGTTGCCAGGCTTTAGAATGGACACACCTACACCATGAAGGGTTTTGGTTTGCTCAAATTCCAACCGCTGAGAAATTGAAAGAATTCTTTAATGGTGATGTTTCTGCTGTTGCGGCACAGCAATTTGCTAATTTGTTTTTCACCATTACCGGATTTCACGGTTTCCACGTATTCAGTGGAGTAATCATCAATATCATTGTACTGGTAATGACCATCAATGGAACTTTTGAAAAAAGAGGTCATTATTTAATGGTTGAGAAAGTTGGTTTATACTGGCACTTTGTAGATTTGGTATGGGTGTTTGTATTTACATTCTTCTATTTGGTTTAATTTATCACTATTATAAAATATTATCATGTCAGAACATCACACACATACAGAAGGGCACGAAGAACACGCAGGTTTATCAAAAGGTAAAATCTGGCAGGTATTTGGTATCCTTTTATTGATTACAGTAATCGAATTTATAGTAGCACTTTGGGTTTTACCAAACGGCTACATGAGTCATTCAATTGGTAACTTCGTTTATATCGCTTTAACTTTAGTGAAAGCTTTCTATATCGTTGCCTATTTTATGCACCTGAAATATGAGAAACTAGGTTTTCAGCTTTCTTTAATATTATCATTAATTTTCATTATCTATTTTATTGTTTTAATGTTAATTGAAGGTGGATTTTTGAATATCCACATGATGAATCATTAATGAAAGGGAAATCCATCCAAAAAGTAATAATCCTGGTAAGCACCTTAGCTGTACCGGGATTTTTATTTTTTTACTTATTGCCACAGTTCGCTAAGAACAGATATAAGAGCCTTCCGATTTTTGGAGAAAAAGTGGTTGCATCAACCTTCCATACCGTAAAGGGCAAAAAGATTCCAGATACCATTTATCATCAGATACCTGATTTTAAACTCATCAATCAAGGTGGCGACAGCGTTTCCTGGGCAACACTTAAAGACAAAATAATCGTATTAAACTTAGTTAATACCGAAGCAACTAATGCAGGGGTAACTAAATACATCCAAACCCTGGCTGAGGGTTACGAAAAGAAACCATTGGTGAAGTTTTTAAGCCTGTCTGTAAATCCGACTGATGTAACTAAGATTAAAGCTTATGCTGCTCAATTGGGTGCCAAGCCAGAGAAATGGAATGTTCTTGCCGGTGATACCAGCATCACTTATCCACTAATCCGCAAGGGCCTCTTATTAGATATAGTTAGTGATGAAAGTCAGGAAAAGCCGCGCTATATTTTTAGCAATAAAATTTTATTGATCGACGTACAGCATCGCATACGGGGTGTTTATGAAACCGATAGCCCGGAATCTACAGCCAGGTTAGAAGATGAAATTAAAGTGTTGATTGCAGAATATCTGAGGAATGTTAAAGACGGGCGATAGTTTACAGTTATCAGTTCACAGTTCTCAGTTTGCAAATGATCTGTTACAGTTGTTCACTACCAGTACTATAAAATATTAATATCTTAAACTCATGGAAAATTCTTCAATTGAGAAAAAATATAGCAAGTGGATTATTATTCTTTCCATCTTCATACCTGTAGCAGTTGCATTTTTATTTGTTGTGAAGCTTAAGGATTTGGGTATAGACGCGCCTACACTTCCATTTTTGCCACCTATTTATGCCACCATTAATGGCATTACTGCAATTTTATTGGTGATTGCGGTTTGGGCAATTAAAAATGGTAAGATTGCACTCCATCAGAATCTAATGAAATCTGCCATAGGTTGTTCCTTATTGTTTCTGGTGATGTACATTGCCTACCACATGACTACACCTTCTACCAAATTCGGAGGTGAGGGCACGATTAAATACGCCTACTTCTTTATCTTGCTCACGCATATTTTACTCTCCATTGCAATTATTCCATTGGTACTGGTTACCTACGTCAGAGCTTTGGCAGAGCGTTTCGATAAACACCGTAAAATCGCCAGAATTACGTTTCCATTGTGGTTATACGTAGCCATTACAGGTGTGGTGGTTTACCTGATGATCTCGCCATATTATCAGCATTAAAAAGATTCAGGTTTTTAATGTTGTTTTTTGTTAAACAATAGACAATATTTTGTATTATTGGTACATGCTTACGGCCTTCTGTTCAGATGGCCTAAGCATATCTCTTTTGATATCCTCGTGATTTACTTATTTGAAACGAATGATGACCGATTGATATATGGCTTTTAAGGATTGTGACAAAGAGCGGGAGCTGATTAAAGAAATTGTTGAAGGGAGTGAAAAAGCGTTTTCAATTCTTTTTTTTAAATACCTATCTGTTTTACAATCATTTGCGCTTAAGTTTACAAAATCTGAACATGCTGCTGAGGAAGTTATTCAAGATGCTTTTCTGCGCATCTGGCTAAACCGCGATAAGTTGGAACAGGTTGAAAACGTAAAAGCCTACCTATATAAATATGTTTCTAATGAATGCTTAAGCTATCTTAGAAAAAAGGTTAAAGAAGATAAGGCTATCGATTTATTAAAAAGCCGCCATTCTGATCGCGACAATGTTACCCTTGATTCCATTCATCTGAACGAAATAAATAAGTTAATCACATCTGCAGTAGGGAAATTACCCCAACAACGACGAAAAATTTATGAATTGAGTAGGGGTGAGGGTAAAACTATTCCTGAAATATCAGAAATTCTGGGTCTATCTCCCAGTACTGTCAAAAATGCTTTAGTAATTGCGTTAAAAAGCATTCGAGAAAACCTGATTCAACATGGTATTCCACTAATCTGGCTGGTTTTATTAGAGGTCTCGATAAAAAATTAAAAAATAAATAATTTTCGATAGTCCTGATTCATTCTTTTTGCTTCTTAGTATAAGATCTATGGAAGAAAGAGTAAAATTTCTGGTTGCAAAATTCGAGTCTGGCCAATTGGCAACAGATGAGAAAACTGAATTGCTCAGTTTGGTAGAAAAATATCCTTCCATTGTATCTGCTGAAATAACCAATATGCTTTATGCATATGAATCTGCTCAGGCACAACCAGATTCAGAAAATATCGATCATGATAAATGGAACCAGGTAATTGATCATATTTTATCGGTTGATCGGCTGGTTGCTCCTAAAAAACATTCGATTAAGATTTATTTTAAGTGGCTGGCAGCAGCAGCTGTTCTTGCACTAGCATTAGCGGTAACATTACGCTTTCAAAACAACAGAGAAAAAAAGCATGTTTTTTTAACCGACATTGCTCCGGGTGGAAATAAGGCTACCTTAACACTGGCCAATGGCAGGAAAATTTCCTTAAACGATATCGCTGATGGCGATTTGATTAAGGAAGCCGGCTTATCCATTTCAAAAACCACCAGTGGACAATTGGTATATAATATTGAAAAAAATAGTGCCACGGCTGATGATAATCAGGTTAATATCATCTCAACCCCGAACGGCGGAGAGTGGCAAATACGTTTACCTGATGGTTCTACGGTATGGCTGAATGCAACTTCTTCTTTAGAATACCCAATAAACATTGGTACAACAACTGTTCGGAAGGTCAAATTAAAAGGCGAAGCTTATTTCGAGGTAGCTAAAGACAGCAAGCATCCTTTTATCGTTGAAACGGATAAACAAAAATTAGAGGTTTTAGGTACGCACTTTAACATCAATAGTTATACCGACGAAAGCCTGACGAAAACGACATTACTGGAAGGAAGCGTAAGAATTTCAGCGATTAATAACTCAAATGAATATGAGGTTTTAAAACCCGGTCAGCAATCGGTATTATCTGAAAATGGAATCGAAATTAAGGCAGTAGATTCTGATGAATCTGTGGCATGGAAAAATGGATATTTTATGTTTAACAATGAAAAGCAAGAAAGTATCCTCCGTAAAATAGCCAGATGGTATAATGTCAAAGTAGAATATGCAGACAAAGAAGCCAAAGATGTGATGTACTACGGTACGGTAAGCAGATTTGATAAAATTTCTCAGGTATTAAGAAAATTCGAACAAACTGGTGAAGTTCGTTTTGAGATGCAGGGAAACAAACTCATTGTTTACAAAGATTAAAAAGGAACAGATGGAGGAGTAACTAACCCCTATCTCTAAAAATACTATTAACTATCAACCTTAACCTAAACCAAACCAACTATGCAGAAACTTCGACAACAGCACTAACGTTCGAAAGCTAATGAGATAAAAAAAGGAGTGCTTGTAACACCCCTTTAATTTATCTGTCTGGCTATTCCGGAAAACCGGAATCGATTTAATATTAATTATTTCTTGGATAACCGCGAAAGGCACATTATGCGCTTAAACAATACTGTGTCCCGCAAAAAAAACAGACTATTAAATGTACAAAATTTATATAAGAATTTTATGTACGCATCGCCGCTACATACCTAAATTGCTATTGATGATGAAGTTAATTACGGTCATATTGCTTGCTTCCCTGATGCAGGTTAGTGCAGCTTCGTTTGGTCAACTGATTACCTTAAAGGAAAGAAATGTTACGTTGGAGAGAATGATCAAAGAAATCAGAAAGCAATCTGGTTACGATGTTTTATTATCAACCAATAAGATCAAAAGCACGGCTACCTTTAATGCAGATTTTAATAAATCAACTATTACGGAAGTAATGGCCAAAATCATTTCCGGTAGGGATTTAACTTATACTATTGAAGATAAAACCATCCTGATTAAACATGAGGATAAATCAATTTTAGATCAGGTGGTTGATTATTTTGCAGCTGTAAAGATTACAGGTAAGGTAAGAGATAAGTCTGGCGCTGTACTTCCTGGTGTGAGTGTTAGAGAAAAAGGAGCTGCAAATGCAGTTTCTACAACTACAAACGGAGATTATACCATCACAGTAAAAGAAGATGCTGTTTTAGTTTTTAGCTATGTGGGTTATAAAACCATGGAAGTGCCAATTAATGGTAAAACAGTTGTAAACGTTGTTTTGGCAGAAGATGCAGAGCAACTTAGCGAAGTTAATGTAGTATCTACCGGCTACCAGGAATTAAATAAAAAGTTATTTACCGGTGCTGCTACATCATTAAAGGCTTCTGATGTAAAAAGAGATGGTATTACAGATGTAAGCAGAATGCTTGAAGGTCGTGTGGCGGGTGTATCCGTTCAAAACGTATCCGGAACCTTTGGTGCGGCGCCTAAAATTCGTGTTCGTGGTGCTACCTCTATTTCTGGTGATAATAAACCATTATGGGTAGTGGATGGGATTATACTGGAAGATGTGGTCAACATTTCCAACGAACAATTATCTACAGGTGATCCGTCAACCTTGGTTGGATCTTCAGTAGCGGGTCTTAATCCTGATGATATTGAGAGTTTTAATATTTTAAAGGATGCCGCAGCAACTGCGCAATATGGTGCCCGGGCCATGAATGGGGTGGTTATTATTACCACTAAAAAAGGAAGAAATACCGCTGGAAAACCAGTTATTTCCTATACAGGTAACTTCTCCAGTTATATGAAACCATCATATGATAATTTCGACATCTTAAATTCTGCAGATCAGATGAATGTTTATCTGGAAATGCAAAATAAGGGTTGGTTAAACCACTCCAGTTCATCGCGTAGTGCGAATGGTGGTGTATTTACCAAAATGTACAACGAAATGTATAAGTACGATGCTGCAACGGGAACTTATGGTTTGAAAAATGACGCTCAAAGTCAAAAACAATTTTTGCAGCGTTATGCAAATGCCAATACCGATTGGTTTGATGTATTGTTTAAGCAATCATTAATGCAGGAACATTCAGTGAGTGTGGCTACGGGAACTGAAAAATCTAAAATTTATGCCTCAACCAGCTTTTTACAAGATAACGGCTGGACAATTGCTGATCAGGTGAAAAGGTTTACTGGAAATTTTCGCGGAAATTTTGAGATTAGCGACAAGCTAAGTTTTGAATTAATTACGCAAGGATCAATCCGCGATCAGCAAGCACCGGGTACATTGGGTAGAAATGGAAATCCTGTTTATGGTACATACGATCGCGATTTTGATATTAATCCATTTAGCTATGCTTTAAATACCAGTCGTGCATTAACGCCTTATGATGCAAATGGTAATCGGGAGTTCTTCACTCAAAACTATGCCCCGTTTAATATTCTTAATGAATTAGAGAATAATACTTTAGAACTTGGACTTATTGATTTTAAAGTGCAAGGGGGGGTAAAATATAAAATCACCAAAAATTTAAAGTATTCATTTGACGGGGCTTATCGCTTTGCTAAAACCAGTCAGGAGCATAAAATTACCGAAAACTCCAACATGGCACAAGCATACCGTGCGGGTATCAGTCCTGATGATGCAACTATTAGGAACAATAATAAATTTTTATATAGAAATCCTGATAATCCAAATGCTTTACCAGTATCTGTATTGCCTTATGGTGGATTTTATAAAACCAACGATGATAACATCACCAACTATTATGTACGTAACAGTTTAGAGTATGATAAGACATTTAATGAAGATCATTTATTTAATGTTTTTGCAGCTCAGGAGATGCGTTACATTAATCGTCAGAACAAAATTTTCGATGGTTATGGTTATCAATATGATAAAGGGGGCGTTCCTTTTATTGATCCGAACATAGTGAAACAAAATGTTGAAGGTGGCTTTAACTACTATAGCATGAATTATCGCTATGAACGTTATTTAAACTATTCATTAAGGGCAGCTTATTCATACAAAGGAAAATATAGCATTAATGCCACGGGTCGTTATGATGGTTCAAATTTATTAGGAGAATCACCAACAGCAAGATGGTTACCAACATGGAATGTTTCTGGTGCCTGGAATATCGATACGGAAGACTTCATGCAAAATGAGCGGCTTAAACGCATTGTTAGCCGCGCTACGTTGAGAGCAACTTATGGCTTGGTGGCCAGTATGGGTTCTGCAACAAACTCTAGTTTAGTGGTACAAAGTATGGGTACCCGCCGTCCGTATTTGGGTGAAAAAGAAACGAAATTATATATTTCTGGTCTCGAAAACTCCGAGTTAACCTTCGAAAAATTAAATGAATTAAATATTGGCCTGGATTTAGGCTTATTTAAAGAACGTTTAACATTAACGGTTGATGCCTACAGGAGAAAAAGTTTTGATTTGATAGGCGCTTTTAGAACTTCAGGTATAGGTGGCGAAGCAATTAAGCAAGCAAACTATGCTGATATGAAATCTGAAGGTATCGAAGCCGCATTAGGGGCCAAAGTAATTACTTCTTCTGATTTTAACTGGTCTACACAATTAATATTTGGTTACAACCGTAACGAGATTACCAACCTAAAAAATCAGCCATCTATTTTCGGTTTAATTGGTGCTGATGGTGGTCCGCTCGAAGGTTATTCTCAAAGAGGTTTGTTTTCGCTTGATTTTCAAGGTTTAGATCCCTTAAATGGTTCGCCAAGATTTATTAACGATGAAGGCATTGTAACTGGAGATGTTTATTTACAAAGTGATGTAATTAAGTACTTAAAATATGAAGGACCAATTGATCCTCAATATACTGGTGGTTACTCCAATACATTTAGGTATAAAAATTTCACCTTGTCTACCTTGGTCACCTTTGCAGCAGGAAACAAAGTACGCCTTTCGCCAGCTTTTAAAACCAGCTACACTGATTTAGATGCCATGCCTAAAGCTTTCTTAAGCCGTTGGGAAATGCAGGGTGATGAGTTGAAAACCAATGTGCCCTCTATTTTAGATGTATTGGAAGCTCAGGCTTTTGGAAATAATTATGCTTATAACAACTATAATTATTCTACAGAACGTGTTGCAGATGGTGGCTTTGTTCGGATGAAACAGATTATTTTAAGCTATAATATTCCAGGTAAGTATACCAAAAAGTTAGGCTTAACTAATTCCTCAATTAGTGCTGTTGGTAATAACTTATTCTTAATCTATTCAGATAAAAAATTGAATGGTCAGGATCCTGAATTCTTTGGATCAGGAGGTGTAGCCTTGCCTATTCCCCGTCAATTCACATTATCTCTAAAGGTAGGATTCTAAATAAAATATCATGAAAAGAATATATATATCGATCATTGCTTTAGCGCTTATATCTACAACTGGATGTAAAAAGTTTTTAGAGCAGGCACCAGATCAAAGAACTCAAATAAATACTGTTGAAAAGGTTTCGGAATTGCTTACAAGTGCTTATCCTGAAGGTAATTACATTGCATTTACGGAGACTTCTTCTGATAATGCCGAAGATAAAGGTCCTGGAATTGGTACTGAAGGCAGAACGGTTTCGCTACCATACTATTGGCAGGATAATGAAGATAATATCGAAGATACGCCAACACAGTACTGGAATTCTTGTTATGAAGCCATCGCGGCAGCAAACGCGGCGTTAGAAGCAATTGAACTAAACAATTTAGGAAGCGCCGTACTTCCATACAAAGGTGAAGCATTAGTAGCCCGTGCTTACGCTCATTTTATGCTGGTAACCTTATATTCAAAGGCTTATGATCCGGCAGGAAGTAATGATTCTCCCGGTATTCCTTATGTTACCACGCCAGAGAAAGTGGTTTCTGCTCAATATAACAGGGGTACGGTTGCTTCCGTTTATGCCAGTATTGAAAAAGATTTACTGGAAGGCTTACCCTTAATCAGGAATACAGCTTATAAGGTAGCCAAATATCATTTTAACGTAGCAGCTGCGAATGCATTTGCCGCAAGGTTTTTCTTATTTAAGAAGGAGTATGAAAAAGTGATTCAGTATGCAAGCGCGGTTTCACCAGGTAATGCTTTTGCAACAATCCTCAGGCCATGGAATACCAGATATAATACCTACACTTTAGATGAACAGGTAATCAACTTTACCCAGGCTAGTGAACCATCAACCTTATTGTTAATAGAAACAGCGTCAGCATGGGCAAGAACCACTTCACCAAGATATGGTTTTGGCCAGATTCAAAACAACGAAATGTTTACGGTAAATGTTACCGGGGCACGTTGGGCTTATAAATCTGCCTATTATGGAGTGCCGCATTATACGATGCTAAAGTGGAATGAGTATTTTGTAAGAACAAGCCCGAATGCTACAATTGGTTTCCCATATACCATTGTACCGGTATTAACAGCTGATGAAGCTTTATTAAACCGGGCTGAAGCTTATGCATCTGCCGGACAAAATACTTTGGCCCTTGCAGATTTGAATACTTACTGCAGTACAAGGATTTTAAATTATAACTCAACAACACATGCTGTAACCTTAGCTAAAATTGCTTCCTTTTATGGTACAACTGATGCTAAGGCAGGTTTGATTGCTACCATATTAGACTTCAAAAAGAAGGAGTTTACACAGGAAGGCTTAAGATGGTTTGATATTTTAAGATACAAATTGCCGGTTCAGCACAGAGTTTATAAGGTTAATGGCTCATTTGAAACCATTACACTTGCAGCAGATGATCCACGTAAGTTATTTCAGTTACCTAATCAGGTTACACTTTCTGGTATAGCCCAAAATCCAAGATAATTATGAATAAGATATTAAAAAATGGATTTGTTGCATTAGCCATGTTAACATTCCTTGCATCCTGTAAAAAAGAAGAAACGCTGAATGCGAATTTAGATGCGATCAATCAAAACATTATTACCAATAAAAACAGTACAGATATTTGGTTAGACCAAAATTTTTTAAATCCATATAACATTGAAACGAAATATAGATTTGACCGTTTTGAATTGCCTTCCGGGAAAAACATTACGCCACCGGTAGTTGAGCAGGTGATTCCTGCAATGGAAATGGTTCGCGATGTATGGATTAGGCCATTCGAGGCCGCTGGAGGTGCAGATTTTATAAAGAAGATATCGCCAAAGCAGTTTGTTTTGGCAGGTAGTGCAGAATACAATACCAATGGAACCATTACTTTAGGAACAGCTGAAGGTGGAAGAAAAATCGTTCTTTATGTGATTAACTCTTTTGATAAAACGAGTTTGGCATCGGTAAAGCAAATGATCCAGGTTATTCAGCATGAGTACACGCACATCTTAAATCAAACCGTTGATTTTTCTACAGAGTATCAAACAGTTTCAAGAGGCGGTTATGAAGCTAACTGGACACAGAGATCTTTAACCGAAGCATATTCTTTAGGTTTCATTACGCAGTATGCAAGGGTTTCACCAGGAGAAGATTTTGCAGAACAATCATCGAATATGCTGATGATGGGGCGCGTACAATATAATGCAATTGTAGCCGCCTTACCAGCCGATGCTCAGGTTAAGCTGAAGAAAAAGGAGCAGTATGTAGTAGATTATTTCAAAACTGCTTTTAACATTGATTTTTATCAGTTACAAGGGGAGGTGCAGAAAGCGCTTTTCAAAATTTCACCTCCGGTTTTACACAGAATGCTAGGCCCGGGAATTGGTTATACAACGCTAACAACAAATCCATCAGTAGATCCGAACCAGTCTGCAGAATTTTTAGCTGCGTGGAATACTGCAAAAACAGCAGTACCTGCAATTGGAGGAGCAGGTAGGCAATTAATTAATATGCAATTAATTTTTGGGGCAAATAATTTACTTACGGTTAGGTATAACTATCTCAATGCGGCTGGCTCCGCTCTGCAAGCAGATGCAGACTATACCATGGTAGTAAACGCAACAACAGGAGTGGCTTTAATTACTTTGAATGCTACACAACCAACTGCTACTACGTATGGTAATATGAATACATTAAGACCTGGAGTTTCTTCAATAAATACATATTTAACAACAGGAACATTTAGAATCAACTGGATCAATCAGATTATACCTGGTCAAATTGGCTTCGTAGGTTCATTAGGCGCGTTCTACAAAACCACTAATGCCAATTCATATTTTTATGGTACAATGGGTCAATAATTTAAGGGGAAATTAAACATGAAAAAAATATTAATATATACACTCTTATCTCTTGCCTTATTTACTGGCTGTAAAAAGGAAGAGGTACTGATAGATGGTGAAAGACCAGAGGAAAGAACTACTGCTGCAGTAACCAAATACACCAACGAATTAACCGGAAGTGCCAATGGCTGGAAAGCATTCCTATATCCCGCAGGCGGAAGTGGTTATTCATTCTACTTCAATTTTACCAAAGATAATAAAGTTAGTATGTATGCTGATTTGGATGTTGATCCGGCTAGAGAAAGCATGGAAAGTACCTTCCGGGTAAAAGCATTACAAAACCCAACATTATCCTTCGATACTTATAGTTACTTACATATTCTGGCCGACCCTGATCCAAGTACTTTTGGAGGAAATGCAGGTTGGGGATTATATTCTGATTTCGAATTTACTTTTGATAAGCAGGTGGGTGATTCCATTATGCTTACTGGTAAACTGCTAAAAAGTAAATTGGTATTGGTAAAGGCTACTCAGGCAGAGAAAAATCTCTATAATGCTGAAGGCTTACTCAATTCTATTTTTACCTCGGTTGATTACATTGATAATAATAACAACATGTACTTCACATTGGTAGATGCCATAAAAGTGCAGACATCAATTAATTATAATCAAAAGGTGGTTACATTAATCTGGGATGATGGAAGTGGAGGTGTAAGTACTGCCTCAACGGGGTTTGCATTTACATTAACCGGAATTAGATTTAGGGAAGCTTTAATTTATAAAGGTAAATCAATACAAGAACTTACCTGGGACCCGGTAAAACAACTCTTCTTTACCACGGTAGATGGCGCAAGGCTCGAAGTTTTATCTTCTCCAACTACGCTTTATCCTTTACATTTATTACTCGGGATACAGTATTCTGGTATGGTGGTGCCGAATGCCACAAATTACCCTGGTTGGGGAACAGAGTTTGTTACCCGCAGAGCTGCTGCGGCTGCAGGAACACTTACATCCGGATATAATCTGAGATTAGACAGAATGGTTTTTAATTTCAATACCATTAATAATACCATGTTGTTAAGTGCTGATATTTATCAGGGTGCAAATAGGTTTGTAGCCGATTTCCCTTATACATTTACAAAAACAACTGCCGGCGTTTATAAATTCACTGGCATTGCGCCAACAGGAAATGCATCATTAATTGTAACGCAAATGGCACCGTTAACTACACAACGGATCAACGCCGATACTTTTACGCTGGCATATTTTACAAACCCAACAACGGGTGAAATTCTAGGACAGTTTAGAAGCGTACAAAATCCGAATTTTACTTTTTCCGGATTTCTGTTTTAAATAAAAAATTTCAGTAATTGTCTCTCAATTAACCCTCGCCCAAAAAGCGGGGGTTTTTTATGACATAATTTTTAATCTCGTACAATCGTTAAATCAGTATATTTGTGAACATGAAAAGGAAAATTATTTTTATCTTATTTCTGGCGGTATTAAACTTTGCAACCGTGTTACAGGTTAATGCCCAATGTGCCATGTGTAGCATCAATGCTGAGCAGGGTAACAAAAACGGAAATACAGTCTCTGCCGGTTTAAATACCGGTGTAATTTATCTTCTGGCCATTCCGTACATTATGGCAATAGTTGTTGGTGTAGTTTGGTATAAAAAATACCGCAAGAAAAATGTTCACCTGGACATGAAGAAAGAGCCATTTAATTTAAACTAACAGTTGATTTAAAAACTATTCGTTGAATATGTAAATTTGTATTTATGGAAACACTTATTTTACACCCTAAAAATGAAGTACAGCTAACCGCTTTAAAAGCTATAGCTAAAGCATTGGAAATAAGTTTTGAAATAACTAAAAATCCATATAACCCAGAGTTTGTTAATAAAATCAAACTTAGTAAGCAAGAGATTGTAGACGGAAAGGTAACAAGAGTAGAAAAGGAAGATTTACAAGCCTTATTAGGTTTGTAATGAGTTTTCACTTAGAATTTTCCAATCAAGCTAAAAACGATATAGATTATCACAAAAAAGCAGGCAATAATGTTATTTTAAAGAAACTCCTGAATTTGTTAAACGAACTTTCTGAACATCCATTTGAAGGTGCTGGAAAACCAGAGGCTTTAAAACATAACCTTTCCGGATTCTGGTCGAGGAGAATAAATAATGAATATCGTTTAGTTTATGAAGTCTCTTCAGATATTGTTTATATTATTTCTGTAAAAGGACATTATTAATTATTAATGGGAACAACCAAGCTTTATGCTATTTTACATTGTAAATGTCCGCATTGCCGTAGAGGTGATATTTTTACAGGAAGTATGTACGGTTGGAATATTCAACATACAAAGGAGGTTTGTGGGCATTGTGCGCAGCGAATAGAAATTGAGCCCGGTTACTTTTATGCGGCCATGTATGTGAGTTATGCCATGAATGTGATCGAGATGCTCACCGCCAGTTTTGCCACCTATCTTCTTTTTGGCCCCTTAACAGATGATACCTTCTGGCACTATCTTATTGTAATTTTTGCTGGGTGTTTCATTCTTTACCCTGTTAATTACCGATATTCCAGAATTATACTACTTCACGTTTTATCGCCTAACATTAAGTATAAGCCATATTACGATAAATAAGTCAGAAGCCCAGGTTATAGGTTATCTGTTCGATGGATATTTTAGCCTATCAACCATTTTAAATATAATTTTTTAATTTTCAGCAATGTTAAAAAAAGAAACATTAAAGTTTATAAAAGATGTTGCAAATCACAATAACAGGGAGTGGTTTGCTGAGAATAAAACCAGATACGAAGAAGCAAAACAAGATGCCTTAAATCTGGTTTCTGCGCTGATCACTGAGTTATCTAAAGCAGATCCATTAATTTCTGCGGAAACTGATGCGAAGAAAAGCTTAATGCGCATTTACCGTGATGTTCGTTTCAGTAAAAATAAAGATCCTTACAAAAATAATTTTGGCATTTGGTTTTCGGCAAAAAATAAAGGGGGTAACGGGCCTGGATATTACCTGCATATTCAGCCAGGAAAGAGTTTTATTGCCGGAGGGTATTGGATGCCAGAGGCACCACATCTTAAACTCATCAGAGAAGAAATAGATTACAATATCAGCGAATTCAAAGATATTATCAATAATGAAGATTTCAAAAGCAGTTTTAAACTCGGCACTTCAAATGCTTTAAAAAATGCACCTAAAGGTTATGATCCTGCTGATCCGAATATCGAATTTTTAAAACTCAAAAGTTTCGAAGCTACAATGGAATTGGCTGATGAAGAATTTTTTAAGCCCACACTCGTTAATAAGTTGATAAGTTCTTTTAAAGCCGTACAACCATTAGTTGTATTTTTGAGAAACGCATTAAATCAATAACTAAAACACATTCAGTCTTGATACCTGATACTAAGATCTTGATACTTGACACCAAAATCTTGATACTTAATACTGAAATCTCAATACTTGATACTAAAATCTCAATACTAATTACTACACATGAAAAATACCTTCTTAGCTTTTGCCGTTCTATTGTTTATTTCATCGCTTACCTCCTGCGTGGTGCTATCTCCCAAAAAATATAAGGCATTGCTGGGGAGTAAAGATTCTTTGTATACTGCTTTTAATGAGGGACTGGTTAAAATAGAAAACCTGGAGAAAGAAGTGGCAAAGCTTAAAAAGGATACCACTTTAATGGCTGAAGAATTAAGAGATTTGCAGAATAACTATAACGAAGTTGATGCGAGCTACAAAAAACTTAAAAATAATTCAACCAGCGAAATCACTAAACTATCTGGTGATTTAGCCGCAAGAGAAAAGCGTTTAAAAGAAGTAGAAGAAGTATTGCGTAAGCGTGATGAAGCAACTAATTCATTAAAAGAAAAACTTCAGCAGGCATTATTGGGCTTCACTAAAAGTGGTTTAACCGTAGAAATCAAAAATGGTAAGGTCTATGTTTCCCTGACAGATAAGTTATTGTTCCCTTCGGGAAGTATTATTATTGATGAGAAAGGCAAGCAAGCTTTAACTCAACTTGCAAATGTATTAAAGCAACAGCCCGAAATTAATATCGCGGTAGAAGGTCATACCGATAACCAGAAAATTAATAACCTTGGCCAGATTAAAGATAACTGGGACTTAAGTGTGTTAAGGGCCACATCGGTTGTACGTTATTTAACCGAAAATGAGAAAGTAGAAAGTGTAAGGATGACCGCAACCGGAAAAGGTGAGTTTCAACCTTTAGGTACAAATACCAATGCAGAAAGCAGAAGTAAAAACAGAAGAATAGAAATTGTACTATCGCCGAAATTGGATGAACTCTACAATTTAATTAAATAGAGATTTTTAAGGCCTGTTGACTACCCTCAACAGGCTTTTTATTTTCGATATGATTTTAATACTTTAAAGGTTTGCTCAAACTCTCCACCATTTAAGTTGGTGTAATCCGGCATGGAAATTTTGTAATGCGACAAGAAATTTAACAATTCTTTAATCACGTTAGATACTTCTTCAGAAACATCAGAATGTTTGAGCGAATCTATCTTAAGCAGATAAAGTGCCACCTCCATCATTTTGAAATCGTTTTTCGCGGCAATTTCTAAACCCAAATTGCTTTCTACTATCGCTTGTTCATAATTGTGAATACAGTTATAGAAACTGGCTTTGAAAACGAAAAATCCAACAGAAATAAATTTAGTGTAGTAAGTGTAATCATTTTCTATAATTTTCTCTACAAACGCTACAATTCTTTGTGCTTTCTTATAATAGTTAAGTTTAAGGTAAGTATGGCCTAAATGAATGAGTAGAAAAGGGGAGAATACAGAATTCCGGAGGTAGAAAATATTTGGATATTTATTTAAAATTGCCATAATAAAGCGGTGGCATTCTGCATAATTTTTCTGTGTAAATAGCGTAGTTAGTACCAATCTGTAGGATAATACTTCTATAGTAGTTAGTGCTTCATTTTTTAGTGGCGGCGTCCGGTCGATCTGATGACAAAGCTTAATAATTTTATCTTCCAGAGAGCCACCTTCATTGGGTTTATTAATCAGATTATTATAAAAGTATAAGATTAAATCATAAGGATTAATGGGGAAAAGCTCATTTAGCCTTTTATAGTTGCGCTTTAGTAACTGCATCGTATTCACCAGTGATGCTTTGTCTATATCGATTAATGAGATATTACATTCAATAATGTGCAACATAATCTGTACATCCTCATTCAGCACGTTGTCGGAAATATTTTTTATAGTTTCTTTATACAACTTGCTCATCGTTCTGCCCGAGGCCATGAGGTCGATGAAATCCTGACCAATGCTTTGTTTATTAAATTTTGAGTTGGGTTTATTCAGCTCATATTTAGAAACGCAACAGATAAAATCAAAGGCATTATTTTTTTCTTCATTCGTAAATGGAAGCTTTAGAATATTCTTAAGCTCAGCGATTTCATTTCTATTGATACAAAAACGGATAGTCCAGTTTATAATATTGGTTCTTAATGCTGTTCTTGGTAAAAAATGGTATAAAATATATTCGAATAGGGCCTTGCTTGATTTATACTTAAAAGTTTCTGTAATTTGAATAAACAAGAAATAGGTGTAAATATCATCGTTTAAAAACCTGATCACCTCAGTTGGTATAGCGGTGCTGTAGCGCTTTTCTTCGATCAGCATACCGGTATAAAGAAGCTCTTCATATGCTTCCGGATAACTGTTTATAAAAGTAAGCACGTTTTCTTTTGCTACTCTTAATCCTTTATTCCCTTCAGAAATATGTTCACTAATCTTCTTTAATAAAAAAATTTTCTCTGTACTTTTTTTAGCTAAAAATATTTTCTTCTCTACAAAGGAGTTGATCAGTTCATAACACAATAACGGATCATCCAATTCAAGGGTTCTTGTTTCGCTAATAAGTTTATAATAAACCTGTAGCCAGAACGGTATTTTTAATTGTGTAAGTAATGCCTGACTTACGTCATCTACGGTGACCAGCTTTTTCTCAATGTGGCTTAACGTATATAAAATTTCCTTGGTGCTTAATGGCGGCACATTACAAAGGATGTCTTCATCATAAAATACACCGGTATACCAATGTTTAGTTAAAAATGCAGATCCGGTTAAAACAGGTTGCAGGTTTATCCAGTTATTGGTTCGTAAACTAATTATGGTTTTAAGGAAATTATTCTCCTCAATGCTGTAGAGAAAATCTACAAAAAGTTTAAATCTATTGCTATGCGAAAGGTAATCATCTATGCCATCTATAATGATAACAAAGCGCCCTTCTTTATTACCCGGATTATTTTTTATATAGGTAATTAATTCGCTTACGCTATTAAAGTTAAACTCTTTTAAAAACCATTCTTTCAAAGTTAATCCTTCCTGAACAGCAGAATTGATGGTATTTGGATTGATGAGTAAAACGATATCATTTTTATACAACGCATTTTCTGAATGGAAAAAATGCTCAACCAAATGTGCAATTAAGATCGACTTCCCCTGACCCGGTTGTGCGCTAATGGTGGCAAACTGGTAACTATTCTTTAAAAAGTAATCAAAATCAGGATAATAAAAACTTCTTTTAGCGGTGAACTCAAAAGGAACACCTGAATTATTTTTTTTGTTAACTAATGATAAATCGGTAATGGTCCGGGCCTTCAATTTTAAGGTTTGCCATAAGCTTTGATCAACGGAAATGTTATGTTGTTTATCCTTTTTAAATGAATCCCAGTCAGAATAGCCAATGTATTGAGATAAGCTATTTAAGGTGAACAAGGAAAATTTATGTAATGTATTTGCAAAACCAAAGAAACGTTTGATAGTGGTTTCACTAACATAGTTTTTAGTTTCTTGGAATACATACTCAGAAATTACTTTACAATGTGCAGGGTCGATATTCCTTAATCCTGATTTTGTAAGTACAAACTTCCTGAGTTCAATTAGGAGTTCGTTAGAGTTCATTAAATATAGAGATGATGACTTTGCTAATGTCATCATAATTTCACAATAGCAGAAATGATTTAGGGAATAAAAGCGAGTATGAATGAAATGAATGAAATGCGATGACTAAACAATGAATAGGAATGGATAATACAGATGATCTGCTCGCATGTAGATTTGTGACCATTGTATTGCTGTAACGGAAGTACAACCAAACAAACCCAGAGTCACCCTAATAACGCCTGACATGATGAGAATCTCTACTTCGCTATCCCTAAAAGGGATTATTCGCAATGCATTAAAATTTGCTGTCGTAGTTATATTAACGCTAATATTTTCTAAATCGTATTCACAAACAAAAATTTATGCGAATACGGCAACTGCATCAGGAAATGCCACCAGTCTTACTGGTTGTGGTTTACTTGGTTTAGGTCCATGTTCAGTTTCTACGGTTGATAATCCAACAAATGCTACCACTGCAGATGAGAATACCTTTGCAACCGTAAAATCATCGGGAGGTATTGCCTTAAATATATTGGCCTATAGTGGTGAACTGGAATTGAAGTTCCCATCTAATGTACCTGCAAATACAACAACTTATATCAGGATAGATTCTGATCCTGATTTATTAAATGCATTGTTGGGGGGTAATTTAGGCGGGTTATTGGCTAATGTTTTAGGAAACGTTGTTTTAGGGAACCACAGTTTTTATATCGCTGCAAAAAATGCTGCAGGTACAATTGTAACCGATGGCTCTAGCAGCGGACAGTTTACCAATAGCAACCTTCGCCTGGTTAAAGATGGTTTAGGAAGGTTTTATGTAGCCATTACACCAAATCAGATTTACGACCGGGTAGTTATTAGAGATAATACCAGTGCGTTGCTGTTGGGCACTAATAATAATACTAAAGTCTATTATGCATTTCATACCTCGGGCACTGACCCCTGTGAACAGGCATTTACAACTAGTTTTGAAGGAACCGGAATTACCCTCGATGCACTACGCCTGGGAAATTCTGGTGTAATTAATAGTGAAAGGGCAATTGATGCTGATCCAAATAATTTCTCTCAGATCAGTTTAGGTGTTCTTGCGGTAGGTGGAACTGCTAGTCAGAATTTCTATTTTTCAACACCATCTAATGCCACTGATGATTTTAACTTAAGATTCAAAACTTCATCGGCACTGTTAAACCTTGGTCTTTTAAATAATATCCAGGTTACGGCTTACAATGGCAATACAGAGGTTTATACACAATCTTTAAATCCGAGTTTATTAAATCTGGAATTGCTTGCACTCCTCAATAACGGATCAATTGTTAACCTGCCGTTTTCTCCTGGTGTGCCTTTCGATCGGGTGAAGGTAACCCTTTCTTCCCTCGTAAATGTAAATTTAACTCAAACCATTGATGTTTACGGCCTAACCCGCTCTGCCGGAAGACCAACTTTTACTGCGCCTGCAAGTAATGCAGTGGCAGCATGTTATAATGTACCTACTAATTTAACGGCTACAACTGCCAATACGAACGAACTTATCTGGTATGAAAATATAGAAGGAGGAACACCATTGGCTACTGTAGCCTTTAACGGAACTTTCACCACGCCAGGTTTAACCGTAAATAAAACTTATTATGTTGCTGCAAGGCGCCTGAATTGTCCAACTGAATCTGGGCGTGTTCCGGTAGTAGTAACTGTAAATCCTCAAATCATATTTGCCGGTGCTACTTTACCAAATGCAACCAGTCAATTTGCTTACAACAGACAAATCACTGTGGCAACCGGGGGTACTCCTGGTTTTACTTATGCGCTTGCCGCTGGAAGTATTTTGCCAGCAGGTTTAGCCCTTTCAACTTCAGGAAATATTACTGGTACACCAACAGTTCCGAATGTTTACACGTTTTCAATTGTAGCTACCGATTCAAAAGGATGTAGTGTTACAGGAGCTTATACGCTTACTGTAACTGCTGCGCTAACATTAACCGCTGGTGTTTTGCCAGATGGAATTACGGGCACCACTTACCCAACACAAACCATTCCGGTGGCAGCAGGCGGTACCGGCCCATATACTTATGCGGCTGTAAATCTTCCTCCGGGATTATCTTTCGATCCGATAACGAGACAAATAACAGGAACGCCAACAACACCAGGTAACTACGTGATTCCGGTAACCGTAACTGATGCAAATGGAAACACTGTAACTGCAAATTATACCATCAAGGTTACTGATCCATTCCTTTTGCCTTCGGCAACTTTAGCCATGGGAATAACAGGTTCAGTTTATACACCACAATTTATTCCATCAGCAATAGGAGGTACCACACCTTACACTTATACGGCTACGGGTTTACCGGCCGGATTAACTTTCAACCCCGTTACGCGGGCAATTACAGGCACACCAACAGTTGCTGGTTCTTCTACCGTTGCCATAACAGCCACAGATGCAGATGGAAAAACGGTAACCACAAATTATGCACTTGAGGTTATTAATCCACTTATATTGCCGCCAACTACGCTTCCTGATGGTACTGAAAACACTGTTTATGCAGGTGTAGAAATTTTGCCGGCAACTGGTGGAGAAGGACCATATACTTACTTAGCCAGCAACGTTCCTGCCGGATTAACCTTCAATCCTACAACCAGGATCGTTTCAGGTACGCCAACTCAGGCTGGTAATGATATAATTTCCGTAACCGTAACCGACAGCAAAGGCAGAACAGCTAGCAATACTTATTCAATTAAAGTAATTGGAACACTAAGCTTACCATCAGCTACTTTGCCAAGTGGTATTGTTGGAACAACTTATCCGGCCCAAACGCTTCCTGCGGTTAGCGGCGGAACCACACCATATACTTATGTCGCCACAAATCTTCCTCCGGGTTTAACCTTTGATCCTTCTACACGGGTAATTTCGGGTACACCAACAGCAGGAGGTACATTTAATGTGCAGGTAACGGCAACCGATGCAAACGGTAACAAAGCGACTACATCATATGGTATCAATGTTGATGTAAATGCTCCGGTTGTGGCATCAACAACAGTATGTTCCGGATCAGGCGCTGTCCTAACTGTGAGCAATGTTGTGCCAAATGTTTCTTACCGGTTATATGGCCCAACAGGAAATACAGTTTTACAAACCAGTTCTGCAGGAACTTTTACTACTCCGGCAGTAACCTCGCAAACTACATTTTATGTTGAAGCATTCTCTGGTACGGCAGTAAGTTCAAGAACTGCTGTTACCGTTTCCGTAAATCCACCCGCTACTTTAGCCACAGTTACAACGAGTAGTCAGGTGATTAATGCCGGTCAAACGGCCACATTAAATGCTACTGCTGATACAGGCAATACCATTACCTGGTTTGATGCAGCAACTGGTGGTACTCAGGTTGGAGTAGGTAATTCATTTACCACACCAGCATTACAGGCAACTGCAACTTATTATGTTCAAACTACAAGTGCTGCGGGTTGTGTGAGTGCTTCCCGGGTTCCGGTTACTGTTACGGTAATCGCCGGTGGCGGAAATACAACCTGTAACACGGCGAATGCACAAAATTCTGGTATTAGCGGTATTTGTGTACTCTGTGCGATTGTTGATGCAGGTAACTCAACAGATGCAAACCCAAATAACGTAACTAAAATTCAGCTGTCGTTAGGGGTTGGTGCATCGGGTTACCAACAATTAATTTTCCCTAACGCAGGTACTGCAACAGATAGTATTCGTTTAGATTTAGGCTTGCCGGTTGGTTTAGCCGATGTTGGTATTTTCAATAACATTACTGTCCGTGTATTAAACGGAACAAGCGTAGTTAAAACAGTTCAAGTAGGTGGTAGCTTGTTAACTCTCTCCTTATTGGGAGGAAGCAGGTTTGCTGCAACTCTTGTAGCAGGAGGCGTTTATGATCGTGTTGAGGTAACTTTTACTTCTACTGTTTCAGCATTACGTGTTTTAGATATTTATGGTGCTACAGTGATTTATCCAAATCCAACTGTAACAGCAGGTGAGCAATCGATTTGTGCCGGTGGCACAGCTACTTTGGCGGCAACGGCAAATGGCGGTACAACATTAACCTGGTTTGATTCACTTACTGGTGGAACACAATTAGGTGCTGGTGAAACTTTCACCACTCCGGCGATTACAGCAACCACCACTTATTACATCCAGGTAAATAAAGCAAATTGCGCCAATACCACTCGTATTCCGGTAGTGGTAACGGTAAATCCGGCTATTGTTTTTGCAGGAACGACCTTAACCAACGCAACAATTGCATCAGCATATAGCAAACAACTTCCGGTTGCAACCGGCGGTACACCAGCTTTCACCTACGCACTGGCACCAGGAAGTACCTTACCAGCAGGTTTAACTTTGTCATCCACTGGTTTAATAAGCGGTACACCAACGGCTACCGGAACGCCAACATTTGCAGTGGTGGTTACCGATACAAAAAATTGCAGCGTTACTGCTACATTTAATTTAACGGTAACTCCGGCATTAATACTGGCATCTGGTGCATTAGCCGATGGAGTAACCGGAACACCTTATGTTACGCAAACCATTCCGGCAGCAGCTGGTGGAACTGGTCCATATATTTATACTGCAAATGGTCTTCCTCCGGGATTAGTTTTCGATCCAATAAGCAGAGAAATCACGGGTACTCCAACTCAGATTGGTAATTACACTATCCCGGTTACGGTTACTGATGCCAATGGAAATACCATTACTGCTAACTATACCCTTAAAGTAACTGATCCATTGATTTTACCAGCGGCAGTTTTAGCCAGCGGAATCAAAGGTTCAGTTTATCCAACTCAAACCATTCCACAGGCAACTGGTGGAACAACACCTTATACCTATTCGGCTACCGGCCTTCCTTTAGGCTTAACTTTTAACACAACCACAAGAGAAATTACGGGTACGCCTGGCGAATCCGGAACATTTACTATTCGGGTTACTGTTCTTGATGCAACAGGCAAAACAGTTACCACCAATTATTCTATCACCGTAATCGATCCATTGGTATTGCCACCGGCAACATTAGCCAATGGGACAGAAAATGTAGTTTATCCTGTTCAAAACATTCCGGCAGCAACTGGTGGAGTGGGGCCATATACTTATACAGCAAGTGGTCTTCCTCCGGGGTTATCATTTGATCAGACCACCAGAGACATTACGGGTACACCAACTCAGGCAGGTAACTATGTAGTTTCAGTTACGGTTACAGATAGCCAGGGCAGAACAGCAAACAACAATTATGGCATCAGCGTAATCGGTGCCTTGAACTTACCCACCGCTACTTTACCAAATGGAGTAGTTGGAGATGTTTATGCTGGAGTAACGCTTCCGGCAGTAACAGGTGGTACAGGACCATATACTTATTTAGCAGCTAATCTTCCGGCAGGATTATCATTTAATACCACAACCAGAGAAATTACAGGCACGCCAACTGTGGGTGGAACATTTACAGTTTCGCTAACAGCAACTGATGCAAATGGCAATAAGGCAACCACAGGTTATGGCTTAACCGTTACCGTGAATGCGCCTGTTGTAGCTGCGGCTACAGTTTGTTCAGGATCTCCTGCAACATTAAGTGTAAGCAATTTACAATCGGGAGTAACTTACAACTGGTATGCCGCTACTGGAAATACGCCATTGGCAACCAATAATACCGGCGTATTTGTTACTCCGGCCATTACTGCTCAAACCGTATTTTATGTGGAAGCCGTATCTGGCACAGCAGTTAGTCCGAGAACAACAGTAACGGTATCTGTTAATCCATCAGCAACTTTAGCAATGGTAACAACCAATAGTCAGGTAATTAATGCTGGCCAGTCCACTACCTTATTGGCTACTGCCGATGCAGGGAATACCATTGCCTGGTTTGATGCGCCAACTGGCGGAACACAGGTGGGTACCGGAACTTCATTTGTTACTCCGGTTTTAAATGTTACCACAACCTATTATGTTGAAACCACAAATGCAGCGGGCTGTGTAAGCGCAAGTCGTGTTCCGGTAACGGTTACCGTAATTCCGGGCGGAACAGGTACAGCTTGTAATGCAGCAAACAGCCAGAACAGTGGTATTACTGGTTTATGTCTTTTATGTGGTATCACAGGTGCCGGAAATTCAACAGACAATGATGCAACCAACGCCACCAGAATTACGTTAGGGGTAGGTGTTGCCTCATCAGGATATCAACAATTAATTTTCCCAACTACAGGTTCTGCTACCGATAGTGTTCGTTTAGATCTTGCTTTACCTGGCGGATTATTGGATCTCCAATTGTTAAACAACGTTACCGTTACCATTCTTAATGGTGCAACGGTGGTGAGAACAGTTCAACTGGGTTCATCATTATTAAACCTTCAGCTTTTAAGCGGAAGCCGTTTTGCAGCGACACTTGCTGCTGGTGGTGCATTTAATCGGGTAGAGATTCGCATTGGTGCTTTGGTTTCTGCGGTAACCAGCTTAGATATTTATGGTGCAACAATCGTTTATCCTAATCCTACGGTTACAGCCGGTGCACAAACCATTTGTGCAGGCAGTACTGCTACATTAACTGCTACCGCAAATGGCGGTACCACTTTAGCCTGGTACAATGCCCCAACAGGAGGTACACAACTTGCCGTTGGTGAAACTTTTACCACTCCGGCTTTAGCAAATACGACTACCTATTATATCCAGGTATCTAAAGGCACTTGTCCAAATCCTATCCGCGTTCCGGTTACCGTAACCGTTACACCTGCTTTGGTTACACCAGTGGTGGCAACTGTTGCGGCTAATTGTGCAGGAACGCCAGCTACCTTATCTGTAACTAATCCTGTTGCAGGTGTTACGTACAACTGGTATGATGCCTCAACAGGAGGTAACTTATTATTTACCGGCGCGGTAGTAACTACCCCGGCTTTAAATGCGAATGCAACATATTATGTGGAAGCAGCTCAGGGAAGTTGCTTAAGTATAACCCGTGCAACTGTTTCAGTAACGGTGAATCCTCGTCCGGTGTTGCCTGTTGTAACTGCAAGTGCATCAACCATTGCACCAGGCCAAACCGTAATTTTAACGGCAATATCTACAGATCCAGCTGTTACTTTTAACTGGTACAGCACGGCGAATGCGACTGCGCCAATTTATACCGGTGCCACTTATGTAACACCGCCGCTAACTACCACAACGAGTTATTTTGTAGAAACGGTTTCGGCTAACGGATGTACATCGGCCAGTAGAATTCAGGTTACCATTACCGTTGATGGAAATGGTTCTTCAAACCCTGTTCCTTGCGAGTCGGCAATTGCACAAACAAGTGGTGTAACTGGCGTGGCATTGCTGGCAGGAGTATTTAATCAAGGATTAGCAATTGACAACGATACACAAACAGCATCATCATTGGTATTGCCGGTAGGTGCATTGGGGGCTTCGGTTTACCAAAGAGCAAGCTTCGGTTCGATTTCAAAACTGGGCGATACGGTTCGTGTTTTGGTATCTTCACCTGGCAGATTGCTTTCTCTTAGCTTGCTGGGTAACGCGCAAATCACCACCTATCTTGGAACAAACAGCAATGGCGATTCAAGATTCTTAAATAATAATCTTTTAAATGTTCAATTATTAAATGGTAGTACACAGGCCTTAATCACCTTTGTACCAGCAACTACTTTCGATGCTGTAGAAGTCCGCTTAAATGGTGGTGTTCTGGGTGTGCTTAATTCAATCAACTTCAATTATGCGCAACGTATTTTGGTGGCTCCGGAAGTGGTTTCGCCAAACGTAACGGCATGTATAGGACAAACTACGCAGTTGGTGGTTAATAATCCATCATCAGGTTTAACTTACAGGTGGTACGATACTGCCGGAACTTACTTTACCGGTAAAGACGGAATCATCTTCACTACTCCGGTTTTAACTGGCGATACCCGCTTCTTCGTTGCTGCGGTATCTGCATCTGGTTGTGTAAGCGCCAGAACTGTAATGAACGTAACGGTTAATCCAGCTCCTGTTACACCAGTGTTATTAGCTCCTGATGTTAATGCCTGTTTAAATACGAATGTGGTATTCCAGGTTAAAAACCCGGTTGCCGGAACTACCTATAAATGGTACGACGCTGCAAACGTTTATCAGGCAGGTTTAGATGGCATAACTTTTACGGTTGCCAACGTAACCAGTAATACTACCTACACGGTAGAGGCCGTGAACAGTTGTAGCGCTGCATCTGCAAGAGTAACTGCAACCATCACCATTGGTAATATTGATCCTCCGGTAATTACGCCATCTGCAATAACCATTTCAGAAAATTCTGTCGCTTCATTAACAGCAACATCAAGTACTGCAGGGGCAACCATTAACTGGTATACCAGTGCAACCGCAACCACACCAATTTTTACTGGTGAGAATTATGTAACCGGTCCATTATCTACAAATACAACCTATTATGTAGAAGCTACAATCCCTGGTGGGTGTACTTCAACAACCAGAGCAGAGGTGGTGGTTACAGTAATTCCTAACGGAACACCAGTACCAACTCCTTGTGGTGCTGCCACTACTCAAACCAATGGTGTAGCAGGCGGTATTACCATTGGTGCCGGGGTAATCAATCCAAATCAGGCCATCGATGGCAACATTAACACCGGATCTAGTCTAGTAATCCCTGTAGGTTTATTAGGCTCTTCAGTGTTCCAACAGTTAGGTTTCCCTGGTTTATCTAATGTGGGTGATACTTTGAGGGTGAAAATTACAACCCCAGGCCAATTGCTTTCAGTAGCCTTATTATCAAACTTAACCTTAACTACTTACCAGGGAACTACAACAAATAATGATGCCATTTCAATTTCTAATCCATTAATCAGCCTTAACTTATTAACGGGCAGCAACTCGGCCATCCTCACTTTCGTACCAACAAACAGGTTTGATGGGGTTGAACTCAGATTAAATTCTGGATTATTAGGGGCTTTAAATTCTGTGAATTTTGACTATGCACAGAGAAGCATTGTTGCACCTACTGTAACTGCTGCAACGGTTAGTGCTTGTCAGGGTGCATCTGCAACTTTGAGTGTACAAAACCCTCAACCAGGGATCACTTACAAGTGGTATTTAGGAAGCGTTTATCAATCGGGAAAAGATGGAACAACTTTTACTACCGATCCGGCTTTAGCAGCAGGTACTTACGAATATTCGGTAAGTGCGAATGCAAATGGTTGTGAAACCGTTAAGGTTAAAGTTATAGTTACCGTGATCGCACCACCTGCACCACCTGTACTTGCCGCAGCAAATCCTGCAGCTACCTGTATCAACACCTCTGCTACCTTAACAGTAGTTCCGGTTGCTGGAAATACTTATAACTGGTACGATGCCGCGGTAAACGGAAATATGCTGGTAACTAATAACAGCAGTTTTGTAACCGCTACCAACCTGCCTGCAGGAACTTATGATTATTACGTAGAAGCTGTTAATGCGAATGGTTGTAACAATTCAATCAGAACGAAGGCTACCATCACGGTTCTTCCGGCTGCATTGGCTTCTGATATTACCATAACAGGCAACACAGCAGTGTGCGCATCGGCAACAACTACCCTTGCTGCAACTAGCACAACGGTAACCAATCCGGTATTTACCTGGTACAACGATGCTGCTTTAACACAGGTTGTGAGTACATCTCCTACCTTCACAACGCCTGCAATTACAGCATCAACTAAATATTATGTTATCGTTCGCGGCGATAATAAATGTGCCAACGGACCTGGAAATGCTCAGGAAATTACCATTACGAATAATCCTGTAGCAACGGCTTCAGATATTGCTTTAACCGGACCAACATCTATTTGTGGTGGTGTTACGGTAACGCTATCGGCAACGAGTACAACAGTTACTAACCCGGTATTTACCTGGTATAGCGATGCCGCTTTAACTAATCAGGTTAATACAACGGCTCAGTTTACAACACCGGTATTAACTGCTACAACTACTTATTATGTTACGGTAAAAGGGGATAACAGGTGTGAAAATACTCCGGTAATGGCCAGGGCAATTACCATCAACGTTAATCCTTTCGCTACAGAAGCAGATATTAACCTTAATGTTGTAACCTCAGTTTGTGTAGGTTCAACCACGCAGTTATCAGCATCAAGCACCACGGTAACTAACCCAACATTCACCTGGTACAGTGATGCGGCTTTAACAACCGTAGCTTATGTTGGCACATCATTCACTACTCCGGCATTAACGGCAACTGCTACTTACTATGTTACGGTAAAAGGCGATAACAGGTGTGAAAACCCTGCGAATGCAGTAAAAGTGATTACAGTAACTGTAAAGCCATTCGCTACAGCAGCAGATATCACCGTTGCAAACACGCAAATCTGTGCGGGTTCAACAACAATGTTAATGGCATCAAGTTTAACCGTAACGCAACCAGTATTTACCTGGTATAATGATGCATCATTAACCAGTGTTGCCTTTGTTGGGCCAAACTTCACGATAAATGGATTAACCTCAACCACTACCTATTATGTAACCGTTAAAGGTGCGAACAGATGTGAAAACACCGCCGCCGATGCCAAGGTGGTAGTAGTAACGGTTAATCCTTTAGCTATAACCACTGATGTAATTATAAATGGCAATAACACTGCTTGCGCAGGAACAGGTTCAACCTTAACTGCTACATCGCCAACGGTAACTAATCCGGTATTTACCTGGTACAGCGATCCTCAATTAACCAACATCAGTTACATTGGAAATGTATTTGTAACGCCGATTCTAAATACCACAACAACTTATTATATTACTGTTAAAGGTGATAATAAATGTGAAAATGCACCAAATACAGGCAGATCGGTAACTATTACGGTAACACCAGTGGCAGGTGCCGCAGATGTTGCTGCAAATGATGTAACGATCTGTCAGGGTACTTCGGCGGCTTTAATTGCAACGACTACAACAGTAGCTAACCCAACATTTACCTGGTACACAGATGCTGCCTTAACTTCAGTAGCTTTTGTTGGTGCAACGTTCAATACCCCTGCATTAAATGCAACCACCAGATATTACTTAACCATAAAAGGCGATAACAAATGTGAAAGTTCAGCTGCAACAGCCAGAGTAATTACGGTAAATGTGAATGAAGCATCAACTGCAGCAGATATCACATTATCTACACCAGCTTTAGTTTGTGGTTCAGGAGCGGTAACCATTAATGCCAGTTCAACTACGGTAACCAGTCCGGTGTTTACCTGGTACAGCGATGCTTCACTCACCAGTGTAGCTTTTGTTGGCCCGAACTTTACCACACCAGTGTTAACAGCCACAACCACTTATTATGTAACTGTTAAGGGAGCAAATAAATGTGAAAACACCGCTGTTAATGCTAAAGCCGTTACCGTTGTGGTTAATCCAAGAGCGGTACAGGCTGATATTACTGTTAGCGGATCAAGATCGATTTGTGGAAGCGTAGCAGCGGTATTAACGGCAAGTAGCACTGCCGTAACTAACCCGGTATTTACCTGGTACAGTGATGCCGCATTAACCACTGTAGCATTTACAGGCAGCATGTTTACAACTCCGGTATTAACGGCTAATACTACTTATTATGTAACCATTAAGGGAGATAATAAATGCGAAAATGCATCTGGTAGTGCTTTAGCGGTAGTGCTTACAGTAACGCCAATTGCAGGTACAGCAGATGTTGCTGCAAATGATGCAACGATCTGTCAGGGTACTTCGGCAGCTTTGGTTGCAACCACTACTATAGTAACTAACCCAACATTTACCTGGTACACAGATGCTGCCTTAACTTCAGTAGCTTTTATAGGTGCAACATTCAATACGCCAGTGTTAAACGCAACCACCAGATATTACTTAACAGTGAAAGGCGATAACAGATGTGAAAGCTCAGCTGCAACAGCCAGAGTGATTACGGTGAATGTGAATGAAGCAGCAACTGCAGCAGATATCACGCTATCTGCACCTACTTTGGTTTGTGGTTCTGGTACAGCAACTATTAATGCCAGCTCAACTACAGTAACTAACCCTGTATTTACCTGGTACAGCGATGCTTCACTCACCAGTGTTGCTTTTGTTGGCCCGAACTTTACCACACCAGTATTAACAGCGAGTACTACTTATTATGTGACAGTTAAAGGAAGTAACAAATGTGAAAATTCGGCTGCGAATGCCAAACCAATTACAGTTGTGGTAAACCCAGGAGCAGTACAAACTGATATCACGGTAACCGGGTCTACATCAATCTGTGGAAGCGTAGCAGCCGTATTAACTGCAAGCAGCACCACGGTTACCAATCCGGTATTTACCTGGTACAGTGATGCAGCCCTAACCTCTGTACAATTTGTAGGCAGCGTATTTACAACTCCGGTATTAACGGCTAACACTACTTATTATGTAACCGTTAAGGGAGATAATAAATGTGAAAATGCTTCAGGCAATGGTTTAGCAATAGCCATCACGGTTAAACCAGTAGCAGGTGCTGCAGATGTAGCTGCAACTGATGCTACAATTTGTGCAGGATCTAGAGCAACATTAACGGCGGCTACTACAACGGTAACTAATCCAACGTTCACCTGGTACACAGATGCTGCCTTAACTTCAGTGGCTTTTGTTGGTGCAACGTTCAATACGCCTGCGTTAAATACAACTACGAGATATTACTTAACGGTGAAAGGTGACAACAGATGCGAAAACTCAACTGCAACAGCCAGAGTGATTACGGTGAATGTGAATGAAGCGGCAACTGCTGCAGATATCACGCTATCTGCACCTACTTTGGTTTGTGGTTCTGGTACAGCAACTATTAATGCCAGCTCAACTACAGTAACTAACCCTGTATTTACCTGGTACAGCGATGCCTCACTCACCAGTGTTGTTTTTGTTGGCCCGAACTTTATCACGCCAGTTTTAACAACAAGTACTACTTATTATCTAACTGTTAAAGGAAGTAACAAATGTGAAAATTCGGCTGCGAATGCTAAACCAATTACAGTTGTGGTGAACACAAGAGCAGTGCAGGCTGACGTATCAGTAAGCGGATCAAGATCGATTTGTGGAAACATCGCAGCCGTATTAACCGCAAGCAGCACCACGGTTACCAATCCGGTATTTACCTGGTACAGTGATGCAACCTTAACTTCAGCAGTATTTGTTGGTAGCGTGTTTACTACTCCAGTTTTAACGGCTAACACCACTTATTACGTAACCGTTAAAGGAGACAATAAATGTGAAAATGCTTCAGGTAGTGGTTTAGCAATAGCCGTTACCGTAAGTAGCTTACCAAATAACCCGGTGGTAGCAAGTACAGGAACAAGTATTTGTTCTGGTGAGCCAACTCAATTGGTAATCAGCAATGCACAAACTGGTGTAACTTACGAATGGTACAGCGCTGCTTTAGGTGGCAACTTGTTATTTACAGGTTCAACTTACAATACGCCCGCATTAACCAGCACAACCGATTATTACGTAACTGCGGTGAATGCGGGAGGATGTAATAATAACGGAGGCAGGGTAAGGATTACGGTAACCGTAAACCAGAAACCAGCTGTTCCGGTGGTTAACACCTCGAACATTAGTGTGTGCATTGGAAATGTAGCCATTATAACCGTAACCAATCCGCAAGCAGGTGCCGTTTATAACTGGTACACTACAGCAACAAGTGGGTCGATCGCAGGAACAGGCGCGTCGTTTACTACACCGGCAGTTACAACCAATGTAACTTACTATGTTGAAGGTGCGAACGGATCTTGTATCTCTGCATCAAGAACGCCAGTAAATATAGTGGCTTTACCTGTACCACTTGCGCCAGCATCTGCAACTCCGGCTAATGGAACAGTCTGCGCAGGTAGCAACACGATATTAACGGTAAATAATCCGGTAGCAGGATTAATCTACAGATGGTATAATGTAAGTTCTAATGGAAATGTATTGGGTGAGGGAATCACTTTTACCACGCCAAACATTACGGCTACCACTATTTATTATGTAGAGAGTATTGCAGTGGGTGGTTGTGCAAGTGCGAGTAGAACACCTGTAACCGTAACAGTTCTTCCAGTATTGGCTACACCATCAGTCGTGGTGCAAACAACTACTGCAAATAGTGTAACGTTTGCATGGCCGGCAGTTAATGGCGCATCAGGTTATGAAATCTCTATAGATAATGGCTTAACCTGGCAGGCATCTGTCGGAACCACATATCTGGCAACTGGCTTAAAACCAGATCAGGCAGTAACCCTAATTGTAAGAGCAACTGGTCAGTTAGCTTGCCAAACCAGTGCGAATTCAAGTCCGGTTACCGGAAAAGCAGCAAATCCATTCGGAAGTCAGATCTATATTCCAAATGCATTTACACCTAATAACGATGGTAAAAACGATATTTTCCTAATCTATGGAAATACGATAGCATCAGCGAGAATGACGGTATTAACACAGTGGGGCCAACTGATCTTCCAATCTGATAACGTAGCTAACGGATGGGATGGAACGTTCAAAGGTGTAAATCAGCCGGTCGGCGTGTATGTGTATATGGTAGATGTTCAATTTAACGATGGTACCAGTACAATGAAAAAAGGTACTATAACGCTAATTAGATAATGATAAGTAGGCTAAATAATAAACAGACAAAATTAAATACCATGAAAATACCATCGTCTTTAAAAGCATTTGTGGCAGTACTGAGCCTGCTACTTTGCACCTCAAGATTAGTTGCCCAAACCGATCCGCATTTTTCGCAATACTATGCGTATCCACTTTGGTTAAATCCTGCATTAACCGGTGTTATTGATGGCGATTATCGCGCATCAGTAAATTTTAAACAGCAGTGGGGAGCATTAAACAGTTCATTTTTAACTGGCGGAGCTTCCTTTGATATTGCGCCAAAGAAAAACTTTGCTTTTGGTGGTACCATTCTGAATCAGCGGGCAGGTGAATTAGATTTTAACTACCTCACTGCCCTGGTGTCTGGTTCCTATCGTTTAAGGTTTGGTAGAGAAGGATTGCAAACCATAAATTTCGGCTTGCAGGCAGGTATCATCAATAGAAGTTTTGATTACTCTCAGGCAAGATTTGGCAACCAGTTTAACCCCTTAACAGGCTATGATGGTGGTATGATGAATGGCGAAACTTTTCAGTCGCAGTCTTCACTGGTACCTGATGTTAACTTCGGTATTATGTATTTTGATGGTAATCCAAACCAGAATGTTAATGTATTTGTAGGTGCCAGTGCAGCACATTTAACCCGCCCCATTGATCGTTTTACAGGAACTGAATCCAGAATCCCGGTGCGATTTACCGGCCATGGTGGCGCCCGGATTCGTGCCTCAGATTTCTTAGATCTCGTTCCGAATGCATTGGTGATGTATCAGGGAAATACCAACGAGGTTTCGGTAGGTGCTTACGCACAACTAAATGTAAGCCAGTCATCTAATATCTTGTTCGGTGGTAACTATCGTATGAAAGATGCAGCCATCGCATTCGTTGGTTTGCAGTTGAGTAATATGGTATTCGGTTTAAGTTATGATGTAAATACTTCATCGTTTAACCGTGCATCCAATAGCAATGGTGGGATAGAATTGTCAATTTCCCTGATTGGGCGTAACGGAATTATCGGTCCTAATTTCTTTTGTCCACGCTTATAATTAATAATAAAATGAGAAAAATATTTTTGTGTTTATTATTGGCAGTTGGAGGTTTTGCGAATGCCCAATATGTAGTAAATTATAAGAAAGTAGCCGATACTTATTTTGAAAATAAAGACTATTATGCGGCCTCTACTTTTTATAAAAAGGCTTTAAAAATAACTGGCGATACTGCGCAGGCAATTTTGCCATATGGAAAAGAGCGGAAGGGTACTTCAGACAATAAGGTGATTGAAGATTACGAAGGGTCAATCTACAATCTGGCAGAATCAAGCCGTTTGTACCGGGAGTTTGCAGAAGCTGAAAAGTACTACGGCATTGCCATTACCTTTACCAATACCAGGTATAGAAAAGCACTTTTTTATTATGCAGAAAGTTTGAGAGCGAATAAAAAGTTCAATCCGGCGATTGCCTCATTTGAATCTTTTATCAGCAAAAACCCAAATGATCCCTTGGTTAAAGATGCACAAAAGGAAATTTCTTCCTGCAAATTTGCACTCGAAGAAATGCGGTTTCCAAGAATGGTTCAAATTAAAAAAGTACCGGCAAATGTAAATGGTTTAGGATCGAACTATGCACCGGTAAAAGTTGCGGAAGACTTTTATTTTACCTCATCGAGACCCATCAATGTAGCTGGGAAAAGGGATGTTATGAAAACAGAAACCGGCGAGGTTCAGGTGTCTACCCAAGCTAATCCGTTTCTAAATACGCTTTACATCTCTAAAGATGCGCTATCTACCACAGAAGTTGCTGTAAAAATGATGAGTATTAATTTACCTAAAGATATGGAGGTTGCTGCGGCAAGCTTTTCTCCGGATGGTAATACAGTTTATTTCACTGCGTGGAGAGAAAAAGAGCGTTATTCCATTTACACCGCTAAAAAAAATAATGATAAGTGGTCAGCTCCTCAGCCAGTAGGCCTGGAGGTAAATAGCAAGGATTTTAATTCACAGCAACCATTTGTAACCAAAGACGGTAATTTTCTGCTATTTTCATCAGATCGAACCGGTGGTTACGGCAAATTTGATCTTTGGTATTGCGCCATTCGTAGCGATGGCACTTTGGGTCAGGCGGTAAACCTTGGCCCAACCATTAATACCGAAGATGATGAGCGTGCACCATATTACAACCCGGTTACCAAAAAATTAATGTTCAGTACCGATGGACGAATTGGTTTAGGTGGTTTAGATTTTTTTGAGTCAGAGGGTGATCTGGTTACCTGGTCTGAACCTAAAAATATGGGCTATCCATTCAATTCATCAAAAGACGACTTATATTTTACCTCAACTAATAATGATGATACGAAAGGGTATATCAGTTCAGATCGCGAATCATCATGCTGCCTGGAGGTATTTGAAATTAAGAAAGAATACTTCTCTGTTGAAGGGATTTTGACTGATTGTAAAACCAAACTGCCAATGGCAGGTGCAATGGTAATTTTTACTAACGTAGAGGGAATGCAAAAGGTTACCACTGGCGGAGATGGAAAATACCACTTCAAGGCAGACTCTAAAAGGCCTATAAAACTGGCTTTCTCTAAGGAAAATTATTTCGCCATCACTAAAAATTATGTTTACGAAGAGTTGGCAAAAGCGGATACCATGATCTATAAGGATTACTGTTTAAGTCCGTTTAAAATTGGAATTCCAATCGCATTAGATAATGTATACTACGAATTTAACAGTGCGGAGTTAACAGAGCCATCAAAAAAGGTGTTGGATTTTCTGATTCCTATTATGGAAGATAATGCAGAAATGGAAATTGAATTGGGATCGCATACCGATAATATCGGAACAGATGAATACAACCTGGAGTTGTCGAACAAGAGGGCTCAATCTTGTGTGGATTACTTGGTGAGTAAGGGAATTTCTCAGGTGAGACTAACCTCTAAAGGGTACGGAGAGTCTATGCCAATTGCGCCAAATGAGATTGGAAGAGGCAGAAAAAAGAAAGATAATCCTGATGGCAGAGCTAAAAATAGAAGAACTGAATTTAAGGTAACTAAAAAATAATTTCAGTTAATTGTCCCCCCGTTGAGCGCCACTTCCGAAAAAATGGAAGTGGCTTTTTAGTTTTGTGCAGATAGCGATTTTATAATTAATCTTTGTAATTTTCGCCAGTTATACTATCTCATGAAACTCAATCTTCGTTCAACACTCATCTTCCGAACCCCAATGTTTTCTTATCAATCTGATTTGCAGGCTTGTTGGGGAGGATTAAAAAAAGCGATATCCATATCGTCTGGAGATTTTTATGAAACGATAAAAGATGTGGAAGCAAAGGATTTGAGCGCCTTACCACCAAAAGTATACTTTACCATCTGGAAGTATTTCAACAGGGCAAAATATCGCTCAACACCCTATGGAACATTTGCAAGTTTTAGCATTTTAAACGATGCCATTAAAACTCACGCTACCAACCTCGTAATTGGTGAGGAACAAATTGTTCATCGTTTTATCGACTGGCCGTATCGCAATCAGTTGATATTTGACTTCGATACCTTCCTGAACAAGAATGGTTTTGTGTTTAGCAATAGCAGTTTTTACGCTACGCTTGATGGTATCCGGTATATTGCCTGCACAGAAGGTGTTTTTGAACTTGCCGAAATCGGGAATGATGATTTTGTGATGCAGATCTTAAATGCCTGTCTTCAACCAATCCGGTTGCAGGATTTGATATCGAAGCTTAAGTTGGATACGGGGCGGGAATCAGATCTGTTTAGTATGCTCAAAGATATGCATGATTTACAACTCATTTTTACTGATCAGGATCCAAATATTATCGGTGAAGATTATTTCAAAAGAATTGGGGAAGAGGTAACGGAAAAACTACCTCAATATATAATTGCAGAACGAAAGGTTATGAGTGGAGGAGTAGGCCGCAATCTCTTTAAGTCTGTTCCAAATTTACTTAGCCTATTGCAGAAAATCGTCCCGAAGGAAGAAAGATCTGCATTAATTACATTTATTCAGCGATTTAGTAAAAAGTTCGAACAGCGTGAGGTTTCACTTCTTTTAGCACTCGATCCGGAAATGGGAGTAGGCTATGATGAACTGGAGCAAAGCGAAGGCGATGATTTCGTTCTTCAGTTTAATAACAAAAAAAAGGATAATAAATTAAGTGCTGATTTGAAGTCTAGCTTGAAAAAAGCTTTATCAATAGAAAAATTCGAACCTGGCAAAACGGTATTCCTAAACGAATTAAACTTGGTTTTAAATGAAAAACCAAGTCCGCTTCCAAATTCCCTGAGTATACTATTAAATGTAGTGGATGATTTAATTACAATGGATCAAATAGGAGGGGTAACTGCAAATGCATTAGCAGGGCGTTTTTCTATGGCAAACAATGCGGTTGAAGACTATTGCAAAGAAATTTCAACAATAGAACAAGAAGCAAATTCAGGTGTGCTATTTTTTGATGTTGCTTATATGGTAGAAGCCACTGTAGACAATATCAACAGGCGAAAACTGGTTTACCAACATCAGCTCTCCATCCTCAATTACGATACCTCAGCAAATCCACTTTTACTCAATGATATTCAGATCTCGGTACGAAACGGACAGGTTGTGCTTCGGTCAAAGTTTTTAAACAAACGTTTGATGCCGCGTATTGCTTCTGCATACAACTATACACGGTCAGATCTATCCGTATTCAGGTTGCTTTGCGATCTACAGTACCAGGGAATACAGAGCAGTTTATCGCTTCCGCTTGATGTTTTTTTTCCAGATTTGAATTATTATCCGAGACTGCAATACCAGAATATCATATTAAACGCGCAGAAGTGGCGGGTTGAAAAGGAAGCCTTATTTCCTGTAAAAGTACCGCTATCTATTGATGTATGCAGGCAGCATCTCACCAAACTTGGCGTATCTGAATACTTCAAAACCGGATTATCGGATCAGACTTTATGCTTCAGCTTAGCCATTGATGAAGATTTAACAGCATTTATGCAGTTCATGCAAAAGCAAAAGCACATTTATCTCGAAGAAGTGATTTTGCCAAAGCAGCATTATGTTGTTAATGAACACGCAAAACCTTATTTAACCCAATTTATACTTGGTATTACACACAGTGAGCGCATTTACAATGAGGCTCCGGGAATTAATATAGATGCAGTAAGACCTGTTGAGCAAATTTTTCTTCCAGGAAGTGAATGGCTTTATTTCGAAATATTTTGTCACCAGCAGCGAGCCGATGAAATTCTCATTAATGTAATCCATACATTTCTGCAGGCACATGGTGATAAGATTAAATCGTGGTTTTTTATCAGGTATAATGAAAACGGAAATCATTTAAGATTCAGGATCAATGTTAAAAATGAAGATCATAACCAGATACTCAGTGCTTCATTTGCCAGCTTTTTATCTCCTTACATCAGCAATGGCCTGGTATCAGATTTCTACTCCAGGGCCTATAAGCGGGAAATAGAACGCTATGGAAGCGATCTGATTGAGCAGGTAGAGGTTTATTTTAATATTGATAGCGCATTTGTATTGTCCATTCTCCCTGATCAGCCCGATTCTTTTAGCAAATATAAGTTTTGTGCAACAATTGCAGATCAGTTACAGGAGCAAGGCGTTTTCGAAATTGAAGAACTAAGAAAGGTGATTAAACTTGCATCAGATTCATATAATAATGAACACCATTTAGATGCAGCAGATTTTAAAAAGCTAAATCAGCAATATCAATCTTATAAAAGCAGCATCGCAACAGCATTTGATGAAAACCAGCAATTGTGTTTTGATCGCATGATTCAATCACAGGTTCTGCTGTTACAAAACCTGGAAACGGGCCGTAAAGTTAGGCTGTTTATGGATTTAATGCACATGCATGTCAACCGTCTTTTCGATAAAAGCCAGCGAACTCATGAAATGGTAATGTATTATTTACTGTTAAAGGATCTTCAGCGTGGCAAAGCTACCGGCTGATATTGAGTTTAGCCATTGGGTTAACTACCTCAACAGTTATTTCAGTCACGTACCTGTTTAAAGGATCTGTGTAATATTTAAAAACAAAATCGTCTTTATAAAAGCTTTTTAAGCGGTTTGCAACATTCTCAAGGCCAACATGATGACTTTCGTGTTTGCCACGGCCATCATTCACCATATTAATGGTGCTAATGTTTAAGATATTTTGTTTGTAATCTATTTTTACCACAGCAGGTTGCGTAGAATGGGTTACGTTTCCATGCTTAAAAATGTTTTCTACAAGAGTAAGCAGGATGAGCGGCGGAAATCTCAAACCAAACAAATCGCCATTCACTTCCAGTGACATGTTAATCGTATTTGCCGTACGCAATTTATGCAAATTGATTAAATGTTCTATTTGTTCAACCTCCTCACGCAAAGGTACCAGTTCAGAAGCTTCAGGTTGTTTTAATGCATAGCGCATCATTTCTGATAAATTCATGATGGCATCAGCAGCCATGGGTGCTTTTTTACGGGTATCGTTATAAATAAAGTTTAGGGTATTAAACAGGAAGTGCGGGTTAATCTGGCTTCGCAGAAAATTGTTTTGCGATTGAACCAGATCTGTTTCCAAACTTTGTTTCTCAATTTGTGTAATCAAATTCTGTCGCTCCAGAATCTCTACCTTTTTCTGGTCTTCGAATGATTTAAGAATATAAACATAACCGGTAGCAAAACCAATGAAAAGCAGAGACCTGTAGATGCAGGATAAAATGAAAGTGCGGGTAATAAAATTCCAGCCTTCATATTCAACAATCCCTAACTTACCAAACAACACCACCAATATATAAGTTAAAAGGATGTAGGCAAATAGCGTGAATATTATCAGTCCTAAAATCTTTAAAAATTTAAGTGCAACACTATTGTCTTTTATCACTCTTCCAACAAGGTAAGCATGCGTGTAAAAAACGAAAATGTTGGTAATGTAAACGAGAACATATTGGCCAACAGGTCGGAATCTATTAGCGGCAAAACCCAATATAAAGACCTCGTAAATGATATAGATTCCCCAAATAATGCAATGAAGTTTATATTTTTTCCAGAAATTTTTAAGCGTTAATTGTATCATTTTTTAGGTTAAATCTACTGAAATTGAGGTTTTATCTTCCAAAAGTCAGTGTTTGTGTAAAAAAATAGGGGGGCAAAAATTTAGGCTGCACCTTTACAGAAATTAATAACAACAATAATAACTCTTTTAAATTTATCATATCATGAAAACTCAAAACACTCCAAAGCTTGCGAAAAAAACTGTTTTTGTTTACAAAAATGTTAAAGCTCAAAATAACTTCGCTACTAATCCAACAGGAGATATGAGCCATACAGTAGTAATGACCAGTTATATAGTAGACTAATAATCTACCGTGTTTTTGTAAAAAATTCGCCTGTACGCTTACACAAACTAATTATAATAATAACTTTTTTAAATTTATCATATTATGAAAACTCAAAACACTCCAAAACTTGCGAAAAAAACAGTTTTTGTATACAAAAATGTTAAGGCTCAAAATAACTTCGCTACTAATCCAACTGGAGATATGAGCCATACCATAGTAATGACTAGCTACATCGTAGATTAATAACTACTGGTTTCTGTTTGATTTTAATAAACTATTCTGTACATAGGTGAAGAAAGCTTCTTTATAGCCTTCACCAATTTGTATCATTTCATTATTGGTTAAACGGATAATATTTCCATCCACTTTTTTGATAGCAGATTTAGCAACGATGTTTGATTTGTTTACCCGAATAAATGGATGACGTTCCAGAGCTTTGTCAATCTCCTTTAATGTGAGATAAGTGATATGCGTTTCAGTATTGGTAATAATCTGAATATAATTCTGTAGTGCTTTGATGTAAAGAATCTCATCAATAGCAATATTAGAAAAAGCATATTTGTGATCGCCTTTGATATAAAGTGCAGACACCTGATCTATTTCTTTTGCTGCGCGGGCATTATTTGCTTCCTTTTTCAAAATTCTATCTATGCCTAGTGCGAATTTTGCAAATGAGATGGGCTTAAGCAGATATTGATCTGATTGAACATCGAAGGCTTGTAAGGCATAATCAGGATGTGCAGTGGTGAAAATTAAATACTTCGCCTTTTCCCTGATGTTTTTGGCTAATTCGAGGCCGTTAATTCCAGGCATATCAATGTCCATGAATAATAAATCGATTTCATCATCTAAGCTAAGCTCAGTCAGTGCCTGGACAGGACTGGTAAAAGTCTTAAAAACACTCAAACCGGGCATCTCTGCGATATGGTCGGTAATTACCTCAATTGCATGCTGTTCGTCGTCGATAACAACGCATTTTAGATTCATGATAGTTATAAATAATGTTGCTTGAAATGAATTATTGCAAGTTAAATAAAAAATGGATTGTATTTAGCTTCATGGTATTAAAAAAAACGCAACGCTAGTTTCGTGTAAAAATCTACAGGTTTCGTGTAAAAATCTGGGGGGTTCATGTAATAAAATGTCTTTCATATATCTTTTTTGTAATCTTTAAACTGTTTGCCAAAAACAAATAATTAAGATGATTGGCGTTTAAACCATTATCATTTTAATTAACCTAACATCTGCCTGCCCAAATTTGTGTAGCCTGTTGAAAAGATCATTAAACAGGCCATACAAAAACGGGTTAAGCGTTGAAGGATTAAAATTTAGAAATACAAATAAGCATATTACCACATCCAACTATAGCTTGAAAAAACTGATACCTCTAAAAAAATTATATACACTACCATGGAACTTAAAGACGAAATAGGGCAATTTGCTGTCAGGATCAAAAAGATGCTTCCACAAGTTCAAACAGAAGATTCAACCAGAAATGCATTAGTGATGCCTTTCATCCAGATTTTAGGCTTTGATCCTTCAGAGGTTCAATCTGAGGCTGTGCTGGACTTTGGAGTGAAAAAAAGTAAAAAGGTTGATTATACCATTATGAAAGATGGAGAACCTACTATTTTGGTAGAGTGTAAGCACCACGAAGATAGCTTGGATATTCATGATTCACGTTTATCAAAATATTTCCGTAAAACGAAAGCGAAATATGGTTTGCTAACGAATGGATTAGTTTATCGCTTCTACACAGAGAAGATGGTAAAATCGAAGAAAAATCAGGCGCCTTTATTCGAATTCAAATTAACGGATACTAAAGCGGCAACAATTGCCAAAATGATTGAAGATCATAAAGATTACTTCAATGTTGATCAGAAGCAGGCAGCAAGCTAATATATTTATTAAAATCTTAACGTCCCGGAGATTCTATAGAAATTAAGTCCTAATTTATTAGGGCTTTTTTTGTGTCCTCTATTCTTACTCTACAGGTTGGTATCTCACCAACAAGCCTAAGTTTTGAATTATAGGGATGGGTTTTTAGTTGGTGCGCCACCAACCAAGGATTAGATAACCTACCTAAGTTTAATATTTATAGGCATGAGTTTTCTGTTGGTGAGACAGCAACCGAAAGATTGAAACGCATGTCTAAAATACTTATCCCCCAACAATTCGTTTAATCCTATTTTTATTAAAAAATAAAAGGGAGAAACCTTTCGATTTCTCCCTTCCATAAATCATATTATTTAATGATTAGATTAATTCAACACTTCTGCTCACAAAAGCAGTTAATTCAGCGCCAGTTAACATTCCCTGAGCCAATAAAGCTAAATCAACAGCTTGCTTGGCAAGATTAGCCTGTGCTTCACCTTCTGTATTTAAGATTTTGTTCACCAATTTGTGGTTTCCGTTAATAGCCACTTTGTAGCTATCTGGCATCTGGCCATAAAAGCCCATTCCTCCACCCATTGCAGCCATATCTTTCATGCGACGCATAAATTCATCCATGGTAATGGTTACTGGTAATTCATCTGGATTCAAAGCGATAACCTCTACTTGCATGCCTGGTTTAGTAATTGCTTTTTCAAAAATCGCTGTTACTTCTTTAACCTGGTCTTCGCTTAAAACGTGCTCGTTAACTTCATCTTTTTCGATCAACTTATCAGCAACACTAGAATCTACCCTTTTAATCGATGTTTTTTCCAATTTCTGCTCCATTTGATTTATGAAGTGATTGTCTATTGGTGAATCTAATACCAAAACATCATAATCCTTTTTATTCGCTGATTGAATAAAAGCATCTTGTTTTGCAGTATCATTGGAGTACAAATAAACCACGGTACCGTTTTTATCTGTCTGTAAAGGTGCTACCTTCTCTTTATATTCGTTTAAAGTGAAAAGTTCATTTTTAGTGTTTCCAACTAAAGCGAAATCTTTAGCTTTATCATAGAATTTCTCTTCACTGATCATTCCGTATTTCACGAATAAACCAATGTCTTTCCATTTGTCTTCAAATGCCTGACGGTCTTTCGTAAATAATTCGGCTAATTTATCAGCAACTTTTTTAGTAATGTAGTTATTGATTTTCTTTACGTTACTATCCGCTTGTAAGAAACTACGCGAAACGTTTAACGGAATATCTGGTGAATCGATTACACCATGTAACAGCATTAAAAATTCTGGAACAATATCTTTAACCTCGTCGGTAATAAATACCTGGCGGGAGTATAATTTGATTTTGTTGCGTTGCATTTCGAAATCATTTTTCAATTTCGGGAAATACAATACACCAGTTAATTTAAATGGATAATCTACGTTTAAGTGAATCCAGAATAAAGGCTCTTCGCTAAATGGATATAATTCACGGTAGAAGCTTAAGTATTCCTCGTCTGACAAATCTGCAGGTGCTTTTGTCCAGATAGGATTAGTAGTGTTGATGATATTATCAACTTCTACATCTATATATTTTTTCTTACCTTCTTCATCTTCGCCGTCTTCTACAGATTCTGTTTTAGTACCGAACTGAATTGGAACAGGTAAGAATTTAGCATATTTATCTAAAATTTCTTGCAACTTAGATTCTGCTAAAAACTCTTCAGAATCTTTGTTAACATGAAGGATGATATCTGTACCACGGGTGGTTTTTGTGCCTTCCGTAATTTCGAATTCTGTACTGCCATCGCAAACCCAACGTGCTGGCTCCGCACCATCCTGATAAGATAGGGTTTGAATTTCTACTAAATCTGCAACCATAAAGGCAGAATAGAAACCTAAACCAAACTTACCAATAATCTCATTGGCGTCTTTTGCATCTTTAAATTTCTCTACAAATTCACTTGCGCCAGAAAATGCAACCTGGTTGATGTATTTCTTAATTTCTTCGGCGGTCATACCCAAACCATTGTCGCTAATGGTAATGGTTTTTGCGTCTTTGTCAACGGCAACTTTTACTAAAGGTTGACCTACTTCGCCATTAAACTGACCTAATGAACCCAGTCTTTTAATTTTCTGAACCGCATCTACAGCGTTTGAAACCAACTCACGGAGAAAAATCTCGTTATCAGAATATAAAAACTTCTTAATTATTGGGAAAATGTTCTCAGTATGTATTGAGATGTTTCCTTTTTCTTGAATGCTCATATGTAAATAAATTGTTTAATCTACATCCTGCATAACAAGGGCTGTTCCAAAGCCTTTTGTTTGCCAAAATGACAGTGAATTTTAAGGGGATGTAAAAGGGAAGATGTGTTTACGGATAGCTTTATTAGGGAAGATGGGAGATGGAAAAGGTAAAGGTATGTGCAACCTTAAGACTTATTATTGTTTACGAAAAATAAATAAATAGCTGCCTATCTATTCAGGAGTTGGTTTCCTACTTAAAGTTTTGTAGATGCGATTTAATTGTAAATAAAAAAAGCCAAAAAACAGTTACGTTTTTTGGCCTTTAATAAAGTATATCTATTTCTAATTTAGATGAAAACTTGGTTTATCTTCTTCTAAAGATAGAATTTTGGTAATTTTTTTCAGGAGAACATCCATCTGGAATGGTTTTGAAAGAAAATCATCCTGACCGTAATTTAATGTAGTAAAATCATCCTGATTATATAAACCGGAAATGAGTAGAATTGGAATTTTTGAAGTGTGCTCAATAGATTTTAATTGCTCACATAAAACACGCCCGTCTATATGGCCAAGCGATATGTCAAGTAAGATCAAATCCGGCTTAAAGCTTTCAATCCTGCTAAATATCTCTTCGCCATCGTTAAGTGCTGAAACCTTGAACCCACCGATTTCCAGTATTAATTGTATGGTTTCTAAAACCTCAATATCATCGTCAACTACCAGTATTCTCTTCATATGTTTTAAGCAATTTATTTGCCATCAAAAATATAACAAAATGTATCTTGTTAAGTTTACAATCTTAAGAATATTTTAACAATTAATTTATAAACAAATAAAATTTAGAAATATTAACTGGCCTGCTGAACAATTCCTTCTTTTTGTAGAATAAAATTGAAAAGCTCTTCTATTGGTTTCTGTAATATTTTGCCTGGTTCAATGCCATTCTCTACTAAAACCTCAATTAAAGTCTCCTGATAATAGTATGCAATAGAGCCAACGAAATGACAAGGCACATCTTTGTACTTTGGGTAATCCTTCACGTTAGTATTCACAAATTCCTGAAACCCACTTTTCAAAACATCCTGAATAAAAGGATGATCGCGGTGGCTGGCCATAAACCGACTAAAGCCTGCCAGGTAAATGTTAGGAAATGGTTTTTGATAAACATTGGTAATAATCTGCTCCTTATCAGCAGGGAAAGCCTTTTTAAATTCGGCAGCTAAACCAGCAGGCATTTTATCATATAAATAGGCTAGCAACACTTTTTTACCGAAGAAGGTGCCTGAACCCTCATCGCCCAGAACATAACCCAACCCGTGGTGGCCATCATGAATCTTTTTGCCATCAAAATAGCAAATGTTCGATCCTGTTCCTAAAATGCAATTTAACCCTTCGGCATTGCCACAGGTTGCATAAACGGAGCCTAGTAAATCGTGATCTACAGAGATAAAGGCATTTTGGAAAACTTCAGAAAGGCCGTTTGAAACCACTTCATGCTTATCAGGCGAAGAGCAACCAGCACCGAAGAAGTAAATCTCTTTTACCTGATCTGCGTATTGTATAACAGTTTCATTTTTCGAAATTAAATTCGAAATATCCTGTTCACTTAAAAAATATGGGTTTATTCCAGTGGTATTAAATCTAATGGTTTCTCCATTAAGATAACCCATCCAATCAGTTTTTGATGAGCCACTATCTGCAACAAGTATCATGCACTAAATATAAAAATTAATTGTAGAATTTTATGCCTGAAATAATTTCGTTACTCATTTGTGGCTTTAATTCTTCTGTTTTTATATTATTCGCGATAAAAAATGCATTCATTGGAGGCTTTTAGGGTTTGAAAACCATGCTTATCATTCTTTATGTTAAAATAATTTCTAAAATAGAAAGCTATATTATTCAGTTTCATAAAATATCTACCTTTAAATATCTGTATAGTTTAATTCGACAAATCAATATTTCCACTTATTTCTTTTAGCATAGTTTCTGCTAACTTGGCCTGATATTGCATTTCAATAAAACGGTTTTGTGCATCAATGGCATTACGCTGTGCTTCCCGTAATTCAAGTGGAGCAATACTCCCTAAACGGTACTTGGCCAAGGTAATGTCTAAACTTTCTTTGGCAATATCTACGTTCCGTTGTTCAAGCTTCACCAAATCGAGGTAAGTGGCATAATTCTGATAGGCAGAAAGCAATTGAGAATTCACATCAAGCTTCGTTTTGCCCAGATTCAATTTTGATGTTTCGATCTCAATCTTTGCATTTCGCTCATTTTGTCGCTGTAAAAAACCATTAAACAAATTTAAGCTGGCAGTAACACCGTAAGTAAATCCATTTGCCGCAAACCTCTGGTTAAATCCGGTAGGACTTGTGCTATTCGCCCTGCTGTAACCAGAATTCAAACTGATTGCCGGATACCTGGCACCACGAACGGCTTTTAGATTCAGCGAGGCCAGCCGTTGGTTGATAAAAGCATTTTGCACATCAGGATTTTGCTGTTCTGCAATTTCTGCCTGTTTACTGAATAAAATTCCCCGGTCTACGTCGATGCTATCGGCGACTGTAAAATTGGTGCTAATATCCCGTACCATGATCTGGTTTAACCGAATTTTTGCCACCTGTAAAAAATTCTTAATCTGGAGATAACTCGAGGTATCAGTATTATAATCTACCTGGGCCGTTAGCACATCTAATTTGGAGCCTCTTCCCAGGTCCAGTTTGGTTTTGGCAATATTGGTTCGTAAAACAGATACATCAATGGCACTATCTGCCGCAACGAGTAATTGTTGCTGCCTGATCACATCATAATAAGCATTAATTACATCTGCAACTGTGTTTAAGATAGTTAACCGGGCATTTACTTCACCCTGTTTTTGCAATTCTTTTAACCGGTTATAATTCGCAAACATGGTAAAGCCATCAAAAACAGTCCAGTTTAAATCGGCACCCAAACTGTTGTTTGTACTTCTCGCGCCGGTTATAACCCTTTCTGGTCCGGTTGCGGGGGTTTGCCTGGTGTTCTGAACTCCACCACCATTTACATAAGTTCCATCAAGCGTTGGTAACATGCCTGCGTTCCCAATGTTGTTATTGTTTTTAGCGATTGATAAGTCGTTCCTGCTGATTTTAATATCGTAATTATTCTGCAACGCAATGCTTACAGCTTCTTTTAAAGTAAGCAGCTCCTGTGTAAATCCGGAAAAGGATAAGCACAGTAAAAAAGATAATAATTGTAATTTCTTGCTCATCTTATTCTTCTATGTTTAATGCTTCCTGTTCAAAGCGATGGGCATCTTTTAATTGTTTATTTGGTTTGTACGGCTTGGCCCAATAAGAGTAAATGGCCGGTATTACAAATAGGGTAAGCACCAGTGAAAATAGTGTTCCGCCAACAATTACCGTTCCCATACTCATTCTGCTTTTTGCAGCCGCACCTAAAGCCAGAGCAATAGGAAGTGCGCCAATGGCAATGGCTAAACTGGTCATCAGAATTGGTCGTAAACGGGAAACAGATGCCTCGCGGATGGCTTCAGCAATAGGCGTTCCTTTTTCTTTCAGCTGATTGGCGAACTCTACGATCAGAATTCCATTCTTTGTTACCAAGCCAATTAACATAATGGTTCCAATCTGGCTAAAAATATTCCAACTCTGGCCACATAACCAAAGGGATAGAAATGCACCGGCAACGGCCATGGGTACCGTTAGAATAATGATAATCGGATCTTTAAAGCTTTCAAACTGTGCAGAAAGGATTAAGTACACTAGTAATAAAGCTAAACCGAATGCAAAAAAAGTGTTCGAAGAACTTTCTTTAAAATCCCGCGATTCTCCACTTAAATCTGTTGAAAAGGTTTCATCCAGTATTTTTGATGATATGGCGTCCATGGCATCGATACCTTCACCAATACTTTTACCGGGGGCTAAGCCAGCAGAAACAGTGGCCGCAATAAAACGGTTATTTCTGTACAACTGTGGCGGACTACTTTCTTCTTTTGCGGTAACCAGATTATCCAGTTGTACCAATTCTCCCTTATCACTCCGGACATATACCGAACTTAAATCCAAAGGATCTTTCCGGTCACCACGATCGAACTGACCAATCACCTGATACTGTTTCCCGTTCATAAAAAAGTAAGAGAAACGCTGTCCGCTTAAACCTAAGTTAAGCGTCTGCGCAATTGCGGCAATAGAAACGCCTAAGTTTTTCGCTTTATCGCGATCGATGGTTAAGTTAATTTCCGGCTTATTAAATTTCAGGTTGACATCGGAAACCGTAAAGGTTGGATCTTTCGCCACGGCATCCATAAATAGAGGAATTTTCTCCCGCAGTTTCTCAAAATTTTGTGCCTGGATAATATAGCTGATCGGCAAACCCCCTCTTCGCCCTACAGAAATAGTTGGCTGCTGATTGATAATCGTTTTTCCTTCAGTGTATTTTTTTGTGATCTTCGTCAGCTTATCTGCAATTTCCTTTTGTGTCCGCTCCCGGTCTTCCGGATTCACCAGGCCCATGCGTACAAAACCTGAGTTAACAGATCCCGAACCACCGAAACCTGGAGAAGTGATGGTAATATTTACGTTTTTCTCCGGTACAGAATCCATCACCAACTGATTCAATTTCATGATAAACTGATCCGTATAAGCAAAAGATGAACCTTCTGGTGTAGTGGCGCTGATGTTAATCGCGCTGCGGTCATCATATGGTGCGGTCTCCTTCGGTAACAATTTCCAGAAGAGAAAAATAAGCCCCATACAAACCACAATAATCGGAATGGAAAGCCAGCGTTTATCTAAAAATTTATTCAGGTTTGAGGCGTATGAATCATTCAGTTTAACAAAATACGGTTCGGTCCAGTTGTAGAATTTTGATGGTTTATGTCCGCCTGGTTTCATTAAATAGGCATTTAACATCGGCGTGAGCGTTAGCGATACGAATGCAGAAATTAAAACTGCTGCACCAATTACCACCCCGAACTCCCTGAACAATCTCCCAACGAAACCCTGTAAGAAGATTACGGGTAAGAATACTGCCGCAAGTGTAATGGAAATTGAAATTACAGCAAAGAAAATTTCATTCGAACCTTTAATTGCTGCTTCAAATGGCGACATGCCTTCTTCTACCTTTTTGAAAATATTTTCAGTAACCACAATACCGTCATCCACCACTAAGCCTGTGGCCAATACAATGGCCAGTAAACTCAATACGTTGATGGAAAATCCGAAGGCATACATAATAAAGAATGTAAATACCAGCGATACCGGAATATCGATTAACGGACGGAAAGCAATGGCCCAATCTCTAAAAAATAAATAGATAATCAGAATCACCAATACGAGTGATAATCCAATGGTTTCGGCTACCTCTGTTACCGAACGCTTAATGAAAAGTGTATTGTCAAGTGCTACTTTTAGTTTAATATCCTTTGGAATATCTGCTTTAAGTTTATCAAAACGGTTATAAAATTCTTTACTAATGTCCAGATAATTGGCGCCTGGCTGAGGGATAATTGCCACTGCAACCATCGGCTTTCCGGATTCTCTTAAAATGGTTTCTTCATTCTCCGGACCTAAAACCGCATAACCAACATCCTGCAATTTGATCACCTGGTTACTGTCTGATCTTAAAATCAAATTATTGAACTGACTTTCATTAGTTAATTTACCCAAGGTTTTAACGGTTAATTCTGTGGTGGCACCGGTAATTTTTCCTGATGGTAATTCTACGTTTTCATTATCTAAAGCCGTAACAAGATCCTGCGAGGTTAATCCATAAGCACTTAACTTATTTGGATCCATCCAGATGCGCATGGCATATTTCCGCTGACCTTGAATTTGTACGCTACTCACCCCTGGAATGGTCTGAATCCTGTCGGCGATTACATTCTCCGCAAAATCACTCAATTCCAATGTGTTTCTTTTATCACTTTGAATGGTCATTGAAAGAATCGGATCTGAGTTTGCATCAGCCTTGCTTACTACCGGTAAACCATCAATGTCTTTTGGTAAGGTTCTGGCTGCCTGCGAAACCTTATCACGAACATCATTCGCGGCTTCCTCAATATTTTTATCCAGGTTAAATTCGATGGTAATATTACTGGTTCCCTGATTACTGGAAGAAGAAATGTTTCGAATACCATCAATAGAGTTGATTGATTTTTCTAAAGGCTCCGTAATCTGTGATTCAATGATATCAGAGTTGGCGCCAGGATAGGAAGTTCTCACCGAAACCACGGTTGGATCGATAGATGGATATTCCCTGACTCCTAGAAAAGTGTAGCCAATTACGCCGAAAAGTACAATCAGCAAATTCATAACTATGGCTAAAACAGGCCTTTTTATACTCGTAGTAGAGATACTCATAATTATTCTTTAACCAAATGAACTTTTACTGGTGCATCTTGCTTCAAGGCCATGGATCCGGTTGTTAATACGGTATCGCCAACTTTTAATCCAGATGTGATGACTATATTTTCATCGGTACGTGTACCAGCTTCCACTTTTATTTCCTGTGCTTTTCCGTTTTTTTGAATGTAGACAATCTTTCCTTTTAAAACCGGAACAACAGCCTGGTTGGGAATCAGAATAGCATCTTGAAGTGTATTTAATGCCAGTTTTATCTTTGCGAACGATCCTGGCAACAGCGCGTTATCAGCATTTTGTGCCAATGCCCTGATTTGTAAAGTTCTTGTTGCGGCATTAATTCCGGGCTCTATTGCATATACTTTTCCGGTGTTCTCTTTCGATGATCCATCGGTTGTAAAAGTAATGCTCGAACCTGTTTTAATTTGTCCGGCATATTTCTCAGGAATTGAAAATGTAATTTTAATTGGATTGGTACTCACTAAATTGGCAATTACGGTAGAGGGTGTAAGGTATGTGCCTTCAGAAATGCTACGCAAACCAATTCTCCCCGAAAATGGTGCCCTGATGGTTGCTTTCGCTAATTGTGCCCTTACCAATTGCGATTGTGATTGTAATGATCTGGAATCTGCCAGAGAAGTATCATACTCTTCCTGACTGATTGCGCCCTTAGCTAATAGTTGTTTGGCTCTGTTTTCATTCGTGCCAGAAAGTTTTTGTCGGGTAATCGCTTCCTGTAACTGTGCCTGGATATCTCTGTCGTTAATCTTAACCAACACACTACCTTTGCTTACATTCGTTCCTTCTTTGAAATAAATGCCAGTCACCAGACCAGAGATTTCACTTTTAAGTACAACAGATTCGTTGGCTTCTATTGCCCCGGTAACTTCCAGTTCATTGTTAAAAGATACTGGCTTTACCACAATACCATCAACCACTAATGCCGCCGATTTGCCACCGCCTCCTTTACCCTGACCAGTTGCGCCAGCGTCTTTCCCTTCTACGTTTTTGTTTTCTTTGATCCGATAATAAACCAGATAAGCTAAGCCCAAAGCAAAAACAGCATAAATAATATACCTTTTCTTCATGTTTATATTTGTGTAGTTCCCCAAACCAGCTCCATTAGATCATGATTCTGGAATATAGAGTGTAAAAATATCCAAATAGTTTAGTCCTAAATTTGTTGTATTAAGGATGTTACTTAGTGGGGTTCTTGCTATCCTTGATTAGTCGGGAGTCCGGAGTCTTTAGTCGGAAGTCTGGGGCGGTTAGGATTTCTGCTATCCTTGCTTAGTTAGGAGTTATGAGTTTTTAGTGGGGAGTTCAGGGCGGTTAGGATTTCTGCTATCCTTGCTTAGTTTGGAGTTATGAGTTTTTAGTTGGGAGTCCAAAGCGGTTAGGATTTCTGCCATCCTTGTTTAGTTAGGAGTTATGAGTTTTTAGTGGGGAGTTCAGGGCGGTTGGGATTTCTGCTATCCTTGCATGGTTAGGAGTTGGGAGTTTTTAGTTGGGAGTCCAGGGTGGTTAGGATTTCTGCTATCCTTGATTAGTTCGGAGTTATGAGTTTTTAGTTGGGAGTCCAAGGCGGTTAGGATTTCTGCCATCCTTGCTTAGTTTGGAATTATGAGTTTTTAGATGGGAGTTCAGGGCGGTTAGCAATTCCAATCGCCAAGCGACTCAAGACTCTGGACTTAGGACTCCCAACCCCATCCTTCTAAAGGCTATCGCCCGGCGACTCCCAAGTCCAAACTCACGACTTCAGACTCTCAACTCAAAACTCACAACTATTTTACACCCCAGGCTAGTTTTTAATTCGGAAACCTAAGCAATAACTATAAATTTGTCGCAAATCACATTTAATATGTTTATTAAAAAATCAATTTTAGGTTTAGTTTTACTACTAACGTGTATTATGGCAGCAAAGGCGCAGGTAAAAATTGGCTTTGAAGTTTCTTTTAAAGAACCACAAGCACATTATGCCGAAGTTCAGATGAATATCTCTGGCTTGGCGAAAGATTATGTAGATGTTAAGATGCCAGTGTGGACACCAGGTTCATATTTAGTACGTGAGTTTGAGAAAAGCGTAGAAGAATTTAAAGCAACTGCAGGTGGTAAAGCCGTTAAAGTAGAAAAAGTGAGGAAAAATACCTGGCGGATATTTTCTGCAAAGGCAGCCAATATTAAAATCAACTACCGGGTTTATGCATTCGAAATTTCTGTGCGGACACCATTTATTGATGAATCTCATGCTTTCTTATCGCCAACCGGAATTTTTATGCATCCTGATGGGATGATCAAATCACCAAGCACCGTTAAAATTATTCCTTTCAATACCTGGAGCAAAGTATCTACCGGCTTAACGCCAGTTGCGGGGCAGCAGTTTACTTACGCAGCTACAGATTTTGATATTTTATATGATAGTCCGATAGAAGTTGGAAACCAGGATGTGTTCGAATTTATGGCTGCAGGTGTTCGTCATGAAGTGGCGATGTATGGTGGAGGTAACTATGATAAGGAAAAACTTAAAGTAGATATGGCCAAAATTGTTGAAGAACCAACCAAGGTTTATGGAGAAAATCCTAACAAACATTATGTTTTTATCGTTCATAATTTTTTAAGAGGTGGCGGCGGTTTGGAACATTTAAACTCCACTACTTTGGGTGCTACAAGAAATGCTTACAATACCGAGGCGGGTTATAAAGGCTTCTTAGCTCTTGTAGCTCATGAATATCATCACCTTTGGAATGTGAAACGTTTACGTCCGGTAGCTTTAGGCCCGTTCGATTACGATAACGAAAACTACACCACCAACCTTTGGGTAGCCGAAGGTTTTACCTCATATTACGAAAATAAATATATGCAAAGGGCTGGCTTTAACGACCCTAATCAGTTTGTTACAGATCTTGCCGGAGCAATTGGAACGGTAGTGAATACGCCGGGAGCTAAGTATCAATCTGCTGCATCATCTAGTTATGATGCCTGGATTATTGGCTATCGCCCGAATGAAAATTCAAAAAATAATTCCATCTCATATTATAGTAAGGGCGAAGTGATTGGGATTTTGATGGACTTAGAAATCATCAATGCAACAAAAGGACAAAAAAGTCTGGATGATGTAATGAAAGCGATGTACCTGCAATGTAAAACATTAAAACGCGGTTATACTGATGCCGAATTTAAGGCGATGGTAGAAAAAATCTCTGGAATAAGTTTCACTAATTTCTGGGCGAAATATGTTATTGGCGTAGATGATATTGAGTACAAAAAATATTTCGGATATGCTGGTGTTGATGTAGCCACGGAAAACGCAACGCCAGATAAGCCGGTGACTGGGGCCGCCGGACAATTAACCAACAACGGAACCATTAATGTAACTTCAATCACCAGGAATTCTGCAGCATGGATTGCAGGTTTAAACGTAAACGATGAGATAATTTCTCTAGACGGTGTAACCGTAAATGATGCTTTGGAAACAATTAAATTGAGGAGTGCAATGTTATCGCTCGAAACCTTGCCTCTAGTGACCAGGAAAAACATTGGAGAAGTTTTAAAATTGAAAGTAAAACGTGATGGTTTAGATAAAGAAATCTCTTTAAACCTGAAAGAGAATCCGAGTGTGCGTTTAAAGCCAACAATTAAAGAAGATGCAACACCTACTCAGAAAGCAGTATTTGCTAAATGGTTGGGAAAGTAAGCTTGTAGTTGTGCGTAGCAAAGTCCGAAAGTCATTATATTCTGACGATAAATATTTTACTATAACAAAAGCATCGGTGAAGGCCGATGCTTTTTTGTATGTCTTAAATTATTAATTAAATGGCAGTTAACACTGTTTTTGCCTAGAGTTAATAGGGTAATTGTTCGTATTTGGTACTTAAACTCTCTGCTAATAAATCTTTGCGCCGACTAGAGTATTACAAAATAGATTTCTTTCGATCACTCTCTTTTGTAACGGTACTTTAAAGAAAAAGCCTATTTACCTATCTCAATTATTTTCTTATCCCAGGCCCCAAAATCCTATTGTATAATAGAATGCATCAATGAATTTTTGCTTTTCGGGGTTGGTAGATTTAATGATAATAGAACTGTAAAAACTCGGTTCAGTCAATTCATCAACGGCATCATGCTTTTCAAGGTCTTCACCAGCTTCCTTAAACCATCTATCGAAAGTAATATGCCTATTTTTTGCTTTCCCACCTTGATTCATACAAAGATAAAGTATTGCTTCAGCTGGTTGTATACGAAAAAACTCGTTTATAATATAGATGATGGTCCGTTTTATTTTTGCATCGAAGCGTTGAGGTTTCTCGTCATTAGCCAACTTACAATAAAAACCAAAAGATACAGTCGGGATTTCATTGCCGTCCTTATCCTGCAATGAAAATTCTGTAAAATAAGCTATGTATGTATTACCAGAAAAAGTTATAAATTGATAAGATGTGCCGTCTTCGTTACGGTTTATCTCATATCGGGCGGACAAACTTAATTCCTTTTAACATGGATAAATCTTTACCATCTTTAATCGCTTCGATAATGCGATTTTTATCGTCCATCAATTTTTTGAACGGATTTACTTTGTCGCCAGCAGTTTGTTCAACGCCGACAGCTTTAACTGTATTTGCTTTTTCTGCTTTCATAAGGTATAAAGATAAAATTTATTTTGGTTTAAACCAAAATTTGAGCTATAACAGCTTGCAAATGAATTTGTTTCTTACTTAGCGTTCAGGTTATTTAAAAGCTTAAAACTTCATTCGAAAATTTATTTTGTATATGGTATTTCTTCTTGCCGGGAGCTTTGATCTATTTCGATAAAAACCCCGTTAAGGAAATTTCTTAACGGGGTTTTTGTGCTCTATGTATTCAGCTTTCCGCTCTTTAGCTTAAAAAGCATATTTAAATCCAAAACCAAATCTTCCGGCTCCGAAATCACTATCATTGTCACCTAAATAGATGGTTGGTCTCCAATCAAAAGCGAATGCTAAAGGAGCGCCAGAAATTTTATAGTCTAAACCAACCATTGGCTTCAATGCGAAAGAAGTATCATTAAATCCATTAAAACTAAAGAAGTTTACTGCCGGACCACCACCTGCATACCATTTTAAACCCGATGCTCCTTTAACATTACCATGGTATTGATAAAATAAGTTGATCGTAGTTAGGTTACTACCGAATAAAACCTCTGCTTGACCTGCATCATGTGCATTGAAAAAATGTTTCACTGAAGGGCCAACTAATGTTGCACCATCACCAAAATCAAGACCTAAACCAAGGGCAGTTTTGTAGTTTTGCGCCTTAACCTGTGTAGAGGTAAGCGTAAATAGTCCAATGCATCCTAAAATTGTAAATAACTTTTTCATAATCGATTTTGTTAATGTAAATTTTTAAATAATAATCTGCTTAACAACTTTAATGCCGATTATACTTTTTTAGTAAAAAAATATGATTTGAAAAAACAATGCTTGCATAGTAATTCTGTAATTCTTAAGTTTAGTAAAATATTTCAAATGGAAGGTTTGATAACGTGTTTCAGTTATCGATCTCAATTATTGCATCAAAATATCTGTAGATATGCGACCTTTCAAGTTTGATTTTTTTAACTTAACCAAATATTATAGAATGATATGGCTGCAGAAATTACACGAGTTTTCGATCTATTAAAGTACAGCTTGGAAAAACCTAAGCAAGAATTCGTTAATGGTAAAATCCACGGAAAATGGGTGAATTATAGTACAGCAGAATTTTGTGATGCTGTAGATTACCTAAGTCGCGGATTAATCAAGGTTGGAATGGCTAAGGGAGGGCGTGTGGCGGTAATGTCTCACAACAGACCAGAATGGAATATCGCCGATTTTGCCGCCAATCAAATCGGTGCTTATCAAATTCCGCTGTACCCAACACTAGCAGAGCATGATATTAAATTCATCCTCAAAGATGCAGAGGTTTCAATCATTTTTGTAGCTGATCAGGACTTATACGAAAAAATAAAGCCCTGTGCTGATGAGGTAAATCCGAATATAAAAATATACAGTTTTAGCGAAGTAAACGGGGTAGATAACTGGAAAGTATTAACAGATTCAGGGAAATCTGCCACAGATATTAACCTGGATGACTATAAAAGCAAGGTAAGTGGCGAAGATATCCTCACTTTAATTTATACCTCAGGTACAACCGGAACTCCAAAGGGAGTAATGCTAACCCACAAAAATCTGGTTTCTAATTTTTTAAATTCATTGGTGATCATTCCGGAGGGAGGAAAAAAAGGACTAAGCTTCTTGCCTTTATCGCACATTTTTGAACGAATGATCATTTACCTGTACCTGTATAATCGTACAGATGTTTATTATGCCGAAAGTATGGAAACCATTGTGGCAGATATTCAGCATGTAAAACCAAATTTATTTTCTACTGTACCACGCCTGTTGGAAAAGGTGTACGATAAGATTATGGAGAAAGGGAAATCGCTAACAGGCATTAAAAAAAATATCTTTTTCTGGTCGGTGGCTTTGGCAGAGCAATATACGATTGATGCTGGCGCCTGGTATAATTTCAAATTAAGCATTGCCCGAAAGTTGGTGTTTAAGAAATGGCAGGAAGCTTTAGGCGGAGAAATCGTTGTAATCGTATCTGGTGGAGCAGCCTTAAACCCACGCTTGGCCCGGATTTTCTGGGCAGCAGGGATGCCCGTTTTTGAAGGTTATGGTTTAACAGAAACCTCGCCCGTAATTACCGTGAACCGTATGGGCGGCACTATGTTTGGCACCGTTGGTGAAGTTATTACAGGTGTAGAAGTTAAAATTGCTCCGGATGGTGAAGTATTAACGCGTGGTCATCAGGTAATGAAGGGTTATTACAATCGCCCTGATTTAACAAAGGAGGCCATTGATGAGGATGGCTGGTTCCATACCGGAGATATCGGTGAATTAATAGATGGGAGATTTCTGAAAATCACTGATCGTAAAAAAGAAATGTTTAAAACCGCAGGTGGTAAATATATTGCACCGCAAATGCTAGAAAATAAATACAAGGAATCTATTTTTATAGAGCAGATTATGGTTTTAGGTGAGAACAGGAAATTTCCATCAGCTTTGATTGTTCCAAATTTTGAAACCTTAAAAACCTGGGCAGGTAGAAAGGGTATTAATTTCACCAATCATGCAGAATTGATTAAAAACGATCTGGTTTTAACCAAATATAATGAAGAAATTGAAGCTTTAAGTATTGGTTTCGGTAAATGGGAGCAGGTAAAAAGATTTGCTTTGCTGCCAACAGAGTGGAGTATTATTGGGGGAGAGCTGACACCAAAATTAAGTTTAAAAAGAAAAATAATCACCGAAAAAAATATCGATATTATCGAAAAAATATATAAAGATGCAGAAAGCTATAAGGCCCCAAACTAAGGGATTAGCGGTTTTAATTACAGTTACTATTTTGCTTTCAGGTTGTGTAACCGGGCAATTAAGTAAAAACAATAGTGGCGAATATAAAAATGGAATGGTGGTTTCTGCGCATCCCGAAGCCTCTCAGGTTGGTATTGAGATCTTAAAAAAAGGAGGTAATGCAGTTGATGCTGCCGTTGCTGTTCAGTTTGCGTTGGCTGTAGTATATCCAAATGCCGGCAATATCGGAGGCGGTGGTTTTATGGTTTACCGATCTGCCAAGGGCGAAGTAAATGCGCTTGATTTTAGAGAAAAAGCCCCAGCCGCCGCCAGTAGAGACATGTATCTGGATAGCGTTGGAAACCCTGTAGTTGATAAAAGCCTTTACGGTCACTTAGCTGCTGGCGTTCCGGGTGCTGTTGATGGGATGGTACAAGCACATCAAAAATATGGCAAATTGACCTGGGCAGAAGTGCTTAAACCTGCGATAGATTTAGCACAGAATGGTTTCAAGATTACCAAACGCCAGGCGGCAGAATTAAATGGTTTGCATCAAAAGTTCATGGCTTTCAATCCCGATGGAACTGCTCTGGTAAATTTAGAAAGCACCTGGAAGGAGAATGATTTGCTCATACAAAACGAACTAGCCAATACATTGAAACTTGTTCAGGAAAAGGGGCGGTCTGGTTTTTATGAAGGAGTGGTGGCAGATGCTATTGTTGCGGAAATGCAAAGGGGCAGAGGACTAATTACTAAAGAAGATTTGAAAAGTTACCATTCCGCATGGCGGAAACCAATTATTGGCGATTACCGTGGTTACAAAATTATCACCATGCCGCCAACATCCAGTGGTGGAATAGCCCTGGTTCAATTATTAAAAAGTGTGGAACCATTTCCGCTAAAAAAATGGGGCTATAATACAGATTCTACAGTTCAGGTAATTGTAGAGGCCGAACGACGGGTTTACGCAGACCGTGCAACACATCTTGGTGATCCTGATTTTTATAAAGTTCCGCAAAGCCAGTTGCTCAGTAATACGTACAATAAAAATCGAATGGCCACTTTTAACTGGGCCGTAGCGACACCAAGCAATCAGGTTTTAGCTGGAAAAATTAATGGAGCTGAGCATGAGGAAACTACCCATTTTTCTATTGTAGATCATGATGGAAATGCAGTTTCTATTACCACAACGCTTAATGGTTCATATGGATCACTGGTGGCAGTAAAAGGAGCTGGATTTCTATTAAACAATGAAATGGATGATTTTTCAGTTAAACCTGGCTCGCCAAATATGTATGGCTTAGTTGGTGGAGAAGCAAATTCCATTATGCCAGGTAAACGAATGTTAAGTTCGATGACGCCTAGTATTGTAGAGAAAAATGGAAATTTATTTATGGTTGTGGGTACGCCTGGTGGTTCTACCATTATTACATCAGTTTTCCAGACTATAATTAATGTGATCGATTTTGATATGAATATGCAACAAGCGGTTGCAGCAAAGAAATTTCATCATCAATGGTTGCCAGATGAAGTATATGTTGAAAAAGATGCTATTGACAGTCTGGCGATAGAAAAACTAAAGTTAAAAGGCTATAAAATAATACCTCGTGGTGCAATTGGCAGAGTAGATGCCATTTTAAAAACTAGCTCAGGAAGCTATCAGGGAGGGGCAGATCCGCGTGGAGATGACCAGGCAATCGGCTATTAAATTTTAAATTAATTTTATTTTTTCCAAACGATATTTTTGGTATGGCAATTGCTGAATGTGGAAAACGCTTACAAATTAATATAACGAACATGAAATTAAATCTATTTAAGTCTTTACCGGTTGCATTAGCCGGTTTGTTCATCGGAACTGCAGCTTCGGCACAGGAACCGGTTACCTCAACTACTCCTTTCAGAACATGGTCTATTGGTGTAAATGCAGGAGTTTTATCTCCGGTTTCTCCACTAGGAGGACAAAATGATTATTCTAACTGGAAATCTAGCTTAGGTTACGGTTTGTATATCAAAAAACAAATCACACCGTATTTCTCTTTACGTTTAGACGGAGTTCGTGGTAAATTAAAAGGTGACAATACTGAGCCTTTCAACAGTGGTGTTGTAAATCCTAGCCCTTTCAGATCTTTTGAAACTGATTTAAACTATTCTGCAAGCTTAAATGCTGTAGTAAACATGTTTAACTTCAGTGCATTTAAACAACAAAATAATATCCAGTTATACGGATCAGTTGGTGGTGGTGTTACAAATTATCAGGTTACTACTGTGAACAATGCAGGTGCATCTGTAGAAAGCGAGAAAGTTGATAAATTAGTGATCCCGGTAGGTTTAGGTGCTAAATTTAAAGTATCGGACGGTATTAACATCGATTTAGGTTGGACAATCAACTTTGTTGATGCTGATAATCTTGATGGTTTCAGCCGTGGATCTAATGATAAATATAACTATGCTCATGCTGGTTTAGAATTTGCATTAGGTAAAGGACAACAATTAGCTTTCCATAGCCCGGTTGCTGTTTCTTATGATGAAGCTGTTAAAGCTAAACAAGCTGCTGATGCGTTGAAAGGTGATCTTGATGCTCAAAAAGCTGAGAATGCTAAATTACGTTCAGAAATGTCTGATCTATTAAAAGATAGCGATAATGATGGTGTTGCAGATAAATTGGATAAATGTCCAGATACTCCGGCAGGTACTGTAGTTGATGGATCAGGTTGTCCATTAGTTGCTCCAAAACCTCAGGTAACAATCATTACTGAAGAAGATCGTAAAGTGGTTAGCGAAGCAATCAAAAACTTAGAATTTGATTTAGGTAAAGCAACTATCCGTTCTAAATCTTACGCTTCTTTAAACAGAGTAGCTGGATTATTGGTTCAGAAAAACTTTAGCTTAAAATTAGCTGGTCACACAGATAATACTGGTTCTAAAGAATTAAACTTACGTTTATCTAAAGAAAGAGCAGAATCTGTTAAAGCTTACTTAGTATCTCAAGGTGCAAATGCATCACGTATTGAGGCTACAGGTTACGGAATGGGTCAGCCAATTGCAACTAACAAAACTGCAGCTGGTCGTCAACAAAACCGTCGTGTAGAGTTCACACTTTACTAGTCGATTTTAAAATATAAAATGAAAGCTCCCGATGAAAATCGGGAGCTTTTTTTGTGAAGCTGTATCCATAAATTTGAAATGTCATCCTGAACCTGTCAAAGGATTTTGGAAAAATGTTCTTAACGGTGTTTAGGTACGCTATCGTTTATTAAAATGCAGAAAATCAATTAATTGCAAAAAAAACGTCACCTATATTGATTTTTATGAAATAGATTAACCCTCAGCATGACAGCAAATGGGATACAGCGATCGCTATAACCACTTAAAAAGGCCAAACCACTGTTTCTTCGTTCTGCTCTTAGACCGGCATGGTCAATTTTTCGGGATGGCACTAACAAAGCCTACCTACTGACTTAAACAGAAAAATTGCGAGTCGGCAACTTTGCTTCTTTGGTTGCCCAAAGAAGAGAGCCCGTCCGGCTAGGACAAGAATAACATCGAAATTGTAGCAACCTTAGTACTTGAAGCCTCTTTGTTGTTCCTTCGTGTAGTAAAGAATATTGTTTCAGTCTGATGATTATCAATTCAATTACTTTTCGATTTCTTTAATTGTCTTTTTGATATTATTCAAATCGTTCATACTAAAATTCGGCGATTGGAAAGAGAACATCTGGTAAATCAATAATCCATCTTTGCTATCGTAGATACTGATAATTTTATCATTAGAGCGTTTCGTATAAACTAAATATTTTATGCTTGAACCTTTTTTTAAGATAAGGCTATCCAACACAGCATTGGTAACAAACTTGAATTTATAGCGGTATCGTTCTTCAACTGGTGCTTGTTCGAGTGTAACCGGTTGCGAAGAAAAAACCTCCCGTACATATTCAGGAATGTAAAGTGTCTCTTCCACTAATTCCGGAACCCTTATTTTATTGTAAAACTGATAATCTAAGCCACGTGTTTGTTTCAATAATAGTCCATCGTTAATCTGTTTCAAATAGCCGGTAAGCAACCCGGCAGACCAGTTTAAAAATTTAGAGTGATTATATAATATCCCCAATTGTTTAGATTTTACCGCCCTTTTTGATCCTCCTTGTTCTGTAACCCATGCAATTTGCAAATTGCTAACTGCATCTGGAAATAAGGTTATGGTAGCTAAAGTGGTCTCCTGCATTTGCTTAGGTTTTTCTGTTGGTGAGATCATTTTGAGTCCATAAACAAGATTTTGATTTACAATTGTATCAACCTGATCAGTGTAAGTATCAAGGTAAAAAAAGGAATAATCGGGTGACGTTTGATAATTGGCCAGTTCTTCGGGCTTAATGATTTTGTAAGGGGTGATGGTCCAGCTATTTTTTATGGCTTCCTCAAACTTATCAAGTTCTTTATAATCTGCATAGGGTAGTGTAAATAGCGTGGTCGTTTTCTTAAAAGCTTCAAGCTTATCAGCAACAAGATGCACATTTCCAAAATATGATGTTTGTGCCATGCTGCTAATTACCAGTAGCATAGTTAAATTAGTAAGTAGAAATTTTTTCAATAACAGCATAATTCTGTAGGTCTGATTTATGTCCGACTATAATAAGAATCTTTTAACAATTATTTTGAAATTTTCTATTGCATTAACAAAATACATTTGTTAGCTTTGTTATGCAAGCATAATAAATTTGTGAAATGAAACAACAGCAAACATTAGATTACCATATCAAATTTGCATGGCAGAACATGTTTAATAAGTATAATCAAATGGCTGCCAGTTTTGGAATTACCCAGGCAATCGGCTATATGTTAATTAACATTAACGATGATGAAGGTACTGCTGTTTCTAACCTGGCTGGCTTACTTGGTGTAAAAGCAACGAGCTTGTCTCGGATGCTGAATAACATGGAAGAGGCCAAGTTGATTTACCGGGAAACATCGGTTGGAGATAAACGTTCCGTAAAAGTTTTTCTGACTGATTTTGGTAAAGAAAAAAAACAAATGGCCAAGGGTGTTGTCCGGAAATTTAATGAGTACCTCGATGAGCATTTTTCTAAAAAAGAGAAGGAAACGTTCATCAATCTATTAATAAAATTAAATGATATTACTGTAGCATATACTGTTGATTAATAATTATGAAACGAAGCATTAATAAAGTTGCTGTTCTGGGATCAGGTATTATGGGGTCTCGTATTGCGTGCCACTTCGCCAACATTGGTGTAGAGGTTTTGCTTTTGGATATTGCCCCCAAAGAACTTACAGCCGAAGAGCAGGCAAAAGGATTAACTCTTGATCATTCAGCGGTTAAGAATCGAATTGTAAATACGGCCTTACAAACGGCGATTAAAACCAATCCATCGCCGGTATATTCAAAAAAGGTGGTTAATAAAATTAAGACTGGAAATTTCGACGATGATATGTCGAAAATTGCTGTTTTTGATTGGGTGATAGAAGTGGTTGTCGAAAATCTCGACATTAAGAAAAAAGTTTTCGAGCAGGTGGAGCAATTCCGTAAGCCTGGAACGTTGATTACCTCGAATACATCCGGTATTCCTATTCACCTGATGGCTGAAGGTAGAAGTGAAGATTTTAAGGCAAACTTCTGCGGAACCCACTTTTTTAATCCGCCTCGTTATTTAAAATTGTTGGAGGTTATCCCAACGCCACATACCAAACCAGAAATTGTTGATTTCTTAATGCATTATGGCGATAAGTTTTTAGGTAAAACCACGGTTTTATGTAAAGATACACCCGCCTTTATCGCAAACAGGGTAGGGGTTTATTCTATTATGGCCCTATTACATCTGGTTGAGAAATTAGACCTAACGGTTGAAGAAGTTGATAAATTTACAGGCCCTGCTTTGGGCAGGCCAAAATCGGCTACTTTCCGTACTTCGGATGTAGTGGGTTTAGATACCATGATTAAGGTTGCGAAAGGACTTTATGATAATTGCCCTGAAGATAAAGCACACGATTTATTTAAACTTCCTGCTTACGTGCAGAAAATGGAAGAAAATAAATGGCTGGGTGATAAAACCAAACAAGGTTTTTATAAAAAAACTAAAACGGCTGAAGGTAAAACAGAGATTCTTGCGCTTGATTTAAAAACATTAGAATATAAGCCACAGCAAAAAATAAAATCGGCCACCTTAGAAATGACCAAGCCGGTTGAAAATCTTCAGGAACGCATGAAGATTTTTGCCAAAGGAAAAGATAAAGCAGGCGAGCTGTTCCGTCATTCATCTTTCGGTTTATTTGAATATGTTTCGGATCGGATTCCAGAAATATCAGATGAATTATATCGTATCGACGATGCCATGCGTGCAGGTTTCGGTTGGGAATTAGGTCCTTTTGAACTTTGGGATGCGGTTGGCGTTAAAGAAGCGATTGAAGGAATGAAGCAATACGGAAATGAAGCTGCTATTTGGGTTCATGAAATGCTGGATGCCGGGAATACTTCATTTTATAAGGTAGAAGGTGGCACTAAGAAGTACTATGATATTCCTACAAAGTCTTATAAAGCTTTACCTGGAACAGATGATTTTATTATTTTAGATAACATTCGCGAAAATAAAACCCTTTGGAAAAACTCGGGTGTTTCCATTATCGATTTAGGTGATGGCATCCTGAATGTAGAATTCCATACCAAAATGAATACCATTGGTGGTGATGTAATCTTAGGAATTAACAAAGCCATTGATATGGCCGAGAAAGATTATCGCGGTTTGGTAATTGGTAACGATGGTGCAAACTTCTCTGCTGGAGCCAACGTAGGTATGATTTTCATGATGGCGGTAGAGCAGGAGTGGGATGAATTAAATATGGCGATTCGTATGTTCCAAAATACATCTATGCGGATTCGTTATTCTTCTATTCCGGTTGTGGTTGCACCGCATAATTTAACATTGGGTGGTGGTTGCGAGTTTAGCTTACATGCAGATCATGTTCAGTTATCCGCAGAAACTTATATGGGGTTAGTGGAATTTGGAGTTGGTGTGATTCCTGGCGGTGGAGGTACAAAAGAGTTCGCTTTACGTGCATCTGATGAATACAAAGATGATCAGATCGTTCAAAATGCTTTGAAGGAACGTTTCTTAACTATTGGAATGGCGAAGGTTTCTACTTCAGGTTACGAAGCTTATGAACTAGGCTATCTTCAAAAAGATAAATTTTCTATCTCAATGAATCGCAATCGCTTGTTGGCCGATGCTAAAGCAAAAGCTATTGAGTTGGCAGATGCAGGCTATACCAAACCCGTGCAAAGAACAGATATTAAAGTTCTGGGTAAGCAAGGTTTAGGAATTGTTTATGCAGGTGCAAATAGCATGTACGCAGGTCATTATATATCTGAACATGATAAAAAAATCTCCGAAAAATTGGGTTATGTAATGTGCGGTGGTGATTTATCCTCTCCAACTGAAGTGAGCGAACAATATTTATTGGATTTGGAGAGAGAAGCATTTTTATCACTTGCTGGCGAAAGAAAGAGTTTGGAGCGAATCCAGAGCATTATAACAAAAGGGAAACCGTTGAGGAATTAAAAAGAGAGTATCAAGATATGAGTATCAAGTATCAAGATTCCAAACATATTTAAAACTATAAAATTAGCATTTCTGGTTTCGAGCCAGTCTTGATACCTGATACTCGCTACTTACTACTAAACAAAGCTAAAACAATGGAAGCATATATTATAGCCGGATATCGTACAGCAGTGGGTAAAGCACCTCGTGGCGTATTCCGTTTTACAAGGGCTGATGATTTGGCCGCAGAAGTGATCCGTGCTTTGGTAGCATCGGTTCCTAATTTAGATAAAGAACAAATTGATGATGTAATTGTCGGCAACGCCACTCCAGAGGCAGAACAAGGCTTAAATATTGGTCGGATGATTTCACTAATGGGTTTGGATACTGATAAGGTTCCTGGCGTTACGGTGAATCGTTATTGTGCATCCGGATTAGATACTATTGCAACTGCGGTGGCCAGAATTAAGGCAGGCATGGCCGATTGTATCATTGCCGGTGGCGTGGAAGTAATGAGTGGAATGCCTTTTGGAGGCTGGAAACTGGTTCCAAATGCTGAGGTGGCTAAAAACAATCCAGATTGGTATTGGGGAATGGGTTTAACTGCAGAAGCTGTAGCCAAAGAATACAATGTGAGTCGTGAAGATCAGGATGCATTTGCACTAAACTCTCATGAGAAAGCGATTCATGCTATAAAAAACGGTCATTTAAAAGATGGTGTTTTGCCGATCACCATTAATGAAAATTATCTGGATGAAAACCTGAAAAAGAAAACCAGGTCTTATGTAGTGGATACAGATGAGGGACCACGTGCAGATACCACTTTAGATAAATTAGCAAAGCTAAAGCCTGTTTTTGATGCAGTTGGAAGTGTAACTGCTGGTAATTCTTCACAAACATCTGACGGTGCGGCCTTTGTTTTAGTAGTTTCTGAAAAGAAAATGAAAGAACTGAATGCCGAACCAATTGCCAGGTTAGTAAGCTATAGCGTAGCAGGCGTTCCACCAAGAATTATGGGCATCGGACCAATTGAAGCCATCCCGAAAGCGCTAAAGCAGGCTGGATTGAATCAGAATGATATTGATCTGATTGAATTGAATGAGGCTTTCTCGTCACAATCTTTAGCCGTTATCAGAACATTGGATTTAAATCCGGAAATCATTAATGTAAATGGAGGGGCAATTGCTTTGGGTCACCCGCTGGGTTGTACCGGTGCAAAACTTACGGTGCAAATAATGAACGAATTGAAACGACAAGATAAGAAATATGGAATGGTAACCATGTGTGTAGGTACCGGGCAAGGCGCAGCAGGGATTTTTGAATTGTTGTAAATAGTATCAAGATATGAGTATCAAGTATCAAGATTGAATATCGGTAGGAAATAATCATCCTTAATAGAATTCCATCCCAAATATTTACTCTAATCTTAATATTATTAAAACATGCACAATTTTAAAGATTTAAAGGTCTGGCAAAAATCGATTGAACTTGCCGTTGAAGTTTATAAAGCGACTTCACTTTTACCAAATGAGGAAAAATATGGTTTGATATCACAAATGAAGAGGTGCTCCGTTTCGGTTTCTTCGAATATTGCTGAAGGTTCGGGGAGAGGAAGTAGTGCTCAATTCAAATATTTCTTGAATATAAGCCAGGGTTCAGCTTTTGAATTAGAAACACAACTAATTATTTCAAATCGACTAGAATTACTTGATGATAATTTATCGACAAGTTTGATTGAAAAAACAACTGAGATACAAAAAATGATTTATGCGTTAGATAAGAGCATTAAAATATAAAGAAAGTATCAAGATTCCAGTTTTGAGCCCAGTCTTGATACTAAATACTTAAACCTAGCGACATCCGGTTTTCGAGCCTAGTCTTGATACCTGATACTCGCTACTAAATACTAACACTAGTGACTTCCGGTTTTTGAGCCCAGTCTTGATACCTGATACACACTACTAGATACTACTAAAAATGGAAAAAAACACAATTAAAGGCGGTGAATTTTTAATTAAAGAAACCGTTTATCAGGATATATTCATTCCTGAAGAATTTGATGAAGAGCAACAAATGATTGCACAAACTTGTCGTGATTTTTTGGCGTCGGAAGTATATCCGAATTTAGAGAAAATTGATAAGCAGGAAGATCCCGAATTAATGCCAACACTTCTAACCAAAGCTGGCGAATTGGGTATTCTTGGAGTTTCAGTTCCTGAAGAATATGGTGGTTTCGGGAAAAATTTCAATACTTCCATGTTAGTGGCCGATGTAATTGGCGCAGGCCACTCTTTTGCCGTTGCACTTTCAGCACACACCGGAATTGGAACACTACCAATTTTATATTACGGTAACGAAGCGCAAAAGGCAAAATATATTCCGAAGTTAGGATCTGGTGAATGGAAGGCTGCTTATTGTTTAACCGAGCCAAATTCTGGTTCAGATGCAAATTCAGGCAAAACAAAAGCAACCTTGACTGAAGATGGTAAACATTACATCATCAACGGACAAAAAATGTGGATTACCAATGGTGGTTTTGCAGATATTTTTATCGTGTTTGCCAAAATAGATGATGATAAAAATTTGACAGCATTTATCGTAGAGAAAGATTTTGGTGGCATTACCATGAATCCAGAAGAACATAAAATGGGAATTAAAGGCTCTTCAACACGCCAGGTTTTCTTTAATGATTGTGCTGTGCCCGTAGAAAATATGTTAAGCGAACGAGAGAACGGATTTAAAATTGCGGTAAATATTTTAAACATCGGTCGGATTAAATTATCTGCTGCGGCAATCGGTGCTTCAAAAGCAACTTTAAATACAGCTATTAATTATTCGAATGAGCGTAGTCAATTCGGTCGCCCAATTTCGAAATATGGTGCCATACGTTTTAAAATCGCTGAAATAGCTTCCAAACTTTATGCTGTTGATGCTGCGAATTACAGGGCCGGACAAAATATAGATGATACCTATGATCAACTGCTAGCTGACGGAATGGAATCTGGTAAAGCACGATTAAAATCTGTTGAACAGTTCGCTGTTGAATGTGCTATTCTTAAAGTTTGGGGTTCAGAAGCCCTGGATTATACGGTAGATGAAGGTGTTCAGATTTATGGAGGTATGGGCTTTAGTGCCGATGCACCAATGGACATGGCTTACCGCGATGCAAGGATCAATAGAATTTTTGAGGGAACAAACGAAATTAACCGTTTGCTTACCGTTGATATGATGTTGAAACGGGCCATGAAAGGTGAGTTGGATTTAATGGGACCTGCAACAGCAGTGGCTGCCGAATTAATGAGCATTCCAGATTTCGGTGAAGAAGACACTACCTTATTTGCCGCTGAGAAAAAAGTGTTGGCTAATCTTAAAAAAGCAACTCTAATGGTGGCTGGTGCTGCGGTTCAAAAACTAATGATGACGCTAAGCAAAGAGCAGGAAATTCTAATGAACATTGCAGATATGGCTGGTTATGTTTACGTATTTGAATCAGCTTTGTTGAGAACGGAGAAATTGGTCGCTACAAAAGGCGAGGAGGCAACAGCTGTTCAATTAGATTTATTGCGCATTTATATGGTAGAAGCTGTTGATGGTGTAGCCAAAGCAGGTAAAGAAGCACTTTGGGCTTTTGCAGAAGGCGATGAGCAACGCATGATGTTGGTTGGGCTCCGCAGGTTTACTAAAGTAGAGCCGTTTAATGTGAAGGATGCTCGTCAACGGGTAGCGCAAGAATTGATAGAAGCCAATAAATATATTTTTTAAGTAGAAAGGTAAAAGCTGAAAGTCAAAAGTTAAAAGGTTTAGGGTTCGTCAGAATCTTAAACCTTTTTTATTTTCAGTTCTCCGGTTTACGATAAATTGTTTAAGAAAAAATCTGTTCGCAATGAGCTTTGTCAATTGTACATTAAAGCCTATTTTTGAAAATGATTAAAATTAAATACTTTTCTTTTCTTGTGCTGCTTATGATAATCACAATCTTCTCTTGTAAAAGGGATGAAGATCCAGATAAGCAGATTGCTGATTTTATTGCTAAAAATAATATTGCCGCAACCAAGGATGCCTCTGGTTTATATTATCAAATTATCAAGCCTGGTACCGGAAATTTTACTTACCCTGCGAATACGAGTATCACAATTAAGTATGAAGGCAGGCTGCTGGATGGTAGTGTATTTGACAATGGTAGTGGTAAAGAACAAACTTTTGTGCTTTCGCAATTAATTCAGGGTTGGCGAATCGGCATTCCAAAAATTCAGAAAGGTGGCGAAATCAGGTTAATTATTCCTCCGGGTCTTGGATATGGAAGCAATGCCACAGGACCGATTCCAGGAAACTCTGTTCTTGATTTTAATATTCAACTGTCTAATACGCAGTAAGTTTAAAGGTTAAAGCTGAAAGCTCGAGCGTGAAAGACCGTAGTGGCGAGACGGTTAGAACAGCCTAATACAAAACAGTAATAATGGCATACCACACGATTATGTTGCATAGTATTATCCTCTGATTTTGGCTTTTAGCTTTAGTCTTTTGGCTTTCAGTTTTAGTCTTTCAACTTTTGCTCTTGGCTTTCAGCTTTTTGTTAAAATTGGTTAAAAATTGGAGCAACCGTATTAAAAGCTTATTTTTGCCAATGATGCTTAAATTCAAATATTTAATACTGTTAATTTGTATTGTAGGATGCTTTGCTGCCTGTAAAAAGGATGAGGCGTTCGAAACTTATGATCCTGCACCGCAGTTTACTGCAGATACTACCGCAATCAGAGCATTTATAAAAGCCAATAACATCCAGAATGTAGTAAAAGATCAATCGGGTCTTTTCTATCAGATTATTGAACCTGGAAATGGAAGTATTAGTTACAGCACTAATACCCGGATTACAGCTGATTATGAAGGTAAATTACTAAATGGAACTATTTTCGATAGCTCGAAAGGTACGCCAATAACCTTTTTGCTAGGCAATGTAATTGCAGGCTGGCAAATAGGAATTCAAAAAATTCAAAAAGGAGGAAAAATCAGATTGATTATGCCTTCATTATATGGTTATGGAAATGTAGCTCAGGGAGCAAGTATTCCAGCCAATTCTATACTCGATTTTAATATCACACTTACAGAAGTACAATAATAAATGAACAAATTTACCAAAATTAGCCTTTGCCTGTGCTTATTGGCTACAGTACTTTTTAGCGCCTGCCAAAAAGAATATGATTCGATCGAAACGATTGATGATGCCGCGATTCAAACTTTCGTTAATGCCAGCAGTATTAAATATACAAAGGATACAAAAGGCTATTATTATAGCATCACTAATCCAGGTACGGGTGCCGCAGTGAAAAATTCAGACTCTGTATTTTACTCCTATAAATTCAAAACGCTAGCTGGACAACTATTACTTGAGAGTTCTGATGTTATGATTCCAGGCAAATTTTTAGGTTATACGGATCAATTTAGCATTAATAGTACAACGGTGAATTATGTTTTTGCTCCAATAAGAGAAGTTCTTTCAAAGTTAAACAGAGGAGGAAAGGCAACATTGATTTTGCCATCGAATCTTGCTTTTGGTAAAAATGGTTTAAGTGCTATTAATGTAGGTTCGAATGAGAATATTTTGGTTGAGTTAGGTATATTTAGCGAATCAAAAAGGCATCAGATAGATGAACTTGAAATTAATAGTTTTATTACTAAAAATAATTTAATTGTGATTAAAGATGCTTCACGGGCTCGTTACAGTATTATAAATGCTGGAACAGGCGCGGATGCTATTTCACTAAACTCGACTATTGTAGCAAATTATGTAGTCAGATCTTTAGATGGTGTTGAAATAGCGCAGCCATCAGGTCAGATCACTAGTGTATTAAACGGGTTGTTCAAGGGTTGGCAGTTGATTCTACCAGGCAAGGTGACCGCTGGAGGAAAACTTCGCTTAATTATTCCTGCAGATTTAGGAAATGGAGCAACACCTTTAGACTTTGATATCGAAATTGTTAGTGTTACAAATTAGATAATGCTCCCTTAAAACTTCAATTTTTTTCTTCGAATTGTGCCCGACTACTAGTTGGGCATTTTTTTTTGGTGACAAGTTTTGTACAACCTAATTTTTAGTTGTATGTTTGAAGGGTAAGGGAAATCATACAATATAAATATGGAAAAAAAAATAAGTTTACGCTGCTTAATACTACCATTATTAGGTATTATCTCGATTGCTTCTTGTAAAAAGGATGCCAACAATATTGGGAATCCAAATGAAAAACTTTTAACGAATGCTGTTAGTATCGAAAACGGCTACCTCAAATTCAGAGATCAAAAAGCATTTGATTCTTTGGTTAATATTTTGATAAAGCCAGAAAATTTGCATGTAAAGCCTAGAGAATTGCAAAAATTTAAGTCTTATAATGATGTTTATCTGGAAATAAACAAGGAATACGAAAATGTGAATACCAATAATTCATTTGATGATTTTAAGAATAAATATTCGCAAATAGTAGAGATTAAGTCGGATAGCTCCTTGACGTATAAATTCGGTACCCCACTTTCTGCATTATTTACAAATAGCAAGGGGGAGGTAAAAATTGGTGATTTTACAACTGTATATACTAAGGATCAAAGAATGGTATCTTATAAGGGACAACATAAAAATGAATTTGAAGTTGGAACTATTAGCAAAACAGATCAAAGTCAAGGAATCTTTGTCAAGAATCTTTCTGAAAGTTACACTAATGCAAAAAGTAATCAAACGGCAAGTGTTGAGTCGACTACAACCAGAGCTGTAAAGTCTGCATTGTTTTATAATGAAGATGGTAAAAGAAGATTATTTGTTGATGTTTGGGTTGATGAAACTCCAACTGATTGGGTAACTTATCCAATATCTAGATATTATTGTACATCAAGGCAAGAATTAAAGAAAACATTTGGTGGATGGAGAACTAATGAAACAGATTATTATTTTAATAATTTAAATTATACTTGGACACTTACAACAGGGGGAGTGGGATTCCAATATTTTAATTTAGCTAGTTATAGTGTTCAGGGAGTTTATGGCCCAGTTTTAATTGATATGGGAACAATAGGCGATAAAATTATTCTTTTTCAAGGTACGGGTCATTTTACTTCTGGTGGGGTTCCAAATACTCCAGTTTTCTAGCTTTATTAATTTAAAGCTTCCTTAAATACTTTTAAAACCCTTTCCCTTGCGAATTTATGCTCAACTATTGGTTGGGCATATTTTTTGGTATCAAACTCTGGTACCCACTTCTTGATATATTCAAATTTCGGATCGAATCTCTTAGTTTGGAGTTCAGGATTAAAAACCCTGAAATATGGTGCTGCATCGTTGCCTGAGCCAGCAGCCCATTGCCAACCGCCCACGTTGCTGGCCATTTCATAATCCAGCAACTTATTAGCGAAATAAGCTTCTCCCCATCGCCAGTCGATTAGCAGGTGTTTGGATAAGAAACTTGCCGTTACCATCCTTACACGGTTGTGCATCCAGCCGGTTTCGTTAAGTTGCCGCATGCCTGCATCAACCAATGGATATCCTGTATTTCCTTCGCACCAGGCTTTAAATTCCTTTTCATCATTACGCCACTTAATTTTATCATATTGTTTTTTAAAGGAATCGAAAGCAGCGTATGGGAAATGCCACAAAATCATCATGTAAAATTCCCGCCAGGCCAACTCCGAGAGCCAGACATTCGATTTCGCATCAACAGCATCTTTTGCAAGCTTTCGGATGCTGATCGTTCCGAAACGCAAATGCAAACCAATGCGTGTAGTTCCGGGCAAGGCAGGGAAATCTCGTTCTTTAGCGTAATTATCAAGTTTACTTTCGTAGCTGATTTTCGGAAATTCCAATTCGCTTTTTTCAAAGCCCATTGCTTTTAATGCAGGCAAAGGCAAATGCTTCGTATCAAACAAATTTTTAAAATATTTTTGGGTTGGATAAGCTTTCAGGTAAAAATCATTCAGCTTCGCAAGCCACTGTTTATAAAATGGAGTGAACACTGTGTAAGGGGTTTTATCTGCCTTCAGAATCTCTCCTTTTTCGAAAATTACCTGATCTTTAAAAGTCTTAAATTCAATATTTTCACTCCTTAAAAACTCCGCCATATTATCATCACGTTCTCGGGCATAAGGCTCGTAATCATGGTTGATATAAACTTTTGTAACATCATATTCCTTCAGCACTTCAGGCCAGATGTTTTCGGGCTTGCCATATTTGACCAATATATCTGATCCATTTTCCTGAAGCGACTTTTTTAAATCCTCGATGGTTTGATAAATGAAAGTAACCCGGGCATCATCTGTTGTCAGCTTATCCAGAATATTTTGATCAAAAATGAAAAGTGGTAAAACAGGATGTTCCCCTTTAAGGGCATGGTATAATGCGGCATTATCTTCCAGGCGTAAATCGCGGCGGAACCAAAAGATACTGATTGTCTTTTTCATTTTTGATTTATAAGGATATTGATGCTGGTTTACTTTTGATATAGATTTGTCAGGGCATCATCCAAATGTGTGAATTTAAATTTAAAACCTGCATCTAAAATTTTTTGAGCAGAGGTGTTGTTACTCATCAGTACGGCCTCGGCCCTTTCTCCCATAAGTAATTCGATCGCCTTTCTTGGTACTTTAATTGGCCAAACCGGGCGATGTAAATGCTTGGCAATTGCTCTTGTTAAGCCTTCGTTGGTAACCGGGAATGGAGCGCAGGCATTGTAGCAGTTTTCCATGTTTAAGGTTTCAAGCGCGTAAATATACATGCCAACCATATCATCAATATGAAGCCACGGCGTCCATTGCTTTCCGGTTCCTATAGGTGCGCCTGCAAATAGTCGTACTGGTTTATCCAGTTGGGGCAATGCACCACCATCATTGCTGAAAACTATCCCAGTGCGAAGTTTTACTATTCGTAAACTTAATTTCTTTCCCTCATCAACCGCATCTTCCCAAAGTTTGCAACATTCTGCCAGGAAGCCATAACCGTTCTGACTTTCCTCCGTTAAAATCTCATCGCCACAATCGCCATAAAAACCAACAGCTGAGGCTGATATAAAAGATTTTACCTGGTGATTTGGTGTTGCTTTGATGGCTTTGTAGATTAGTTCAGTAGATTTCACACGACTATCTATAATCTGCTTTTTTCGTTCATCAGTCCATTTTTTATCGGCCACGGGTTCACCAGCCAAATGGATAATGGCTTCAACACCGAGCAGACAAGTTGCATCAATTTCACCTTTATAAACATCCCAAACAAAGTTATTTGGATCGCTATTCTTTTTACGGGAAAGCGTATTTACTTCATATCCATGGTTTAATAACTGTTTTTTGAGTTCAGTTCCAACGAGCCCTGTCGCGCCTGTAATGAGAATCTTTTTCGCCATGGTTTTAAAACACCAAAGATGCAAAAGGGTTTTTTTAAAGACTAAAGACTAAAGACTAAAGACTAAAGACTAAATGAGTGAACTATCTCTCAATTGGTCATCCGATGAATATTGCCACCTTGCAGATATTCTTCGGATGATTATTGGACAATATTTTACAAACCAGAAATAACCTTATTTTTTGGTGCCTTAATAGAATAACTTAACTTAATTATTTTGGTTTCGTTGGGTGCAATTTTTAACTGCCAGGATAGCATCCCGGTTTCCTTATTAACTTCGGCTCCGGAACTGTCTAATAATTCAATTTCTATATCACTTTCAGTTGATAAGGGATATTGATCTTTTAGTGATAAATCAATCGCTTCTTTCTTTGTATTTCTAATTTTGATTAGATAAGTAAACAATTGTTTTTTGTTGGTGCCGATAAATTTAGTGCTGCTAAAATCTTCCTGCTTTTCCTTCGTGATGATAATTTTTTTATCCTTACCCATGCTCAAACTCAGGGTGTCCATAATGTTGGCCGGATTGATGTAAGATTTGCCTGTGTAAGTTCCTTCGAAGATGATATTTGCATTTCCGGCCTGAAGATTTAGTTTTTCCCAATCAATAACATCAGCCAGTAAATAGGCATCAGTGCTTAATTTTGGTGCAGCATAATATTTGTATTTCGCTGGTACTTCATATTCTTTAAAAGAAACGGTGTGAGGTTTGTTGTCGCTATTTACATCCTAAGGGATATCAATATCAAAAGTTACACCCAATTGAGTTTCGTTAACAGAAGTATTGTTGTTAATGGTTGATACCGACTGAGGTGCATTTTCCTTTTTAGCTTTGCTATAACCCACAACTACAGTTTCATTCAACATATTACGCTCTGCTATTGGAGATGCCATTCCCCTCAACATCACCTGTGGTTGATGATAAGTTGAAACAAACCATGGATTTAATGTTGGTGCTGTAATATTGTAATTCGGATTTCCGGTTGATAAGGAAAGTTTCACTTTTTTCCAGTCTAAGCCTGTATTTTGAGTAATGGCAGCTTTATAAATAATGCTAAGTGGTTTACTTGTACTGGTTGATTTAATGTCGTAACTGGCTAACCAACTCGCATTGGGGGTAACATATGACACGTTGTAATCGGCATTAATATTAGATTTCGCCATCAATTGCAGAACCAATTGCCCCAGTTGCTCATTAGGATTATTTCTTAACTCTGCAATTTGCTGTTGCAAAGCATTCAACTTTTGATTTTGTTTATCTTCTGTAATGCTTAACGCTGCTATGGCATTTCTTACTTCAGCATTTTTTGTCCGGTAATATTCAGCTAATTTAATTAGTTCAGTAACATTTGTGCCTGAAGCAGTACCGCCAGATTTTCTATTTTCATCTAATAAAACCAACGTTTGTTCTTCAATGGTTTTTGAATTTCTGGTTTTAATTAAATCGGCAGAAATTAATTTAACACTATCCGTTAGTTTTTTAATTTCAGGATTTGCTGCATCGGTGTTCAGGAAATCGCGGTTAAACTGAACTGATAAAATGGTTACTTCTGAAGAAACGCTCACCTGAATAGAGTTTTCGTTTACCCGGCCGGAGATATTATTAATTACGATTTCTGATGTCCCGGCGGGAAGATTAACTCTACCTGAATGTGTAAGTTGGGCGCCATTGTTATACACCGTTACACTTTCTAAATTTGCTTTGGTTTTAATTTGTTGCTGTGCAAAAACACTTAATGGAAATAATAGTGTGATGAGAATTCGTTTCATTCTTTTAATTTTTTGGGTGTGTGTTGGATTAAATATTTAAATTTAAGATAAGTGATTTGCCAACATTCCATAACGCTCTATTCATATTGTTTACTGTATGTAAAGAATTTTACAGGTTTTTGATGCCAAAGAAAAATAAGATAAATTTGTAGTTACTCTCTTAAATTCCTTTTCCGATAAAGATGTCCAAAAAAATTTTAGTATGGTTTAGAAATGATCTCCGGTTGCACGACAATGAAATGTTGGTGGAGGCGATTGCTAAGTCAGATTCAATTTTACCAATTTATATTTTAGATCCCCGTCAATTTGCGGAAACAAAGTATGCTACATTAAAAACGGGGAGCATCAGGGCTCAGTTTTTATTGGAAAGTGTAGTAGGGTTGAGGAGTGCTTTCAAACAAATTGGAGGTAACCTATTAATTGCAACGGGAAGCCCGGAAGAGATTATTCCACAGCTTATTCAGGAATATGAAATTACTGAAGTGTATCATCACCGCGAAGTGGCCAGGGAAGAAACGCATGTATCTGCTTTGGTAGAAAACGCACTCTGGAAATTAAGGGTTAACCTCAAGCACTTTATCGGTCATACCTTATATAATAAAGAGGATTTACCTTTTCCTATTAAAGATATTCCGGATGCTTTCAATCAATTTAAGAAAAAAATTGAACGGGATTCTATTATAAAGCCATGTTTTCCGGCTCCAGATCGTATCAATGTTGCTGAAGTGATTGATTGGGGAACTTTACCATCTCTAGAAGAATTAAATCTCATTCCTCAGCAAAGAGATGAAAGAGCAGACTTTGAATTTGTAGGCGGCGAAGCTGAAGGTTTAGTGCATTTGCAAAAGGTAATTGTTGCGATGCAGCAGGCTGCTACCACTAAAAATCTGATTCTGGTTTCTAAACTTTCTGCCTGGCTGGCAATGGGTTGCCTTTCACCTCGGAAAGTGTATTGGGAAATTAAGAAAATGGAAGGCATGCCGAATACAAAAGCCATGTTTAACCATATTTTACTTGGTTTACTATGGCGCGATTACTTCCGTTTTATGTTTAAAAAATACGGGAATACCTTTTTCCATCCCGATGGTTTTGGGAGCCAGGGTTTAGTAGATATAGAAAACGAACAGGAAAATTTTAATAAATGGAAGGCCGGGCAGACTGGATTTGCCGTAGTGGATGCTGTGATGACAGAATTAAATCAAACAGGATTTATATCAAACATCGCCCGTCAGACTGCTGCTTTATACCTGGTGAATAATTTAGAAGTAAGCTGGATTTTTGGTGCAGCCTATTTTGAAGAAAAGCTGATTGACTATAATCCGGCAAGTACCTGGGGAAATTGGGCAAATATTGCGGGCGTTGGAAATGATCAAAAATCTAAAAACGTGTTTGATATAGATAAGAATATCAAAAATCTTGATCCGAAAGGAAATTATGCCTTAATCTGGGCCTCTTAATAAAATGATTGAATTTTGAAGGATTGAATGTTGAATGTTGTAAAATTCGATCTTTCCATCGCTCATTCTCTAATTCGTTAATTCTGTCATTTAATCATTCACTAATTCAGTCATTCCTTCCCTCAATTATTCTATCATTCAATAACTCAATTATTAAATACTGGCCTGTGTTTTGCTTTAGTGTTCAGGTAAATATTTCTTTATTTCGAAGAGTATGATTTGTGTTGAATGTCAGAATGTTTCTAAATATATTTTTTTCTTCAATTAATCCAGTTTTTTGCCATTTATATAAGGTAAAATTCTAATTTTGTAATGCTTATAGTAAACAGTAAATAATGGATAGTTTATCTTATCTCAACGGCGAAAATGCCGAATATGTAGATTCTTTATATCAGTCGTATCAGCAAGATCCTGAATCAGTTGAATTTGGTTGGCAAAAGTTTTTTGAAGGTTTTGATTTCGGAAGAGGTTCTGAGGGGAATGCAGCAACTGTAGAAACTCCGGAACAATTTTTAAAAGAGGTTAGTGTTTTAAATTTGATTGATGGTTATAGAAGCCGCGGTCACTTGTTTACACATACCAATCCGGTACGCGAAAGGCGCAAGCACTTACCAACTTTAGACCTTTCCAACTTTGGTTTATCTGATGCCGATTTAGAAACCGTTTTTAACTCTGGCGTTGAGATTGGGATTGGTGCGGCGAAGTTGAAGGATATTGTTGCTTTCTTAAAACAAACTTATACCAGTTCTATTGGTGCTGAATTTAAGTTCTTGCGTACTCCAGAGGTTTTAAACTGGATTCAGGGCAAAATGGAAAGTTCCCGCAATACACCTAACTTTTCTATTGATGAGAAAAAGCGTATTCTTAGAAAATTAAATGAAGCGGTAAGTTTTGAAAATTTCCTCGGAACAAAATTCTTAGGTCAGAAACGTTTTTCTTTAGAAGGCGCAGAGGCTTTAATTCCGGCATTAGATTCGGTAATCGAAAAAGGTGCAGATTTAGGAATTGAGGAATTTGTGATCGGTATGGCGCATCGCGGTCGTTTAAACGTACTGGCGAACATCATGCAGAAAACTTACAAAGACATTTTTGCTGAGTTTGAAGGTAAAAGCTATAATCCTGATACCCCATATGGAGGTGATGTAAAATACCACTTAGGTTATTCTACTGATGTAACTACCGTAGCAGGGAAAAGTGTTCACTTAAGCCTTTGCCCTAATCCATCTCACCTGGAAACAGTTGATGGCGTGGTTGAAGGAATGAGCCGTTCAAAAATCGATTTTAAATATGGTGGCGATAACAGTCGTTTAGCACCTATTTTAATTCACGGTGATGCTTCAGTTGCTGGCCAGGGGATTGTTTATGAAGTAATTCAGATGGCAGGACTTGAAGGCTATAAAACTGGTGGAACCATTCATTTAGTGATTAATAACCAAATTGGTTTTACCACCAATTATAAAGATGCACGTACGAGTACTTATTGTACAGACATTGCGAAAGTAACCTTATCTCCGGTTTTCCACGTAAATGGTGATGATCCTGAAGCGTTGGTTTATGCGATTAATTTGGCAATGGAATATCGTCAGAAATATAAAAATGATGTTTTCATCGATATTTTATGTTACCGTCGTTTCGGACATAATGAGTCTGATGAACCAAAATTCACTCAGCCATTATTATACAAAACAATTGAAAAACACCCTAATCCAAGGGAAATCTATATCGAACAATTAACCAAAGAAGGTAAATTGGAAGCAGGCCTGGCAAAAGAAATGGAAAAAGATTTCCGTGGTATTTTACAGGAGCGCTTAAACGAAGCTAAAGATTTTGTAGCGAGTAAGGATGAAGTTAAATTTGGTGGTGCCTGGGCAGATTTGCGGATGGCTACTCCAAAAGATTTTGAAACCTCTCCGGTAACGGCTGTTAAAAAATCTACTTTACTGGAAATTGGTAAACGCATTACCACTTTACCATCAGATAAAAAGTTCTTCAAAAAAATTGAAAAGTTGTTTGTTGAGCGTACCAAAATGGTAAATGATACTAACATTTTCGATTGGGCAATGGGCGAGCAATTGGCTTATGGTACTTTGTTATCAGAAGGCAAAAGAATTCGTTTAAGTGGCCAGGATGTAGAACGTGGTACTTTCTCTCACCGTCATGCTGTTTTAACATTGGAGGATAGTGAGGAGGAATACGTACCGTTAGCAAACATTTCTGAGCAACAGGCACCGTTTGATATTTATAATTCACACTTATCTGAGTATGGTGTTTTAGGTTTTGAGTATGGTTATGCCATGGCGAATCCTAATGCTTTAACCATTTGGGAAGCTCAATTTGGCGATTTCTTTAATGGAGCACAAATTGTTGTGGATCAGTATATTGCAAGTGCAGAAACTAAATGGCAACGTGAAAACGGTTTGGTGATGTTATTGCCTCACGGTTATGAAGGTCAGGGACCAGAGCACTCTTCAGCACGTATTGAACGCTTTATGGAACTTTGCGCAGATTACAATATGCAAGTTGTAAATTGTTCAACACCGGCTAACTTCTTCCACGTATTGCGTCGTCAGTTTAAACGCGATTTCCGTAAGCCTTTGGTGGTATTTACGCCAAAAAGCTTATTACGTCATCCGGCTTGTGTTTCTAAACTAGAAGAGTTTACAGAAGGTGGCTTTAAAGAAGTAATCGATGATGTAAATGTTAAGGTTGATGAGGTAACACGCGTGGTTTTCTGTAGTGGAAAGATCTATTACGAGTTATTAGAGAAACAACAGTCAGATCAGGTGAAACATGTTGCTGTTGTTCGTGTAGAGCAATTATATCCAACTCCGGTTGATCAAATGGAAGCAATTAAAGCCAAGTATAAAAAAGCTAACGAAATTTTCTGGGTACAGGAAGAGCCAGAAAATATGGGTGCATGGCCGTATTTGTTCCGCAAGTTATACAAAACAGGCTTAAAAGGTATTGATGTGATTTCGAGAAAAGAAAGCAGCAGTACGGCAACCGGTTTTGCAAAACAACATGCCAATCAACAGGCTTATATTTTAGCAAAAGCATTAGAAGTATCAATTAAAGAGGAAGAAGTAAAGGATGCAACTAAAAAAGCCAGTAAAAAATTAGCTGAGGCAGATTAAGATTGAGGATAAAAAGGTGTAAGGTTGAGGATGTAAACTTAAACATGCCGGCTTTTCATCTTTAAACATTATAACAACAAAAAATTACAATTTTAAAAATATGAGTTTAGAGATCAAAGTTCCACCAGTTGGTGAGTCGATAACGGAAGTTGTTTTATCACAATGGTTAAAAAAAGATGGCGATGTTGTTGAGATGGACGAAGTTATTGCTGAGTTAGAATCGGACAAAGCTACTTTTGAATTGACTGCAGAGCAAGCTGGAACTTTAAGAACCATAGCCGCTGAAGGCGATACATTAGCTATTGGCGCAGTAGTTTGTAATATTGAAGATGGTGGCGCAGTTGCTAGTCCTAAGTCAGAAGCTTCAAGTTCACAGTCGGATGCGCAAGCACCTGCCGCTGTAGCTGAAGCACCTAAGGCTCAAGACGCTGAAACACAAACCAAAGACTCTTATGCAACTGGCACACCTTCTCCTGCTGCAGGAAAAATTCTTGCTGAAAAGGGAATTGAGGCTAATGCTGTAAAAGGAACTGGTATAGATGGTCGCATTACGAAAGATGATGCGGTTAAGGCTGAAAGCGGAAAGACTAAAACTGAAAGTCCTAAAGCTGCACCTGCACCTGTTGCTGCAACTCCGTCTGGTGCACGTTCAGAGCGTCGTGAAAAAATGTCTCCATTGCGTAAAACCGTTGCAAAACGTTTGGTTACGGTTAAAAATGAAACGGCTATGTTAACCACTTTTAATGAGGTTAATATGAAGCCAATTATGGATTTACGTGGTAAATACAAAGATTCTTTCAAGGAGAAATATGGTGTTGGTTTAGGCTTTATGAGTTTCTTTACTAAAGCTGTAACTGAAGCTTTAAAAGATTTCCCTGCTGTAAACGCCCGTATTGATGGAGAAGAAGTTGTTTATAATAACTTTGCCGACATTTCTATTGCAGTTTCTGCTCCAAAAGGTTTAGTGGTTCCGGTAATCCGTAATGCAGAAAGCATGAGTTTAGCTGAAATCGAAAAGGCTGTTTTGGCTGTGGCTTTAAAAGCACGTGATGGTAAGCTTACTATTGAGGAAATGACTGGTGGAACATTCACCATTACCAATGGTGGCGTGTTTGGTTCCATGATGTCGACTCCGATTATCAATGCACCACAATCTGCTATCTTAGGTATGCACAATATTATTGAGCGCCCAATCGCTGAAAAAGGTGAGGTAGTTATTCGTCCGATGATGTATGTTGCCCTATCTTATGACCACAGAATTATTGATGGACGTGAGTCTGTAGGATTCCTGGTTCGTGTGAAACAATTATTGGAAGATCCAGCTAGATTATTATTGGGTGTTTAACCCCTAAATCCCCCTAAAGGGGACTTTGATATATGAGGAGCCTCCGATTGAAAAAATCGGAGGCTTTTTTGTTGAGGCAACCGGGTATTTAATACGCCATCTATGTAGAAAAGTCGTCTTTGCGAGGAGTCACGACGAAGCAATCTTAATGCGATTGCTATCTATTAATTACCTATCGGTTTGGTGTCTCACCAGCCGAAAAAAACTACGCATAAAGAAATAGCATAAAACATAGGTTTGTTGGTGAGACACCAACCAGTAGTGTTAATATGTGTTTAGTCGTAGCGAAACACTACAACCAGATTTTTTTTACTGTTTGTATTTAAAATGACCATGAACGGTCGTCATTGAGGAGATACGACGGAAGCAATCTCTTTAATAAGATTGCTTATAATCTTGCGGGTCTAGTTTATCACAAGTTTAAAAGTGCTTCATAAGCATTCCCTGGCAGACCTAATAGCTTCGCAAAGGCTGGCTCAGTTTTATAACCTTGCTTTTTTAATTTAATAATTTCCAGCCTGAATGCTTCACCTTTCTCAACCAATACCTTATGCTCAATGAGCATATGCCGATAGCCATTTTGCTCTTGCGATGGAATGTTTTGCCCAAAGATTTCAATTTCAAAATCTTCAATTAAGAAGTTTGCTTTAATAGACTTAAGCATTGAATTTTCTGAGATGATAAAACCGTTTTCATTGCTAAAATAAGTTTTTAAAGTATTTATGAATTCTTCTTTATCCTGAACATTACAAACGATATCCAAATCGCTCGTTTCAACGTCGATATTGATGGGAATAGTGCCGACTAAAATAGGAGTGTAGCTATTTAGTTTTTCTAAAATACTATTTGTAGTTAAAATCTGATAAGCTTTTTGCTGCTTTTCGGTTCCTGATTTTAAATAGGTGATATCAAGAAAGTTCATCATTTTGAGATTTTACACTTTGCAACTTTGGTTTCTTGCAGTTTCCAAAGTTAATAAACCCGATAGTATGAATGCTACCGATTTTTTTCATCGGGAGCAGAAAGGATAGCGGGAAGTAACTTTAATTGGTGTAGGATGTAGCTTTCCAAAAATTCCTAAGGCTTTCGTAAAAGATTGCCACGTCATTCCTCTTCAGCAATGAAGGCTAATTTATAACAAAAAAGCCCATTTCAGTTAAAAAACGGGCTTTCAAATATTTAGTGGAGACAAATGCTCATGTTTTAAATCGTAACTCTGAAATCGTAATTCCCCTAGTCCTCTACCATTTCGCTGTTAATGCTCACCTCATCCTTAACATCTTCTTTGAAGTAATTTTTCTGAAAGATTAAGATAAGGATTACCCCAACGGAAATTGCGGCATCTGCAAGGTTAAAAACAGGCCTAAAGAAGACAAATTCATCGCCACCCCAAATTGGGATCCAACTTGGGAAGTGACCTTCAGCAATTGGGAAATAAAGCATATCTACTACGCGACCATGAAACCAGGTTTCGTAGCCATAGATTTTACCGTAAAATACCGAATCGATGATATTTCCTAAAGCACCTGAAAAAATTAGTGCAACGTTTAAAATTAATCCACGATGGTATTTATGCTTAATTAAATAATGTAAACCATAACCGATACCTGCAACGGCAGCTATACGGAATAATGATAAGGCTAGCTTGCCAAATTCTCCGCCAAACTCCATACCGAAGGCCATTCCATTATTTTCAGTAAAGTGGATGATGAACCATTTACCAATAATATTGAACTCCTGACCAAGGTACATGTTGGTTTTGATCCAGGTTTTTAATACCTGGTCGGCAAGTAAAACCAAAAAGATAACTAGTAAAGGTTTTGTATAGCCTTTCATTAACTTTGTTTTAATTTAGCTTCCATGCTCAAAGTTGCATGAGGAACTGCACGTAAACGTTCTTTTTGAATCAATTTACCAGTTTCACGGCAAATACCATAAGTTTTGTTTTCAATACGAACCAAGGCATTTTCAAGGTTATCAATAAACTTTTTCTGACGGGCAGCCAATTGATTGATTTGCTCTTTTTCCATTGTTGCAGAACCATCTTCTAATGTTTTATAAGCACCAGAAGTATCTTCTGTACCATTAGCATTTGGATTACTCAATGATGAGGTCAATGCATTTAGTTCTTCTTTAGAACTGCGTAATTTATCTTGAATAAGCTCTTTAAATTCCTGAAGTTCACTGTCTGAGTAGCGTGTTTTGTTACTGTTTTCCATGTTTTTAATTTAGTTTTCTAATATATGGATTTATATTTTAGTTACCGAAATGCTTAACTCAACATCATCAATCGTGATTTTGTTTGGGTTTATTACAGTATCCGTTAATTCTAATTCATCCGCTAAAATTTCTGCGCAAATGTAGGCCTTGTTTTTAGCAACAGCAGTAGCTACAAGGTTATCATTTTGTAAAGTCACTTTAATTCTATCGGTCACTTCAAAATTTAATTCCTTTCTTAAATTCTGAATTCTATTTACCAATTCACGTGAAAGTCCTTCTTGTTTTAATTCCTCAGAAATGGTTACATCCAGCGCAACCGTCAAGTTGCCCAAGTTAGTTACCTGCCATCCGGGAATGTCTTCTGCAAAAACTTCAACATCATCGTTTAAATCAATGGCATATTGAGCATCATTGCTTCCAGACACATCAATGTGACCATCGATTTCCAAACGTTGGATATCATCCTGATTCATTTTTTCTAACGCCTCTTTTACAAGACTCATATCCTTGCCAACTTTTTTACCCAACGATTTAAAGTTTGGTTTAAGTTTTTTCTTCACGATGCCCTGCGTATCGGTGATAAACTCGATCTGTTTAACGTTAGTTTCTGAAAGGATATAATCGGCCACTTTCGATATTTTTTGTTCAAAATCGCCATTTAAAGATGGGATTAAGATTTTCTCTAAAGGCTGACGAACATTGATGCCCGATTTTTTACGCAGCGATAAAACCATCGAAGAGATATTTTGAGCATAAAGCATTCTCTCGTTCAAAGCGTTATCGATTAAGTCCTGATCTGCTTCATTCCATAATGTTAAATGAACCGATTGCTCAGCCGCTTTATCTGTAACTGTTAAGTTTCTATATAACCAATCTGCAAAGAAAGGTGCTACAGGACTCATCAGCTGTGCTAAAGTTTCTAAGCAAGTATAAAGCGTTTCGTAGGCAGCACGTTTATCATCTGTCATTTCGCCTTTCCAAAAACGGCGGCGACTTAACCTGATGTACCAATTACTTAAATGCTCATCTACGAAGGCTTGAATGGCACGGGTAGCTTTTGTGGGTTCGTAAGCGTTATAGCTTTCATCAACTTCGTTGATTAAATTTTGCAATAATGATAAAATCCAACGGTCTAACTCTGTGCGGTCTTCAACTTTACTGAGGTTGTTTTTATCTATTTCAAACTTATCAATGTTGGCATACAATGCGAAGAAAGCATAAGTGTTATAAAGCGTTCCAAAGAATTTACGGCGAACCTCAGCAATCCCTTCAACATCAAATTTAAGATTGTCCCAGGGATTTGCATTTGAAATCATGTACCAACGTGTGGCATCAGCACCATATTCTTTTATGGTTTTGAACGGATCGGCGGCATTGCCCAAACGTTTAGACATTTTTTGCCCATTTTTGTCCAATACCAATCCATTTGAAACTACATTTTTATACGCCACTTTATCAAAAACAAGTGTAGATATGGCGTGTAAAGTATAAAACCAGCCACGTGTTTGATCTACGCCTTCTGCGATAAAATCTGCAGGAAAATCTTCATTTGCATCTATGGTATCCTTATTTTCAAAAGGATAATGCCATTGTGCATAAGGCATGGAGCCTGAATCAAACCACACATCAATTAAATCACTTTCGCGACGCATTGGTTTGCCTGATGGAGAAACCAGCACAATCTCATCTACAACGTTTTTATGCAGATCTACCAGGTCATAATTTTCTTCAGACATGTTTCCGATTTCAAATCCTTTAAATGGATTTTCTTTCTGGAAACCTGCCGCTATCGATTTTTCAATAGCATTGTAAAGTTCTTCAACCGAACCAATTAATACCTCTTCTTTTTTATCTTCAGTTCTCCAGATGGGTAACGGAATTCCCCAATATCTGGAGCGTGATAAATTCCAATCGTTGGCATTTTTTAGCCAGTTGCCAAACCGACCTTCACCTGTAGATTTTGGTTTCCAGTTGATGGTTTCGTTAAGGTCGAACATCCGGTCTTTAACGTCGGTAACTTTAATAAACCAGCTATCTAATGGATAATATAAAAGCGGTTCATCAGTTCTCCAGCTGTGTGGGTAACTGTGAACATATTTTTCTACTTTAAAAGCTTTATTTTCTTCTTTTAATAAAATGGCGATTTCCACATCAACCGATTTCTCAGGTGCTTCGCCAGCATTGTAGTATTCATTTTTTACATATTTGCCTGCAAAAGGGCCAACGTGTTTGGTGAATTTACCCTGCAAATCTACAAGAGGAACCAATATCTCATTGTCGTCTAAAACTAACATTGGAGGGATTTCGGGAACGGCTTCTTTAGCAACCTTAGCATCATCCGCACCGAAGGTTGGAGCAGTATGTACAATTCCGGTACCATCTTCTGTGGTAACGAAATCTCCAGAAATTACCCTGAAAGCATTCTCAGGATTCTGATAGGGTAAAGCGTAAGTTAAAAGTTGTTCGTATCTGATTCCAACCAATTCAGTTCCTTTACACTCTGCAAGGATTTGGTAGGGGATTTTCTTGTCGCCAGCTTTGAAATTAATAAAATCTTCTGCTTCGTTGCTCTCAAAGAAAATCTTGCTGAATTGCTTTCCAACCAGGTTTTTTGCCAGAATTACGTTTGTCGGAAGAAATGTATACTGGTTAAAGGTTTTTACTAAAACGTAATCGATTTTCGGTCCAACCGTTAAGGCTGTATTTGATGGTAAAGTCCATGGCGTTGTTGTCCATGCCATCAGGTAAATATCGCCAAATGCCTGTAAAAATGTTGGTAAAGTATCAGTCAAAGCTTTAAACTGCGCAACAATAGTGGTATCAGTAACATCGCGGTACGCACCAGGTTGGTTCACCTCATGAGAACTCAGTCCGGTTCCGGCTTTTGGAGAATAAGGTTGGATCGTATAACCTTTATAGATTAATCCTTTATCGTAAATCTGCTTTAAAAGCCACCAAACCGATTCCATGTATTTCGATTTGTAAGTAATATACGGATCATCCATATCTACCCAGTAGCCCATTTGCTCAGTTAAATCGTTCCACACATCAGTGTAGCGCATTACTGTTTTTTTACAAGCTTCGTTATAATCTTCAATAGAAATGGTTTTACCGATGTCTTCTTTGGTAATACCCAATTCTTTTTCTGTTCCAAGTTCTACCGGTAGGCCGTGTGTATCCCAACCTGCTTTTCTTTTAACCTGGTAACCCTTAATTGTTTTGTAGCGGCAAAAAATATCTTTAATAGCACGAGCCATTACGTGGTGAATGCCCGGCATGCCATTAGCAGACGGTGGTCCTTCGTAAAAAGTAAATGGATTAGACTTCGGACGGGAAGAAATGCTTTTCTCAAAGATGTTTTCTTCTTTCCAAAAATCCAGTATTTCCTGCCCTATTTTGGCAAGATCCAATTGTTTAAATTCGCTATACATCAATCAAGTACCTCAAAAAATTAAGGATGCAAAGTTAAAATTTTTCGCTCAAATTCGGTAGTTTAGATGTAAATACTTTCGATTTGAAATTAATTAATAGTGGTTTAATGTTGATGACTAACATCGTAATTGCCTTATCTGTCCGGACAACAGTTGGAATTGCAGACTATGATTTATGTATTTTATGGCATTAATTTCTAAAGCCTTTCAAACGTTATGGGAATTGTTTATGTTTTAATTCATATTTTTACCTTAAAAAATAAGCCTGGATGATAAAATTATTGAAATTACAGAAAGCCGTTTTGGTACTTATTGGTGGCGTGATCGCTTACGTTTTATACTTGGTTTTAGACGCTTATGAAGTTGAAGAAGCACGCTACTTGCAAATATTGGCTGGTATTTTAGTGATGGTAGGCGCACTGTGGATGCTTTATCCTATACTTTTTGCTAAAAAAGATCGGGATGGAAATGCAGAAATCATCACTGATCCTAATGTGGAGGTTCCGGTAGATGAAGAAGAAGAAAAGCCGGCTACAGAATAAAGAAAACCTGTGAAGTTTTTGTAAACCTCCTCCTATTGGTTGGTGTCTCACCAATCAACGTGTTAATCAATGTTTCGGCAGGTGGGACACTAGCCGATAGATAAAAATTTTAAAAATCTGGAAACTCTACTCCTGGCTTTTCATGCTGATGAAAAGTAAGAAATTCCTCAATTCCACCGAACCAATCAAATACAGCATTTCTTTCTAATTTTGAAGTTTTGTGAGTTGAAATAATTGAATTGTATGAAGGATAACTCCAGTCTGCTGGCATCTTGCAAAAGCCGTGATGTACAGGGTTTTGATGAATATAGTTAATCAGCTTAGAAAAATAGAATTCGTCTTTGATCTCTCTTCTTTTTGTGTAGTCTAAAAATAATGCCCCTTTCCTATTATGTTGTTTATTAAAAGCTTTTGCATAGCTATTCAAAAAATTGCTGAATTGCTGCATAATGAATTTATGGAAATCAAAAGATGCTGTATAGTTTTTTGCCAAACTTCTAATTTTACTTTCATCTCTTATTTGGATTAAAAGATGAAAATGATTTGGCATTAGACAATAGCAAAATGTCTTTGCAACAGGAGAGATATAATGATCAAACTTCGAAAGAAAGAAGATGTAATTTTCATGTTTGTGAAATAGATTTTCTTTTCCAACTGCATGATTAAAAATATGGTAAAATTGTCGGGATGAAATTTAGCTAAATATTTCATGTCAATTTTTTCATAAATATAGTAATAAACCTATAAGGTTTTTAAAACCTTATAGGTTTGGATTAATGATCAAATTCAGCAGCATTTTTTGCCGATTCATCATCTGAAACAAATTTTCTTACCTTCTTTTTATCCAGCCATAATACCAGCGCAGGTAATAAGGTTAAGTTAAAAATCAGTGCTACAAATAGGGTAATGGAAAGCAATAATCCTAAAATTACCGTTCCTCCAAAAGTTGATGCAGTGAAAATTCCAAAACCAAAAAACAAGATTATGGCAATGTGCGTCATGCTTACACCTGTTTCTGTTATGGTATCGGTTACCACCTTCGGAACGGAGAAATTAGTAAGATTCAATTCCTGTTGATAGCGGGTTAAGAAATAAATGGTTTGATCTGAAGCCAGGCCAAAAGCAATCGTAAAGATTAAAATGGTTGATGGTTTTAGCGAGATATCGAAGTAGCCCATGATTCCTGCTGTAATGATGAGTGGTACAATATTAGGTAGGAGGGAGATAAACATAATCCCTAAACTTTTAAATTGGGCAAGGCGTAAAAGAGAAATCAGGATGATGGCCAGACCGATACTTTCGAACAGGTGTTTGAGCATGTAATCCGTTCCTTTAGAGAAGATTACACTTGACCCGGTAAGTTCTACATCAAACTTAGCAGGAGGTAAAATACTATCGATGCGTGGCTTCAGTTCAGTCATTATAGCGTCCAGGCGTTTTGAGCCTACATCTGCCATTTGAAAACTGATTCTCGTACTTTGGTTTCCCTTGCTGACAAAGTTAGTAAGCAAACTGGCATTGCCTTTTCCGCCACTCGCAATGTAAGCCAGAATGAAGTTTTTCTCCATGTTATCCGGCAGGCGGAAGAAAGTAGAATCGTTATTATAAAAAGCCTGGGTAGCATATTTTAAGCCCATGTTTACCGAAATCGGACGGGAGAATTCCGGGTAAGCAGAAATCATCTTCTCCAGTTTCTCAATTCTCTTTAGGTTAGTCAGGTTGAAAACACCATTTTTTTTCTTGGTATCAACGCTTACTTCTAAAGGTAGAATGCCTTCGAAATTTTTCTCAAAGAACTTTAAATCTGCTAAAATTCCCGAATTTTTAGGAAGGTCATCAACCACGTAGCCATTAACGTTAATCTTCATTACACCAATAATTGCAACGATGGAAATCACGATGGTACCCACATAAATCAGGCTACTTTTTTGCTGTACCAGGCGATCCGTTTTAACCAATAATTGGTGTAGAAAACCTTCCTCAACATGAGTTTGTGCTTTTAGTTTTGGCGCGGGTAAATAGCTGAAAATAATTGGAATTAAGCATAGGCACATCAGCCAGGTGATCATTACATTGATGGAAGCTACGCTACCAAACTGCATTAATAATTCACTTCCGGTGAAATATAAAACGCCGAAACCGATCGCTGCCGTAATGTTCGCGATCAATGTGGTGACCGCAATCTTTTCAATAGTAACGCTTAAAGCCCTTTGTTTATCTCCGTCTTTTCTTAACTCATTCTGGTATTTATTTAATAACAAAATGCTGTTCGGGATTCCGATAATTACAATGAGTGGCGGAATTAACCCGGTTAAAATGGTGAGTTCAAATCCGAATAACACCAGTGTGCCGATGCTCCAGATCACGCCCATAATTACCACTAAAATCGGGAAGAAAACGGCATAAAACTTTTTGAAGAAAAATAGCAGGATAATCGCCGAAACCAGGATTGATAAACCCAAAAACAATACAAATTCATTACTAACTAATTTACTTACCGCAGTGCGGATATAGGGTAAACCAGAGATATGAATCTGGATACCTGATTTTTTCTGGAAAGCTTTCGCTTTTTCCTCAATCTGTTTAAGAATTGGATTACGCGCTGCTGAATTGAGTATTTTGGTGTCGAAGGTAATGGCCATTAAAGTGGCGTTTTGTTTGTTGTAAACAAGTCCTTCGAAGAACAGCGTATTGTAGAGTGTGTTTTTAATCGAATCCATTTCTGCATCCGTTTTTACTAAACCTCCGGGAATTGCTTCAAGAATAAATTTTTGCTCAACAGTGTCCTTTTGCAGTTGGAATATCCTGCCGGAAGATAACACTTGCTTAATGCCGCTTAATTTTTGAATATCGTTAGAAAGCTGAACCCATTGATTGTAAATCTCTTTTTTGAAAATACCCGGCGATTGGATACCTATCACCATCACGCTACCGTCTTCCCCGAAAGTTTTCTTAAAAGCATTGTATTTCACAAATGCACTATCCGTAACTGGTAAAATTTTACTGCCCGTATAAGAAAGTTTTACATGTTTCGCCTGATAAGCCATGAAAACGGTGCCCAATACAAAGAAAGTAATGATGGCAATACGGTTCTGAAGAATAAACCTGGATAGCTTTACCCACATGTGTCTAATTTAATTTAATGATATTGACAAAACTAATCTTATTTATAAATCAGAATAACTTTTAGCATAATTAAATTTGCACAAATAATCTACTTTTGAAGAAAATGTTTCCGTAAGATGTTGCACAAAGTAAAAGGCATTGTTTTAAAAACAACAAATTATAGCGAAACCAGCGTAATTGTACAGGTGCTTACCGATAAATTTGGGATGCAATCTTATTTGATTAATGGTGTTAAAAAGCCAAAGGCGAAGATTAAAATGAATATGCTTCAGTCGCTCCATTTGTTAGATATGGTAGTTTATCATAAAGCAAATACAAATATTCAGCGGGTTTCTGAGATGAGACAAACACCAGTTTTCAAAACTATTCCATACGATATTGTTAAGACCAGCATTATCATTTTTTTAAACGAAGTGCTTTATAAAAGTATCAGGCAGCAATCTGCTGATGAAAGTTTATTCGATTATATCTTCAATTCTATAGCCTGGTTTGATGAGATAGAAGAAATTAATCCGAATTTTCATTTGTCTTTTTTGTTGAAGTTAACGCGGTTTCTGGGTTTTTCGCCAAATGAGAAAAAACGAAGTGATCAGGTTTATTTCGATTTACAGGAAGGTGAATTTGTATCCCGGGTGCCCATTCATTCAAATTATCTTCAGCTTGAGGATGCATTGAGCTTCGTTTCTCTTTTTAATACCCCTCTGGAAAAAATTTATGAAATAAAAATGAGTAATGTGCGAAGGCGATTTCTCTTAGATAAGATATTGGTTTTCTATACCTTACATACTGCGTCGTTTGGTGAAGTACAATCTCATAAAATATTAGAAACGTTATTAAGCTGAAAAAAGATAAAAAAGATTTGCGAAACAGGATTATAGCGCTATATTTGCATTCCCAAAAGGAAAGGGAAATTAGCTCAGCTGGTTCAGAGCACCTCGTTTACACCGAGGGGGTCGGGGGTTCGAACCCCTCATTTCCCACACAACTTTCAAGGATTTGAAAGATTATTACTAACAAAAAGCCTTTACAAAAAAGGGAAATTAGCTCAGCTGGTTCAGAGCACCTCGTTTACACCGAGGGGGTCGGGGGTTCGAACCCCTCATTTCCCACACTAAGCCTTTCAGGAAACTGAGAGGCTTTTTTGATTTATATGTTTTTCTGTATCTTTAAGTATGTTCTATGCTTATATTTTGTATTCTAAACTTCGAAGTAAATATTATGTCAGATCCACTTCCAATTTAGAAGGAAGATTGAAAAAGCATAATACTAATCACTCTGTTTTCACAGGGCATACGGGTGATTGGGAGATAGTTTGGGCTGAAAATTTTCAAACAAAATTTGAGGTCCTAAAGAGAAAAGCAAATTAAATCGTGGAAAAGTAAGATTTTAATAGAAAAATTAATTAGCTCAGCAAGTCCATTAAATCCAGATATTTCAGTTGGAGAGTTGGTGTAGCTATCAAACTCCTCATTTCTTGCATTAAGCCTTTCAGGGAATTGAGATGCTTTTATTTATTGAAAAATATATTTTTCTTAAGTGTTAAAAAATCAAATTCATATATATATTGTAGGTAATATAATATATAATTGTCTGCTAACGTATTGCTTGTAAATTAGAATTCATATCTTTGCAAGAAAGATAAAAAATGAAATCTAAAATTATTTGTGTATTATTTTTAATACTCAAGCTCAGCTCTATCAACCTATCTGCTCAAAGTATTAGTGCAGAAACAATTGATTTTCAATTAGTAAAATCTCCTCAAGTAACTATTGATGAAAACTCACGTAATTATAAAGTTACGGTTATGTCGCCTTATAACGTTACTGCGGATGATGTAATTAAAAAATCTAAAATCGATCATCAAAAAGCATTAGCCGATTACGATGCTACAGTTGCAAACAGTGTAAAAGATTTTGATCAGAAAACAAAAGACTATGATTCTGATGTTTTGAAAGCAAAAGAAAAGTTTGCAATTGAATCTGCTGATTTTAAAAAAAATACACTTTTAGAACGACTAACACTTACCGATCAAGGTAAAAATCCAAAACTGGTGCTTCCTGCAAAACCTTATTACGTTAAACCAGCATTGCCTATCTATCAACAGCCTAATCTTAACGATTTTACTATCGTTGATAATAATGTTTTAGCGTCACAAATTAATATTGCAGGTTTTACGAGGGGTGTAGGATATGTAGATATAAGCGTAGATATAAAAGCAGTTAATTTTCAGGATAATACAGGGCAAACTTTTGCTAATCAGCCAACAAAACTTGTTATAAAAGTTAATGGAATTGAAAAAATAAATAATACATTTTTTCAAGAGTACACTTTCCTATCATCTTCACCCAGTAATAATATTAATAAGCCACTTGAGGAGAAGAACCATTTAAGTAAAGTTATCAAATTTCTAAACGATTATATAAATAATATCTTTGGTTTTCAGGTAGAAACGAAAAGTGTAAAAATCCTTAGTGTTAAGAATAAGGGGAAATTTGATTATTTAGAACGTGCTGATATTTATGTGAAGACAAATCTAAGAAAAATGCAGGCATCTAACAGTGATGTAAATGTTACGGCCTTTGCAAATCTTCAAAAAGGGATTGATATCTGGACACAAACTTTATCCAAAATTGAATATAAAAATGACAAAGCTGATTTCAATGACAAGATTGGAAAATTTATTTATTTCAATTTAATTAATTTAAATATTGCTTTGAATAAAAAAGCTGATGCCGAAAAATATTTAAATCAGTTGCAAGAAAATCTGGTATATATAAAACTATCCTATGATGAAGCCAATGAATTAAAAAATATGGAAAAAGATATTTATCAAATAAAAAAATAAGAGATGAGATATTTATATGCCATTATTCTGATCTTCTTTTTTCTTACAAATAGTTATGCTCAGGAAGAAAATTTACATGGTGAAAAGTTTGAATTTGAAACTTCCAATGAAAAAGACCCTTCATTTGTGCTTCTAGATAATTACAACCATTATCTGCTAACGAATATAAATGTTGATGGAGTTATGGCTGGACATCAAATTATTATTAGAAAATTCGATCAAAAAAATAATCTGGTTGGGAACTTTAAGGCTGACTTCCCTACAATGGATGCAAATTCTTTATATGAATACCTTGGCTTTGCTGAGAGTCAAAATGGAAAGCTTGCAACATTTGTTGAAGTTCACTCAGGAAGAGCCAATAAAAGTGAGATTTATAAAATTGAATTTGATAAAGTAACATCTAAATTCACGACTATACTGCTTGCCACAAATCCAATAATTTCATTAATGAAATCAGGTTCAATTTCTCTCGAAAAATCAGAGAATGGAAGGTTTATCGCGATTAACTTTCAAAAGTACCGGAATAAAGGATTGGCAGAAAAAAACCAAATTATTGTAATTAATTCAAGTACATTGGAGGTTGTTTGGCAAAAGGAACTTTCTTTTGAAGATGAATATACATCTCAAAATTTTACTGTTACAAATTCAGGGAAAGTTATCCTAGTTAGAGATATGAAGGGTTCAAAAAAGGGAATAACCTATTTGGTTTCGATATCTGATAGCAGTCAGGAAAATAAAACTTTTGAGTCACCTGTTTTCCTTAATGAAATGAAATCAATATCTATCGGGCCTGAAGAATATTTGGTTGCATTTAACTCTGCTTCTAAAAACTTCATTGAAGATTTTTATAATTCATTAATGCTTTATGATTTAAAATCAGGTAAAATTTTAAATAACACAAAAATTACATCCTTCGCATCGGTAAAAGGACTCCGTAAAGTTACTATTCGTAATGTCGTTTTACAGAATAATGAAATAAATATCTTAGCTGAAGCAAAGGCAAATGTTATGATGGGTTCAACTACAGGATATGGTGCAGCGCCTATATCTACATCACTTGACAAGATGATTGTAGGGCCTTCTTTCATGTTTAAAATTAATTTTGAGGGAGAGCTTAAAGAAGCAAGGGATCTTCGTGTAAATTCCATTGCTGAAACTGAAATATTTCCTTCTTTTGGTTTTATCAACGCAAAGGGTGCATATTATATTGCAAAAGGTAAATCTGGGGATATTTATTCTTTAAATAATCTTAATGAAATAGATAAAGACATTTACAAAGCTCGTACTAAAGGTGTTGATCCCTATGGGAATGGCTCAGGAAAATATTTGAATCAGTTAATTACTTATTTTCCAGACAAAAATACTATCCTTCAAGGGAGAATTGTCAACAATAATGAAATGTCTCTATTAAGCTTTAAAATAAAATAAGCTAAATACTAAGTAAAAGGTCTAGAGAATATCAGTAACTAGACCTTTTAATAACTGTTTTAATTCGTCTAATCAGGTAAATAAAATTCTGTTAATACCTTTTCGTGATTTAATTAGTTTATCTATGGTATCTACATTCATATCAATAGAGATAAAAACCAATTGGATTCAATCCAAAGTTCAGTTTTTCAAGTAAATCTTCCATTTCGGCCACGAGTAGCGAAGCTAATCATGGATAATCGAATTTAATGGTTTAGAATCATTAGTTGCTTCCAAAACATATTGCTTTCTTCTACGTGAATGGTGGTTGAGTTGATAAAAGAATTTCAATCTTAATGTTGCAGATATTATTTAACATTTCTATTTCTGGCATATTTCAGTTTTATATCCGAAATTGCCAACTGCAAATGATACGTCTTGATGTTAAATAAAATTGTCCGGTTTATTTTCTTTGGGAATTACTTTGTCGGCATTTTAGCTGTTGCGCTAACCATCGAGGCAACTTATCAATTGCGGCTTCCTTTCAACTCGCTAAATTATTACCTGTTGCTTTTTTTAGCGCCGACTATCTATTACACCTACGCTTATAATAAAGTTTCTACTCAGCCATCTGCAACTAATCCCAGAACACAGTGGTATTTTGAACATAAGAAGATAATCGGCTGGAGTCAGATTTTGCTTTTTGTGTTTTGTATATTTCTATCGCTAAACCTCTTCTATCAAAATTATCGACATATCTTAAGTCTTCCGGTTATTTACTGGCTGGCCATTATCATCATCGTTATTGCCGGGGCATTGTATTATGGTTTACTGCCCAGATCATTCCTTAAATTTAATCTCAGAAACACTGGTTGGTTAAAGGCTTTTGTAATTGGTTTCGTTTGGGCCTGCTGCGCCAATGTATTGCCTTTAATTATGCTTAAGATTGAAACAGGAATTGGTTATCACGATTCCGTTTTATGGACATGGCTCTTCATCAAAAACTGGATGTTTTGTACCGTTAATGCCATCATTTTCGATATTAAAGATTATCCTACAGATGCAAATAAATATTTGCGGACTTTCGTTGTGCGCTATGGATTACGGAAAACAATTTTTAGTATTTTAATTCCATTATTGCTAATTGGTTTAATTTCTTTAGGCATTTTTGCCGACTATAAGGGGTTTGGTTTGCCTCAAGTTTTTTGTAACGTATTGCCATTTGTGTTGACCATTTATGTGGCTTATTCTATGCACAGGCGAAAAAATATTTTGTACTACCTGATGGTTATTGATGGATTGATTTTATTCAAAGCCATTTGTGGAATCATTGGGATGCAATTTGTAATGTAAGTTATAAATGAATATTAAATTTGATTCCGGTATAATCTTAAAACCTAAAAATCTTGATTAATAACTACGACAAAATAGCCAATCAATATGATTTCTTAAGTAGGTTGGTTTTTTTTAAATCGCAGGTAAATGCGCAAATTAATCAATTAAAATATATCGCTGAAAACAGTTCGATACTCATTGTTGGCGGCGGAACAGGTTGGATTTTAGAAGAAATTGCAAAAATTCATGCCTCTGGCTTGCAGATTATTTATGTAGAAATTTCGGAAAAAATGATCTCACTTTCTCAGACCAGAGATTTCAAAAATAACAAAGTTGAATTCATCAACCTCGGAATTGAGGATTTCAAAACTGATCAACTTTTTGATGTGATGCTAACTCCTTTCTTATTTGATAATTTTATTGAGCATCGGGCGGAAATGGTTTTTGAATTATTACATAGCCGGCTAAAAAAAACGGGTCTGTGGTTTTTTGTTGATTTTTCATTGAATGCCAAAAACGGGAGATGGTGGAAATCACTTATATTAAAATCGATGTATGTATTCTTTAAATTAATCGGAATCGTTGAAACAAATAAGCTAACCGATATGCATCCGCTCTTTAATAAAAAATCCTATTTGGTTGTAGAGCAGCAGTTTTATTATGCCAGTTTTATCTCAGCAACCGTCTATCAAAAATAAAATGACAATTTTTTAGTGCAACTAAATTGCGTTTGATGATTTGTATGTCGATTTTTGTTTAAAAATTAGATATGGATTTCGATGTAATTATAATAGGCGGAAGTTATGCAGGGTTGTCTGCAGCTTTAACATTAGGCAGAGCAACCAGAAAGGTGCTCATTGTAGATTCTGGTGAGCCTTGCAACAGACAAACCCCACATTCACATAATTTCCTTACCCATGATGGAGATACTCCGGCAGAGATTTCAGAACAAGCAAAAGCTGAGGTATTAAGATATCCAACCGTTAAATTTATTGATGGTTATGTGGATACGGCAAGGAAGACAACTGAAGGATTTAGTATCAACCTTAAAACTGGAGAAACCTTTTCAGCCCGGAAAATATTATTGTCTACGGGATTGAAAGATACACTACCCGATATTAACGGTTTCTCCGAATGCTGGGGAATTACAGTTATTCATTGTCCGTATTGCCACGGTTATGAAGTGAAAAATGAAAAGGTTGGCTTAATGATGAACGGTGATCATGCCTTTGAAATGGCAAAAACGATCAGTTTATGGAATAGTGATTTAACGCTGCTAACCAATGGAAAATCACAGTTAACAAATGAGCAAACTGAAAAGTTAACTTCGAAATCAATAAAAATTATTGAAGCAGAAATTGTTGAACTCGAACACAAAGATGGCATTTTAGAAAATGTAATATTATCAACAGGAGAGAAGGTAGCTTTAAAAGCGCTTTATGCCCGTTCAGCAGTGTCTCAACATGTAAATTTTGATATCCAATTGGGATTTGAGTTAACAGAGTTGAATACAATAAAAATAAATGAGCAGCATGAAACTACTGCTAAAGGCGTTTATGCCGCAGGAGATAGTACGACACTAATGAGATCGTTATCTATCATTAATGCTTCCGGAACTATGGCGGGCATTATGATTAATCGGGAAATACTTGCAGAAGATTTTTGAAAAAGCATCAGCACTTAGAATATAATCGCACAAATAATTACGGCGATGAACATTGCAGCCATTACAATCCGGTCTGCATTGATCCACTGTGCTTTTGTTAAAGGAACTTCAGCATTTCTGATCGTTTCCGCTTTCGGTCTTGCCAGCCTGAATATTGAGGTGTCTAATTTAATAATCATAGGGATATGTTTTAAAAGGTATTTCATTTAAGACAAACCCCAAGCCAAAAAAGTTTAGATATGTTGAATTGTGGATAACTAAAGCTTTTTTGTTAACTAACAGCCTTGCTTTAAGCTTATTGTATTATTTTTGATGCTTTAAAGCTGATATTGTGTATAGATTATGATGCAAGTAACTGTTTTGTATGTATTTGTTTCATAGTAAGTTAAAATAGTTACGCTGAAAAGTCATAAACATTAACCCAAATATTTTAGGGTTAATGTTTATTTAGTAAATGGAACTAATAGCCGGGATTTTGAGCAAATGATCCAGCGTTAAGATCTATCGCCCTGCTTGGAATTGGCCTTAACAATTTTAATGCTCCGCCAACACCAGCAAATGGATTGATACCTTTATCAAACCAGTTGGTTTTGATATCGCGATTGTATAACCGGGTTCTTTCTACCAGTGTTCCGGTTCTTTTTAAATCGAACCATCTTTCATATTCGCCTACCATTTCTCTTGCTCTTTCATCAAGAATAAAATCAATGTTTACATCGGCTGCAGTAATGGCCATTTCAGCAGTTTTTCCTGGCTTTGAAGCTCTTCTTCTTACTTCATTTATTCTTGCGGTTGCAAGTGCCTGGTTACCTGCTTTAAGGTAAGCCTCAGCAGCAATTAGATAAGTTTCGCCCAATCTGGCTAAAAATAAATCTCGTGTACTAGTTGCGCCTCCAAACTGAGATTTTGGGTCATCAAATTTTTTAACAGAAGGTGTGGCATTATCCAATACCGTACTTCTGGATGCCTGCCAAGCATTAGAATAGGGGATAATTGTGGTAGTCGCCCTACGTGTTGGATCTGCGGCTCGCCATGCTGCATCAGTAGTGGTATCCCATTTTGGTTTATAGTAAAATCTGATGTTCAGGTTTGCTCTTTCTGCACTTCTATCGTAATAATCATAATATCTCTGATAGAGGTTGATCATAAAAGTGGCGTCAAAGCGGGCATCATTTTCAGTAAAAGTATTAAAGGTATAAAGTGTTGGTACCAGCACAAACGCCCGGTAAGGATAGCCTTGTGCGCCGCCAGAACCACCTTGATATGGCCCAAAAAATGCAGCTTGTGTATTTCCTCCTGTGGTTGCAGTAGGTAATGAAGCGGCATCAAACTGCACTGAAAATAGTATTTCCTGATCCTTCTCATTGCCTGGATAGAATAAATTTTCAAAAGAAGTAGTTAACGTTCTTCCGGCAATGGCAGCATCGGCAAAGGTAGCTGCAGTAGCGAAATCTTGTGCGGAACCAAAGGATTCATATCCCCTGGTTAAATACACTTTTGCAAGGAAATGGCGAATAGCTCTTTTCGTTACACGACCAAAATCAGTGGTTGTTTCTGGTACCAGAGCAAGTGCCTCATTCATTTCCTTAATGATGAAATCATAAGTTTCCTGGGCAGTATTTCGCTTAAATTGTTCAACCGGCGAGTCGAAACGATCGGTTACTAAACTTACTCCGCCGAAAGATTGTACCAGCAAAAAGTAATAGTATGCACGTATAAACTGCACTTCCCCTTTTCTAATTGGCAGGTTAGCACTGGCCGCAGTATTGCTATTGAAATAAAGTGCGGTATTGCACAGCTGAATAGAAGAATAAGTATTGGTGTAAAATGCAGTTACCTCGGTATTATCGGGGTTTAAGTTTTGATATTCACTAATACCCACTGGCTGTGCATCTCTCCCTTCTACATACATATCAGTACCGGCACAAAACACATATGGTGAACTGTAAACCCGCCTTAAGGTTGCGTAAGTGGAGTTAATTAATTTTTCGTATCCTTCTGCGGTTGCATAATATTCATTGGATACAATATTTGATTTATTTTCTTCTTCTAAAAACTTCTTGCATCCTGTAAATGCGCAGGCAAGAAGGAGAAGTGACAGTATAATTTGCTTTTTCATGATCCCTTTATTTAAAATTTAAGGTTAACGCCAAGTTGATAAGTAATGGTGCTCGGACCGGTATTGTTGATATTTCCTACGGTCGTATTGGTTTGTTCCAGGGTTATTGATGGATCAATACCACTTGCACTCTCCGGGTCAAAACCATCATAATTTGTCCATACTACAGGATTCAGCACATTGGCATAAATTCTTAAACTTTTGATTTTAAGTTTTTCAATCAGCTTGCCTGGTAAAGTATAACCTAAAGAAATGTTCTGAATTTTTACAAATGATACGTCTTTATAATAACCAACGCCAGCTACGCCATCCCAATAAGGGCCGATGTTATTTGGCTGAGGATAAGTATTAGAACTTCTTCCCTGCGTTACCGAATTTGCCGGCATATAATAATCATTGTAAATTTTATTGGTTCCGCGATCATTGTACCTGGTGAAAACACTGTGGAAAGCGCTGTAAACCTGCATGCCTTGTCTGGCAAATAGCGAAGCTGATAAATCGAAAGCTTTGTAAGTAAACTGTGTTGAGAAACCACCAGTCCATTTCGGATCTTTCTGGCCAATTATTTCCCTATCGTTTGTACTACTGATTCTACCATCGTTATTTAAATCTTTCACTTTCGCCTGACCAGGAAGCTGACCATAGGTTAAAGCTTGTGTACGTTCGCTTTCCTGCCAGATGCCATCAAAAACATAAATATAATTTACATTGATCGGTTGGCCGATAAACCAGGAGTTACCTACCAGATCTTGTTTCTTATCCAGTAGATCGATGATGGCATTTTTGTTTCTGGCGAATGTAAATGAGGTAGACCAGGTGAAATCTTTAGTAGAAACATTGATTGTTCTCAAGGAAACTTCAATCCCTTTGTTGCTTACAGAACCCACATTATCTTTAATAGAAGTATAACCCGTTTCGAGAGGTAAATCTCTGTTCAGCAGTAAACCTTCAGAAAGTTTGTCATAAAGATCTATGGATCCGGAAATTCTGTTTTTTAAGAAGCCAAAATCAACACCTAAATCAAATTCCCGGGTTCTTTCCCAAGTGAGTGACGAATTGGGCAATCTGCTAGGAGAATATCCCAATGCCGGTGTTCCACCGAAATCATAATAAGTAGGTGAACTTAAATTCATCTGCGTTTCATAAGGCCTGATGTTATTGTTATTCCCCGCAACTCCGGCACTAAACCTCAATTTTAAATCAGATACAAAGGTTGCACTTTGCATAAAAGACTCTCTCGAAATTTGCCAAGCAACTGCTGCTGATGGAAATGATGACCATTTATTGCCTTCGGCCAGTTTTGATGAGCCATCCCACCGATTGGCAAGCGTTACAAAATATTTGTCTTTGAAGGAATAATTTACCCTGGCTAAAAATGAAAGGATAGAAAATTGATTGAAATTACTGGATGATAATTGTCTGTTATTCGATGAACCCAAATTGTAGAAAGATGAGTTGAAAGGAAGATCATTTACTTTTGTCGTATCGCTTTCAAATCTGTCTTTCTGCATGCTGTACAAGCCTGTGAAGGCAAAATTATGCTCCTTTATTTTCTTACGGATGTTCACCACATTGTCGAATATATAAGATTGTGATTGCTGATTTACGCGTTGCGCATCAGGTAACAATCCATCTCCAACACCTGTCAAAGAACCCCAATACCTGCCATTTCTAACAAAGTTTACACTTGGAGAGAAAGTAGATCTTACATCTATCCAGCTTGCAGGTGCATATTGAAGATAAACATTACCCACACCAAAGTGTCTTCTCGTGTTATTTTGTGAATTGGTAATTTCCAACAACGGATTTACAACACTTGTAAAACTGGAAACAACGTTAGATCCCGGAACTGGAATCTGACCTGGCCTAAAAACGAGGTTTCCATTGGCGTCATAAGGTTTGAATATCGGCGCCATATTGAAGCCATTCCTAACCGCATCATCACTTCCGCGTTCCGTTTCGGTAAATGAAAAGTTGATGCTCATTCCAGCAGAAAAACTTTTGTTTATCTTCCCATCAACATTGATTTTGAAATTATACCGACTTAAATTATCCTGTAAAAAGTTGCCTTTTTCATTTTGGTAACCTGCGCCAATTAAATATTGAATATCATTGTTACTACTCCGGCCCGATGCCGTTACCCAATGATTGGCTTGAATTCCATCCTGAATTACCAGGTCTTTCCAATCAGTATAATCGTGGCTAGCCACCGTTTGTAAAACAGTTGGGTTATCTAAACTTCCAATGGTATTGGTAAAGGTTCTTCCGGCGATAAGTTCGGGCGAGATGAAAGTGTTTTGTCTGTATTCCCACCATTCCTCACCAGTCATAAAATCGGGCATTCTGGCTACTTTACGAACGCCAACATAGCCATCATAAGAAATCGTTGCACCGCTACTTTTGTTGGTAGCACCATTTTTTGTGGTAACTAACACAACCCCGTTTGATCCCCTAGAACCGTAAATTGCGGTAGATGCCGCATCTTTTAACACGTCCATTTTGGCGATGTCCTGCGGATTAAGGAAGTTAATATCTGATACGATTACTCCATCTACCACAAAAAGCGGCTGACCACCTGCAAGGGAGTTTTGTCCCCTGATTTGCACATTGAAACTGGCACCTGCACGACCAGAACCTGCGGAAATATCTACCCCGGCAACCTGCCCCTGAACGGCTTGCAAGGCACTTACCGTTCCGCGTTCGGCTATGGCATCGCCTTGTACGCTTCCTACTGCCGTAGCTACCTGAGATTTTCTTTGCGTTCCGTATCCAACAACCACTAACTCATTTAGCTGACTTGCAGATTCTGTGAGGGTAATGGTTAAAGTTTTTTGTCCGGCAATGGCTACTTCTTTATTATTATAGCCTACAAAAGAGAAAACTAACGTGGCATTTGGTGGCGCATCGAACGAAAAGTTGCCGTTTACATCTGTGGAGCCGCCTATTGCTGCGCCTTTGACTTTGACTGATACGCCAATTAAGGTTTCGCCTTTTTCATCTATTACCTTACCTGAAATTCTCTGGTTTTGGGCCATCAGAATGGTATTGAACAATAGCAAAATGGCGAAAAAAAGTAATGTTTTTTTCATGGGTTATTTGGTTAAAATTGAAAAATAGTCATTTGAGATGACTACTATATTTGGTTACTTATTTACAATTTAGCCAACCCATTTCAATTCTTAACTATAATTTGCTACAAAACTGTGCAATCGTTCCCGTAAAGTTAATTCGAAATTGAGACTCATTTTAAGAATACATCCGCGTCAATTATATAGAATAACGATTTAGTTTTTTTGATTTAGAAAATCAAAAAATGAATAGAAAAAGTAGTAATACAGAATAAGTCTGCACTATTTAGATGGTGAGTAAGTTTAGCTTCAGTGCTTTGTCGATTGGGGATTCATCACGGCATTCTGAATGACATCCCGGGATTTGGTTCTGAATCAAGTTCAGGATGACGCGTGATGTTTTTCTTAATGCTCCTTAATATCTTAATGTTTCAAAAACAGCTATTTAATAATAATCAATACCTTTCCATTAATAGATTAAAGACTTTTAGTTTCCTCTTCAGCACCGATATTAAGTTTACTATGCTTCTTACCATACCAGAAATAAATACCTAACCCGATAACTAACCATACAGCTAACCTCAGCCATGTTTCCCAGGGAAGAAACACCATCATAGCGATACAAGTTAGAATTCCAAGAATGGGAATTAAGGGTACAAAAGGAACCCTGAATGGTCGCTTCGCTTCAGGGTTAGTTTTTCTTAAAATTAAGATGCCAACACATACCATTAGAAAGGCGAGCAATGTTCCGATACTCGTCATTTCTCCAACCACATTCATGGGTACAAATGCAGCAAAAAGCCCGATGAAAATGCAAAGAATAATGTTCGATTTCCAGGGGGTTTTGAATTTGCTGTGTACATCAGAAAACATCTTAGGTAGCAATCCATCTTTACTAATGGAATAAAACATCCGAGATTGCGCCATCAAATCAATTAAAATTACCGAAGTGTAACCGATCAGAATGGCCAAAATAATCGCCTGACTTAACCAGGCATAAGGTGTTTTCTCAATGGCTATTGCTACAGGAGCGCCACTATTTGCAAACTCTTTGTAATTTGCCAAACCCGTCATCACGTGGCCAAATAAGCCAAAGAGTACGGTACAAACCACCAAAGATCCGATAATTCCGATCGGTAAATCTCTTCCTGGATTTTTAGTTTCCTGGGCGGAAGCAGCAACAGCATCGAAGCCAATAAATACAAAGAATACAAGCCCCGCACCACGTAACACACCACTCCAGCCAAACTGACCAAAAGTTCCCGTGTTTTCTGGAATATATGGATGATAGTTAGCCGGATCAATATATTGCCAGCCTAAGGCGATGAAAACCAAAACTACGCCAACCTTCAAAAATACAATAATGCCATTTACAATTGCAGATCCTTTTGTGCCACGAATCAAAATGGCAGTCATTAAAACGACTACCAAAGCTGCGGGAATATTTATAATTCCGTTTACTGTTGATCCATCTGCAAGTTTTGCAGTTTCGAAAGGGGATAGTGTGAGTTGTGGAGGAAGAAAAATGCCTAAACTGCTTAAAAATCTCGTTAAGTATTGCGACCAGCTAATGGCCACTGTTGCACAGCCAACAGAATATTCCAATACCAAATCCCATCCGATAATCCAGGCGAAAAGTTCGCCCATTGTGGCATAAGAGTAAGTATAAGCACTACCTGCAACCGGAATCATGGAGGCAAATTCTGCGTAACAAAGTGCTGCAAAGCCACAACCCAGGGCTGCGATTACAAAAGAAAGCGTTACCGCCGGACCTGAGTGATTGGCTGCAGCCAAACCAGTGATAGAGAATAAACCAGCACCAAGCGTTAAACCAACACCAATTAAAATTAAATTAACCGGACCTAAGGTTCTTTTGAGCGTACCTTCGCCGCTTTGATTCGCCTCAGCAACGATGCTGGCTATTGATTTTTTCATGAAACAAGTTAAAGAGTTGCAAAATTATCAAAATATATTAAATCCATGGTATTTGTCGTGCTTTGTTTTGTGATTTGACTTACGAAGTTTAGATGGAATTAGTGCGGAAGGGAAACTTCGTCAGTCTGATAATGAATTAGGATGCGCGTTTAAACTGGCGAAGTCCTGCTGCGCTCATGCCCTTTGAGACTTCGCAAGTTGATCGACTTACGAAGTTTAGATGGAATTAGTGCGGAAGGGAGAACTTCGTCAGTCTGATAATGAATTAGGATTCGCGTTTAAACTGGCGAAGTCCTGCTATGCTCATGCCCTTTGAGACTTCGCAAGTTGATCGACTTACGAAGTTTAGATGGAATTGAGCGATGGGGAAACTTCGTCAGTCTGATAACGAATTAGGATGCGCGTTTAAACTGGCGAAGTCTTGCTGCGCTTCTGGCCTTTGAGACTTCGCAAGTTAGTTTAATTGGAATTTGTGCGGAAGGGAAACTTCGTCAGTCTAATAACGAATTAGGATGCGTGTTTAAACTTGCGAAGTCTTTCTGCGCTTTGGCCTTTGAGATTTCGCAAGTTGATCGACTTACGAAGTTTAGTTGGAATTGTGTGCGGAGAGAACTTCGTTAGTCTGATAACGAATTAGGATATGCGTTTAAACTGGCGAAGTCCTGCTACGCTCATGCCCTTTGAGACTTCGCAAGTTAGTTTAATTGGAATTTGCGCGGAAGGGAAACTTCGTCAGTCTAATAACAAATTAGGATGCGTGTTTAAACTGGCGAAGTCCTACCCCGTTCATGCCTTTTGAGACTTCGCAAGTTGATTGATTTAACGAAGTCCAGCCTAAAAAGAACCTAAATACTACAAGTTAAAATTTTATAATAAAAATTAAGATATTGAAAATCAGTTGTTTGATTTGTAATTTTAAATTATTTTAGTACTATGTATTGCATAGTACAATATAAAACATATATCTTTGTATTATGATAGCAGAAAATACGCAAACGCAAATGCGGAAGGGAATTCTGGAGTACTGTGTTTTATCGATTATATCTCGGGGAGAGATTTATGCTTCCGATATTATTGCTGAATTACGCTCGGCAAAACTGTTGGTGGTGGAGGGCACACTTTACCCATTATTAACCAGGCTTAAAAACAATGGTTTATTAAGCTACAACTGGGTAGAATCTACCTCAGGTCCGCCCCGAAAATATTATACTTTAACTGAAGTTGGTCGGGAAATTTTATCCAAACTAGATCAAACCTGGCAAGAACTTGCTTATGCTGTTGGCATATCGCAAAGTGGTGCCAATACAAAAACCTCTTAACGCAACAAGGAAATGGAAAAGACCATCATCATCAATATAGGAAATACGATTATTCACATCGAGGAAAGTGCCTACGATACTTTAAAAGCTTATCTAAATGAAGTTAAGTTGTATTTCGCCAACCATGCCGACGATCTGGAGATCGTAACAGACATCGAAAACAGAATCGCAGAATTGTTAACGGAGCAGCTGGAAGCGCAGAAGAAACAAGTAGTTGACGCGGCAGATGTACAACATGTGGTTGCGCAAATGGGTAGCGTAAAAGATTTTGATACGATCGAAGAAAATGAAGAAGAACCTGTACTTCAAACGGGTTACCAACATCAGTATGCGGAGAAGAAATTGTACCGCGATATGGACGACCGGGTGGTTGCTGGTGTTTGTTCTGGAATAGCACATTTCCTCAATACGGATGCAAAATGGATCAGGGTTGCTGTTTTACTTATGGCCTTTTTGGGCGGTTTTGGAATTTTAGTTTACATGATTCTGTGGATCATTATGCCAAAGGCGAAATCACGGATTGAGAAAATGGAGATGAAAGGAGAGCCTGCAAACTTGCAAGGTTTTCAGAAGAATTTAGATGAAGAATTACAAGCGGTTAAAGAACGTTTAGGAGAAGTTAACAGACATGCACAACCATTATTTGCACGCTTTGGAATATTTATCGGTGAGTTTTTTGAATGGTTAGGTAGATTTATATCCGGAACAGGAAAAGTCATTTTCAAAGTCATCGCAGGTTTTATCATCGTGTTTGGTGCGTTTTTTTTACTGATGCTGATTTTGGGTACTGCTGCTTTTCAGGGCTTTTTGGATGCGAGTATTTATGATTTTTTCCCTTTTTCAATTATCGATGATGGCAACAGGGGTATAATTTTGTTCAGTGCATTTATCATATTATTTATCCCGGTTTTAGCGCTGGTGCTCTTCTCTATACGGGTTGCTTTTAATAAACAGGCCATTAACAAAACGTTTTCTTTCGCTTTACTGATCATTTGGTTGGCTGGTGTGGCGATTGGCGGTTACCAGGCCGCAAAAATCTCCTCAGAATTTAAGCAACATGCCGAATTAACACAAACTGTTGATTTGAAATCTTTTAAAACTTATATTATTGATATTGACAGAAGTAAATATTTTAGCAAAGAAGACAGTATTACTTATCATATTAATGACAATGAAAATAGGCAAATTGTGACTGATGATTTTGAAAACGGACCTTTCGTGATGCCAAATAATATCCGTATTGATATTGAAAGAGGTGCTACAAATGCTACACGCCTGATACAAAAATATGAATCTCAGGGTAAAACTTTTCAAAGCGCCTTACAAAACGCACAGAATATAGATTATAAATACAGCCTAAAAGATTCGACAATAGTTTTTAATCCACGTTTTCAGCTCCGAAAAGGAACCATTTGGAGAAATCAGGAAGTTCGCTTACAACTTGAAATTCCGGTTGGTACAAAAGTAATCTTAAAAGAAGATTCATATAGGTATGTAAATAATTATGGAATCTGGGATTGCGGCGAAAAGGAAGGCGACAAAAATGATTACACTTCTTGGATCATGACAGAGGATGGCTTAAAATGCATCGCTCAGTTAAAAGAAGAAGCGATAAATAAGCAAAAACTTGAAGATGAATTGCATGATTTAGAACTTTCGCAAAAAAATAAACCTGTTGATACACTTAAGCAGGATTCTGTCTTAAACAGAATCAGGGAATTGAAAGAAGAATTGGGTATTAATCCTGAAGATCGTAAATATCGTTAAAATATACCTGAATTGTTATTCCTGCCAAAGCGGAGATTTTTTAAATACACATATGAATTAAAAAAAATATCTCCGCTACACTACAGTTATAATAAAAGCTAAAAAAACCATGAAAATATTATTTACGCTAATGACATGCCTGATGGTATGGGGGACTTCTTTTGCCCAAAAACTTCACACCATAACCGGGAAAATTGTAGATGAAAAGACTGTTGCTGTACCTTTTGCGGTCGCTCAACTATTAAATGCATCAGACACCAGCAAGGTGAAAATGGTGGCTGCAGATATTGATGGTATCTTTAAAATTGACCAGGTAAAAGATGGTACTTATATGCTTTCAATTTCGGTTATCGGCTTCAAAACAAAAAAAACGGAACGGTTCGTTTTAAATAGCGATTGGCAAATACCCACCATAAAATTGGAAAGTGCTACCAGGCAGTTAAATGAGGTGAGTGTGACTGGTAAAAAGCCGTTTATCGAACATCAAATTGATAAAACGGTGCTGAATGTAGAAAATAGTATCGTTTCCACAGGAAGCACGGCACTTGAGTTATTGGAAAAGGCGCCAGGTGTGCAGGTTGACAAACAGAACGAAAGGATTTTATTAAACAATAAATCGGGCGTAATGGTGATGATAGATGGAAAGAATAATTTTTTATCTGGATCAGATTTAGCCGTTTATTTAAGTAATTTGACGAGTAGTCAGATTGCTACCATCGAAATTATTTCTAATCCTTCATCAAAATATGATGCAGCCGGAACCGCAGGAATTATCAACATTAAATTAAAAAAGAACAAGGCTTTTGGTACAAATGGAAGTATTTCTTCTACCTATCGGAATGCAATAAGGGCAAATTTGCCCAGGAATATCTATGGTTCTGACCTGAATTTTAACATTAACAATCGCAATAAGAAATGGAATTTTTACAGTAATGCCAATGCCTCAAAAAACAATAATTTCTCCAACTTATTTTTAGAAAGAACCACTAACTCTGATGGATTACAGAGTGCTTTTAATCAAAACTTTCAAAAAATATATACAGGTTCCAGATTAGCCGCTAAGCTAGGTGCAGATTATTATGTTAGTGAAAAAACAACAATTGGTGTGATGGTGGATGGGAGTACCAGCACCAGGAAATTAGATAATTTTTCGCAAACATTTATTAATGAAATCAGAGCGGGAGTAATAAGTAATAACTCACTTCAATTATCTTCAGATGCTAATACTCCTAATAAAAATTATAGTGCAAACTTTAATATTAAACACGACTTTAAAAAGGAAGGTGCAAGCCTAAATTTCGATGCTGATTATTCAGGATTTAATTATACTGGTTTAGAGAATTTTAATACTGATTTTTATAATGAAAGCGGAATTGTTTACAATCAAACTTTTATTAAAAATGATAGTAAAACTGATATCAATATATTTGCTTCGAAAATCGATTTTACATGGCCATTATCCAAAACAGCAAAATTAGAGACTGGTTTAAAGACCAGTTTTGTTAAAACCAACAACGATTTTTTGTCTTCAGCATTTTTGAATAATGAATGGCAAAATATTGCAGGCCAAAGCAACCATTTTATTTATAAAGAGAATGTAAATGCCGCTTATGCAAACCTATCAAAAGACTTAGGTAAATGGCAAATTCAAGCTGGCTTAAGGGCGGAATATACCGATGCCACCGGGGTTTTGGTAACCAATAATACGGAAGCAGATCAAAAGTACCTCTCTTTGTTTCCAACAGTCTTTGTTAACCAAAAAATTTCTGAAAATAGTAACTTGCGTTATACCTATGGGAGACGAATTGACAGACCTAATTACCAACAGTTAAATCCTTTCAATTTTTATATGGATCCTTATACCATACAACAAGGAAATCCCTACTTAAAACCTCAGTTTACTAATAATTTTGAGGTGAGCTATAGTTATAAAAGTGGATTATCCTTTTCTTTAGGTTATTCGAAGGTTAAAGATCTGATCCTGGATAGTAAAACAGCACAGAACGATAGCACAAGGATTGTAACCGTTGGGCAAGGAAATATTGGCAGTGGTGAGTATTATTCTGCAGGTTTGTATTTTCCTTTGGCGGTTGCGAAATGGTGGAATTTTCAAAATAATTTCAACCTTTTTTACAACAAATTTAATGATAACAATTTGGAGGGAGCACCTTTTGAATTAAGTAAGCTGTCTTATAATTTTAATATCACAAGTTCAATTACATTGCCCGCCGACTGGACTATCGAAACTAATTTCTGGCTAAATTCTCCAAGGGTGAGGGGATTGGAGACAACCACTATTTATCAATATGCTTTAAATACAGGTGTGCAGAAAAGTTTCCTGAACAAATCTTTAAAGTTAAAATTGAACATCGATGATATTTTCGCAACAAATTATTGGAAGGGTACACTGAATTATCAGAATGTAAACTTACGGGCTCAGAATTATTACATCAATAGAAGAGTTTCCTTTAATATCAGTTACAGCTTCGGAAATCAAAATGTAAAATCGGCAAGATCTAGAAATACCGCAACTGAGGATATGAAGAATAGAGCGGGGGGATAGTGTTGAGTCTAGAGTCTTTAGTCCAAAGTCATTAGTCGAATCGGCATGAAATTAAAAGTCTAAAGGATCATTTAAATTTAAAGGTAAAAGCAGGTTTTTTATTAACCATTGGGACATTAAGAAAAACATCACGCGTCATTCTGAACTTGATTCAGAACCTATTCTGAAGATGTCATTCAGAATGCAGTGAGAATCTCCAGGCACAAAGTACAGAACCGAAAATATGGAAGTATGGTTTATTTTGAAACATTAAGGCATTAAGGAGCATTAAGAAAAATATCACGGGTCATTCTAAACTTGATTCAGAACCTATTCCGAAGATGTCATTCAGAATGCAGTGAAGAATCCCCAGGCTACAAGGCACAGAACCAAAATTCTACCCTATCCTCACTCAATAGGATAAAATAATAAATCCAGCATAAACAATTATTACCAAAGGTTTACTTCATTACTCCTTTAACAAAGCATCAATTTCGGTGTTAAATTCTTTAACAAAGTCAGTGTAATATTTTCCAGTTGCCGGTCCGCTGTAGCCGGTATGAATTTGCGCTACTTCGCCTTTCTTGTTGATAATAATCGTGGTTGGGAAAGAAAGGAAATTATTCAAAGCAGGCAATGATTCAGCCACCACTTTTTTATCTGGTGTACCAGCAATCACCTGGTCATATTGGATATCAAATTTTTCCCTGAACCGAGTCAATGCTTTACGCACATAGGCAGAATCCAATTGTCTCTCGTAATGAATACCAATCACTTCTACTCCGCGGTTGCGGTTCTCTTTATACCATGGCGCAATAAAGGAAGCTTCATCCACACAGTTCGGGCACCAGGTACCAGTAATGGTTAAAATCACGACTTTATTTTTAAATTTTTCATCGCTGAGCGAGATTTTCTTACCGTTCACATCAGGAAAAGAGAAGTCGAGTGTTTTGTAACCATCTTTCAAATAAGTTAGTTTATAGGCATCTGGCAACGCAGCGTTTTCATTTTGCTTTCCACTAAATGGCGTATTTCCCCTTGCGCTAACCACCTCACCTGTAATGGTTCCATCTTTTTCAAAACTTCCTTTGTAATAAGACGGACCCGAGCCGATAAAGCTTGATAAATAAAAATCATTGCCTTCTACAATTCCTTCCAGATAACGGGAATCGCCGGTAATGCGTAAAAATGTTCCGGAGATTTTGTTGCCATCTTGTTTGAACAGTCCGACAGCATTTTCGTCTTTCCCATTTGGAGATTTAAAAGTAACGTCATACTTGCCAGAAAAATCTGCTGCTGCCGCTTTACCAGTTGATTTGAAGCGATAATTTTTTCCTCTTGTTGCACTTACGGCCAAGGGTGTTCCGGATCGATCTTGTTTCCGTAATGTTCCAACCAGTGAATCGCCTGAAATTTTAAAAGCAAGTTCATTATCAAACTGATCTAAAGAAACTAAGATAGAATCTGAAGTCTGCTTTACGATGCCTCCTTCAAAACGTTCTTCCGCATTTAAAAATACTAAATGAGGTTTGTCTATACTCTTGGTAATTTCAAAATTAAATGGTACTTCTATGCCTGGTTTAATCTCAAAAATACCTCGCCAGTTGCCACCTGGCGCAAATGCAGTGCTTAATTTATGTTGAGCAGGTAATTGTTTTTTCTGGGTTTGTGCTTGTAGATTTTGTGCAAGTGTAAAAGCAAATAGCAGAAATAATGATGATTTTATATTCATGGGATGTTTTAATCTATTGATAATACGACAAATGTAAGCATCAAATGAGCGGAGAAAAAATATTTTCAATAAAATCTATAGAATTTGTAGTCATTATGATTTTTATATTATCTTTGCGCCAGTTATTTTAAAATACTTATCAAGAAAGGTGGAGGGAATGGCCCTGTGAAACCTTAGCAACCAGTTTTAAAAAGACATGGTGCTAATTCCATCCCAAAGCAATTTGGGTAAGTTAAGTCAGTTGAATGCAAAATATTATTGATAATATATGAGAGCACTCCTGATTTTACAGGCGTGCTTTTTTTATAAGCCAGATTTGCAAAACCTGATAAGTAGTGATGTAGCGTTAAAAGAAATTTGATGGAAAAAACTAACAAAAAACAATTAATTCAAAAAGTAAATTTCGGAACCTTTTTAAGTCTTCGAATGTGCAGTGGTATTTATTGCTGTAGCAGCTGATAAATACCAGACTATCCCACTCCAATTAAATAATTATTCATGTCTGTAAAAAAATCGCCTAACAGCGAAATGGAATTGCTTTGTCCGAATTTTTTGCATTCACCATTTTAAATGATCATTAATCAACACTAAATTATGTTTAAGAAAATAAAGCTGCCGGCGATATTCTTTTTGCTATTGCTTTCAAATTTCGTTCAGGCGCAAAACATCGCAGTTTCCGGAACAGTAAAGGGCGCTTCCGGTGAGACCCTGCCAGGCGTTTCGGTATTTGTAAAAGGGACTAAACAAGCGGTAACCACCGATAATAATGGTGCATTCAGTATTTCAGTTGCCGGAAAAAACACGCTGGTTTTCTCTTATATTGGTTTTACTACCCGCGAAATAGAAGTAACCGAAGCAACGAAAACTTTGGTGGTAACGCTCAGCGACGGTGAAAATGCGCTCGATGAAGTGGTGGTAACGGCTTTGGGTATCTCCAGACAAAAGAAATCTTTGGGTTATGCCGTTCAGGAATTAAAGGGCGAAAGCTTAACCGAAGCACGGGAATCCAACCTGGTTAACGCACTTGCTGGTAAAGTAGCCGGAGTTAGGGTAACAAACAGTCAGGGTGATATGGGTTCTTCCCGGGTGGTCATCAGGGGAGAAACTTCTATTTCTGGTAACAATCAGCCCTTGTTTGTGGTGGATGGAATTCCGGTAGATAACTCGCAACTTAATTCTGCTGGCGCGAGAGATTATGCCAATGCCATTTCAGATATCAACCCGAACGATATTGAATCCATCAGTGTGCTAAAAGGCCCGAATGCTGCGGCATTATACGGATCCAGGGCTGCAGCGGGTGTGATCATCATCAAAACCAAAACCGGAAAATCGAAAAAAGGCTTAGGGATTTCCTTCAATTCAAATGCGGTAATTGAAAGTTTATTAACCTTACCAAAATATCAGGATGTATTCGGACAAGGATCTGAAGGGAAATTTAGTTATGTAAATGGAAGAGGTGCAGGTGTAAACGATGGTGTGGATGAGAGTTGGGGCCCGAGAATGGATGGCCGTTTAATTCCTCAGTTCTTTTCAAAAGGAGTAGCTGTTCCATTTGTAGCCAATCCGGATAATGTGAGAGATTTCTTCGAAACAGGATATTCTTTGGCGAATGGTTTATCTATAGAAGATGCGAGCGATAAGTTTGATTACCGTTTATCATACAATAACCTGAAACAGGTAGGTATCGTGCCGAATTCTGGTCAGGATAAAAACTCCTTCGCATTAAATACAACGTTGAGGTTAACACCAAAGTTAACGATTACCGCCAATGCAAATTATAGTAAACTGGGTTCTGATAATTTGCCTGGAACAGGCGGTTCAAGATCAACAAGTACCATGCTTCAGTTTGCCTGGTTTGGCAGACAGGTGGATATTAATCAGTTGAAAAACTACCTGGATGAAAATGGAAATACCTTCAACTGGAACAACAGTTACTATAGCAATCCTTATTGGGTAGCTTATGAAAATACCGTATCTCAAAACAGAAACCGGATTATTGGAAGCATTGGTTTGAACTATAAAATTATCGATGGATTAAATTTTAATTTCCGTTCGGGAACGGATTACTATAATGATCGGCGGAAGATAAAAATTGCCTATGGCACAAACGGGACACCATTTGGATCTTACACGGAAAGTGCTTTTACTGTAAACGAGAATAATACCGATGCAACTTTAAGCTATAACAAGCAGCTGAATGATGATTTTAGTCTGGAAGTTTTATTGGGAGGAAATATTCGCTCCAGATATATCGAACAAAATGATCAAAGTGCTCCTCGTTTGGCTGTAGCTGGTTTATATACCTTAAGTAACTCAAGAGATCCATTAACATCTTCCAACAACTACAGCGAACTAAAATCATACAGTGGTTATGCATCAGCGCAAATTGGATTTAGAAATTACCTGTTTGCAAATATAACTGCTCGTAACGATTGGTCTTCTACTTTGCCAGCACAAAACAGGTCGTATTTCTATCCTTCTTTTAACGGAAGTTTCGTACTTACCGAGGCTTTTGATATTAAAAGTGAAGTATTGGATTATGCGAAAATCCGCGGAGGCTGGTCTAAAGTGGGTAAAGATGCAGATCCTTATCGTTTGCTCAATACTTACACTTCAGGCGCACCATTTGGGTCAAGTCCTCAACTTACACCATCTGCTACAGATTTGAATCCAAATTTAAAACCAGAAACAACGACATCATCAGAGTTAGGTGCAGAAGCCGTATTGTTTAATAAGCGGTTGCGTTTTGATTTAAGTGTTTACAATACCAATAGTTACGATCAGATTCTGAGTGTTGATGTGAGTCAGAGTACAGGTTTTAGATCTAAATTGCTAAATGCCGGAAAAATTAATAATAAAGGAATTGAAGTTCAATTGGGCATTACGCCGATTAAGAAACAATTCACCTGGGATATCGATGTAAATTATGCAGCAAACAGGAGTAAGGTAATTGAATTAGACAAAGAAGGTTTATTGCAAAATTATGTGGTAGCTACCAATTCTGCACAGGTAATTGCAGCAGTTGGCCAACCTTACGGAACCTTATTTGGTAATGCATTTCTGAGAGATGGTAATGGTAATATTGTGGTGAATGCAACAGGTGCCCCACAAACAGATCCAACGAAAAGGGTTTTAGGAAAATATACACCAGATTGGATCGGTGGAATTTACAATACCTTCAATTATAAAGGCTTTAGTCTGGGTGTTTTGGTTGATGCCAGTTTTGGCGGTTCTATTTATAATGGTACTTATGCTACAGGTACTTACACGGGTGTTTTAGCTTCAACTCTACCTGGAAGAGGGGCAGAATTTGGCGGAATTTCTTATTACTATCCAGATAATTTAAAAACCAATGCAGCCGTTAGGTTGGCCAATGGCGCCAGTGCACCAGCCGGGACAACAGTTTACGATGACGGAATGATTTTCGATGGCGTAACTGCTGATGGAAAACGCAACGATAAAATCCTATCTGCCCAAACTTATTACAAGTCTTTCCGTACGATAGACGAAGCCAATATTTTCGATGCTTCTTATGTAAAACTTCGCGAAATTAAATTAACCTACAATTTACCAACTAAATGGATTCGTTCTCTGAATTTACAGGGTGTTTCGGTGGCATTAGTGGGTAGAAACCTCGCCATTTTACATCGTAATACTGAAGACATCGATCCCGAAGTGGCTTTTAATACGGGTAACGGACAAGGCTTGGAAAGTTTATCAAACCCAACTACACGTACTTACGGAATCAACCTGAACATTAAATTTTAATCTTCCCATCATGAAAAATAATATCATATATACCTTTATTTTACTTTCACTGTTTTCTGCATCTTGCCGTAAAGAATTAGACGATGTAAATATCAATCCAAATGCTACTGAAAATGCACAGCCAGATTACCTGTTAACTGCTGCCATTAAAAACACGGCTGATGCTTATTGGGGAACCACCAATAACATGAATTCCAGCTTGCTTTTTGTTCAGCAATGGGCAAAGGTTCAGTATACAGAAGAAGATCGTTTTATCTACTCCAACAGTAGTTTCACCTCCCTATGGTCTACCTTATATGCTACCAGTATTACGGGTTTAAATAAGGTGATTGAAATTGGAAATACCACCAATAATCCAAATTACCGGGGTGTGGCTTTAACGTTAAGATCGTGGTCGTTTTTATTGCTTACTGATGCTTATGGCGACGTGCCTTACAGCCAGGCCGGTAAAATAAATGAGTTTATTACACCTGCTTACGACAAACAAAAAGACGTTTATTATGGAATACTGGAAGATTTAAAAACTGCGAATAATATTTTAAATCCTGCCGGATCAGCTATTGGTGGCGATATTGTTTATAATGGCGACATTACAAAATGGAAAAAGTTCGCTAACTCCTTGCGGTTGAGAATTGCACTTCGCATTGCGGATAGAGAACCAGCAAAAGCGCAACAGGTATTAGATGAGATTAAAAGTGAGGGCAGTAGTTATATTAGTGCAAATGCAGATATCGCCCAGTTAATTTATCAGGTTTCTCCACAACAAAATCCGGTAAGCGCACAGTTTGATACCAGGGATGATTACCGAATCAGTAAAATAATTGTAGATAAATTATTCAGCCTGAATGATCCACGTTTACCTGTTTACGCCAGTAAAACACAAACGGCTACACCAGAAGAATATGTGGGATTGCCAAATGGTTTGACTAATTCTGAAGCCAGTAATCTTGGCTTTGCCAGAACATCAAGACCAGGCGCCTATTTTCTAACGCCTCAATCGCCGGCGGTAATTTTCAGTTATGCTGAATTGTTATTTGATCGGGCAGAGGCAGCCGCTCGTGGTTTCACCACAGAAAATGCAGCTGATTTATACAATCAAGGTATCGTAGCATCGTTAAAACAATTTGGCATTGCCGATGCTTTAGTGGCCAACTATACAGCTCAGGCTGCAGTTCAATACGATGGGGCAAACTATAAAAAATCTATTGGAGAACAAAAATGGCTGGCACTCTTTGGGCAAGGTTTAGAAGCCTGGGCAGAAAGACGCAGATTGGATTACCCCGAACTTACTGCATCTGTAAATACCGTATTAAACGGACAAATTCCGGTTCGGTTTATTTATCCTGGAACGGAACAATCGTTGAACGGACAACAATACAGAAATGCGGTAGCCAGCCAGGGAACGGATTTGTTAACCACCAGATTATGGTTTGATGTAAAGTAAATGAGCAATATTTAAACATTGATTATTTAATGAGGCTGTCTAATAATTATAATTTATCAACTTACGAAATTTCAAAAGCCGGTGCGCTGAAGAATTTCGTAAGTTTTAATGACAGTGTACCATAAAACTTTCGATTATTTCCCACAACAAAGGCCTCCAAAACTTCGCAAGTTGATCGTAATTAATGGATTTTTAGTAATTAAAGAAATTGCGTCAATGGTAGACAGGTCGTCATGGCGAGGTACGAAGCAATCTTAATGCGATCGCTATCTGCGTTTATTAATAACATGATGCTACAATTAAAATGTCTTTCACTCTTTGTATTTAAAACGATTTTATTTTGTCCTTGTCGGACGGGCTTATTTTCTTTTGACAGCAAAAGAAACAAAACTGCCGGCTCGCAATTATTCATATAGTTTATATGTTTTTAATGGTATTCATGAGGGCTGCGCCGTTTTTCTGTTAAAGTCAGTAGTTAGGCTAGGTTAGTGCCATCCCGAAAAATTGACCATGCCGGTCTAAGAGCAGAACGAAGAAACAGTGGTTTGGCCTTGCTGGCTTTTACAGCGATCGTTATCTGCGCATTGCTATTCTCCTCCTCCGGAGGTTGCCTGAAAGGTGGGGTGGTAAATTCGCTTGAACTGAAATGATGAATTCTTCGTTTTCTTAATACATGAATGTTTCAAATCAGAAACTTGCGAAGTCCTGCTACGCTCTGCCCTTTGAGACTTCGCAAGTTAGACTTACGAAGCTTAGAGGGAATTTGCGCATAGGGGAAACTTCGTCAGTCTTAATGATTTTTTTTGTTTTAAACTCTATTACATCTAACCGCTTTTGAAGTTATATTGTTCAAACTATTCAATCCGTTACAGACTTTTTACTGCATTTTTTTAGGATGATTACTACCTTGTGTGCTTTTAAATAATAATAGCCGCATGAAAAAAATATGCTTAACTCTGCTCTTCTTGCAACTTATAATTATTGCTGCCTTTGGTCAAAGCAAACCCGCTTTTTGGGATGATGTGCAAACCATTAAAAAATATGATCAATTATTTAAGCCACCGGTTAATCCGGTTTTGTTTGTGGGCAGTTCTTCCATTCGGAAGTGGGACGATTTAACACAGGTTTTTGCGAAATACAATGCACTAAATCGGGGTATCGGCGGTGCAGTAACCAACGATATTACTTTTTATTTGAAAGACATTGTTTTCCCATATCAGCCCCGCCAAATTGTAATTTATGTTGGAGAGAATGATCTGCCTAATGCGCAAACCACTCCAGATTCTGTGTTAAACAGAACGGTTAATCTTTACCAATCGATCAGGGCAAAGCTTCCAAATACACCAATTGTTTACATTTCAATTAAGCCTAGCCCAAGCAGAGATGCATTTAAAGAAAAAGCAATCGCTTCGAATGCTTTGATCAAAACCTTTCTTTCTAAAGAGGCTAACACTAAATTTATCGATGTGTATAGCTTGATGCTCACCAAAGGTGGAAAACTTCGCCCTGAACTTTTTGTTGAAGATATGCTTCACATGAACGTGGCTGGCTATGCCATCTGGAGGAAGGCTGTAGAACCGCACTTATTGAAGAAATAACCACAGGTTGTTTTGGTGGTGTTTTATCAAATTACAGAACGCATTTTAGTTAACAGATTCGTCACATCTACATCATTTTGTATTTCGTACATTTGAGGTTTCATCTCAAAATGTTGCGCTTATATGTTGATAAAATTTTACCTTTCTGTTCTTTCATTCCTTTTACTCAGTTCTTCTATTTTTGCGCAAAATAAATTTACACTAAGTGGTACCATTCGCGATGCGGGTTCTGGCGAAACACTCATCGGTGCAACCGTTAAACTTACTGGTCCGGTAAGTGCTGGCACCTTAACCAATGGATATGGTTATTTTGCTTTGACGCAAGTTCAGGGAACTTATACTGTTACCATCAGTTACACAGGCTATGTTCCTGTAACCAGAAATATCGATTTAAACAAGGATATTAAGCTGAATGAAGAACTGAAAACAGCTAATGACCTTGCCGAAGTAACGGTAAGTGCCAATAACCGCAAAAACGAAAACGTTAAAAGTGCGCAAATGGGTTTAGAAAGGATCGATATGGAATCCTTAAATTCTATCCCTGTTTTATTGGGCGAGAAAGATGTTTTAAAAACCATTCAATTGCTGCCGGGGGTAAAATCGGGCGGTGAAGGAAATACAGGCTTTTATGTTCGTGGCGGCGCGGCCGATCAAAATTTGATTATTCTGGATGAAGCGGTGGTTTATAATTCATCACATCTGTTAGGTTTCTTTTCCACTTTTAATGCAGATGCCATAAAGGATGTAAGTCTTTATAAGGGTGGAATGCCAGCGCAATATGGTGGCCGCTTATCATCTGTATTAGATGTTAAAATGGATGATGGAAATAATAAGGAATTTAAGTTTCAGGGTGGAATTGGTTTAATTGCCTCCCGGTTTAAAGCTGAAGGACCAATTGTAAAAGATAAAGGATCATTTATGGTGAGTTTCAGGAGAACTTATATCGATCTGTTTTTACGGGCCTCTCCCGATTCTTCCATCAACGGAAGTACCTTAAATTTTTATGATATAAATGCCAAGGCGAACTACAAAATTAACGATAAAAATACCATTTACCTTTCTGGCTACTTTGGCAAGGATAATATCGGGATCAAAGATCTTTTCGAAAATAACTGGGGTAATGTTACCACTACCGTCCGCCTGAATCATATTTTTAACGATCGGTTGTTTTCCAATACTTCCCTAATTTACAATAATTACAACTACACGGTACAATTGCTAAATGATGTAACCAACTTTAAGGCGACCTCTTTGGTTCGGGATTTCAATTTTAAAGAAGATTTTCAATATTTCAGCAATAAGCATACGCTGAGGTTTGGGGTAAATGCCACGCATCACCGTATTTCGCCGATTGATATCACTACCAGTCAGGCATCTCAGGTAAATCCACTTACGCAAGAAAAAAGGTATGGCTTGGAAAGCGCAGCTTATGTGTCAGATGAATGGGCGGCGAATGAAAAGCTGAACTTTTTATATGGTGTTCGGTTGGCTGCTTTTTCACTTTTGGGCCCGGGTAACTTTAGCGAATACGATGCTAGCGGCAACATTGTCAGCACTGAAACCGTAAGCAGCGGGAAGTTTCATAAAAACTATTTCAATCTGGAACCTCGCTTTTCTGTTAGTTATTTATTTAATGAGCAAAACTCCGTAAAAGCGTCTTATAATAGGAACACGCAAAACATCCATATTTTAACCAATGCCACATCAAGTTCACCTACCGATCAATATGTGTTAAGCAGTAATAACATCAAGCCAGAAATTGCAGATCAGGTAGCGGTGGGTTATTTCAAAAACCTCGATGAAAATAAATTTGAACTCTCCGGAGAGGTTTACTACAAATGGTTGCAAAATCAAATTGATTATAAGAATGCAGCGCAATTGCTTGCCAATTCCAATGTAGAATCAGAATTACTTTACGGCATCGGGCGGGCTTATGGTTTAGAATTATTTTTCAAAAAGAAATTTGGAAAACTGAACGGTTGGGTAGGTTATACTTTATCTAAAACCGAACGCAAATTTGCACAGTTAAATAATGGAAACTATTTTCCGGCAAGGCAGGATCGTACACACGATTTATCTGTTGTGGGTATTTATAACCTCAACAAAAGGTGGACATTCTCCTCCAGCTTTATTTACAGTACAGGAAATGCGGTGACTTTTCCGGCAGGGAAATATGTGGTAGGCGGCCAAACCATTTATTATTATACGGAAAGAAATGCAGGCAGAATGCCATATAACATGCGTTTGGATTTAAGTGCAACGCTGGAAGGAAAGCGGAGGGGAAGATTTCAGTCGAGCTGGAACTTTGGTATTTACAATGCCCTGGCCAGGAAGAACCCTTATTCCATAGAGTTTATAAACGATCCAACAAACCCTGGTAAAACAGCTGCGGAGCAAACCTCCCTTTTTGGCATTATTCCATCTGTTACCTGGAATTTTAAATTTTAAACCATGAAAAGACTTTTTATATATCTGTTGATTGCCACTGCCGGGCTTACGTCTTGTACTAAAATTATCGAAATCGACACTAAAAATGCCGAACCTCAGGTTGTGATTGAAGGGAAAATTGTAGACCGTTTGGTTGAACAACAAATTTTGATCACTAAAACGGTTGGCTATGATGAGGTAGGGATTTATCCGAAAATAACCGGAGCCACGGTTAAGGTAACAGACAGCAGGGGAAATAATTATGCTTTTACGGAGAAATCACCTGGTATCTACGTGAACAGAATGAGAGGAGTTTATGGTGTAACCTATACCATGGATGTTACTGCTGAAGGTAAAAACTATCAGGCCAGTTCTAAAATGCCCAATCCGGTTAAGTTGGATTCGATTGGTGTAGTTAGTAATTCTTTTTTTGGAGAGGAGCGTAAAACGGCTGCTGCTTTTTTTGTTGATCCTGCTAACCAAACTAATGCTTATCATTTCAACCTGTATGTAAATGGAGTTTTTGCTGATCGGATCTTCGTTGAAAATGATCGGTTAACCAATGGGAATAATCTTCGTGTCCAACTGTTTTACGAAGCCAATGATAACGATGATGGTTTAAAAAGCGGAGATACTTTCAGTATTGAAATGGAAGGAATTGATTCGAACATTTTTAATTATTGGTTTGCGCTAAGTCAGCAGGATGGAAGAGGACCAAATCAAGGCACAACGCCTTCAAATCCTACCTCTAACATTTCTAATGGTGCATTAGGCTATTTTAGCGCGAATACTTTCCAAAGGATGAATGCTACGGTAAAATAGTACTGATTTTAAAATATTAAAACTCCTGAAAAGGTTCCTTGTTTTTAAAGTATGAAAGTATTTATAAGTGGTAATATTGCACAGGTTGGCGTAAAGCAACTGGAAGATCATGGTATTGAAATCTCCCGGTGGGAAGAAGACAGACAAATTTCTGCTGATGAATTAATTGAGGCTTGTCAGGATCAGGATGCTTTAGTGAGTGTTGGCCCTAACAAAATTAATGCTAAATTTTTAAATGCCTGCAAACATTTAAAAGTTATTGCACTTCACTCTGTAGGCTTTGATCAGGTTGATATGGAGGAGGCCAAAAAGTTGAATATTCCTGTTGGCAATACGCCAGGTGTGCTAAGTGGCGCGACTGCTGATACCGCATTTTTATTGATGCTGGCGGTTTCGAGAAAAGCTTTTTACCTGCATAAAAAAATCATTAATGGCGACTGGCACAATTATGAACCTACGCCAGAACTCGGTATCGAATTAAATGGTAAAACCTTAGGCGTTTTCGGTTTAGGGAAAATTGGTTTAGAGATGGCAAAGAAATGTGCCGGAGCTTTCCAGATGACTGTTATTTACCACAACAGATCCCGTAATGAGGATGCAGAGAAAGAGATTGATGCCAAATATGTTTCTTTTGATGAACTGTTGGCGCAGAGCGATGTCATTTCTGTACATACTGCACTGACTGATGAAACCAAAGATAAGTTCTCGATGGAGGCTTTTAAAAAGATGAAGCCGAAGTCGATTTTTGTAAATACAGCAAGAGGCGGAATCCATAATGAAAAAGACCTGATTCAGGCTTTAGAAGAAAAAATGATCTGGGGTGCTGGTTTGGATGTTACTAATCCGGAACCGATGAAGAAAGATAATCCTTTACTAAATATGGATAGCGTTGCTGTTTTGCCTCACATTGGCTCTGCCACAGAAGAAACCAGAGATGCAATGGCTAATCTTATCGCTGAGAATATCATCGCCGGATTGGATGGTGAGAAATTGCCACATCCTATTTGGTAAGGGCGATCGGGTGGTTTTCCCGCAGATTTAAGGTGATAAAAAGCGTAGACTTAAATGGATCTGAGCCATATAGAATGCAATTAAGCGCTCTAGATCTGCGTAATCTGCAAAATTAGCGGGAAATATTTTACTCTTTATAGTAGATAAACAAAAAAGGCTCAAATGCGTATGCATTCGAGCCTTCTATCATAAAGCTATTGATTTTATTTAACGGTATAACGTAACACTGATCTACCTAAGTTTCCATTGGCATCAATCCCTTCTATGATCACTTTATATTGGCCTTTTCCATCTGCGTTATAGAATTCGAAAGATGAATTTCCAGTCGCGTCAGTAATTACTTTCGGGTTCCAGTAAATAGTGGTACGCAAATCATTTCTATTCATATTAGCCGGAACATCATATTTAGGCGAATAAAATTGTTTCTCTTTGTTGTATCCTTGCGGAGAGAAAGTTACTTCGTAATTTTTAGGAATCATATCCAGCAATTGCGCTTTAGAAATTTTAGTTCCTTTTGGCGCTTTCTTCTGGTTGAAAACGATAACACCATTTACGTTATTCGCACGGTTTACCAATCCCAGCTCATCTCTTAAAAATACCTCAATCGATTCGATATTATTTGGATTTAAGGTGTTAATCTGGTTTACATCAACGCTCATTCCATTAATAAAAATCCCCATCGGAATGCGTTTTCCAGCATTAAAATCTCTGGTTACGTAAAAATTATTATCCTGATAAGTAACACCTGCCAGCATGCCTTGTAAACAGTTGATCAACAAAGCACAACCTTGTAAACGATCTCCGGTAACTTCATGATCGGCCATTTGGCTCAAACCCGTTAAGGCCGGGTAATCCTTATGACTCACTTTCGGAATTACTGCCCCCTTAATTACAACATCTTTCAAGGTATGCAGGTAAGAATATTGTTTTTTGCTATTATCTAAATAGGTAGTAAGGGCACTATCAATATTCAAAACCTCTTCTGCTGCACTGAAATTTCGGGTTAAACTTGGTACCGGAGAACCGTTTAAACTAATGGCCATAGCCCTGTAATTCGGATTGTATTTTGCGGTGATGGTCACTTTTGAAGAATCATTTAAAACTAAATTCTGGAATTTAAAGTTTCCTACTGGATCAGTAGTGCCTTCCAGGTTGAAACGCTTATCAGGGATGGTTAACAACAACTGGCCTTTCCTAACCGGAATCCCGTTACTCATCCTCAATATCCCTGAAACCTCAATTCCCTGCTCTGGCAAAAAGCTGATTTTTGGCAGGCTGCCAGCAAGAATATTGCTGTAATTAAAGGTGCGATAACCTTGCGTAAGCAGCAAATTATCCAGGTCTGTATTCTTCTTTGTGTCTGGAGCGTTAAAGTAATAATTGGCTTTTTCCACGTAACCTTTAAGATCACTACTTAAAAGTAAACCAGTTAAAATGGTGCTGGCGGCATCTTCATTCGCCGGAACTTTGGTTTCATCAACCACAGTTACAGAGAAATTTCCTTCTACTGGCACACCGTCTTTTTTAGCAGCAACATTTACTTTTACTTTTTTCTTAACCCCATAAGATGGAGCCGCAGTGGTTAGGGCTACTGCCATGTTATCTTTATGTTGAATAAAAGCCAGTCGCTCACTCAATGGTTTTCCTGCATCGGTAAACAAGGTAAATTGTGCAATGCCAGATGGGAATTTTGATTTTAAAATCGTTGAGCTGTATTCTTTATTGGATAAAGCGGTTTGCGCACCGTAACAAATTACACCTTTACTTTGCGCCACCAGGTAAAACTTCTTTCCTTTATTCTCTTCGAAAAAACCATCATTAGAAAGGATTTTTACCTGAATATTTTCTGCATCAGTATTATCAACGGTTACTTTAATGCCCTTTTCACTTACCGCAGGCAGGTTATAAGTTTCCGTTGTTCCATCAACGTAAGTCACATTGGCTTTGTAAGTTTTTCCAGTTTCGGGAAGTAAATCAAAGCTTCCCATCCCTACATGCTGGGCATTAAATGTAGCCACTTGTTTGCCATCGCTATCGGTAACGGTTCCTTTCGAGTTGATTCCCAATCCATCACTCCTAATTGCTTTAATGGCAACTTTGTTTGTTAAACCTGCAATGAAGTTTCCTCCTTCCGGGAAGAATTGAAAATCTTTACTCAGAATCGCATTAGCCAAGGTGAAGCTATTGTTTGCTACATCTTTATCAGTCGTATTGATGCTGGTAATCAATTCGCCTTTCTTCAATTGATATTCTGCTTTCTGGTTGGCACTCATGGCAATGGTTAGATAACCATTTGCATCAGTTGTACCTCTTCCTTTTGCAATAACGGTATAGCTGGTAACCACCTGCCAGCTCACATTTCGATTGGCATAAGGTTTATTATTAGGGTCTTTGAACTGTACGCGTGCATCAATTTTTTCCTGCTTATCGTTAGATGTATCTTTATAAGTGATGTGTGTTTTTACTTCTTTGTCAATAGCCTCGCCAACAAAAAAAGTCTTATTAAAAAACGCCGGACTATCAAAATTCAGCATCCACATGGTGTAAGCCCTAACATGGTAATTTCCTTGTTTGTAGTTTACCTGGTCTAACGGGAAGTTTCCATTCGCCACGCCACCAGTGATGGGTAATTTAATGGTTTGAATAAGCGAATCTTTCTGATTAATCACATCAACATAAACGATCTTACTGATTCCTGAAAGCAGATTCTGATTTTCGGTTACATAAGCTTTAAACCAAACCGTATCGGCAATGGCATAATATGGTTTATCAAAATGGAGGTAAATTTTCTCCGATGGATAATCATTAAGTGCTTTACTGGTTTTACTAATGAGGGTATTGATACTAACGGTATCGGTTTGTGCCGATGAAGAGAAGTTTATAGTGAGGAGAACGGAGAGTATTAAAAGGGATAGTCTAAAAATTTTCATGAATTGGAAATTAAATACTTAGGTTGTAAATATATCCAATTAAAAATAGAGCGCCTAAATTGTCATCATGTTTAACACTTTTTTACATAAAATACTGTTGCGCTGGGGAAGAATAGTTGTCAACTTTATAACCAGATGGCTATTAAAGTCGACAACTCTGAATTGACGTTAAATAACTTATTTTATTTCGATTAAAAATTCATCTTTAGGGGTACGGACTTTTTTAAGATTTACCATCCAATCGCCATTTTCATCTCTATGGCCGAGCGGCAATAAGGTTACGCTTTTTAGGCCTTTTTTGTCTAAACCTAAAAGTTCATCCAGCGCAGCATTATTAAAGCCTTCCATCGGTGTAGCATCTACCTTCAATACAGCAGCTTCAGCAATGGCAATTCCAAAAGCAAGGTAAGCTTGTTTGGCCGCATGGTGGAAGTTTTCTTCATCAGATTTAGATAATAAAGTCGCTTTCAACTGATTTTTATAAGCATCAGTTGTATCTAATGGCAAACCACGTTCAGTATTCATTCTATCAAATACCTTATCTATGCCTTCTTCTGTATACTTTTCTTGCGCAGCAAACACCAATAGATGAGAAGAATCTATTATTTGTGATTGGTTGTAAGCAATGGGTGCGATCTTCTCTTTCAATTCCTGGTTGGTAATCAAAATAACTCTGAATGGTTGCAAACCTGATGATGTTGGAGCCAGGTGCGCAGCCGCTATAATTTTATCAACCTGCTCTTGTTCTACCGGTTGACCATTCATTTTTTTAACGGCGTAGCGCCAGTTTAGTGCGTCTATTGTGCTCATAGTTTTTTGAATTTTGTAAACAAAGATCTAAATTAATTTAGCTGTAATTATTGATTTATGTTAAGAAATAGTCAATTCTGCCATAAGCAGACAGATTATTTTGTTTCTGCTGTTTTTGTAATGAATTTTAAATCACTTCTAACCGGGAAGTGATCTGATAGCTTAGCCTTTTCTATTTTATAATTCAGCACTTCCAAATCTTTCGAAGTAGCAATGTAATCGATCTGGAAATTTGGAAATTTACCATTATAGGTCGTTCCAAAACCCGAACCTTTTTTGATAAAAGCATTATTCAGCTTTTCGGTAATCTGCGTCACCACGTAGGAAGCGGGCGTATCGTTAAAATCGCCGGCAATCAGGTATGGTATTTTGCAATTGTCCATTTCCTTCTTCATTTCATCTACCTGACTGCTTCGCTTTAAAAATGCACTTTTTAGCATTCTTAAGATGCGTTTAGATGGTTGAATCTGTGTATTCATTTCCTTCACCTTATCCAGGTAATCATAATCCTGCTTCTCAAAAGAAATAGATTGGAAATGCACGTTATAAACACGTAAGGTTTGCCCTTTAATGTCTAAATCGGTATATATACTCATGTTTCCGGCATAACCTTCTGCAAAAGAAATTTTGCCTGAATGCTTGATTGGAAACTTGGAAAAAATAGCTAAGCCAATGGCTTCATAATCATTTTTATTGGTAGGTACGAAGTAGAAGTGCTTTGTTTTTAGAATCGTTTTCAGGCTATCGATGATATCGAAGTTTCCCTTATAACGCGTGTAAAATTCCTGGAAACAGATGATATCAGGACTCTGTTCATTTATTACCTGAAGCATTTTCTCTTTTACCGATTCATCATTTTCGCCGCCATATAACTTAAAATTATGAACGTTATAGGTCATCATTCTGATGCTGTTTTCAGTCTTCGCCACGGGCCCCTGATCGCCCATGATAGAAAAAGTTGCCCTTAATGTTTTGTAGCCATAGGCGATGACCAATACACTCACCAACGCAAAAATCCATTTTTTACTAATGCACCACCAGGCGATGAAAATGATATGAAGGAATAAAAAATAAGGATAAGCTAAACCAAAAAAAGCAATGATGGGATGTTGCCTCGGATCCATATTGCCTGCAACTGTTCCCAATATCAATGCTATTGCCAATATAATTGCAATTGGTAATAAAAGTTTATCCAGTAAATTATACTTTTTATTTGCCATTAATCTTTGCTTGCTTTGAACAACTTTTCTTTCTCAGTTGCAGTGAGTTTATCATAACCTGAAGATGAAATCTTATCTAAAATTTCATCAATTTCTTTTTGCGAAACATCTTTAAAAGCAGGTTTTTTTATGGGCGGTTTTTCATTTTTAACGACGCGAAGTTTTGGCTTCCGCTCAAATAATTTACTCCAGTCGCGGCCGCTTTGCAAACTTTTTATAAATGCAAAGCCTAAAAGTGCCCCACCAATATGTGCCAGGTTACCACCGGCATTGGCAGATGATAATCCAATAAATGAAATCAGGAAATAAGCGATTGCCACCCACTTTATCTTCACTTCACCAATAAGCATTAACATAATGGTATAGTTTGGAACAAGTGTAGCCGTAGCTACTATAATGGCCATTACCGCCGCTGAAGAACCAATAACAGTTTGCCCAACCAAACCACCAGCGTAAGCAGGGAAGATGTTTAAACCTGCAATGTAAATTAATGCACCAGCCATGCCCCCCGCCAGGTAAACAAAATGAAATTGTTTGCCTTTTAAGAAATTCATAAAAATATTTCCAAACCAGAATAGCCCAAGCATATTGAACAAGAGGTGAAGAAAGCCATCATGAAAAAACATGTAGGTAAGTACCGTATAGAAACGGGTTGGCAGTGCAGAAAATGCTGCAGGCACACCAAAATAATCCCTGATCCATTCCCCAATAATAAAATCACTTTTGCCGAGAAACAAAAATACAGAGATGATCGCTGTGGCCAGGAATAAAATGGCATTAATACCAATGTAAAAAAACAGAGGATTGCCAGATTGAAAGATCTTAAACTTTAAATCTTTAAAAGTATTATTCATAATAATTGTAAAAATTTGTGTTTTTATCCTTCCATATTTTAATGAGAATGAAGCCAATTAAAGCCCCGCCCAAGTGTGCATAGTGCGCAATAGAATCTCCTTCAAACTGACCGATGCCTAAAAATAATTCTACTAAAATATAAAAAGGTATAATGTACTTCGCCTTTACAGGTACTGGAATAAACATGATCATCAGCTCTGCATTTGGATAAAGCATTCCAAACGCAACCAATAACCCAAAAATAGCACCAGATGCGCCAACCATCGGGGTGGTGTAAATCTCAATCAACTTGTTTAATTGCTCATTATTTAAGCCCTTGACATTTGATTGAACCATGTTTGAAGCAAAATCTACAGTAACTGCACCAGGATTTACCACTGCGCCTGTTAACTGATAAGTTTCAAATGCCTGCACACCCAATTGTAATGCCAATGCGCCAAGCCCGGTGATTAAATAAAATGTTAAAAATTTCTTGGCACCCCAACGGCTTTCTAATAATGTACCGAAAGAATAAAGTGCAAACATGTTGAAGAAAATGTGTGCCCAGCCACCATGCATAAACATATAGGTAAGCGGCTGCCATGGTTTCGCTAATGGCGAATCGAAATAAAAAGCACCAAGGGAAAAGCCTAATCTGATTCCTTTTGTTTCAAAATATAGTGTGGCAAGAAAAAATAAAATATTAATAATCAGCAGATTTTTTACTACTGGTGGGATATATATGTTGTTCATTTATTAGTTTATCTTCTATCGTTATTGTCGTTTTTCGTTGGTCGTCTATCGCGTATCGTTGTTTGTTTACCGTTATGGCTATCAAGCTAATCTTTCGGCTTTTAGCTTTGACCTTATAACTTACAACCTATAACTTTCAACTCATAACTTTAGTCTATTGTTTTTCGTCCTTCGTTTACCGTCATGGCTATCAAGCTTTGGTCTTTTAGCTTTAGTCTTTAGGCTTTCCGCTTCTCCTACTTCTCAAACTTCTTATCCAATTCTCCAAGGGTAATGGTTTGGATCACGGGTTTTCCGCTCACGCTAAAGTTAGGCGTTTTGCAGGCAAATAGTTCATCAATCAGGGTATTCATTTCTTCCTGCGCTAAAGCGGTGCCAGCTTTAATTGCACTATTTTTAGCTAAACTCCGGGCCAGGCGATCACGCTTACTTAACTTCAATTCTTGCTGAGTGTTTTTAAAACCTTCAATTAATTGCTCAAAGAGTTGCGTTTCGTTAATATTGCTGCTTCCTAAGTCTACAGGAACACCTTCTACCACCAACGTATTTTTACCGAATTCCCGTACGTCGAAGCCTAAACTTTTTATATCATCCAATAAACTTTTGGCCAGTTCAAAATCGTTGGCATTTAAAGTAATGGTTTGTGGAAACAAGCTTTGTTGCGAAGCACCTTTCCGATCATCGAGATGTACGAGGAAACGTTCGTAAAGGATTCGTTCGTGTGCCATTTGCTGGTCGATTACCATTAAGCCAGATTTGATCTGCGAAACAATGTAGCGATTGTGCAATTGCATATATTGCTTTTTCGGCGTTTCCAGTTCATTGGTGTCTTCTGCGTAAATCGACGTTTGCTCGATCACCGGCTGATCGGTAATTTCATACAATGATCCCCAGTTTTTAGCGCTCGGTTTTGCATCGTAGTTTCTTGGCGAGGAAGCGTAACCGGAAACAGAACTGCTATCACTGGCAAAGGGGTTAAAATCCGGATTAAAGTTAATGCTCGGCGGAACGATATCTTCTACCGCTTTATGCGTAATCATGTTACTGAAACCAGTTTCCTGATCAAAATCTAAAGTAGGGGCAATGTTGTATCTTCCTATCGAACGCTTAACGGCCGATTTCAAAATTGCATAAATGGATTTTTCATCCAGGTATTTAATCTCTGTTTTGGTAGGATGAACGTTCACATCAATTTTCGACGGATCGATCTCAATAAACAAGACATAAAGCGGATAGCTATCGTCAGGTAAAAGATCTTCAAAAGCAGAGCTTACGGCATGATTTAAATAAGGATCTTTAATGAAACGATTGTTTACAAAAAAGAACTGTTCACCACGGGTTTTCTTCGCGAAAGCAGGTTTGCCAATATAGCCTTTAAGGTTAATGATAGTCGTTTCTTCTTCTACAGGCACCAAACGTTCGTTATAGTTGTTGCCAAAAATATGGACGATCCGCTGTTTCAAATTTCCCTTCGGAAGATTGAAGATTTCTGTTCCATCGTGGTATAAACTGAAAAATACACCAGGATGTGCCAGTGCCACCCGTTGAAATTCATCGATGATATGACGCATTTCAACTGGATTGCTTTTCAGAAAATTTCTCCTGGCAGGGGTATTGAAAAATAAGTTTTTGATGGAGATTTGAGTTCCGGCAGTTGTTGCAACAGGTTCTTGTGCAATTACCTGTGCACCTTCTATGGAAATGCAAGTGCCGATTTCATCTTCATGCCGGCGGGTTTTCATTTCCACCTGGGCAATTGCCGCAATAGAAGCCATGGCTTCACCACGGAAACCCATGGTGCGGATGGCAAATAAATCTTCGGCTTTTTTTACTTTGGATGTAGCATGTCGCTCAAAACACATGCGCGCATCAGTAACGCTCATTCCACAGCCATTATCAACAATCTGAATTAATGCTTTTCCGGCATCTTTAACAACCAGTTGTATTTTGTCTGCGCCGGCATCAATAGAGTTTTCGAGCAGTTCTTTTACTGCCGAAGCTGGCCGTTGAACAACTTCTCCGGCAGCAATTTGATTGGCAACAGCATCAGGCAATAAGTGGATAATATCAGTCATGTATTATGGCAAAGTGAATGTGCTAAATTATAGAAAATAAGCTTAAGGAAAGGGATTTGTTTAAAACTCAACATGTAAATGACTGTTGTTCATCCCTTAAATAAATTGTCGTAGAAATGACGTAAAGAAGTCTTGAGTGAAAAATAATTTATAGACTTACATTTGTTCAAACGCTTTAAGAAAATATGAAATTATCAGAAAGAATCAAAGAACTTCGAAATCAGCATGCTTTTAGTCAAGAGGAAATGGCCAGGAGGGCAGGCTTAAGTTTAAGAACGATCCAACGAATTGAGTTGAATGAAACACAGCCTAGAGGAGATACTTTAATCAGGATAGCTGAAGTATTTGGTTTAAAACCTGACGACCTTTTGAAAGTTAGCGAAGATGTGAAGAGCAACTTTATGTCGTTACTAAATTTGTCTGCCTTAACTTTTCTTATCTTTCCATTATTAGGATTTTTAACTCCACTATTGATTTGGCTTCTTAAAAAAGACAAATCTAACACAGAAGAAGTGGCCGGTAGAAAACTTTTGAACTTTCAAATTACCTGGAGTGTAATGACTTGTTCTGTTTACCTATCAGGTATTTTTGGGAGAATACTACATATTGGTAGATTAGGGCGGCCAGAGAGCTTTCTGGTGAGTTTGTTTGCACTGTATGTTTTAAATTTGATCTTTATTTTATTCAATGTAGGGTTATCAATTAAAAATAATAAAGTTTTTTATCAACCGGCGGTTCCTTTTTTAAGGTAAACGATGAAATATTCTTTCGTTTTATTATTCATTTTGTAAAACTCAATTTACAATCCCAAATGGTTACAAATTTCTATCTTTATCGATATGAAATCCATTTTTTACGCGCTTCTTTTTGCCACATTTTTTTCTTCCTGTAGTCAGAAAGAGCAGGCGGATATAATCGTTTACAATGCCAAGGTTTACACAGTTAATGATCAATTTGATACTGTTGAAGCTTTTGCTGTAAAGAATGGAAAAATTCTCGATTTAGGCTCAATTCAGGATATTCAGGCCAGATACACTTCAAAAAATGAAGTAGATGCAGATGGTAAAACCATTTATCCAGGTTTTATAGATGCGCATGCCCATTTTTTCGGCTACGGACAAAGTTTGCAGGCAGCAGATTTACGTGACACAAAATCATGGAAGGAAATTCTACAAAGACTCACCGAGTTCGCCAAAACACATCCTGATGGCTGGTTGATCGGCAATGGCTGGGATCAGAACGATTGGGAAAATAAAGCTTTCCCAACCAATGAAGAATTGTCTAAATTGTTCCCCAACCGACCTGTTTTCCTGAATAGAGTTGATGGCCATGCTGCTATTGTTAATCAAAAAGCATTTAATGAGGCTGGCATCACCCAAGAACAAAAATTAACGGGTGGCGATATGCTCACCGAAAAAGGAAAACTTACTGGCGTATTAATTGATAACGCCGTGGCTTTGGTAGAAAGTAAAATCCCGGTGCCAGATGCCAGTCTTGCTGAAAAGATTCTAACCGATGCACAAACGAACTGTTTCGCAGCAGGATTAACTACCATTGATGATTGCGGTTTGCCATACCAGACGGTAGATTTAATGGAGAAGCTTCAGCAGAAAAATAAGTTGAAAATGCGTTTGTATGTCATGCTGGCTGATGCGCCTCAAAATTACGATTACCTTTTTAAACGTGGCGCGATTAAAACAGATCGATTAAATGTTCGTGCATTCAAAGTTTATGCTGATGGCGCTTTAGGCTCCAGGGGAGCATGTTTACTTCATGCTTATACCGATATGCCTGCTAAAACAGGATTTCTATTGAGCGATCAAAAGCATTTCGAAGAAGTTGCCGAGAAAATTGCGGCCAAAGGGTTCCAGATGTGTACCCATGCTATCGGCGACTCCGCTAACCGTGTAATACTGAAAATTTATAATAAAATTTTAAAAGGAAAGAATGATAAACGCTGGCGAATTGAACATGCACAAATTGTAAATCAAAATGATTTTAACTTATTTGGCAGCGCCAGTATCGTGCCATCTGTACAGCCAACACATGCCACTTCCGATATGTATTGGGCCAAACAACGTTTAGGCGCAACCAGAATAAAAGGTGCTTATGCTTACCAGCAATTGCTGAAACAAAATGGATGGATTCCATTGGGAACAGATTTTCCGGTAGAAAACATTAATCCATTATTAACGTTCTATGCTGCGACGGTGAGAGAAGATGCGAAAGGTTTTCCGAAAGGAGGTTTTCAGATCGAGAATGCCTTAACGCCTGAAGAAGCATTGAGAGGAATGACAATCTGGGCAGCGAAAGCCAACTTCGAGGAGCAGGAAAAAGGAAGTCTGGAAAAGGGAAAATTTGCTGATTTCGTGATCCTCGACCAGGATATTTTGAAATCTTCACCACAAAACATATTAAAAACCAAAGTATTAAAAACCTACCTGAACGGGGAGAAAGTATATGAAGCGAAATAGATTAGTGATTCTGGCTGCGGCAAGTTTTTTGAATATTCTGTGCCTAATGGCTTGTGCACAAGAGCATACCAGTAATGAAAGGAAACTCTCTATTGCCAATACCATTTCCAAAACGATTGTGGTGTTAAATAATCAGGATACGATTATTCCATTAAAATCGCTGGAAAAAAAGACCATTGCCTCAGTAAGTTTAAGTTTTGCCTATAGTATGGTTTTTGATAGCCTCGCCAATAAATATGATAAGATTACTTCTTTTTCTGCTGATGGTTATCGCGATAGTTTGAATCTTAACGACCTGGAAGATGATTTGAAATATTACAATACCATTTTGGTTTCCATCGATGATCAGAACATTAATAAACCAAGGTATCTCAATTTCATTAACAGTATCAGCAAAACCAAAAAAGTGATTTTGGCTTTTTTCGGGAACGGAACAGGGTTGAAGGCTTTTGATTCATTAAAGTCTCCAATTGTTTATACAGCACAAAACAACGCAGATGCTGCGGCACTGGTTCCGCAATATATTTTCGGTGGTATAGCGGCTGAGAATAAACTCACCACTGCTTTTTCTCCGCGTTACACGATGGGCTCAGGTTTTGTAACGCCAAAAACCCGCTTGAAGTACACTGTGCCAGAAGATGCTGGGTTAAATTCGAATGGTTTAACCGAAATAGATGCCATTGCTGCAGAGGCCATCAGTCAGAAAGCTACTCCAGGTTTGGTGGTTTTGGTGGCTAAAGATGGAAAAGTAATTTTCAACAAAGCATACGGAACACACACTTACGATACAAATGTGCCTGATCGTGTTACTGATATTTTTGATCTGGCATCTGTAACGAAAATCGCTGCTACCACACCTGCTGTGATGCGTTTGGTTGAAGAAGGAAAGTTAAAATTAGATACTACTATTGGTACTTACATTGCCAAAGCCAGAACTTCGCCAATGAATAATATTCCGGTGAGGGAGGTGATGTTGCATCAGGCTGGTTTTATTCCTTACATTCCTTTCCATGATTATGTTAAAACCGGCGATTACAGCAGAGATTCTTCTGCTGCATATCCCACTAAAGTGGCTGATAACTACTATATTAAAAAAGGATTCTTCAAAGATTTTATGTGGCCTAAAATGCTTAATTCGCCTATCAGAACCCGTGGAAAATATGTGTATAGCGACATTAGCATGTATGTGATGAAGGATATTGTAGAACACATCAGTGAAGAACCACTTAACCAATATACCTACGAAAATTTTTATAAACCACTCGGGATGCAAACCGCTGGCTTTTTGCCGAGAAACAGGTTTAACAAAGAGCAGATTATTCCGACGGAGCAGGATACCTATTTCAGAAAGACATTATTAGTTGGTTATGTTCATGATCAGGGTGCTGCATTGGCTGGAGGAATATCCGGACATGCTGGCTTATTTGCCAGTGCGAACGATCTTGCCATCCTTTACCAAATGATGTTGAATCGGGGTACTTATGGCGGAACGGAATATTTCAAACCACAAACGGTAGATACGTTCACGGCAAAACAATCAAATGTGAGTCGCCGGGGCTTAGGTTTTGATCGCTGGGATCCTGATACTACGAAACACTATCCTTCAAACTTAGCCTCTCCACAAACTTATGGCCATACAGGCTACACAGGTACTTGTGTTTGGGTAGATCCTTCCCGTGGTTTGGTCTACATCTTCTTATCAAACCGGGTAAACCCAACGGTAACGGATAAATTATCAAATCTTAAAATTAGGGGTAGAATCCAGGATGTGGTGAATAAGGCGATTGATGATGCTAAAAAGTAAAAAGTTAATTTCAAATCGTAATTATAAATGGATGTATTATAATTTTTATTAAGATTTGCAATGTTTAGCTTGTCGAAACACCGTTAAGGATATTTTTTACAAGTCCTTTGATGAGAAAAAATCTCTATCCGCCTAACGGCACCTTTCCCTAGAATGGAAAGGGTGCAAGAAAAACATTTTTCGTACTTTGCTATTGCCACCCTGCTCGCTTAGATAATTTTCCCGCAGATTAAGAAGATTTCCGCAGAAGCGAGCGGTAAAAATCTGCGGTAATCATTTAGATCTGCGGGACCAACCTTTGCATTATACTGGAGGACGAATCTACTAGCAAAATCTTCATCTGCTGCAATGACGTTTTTTTTAGGTGCTGAGGCAAGTTCAGGATGACGATTGTTTTAACCCACCATTTATGCAAATGTGAAAAAAGGTTCGGTGCTGAACCAAGGTGGTGGGTAGAAACGCAGGGATCCTTCGCTGCGCTCTGGTTGACAATCCATCAATACTTTATTAGCAAGCTTGTGTTAGAAAGTTAAACTTAATTGATATATGGTTGTATTTAATTCTTCTGTATCGCGGTCTTCGCAAAGCAAAAACTCCATTTTATTTTTGGCTTGTTTAAATAAAGTTATGCCTTCAAACTTATGCTGACCAGGGATTTTATAACTAAAATTGAGTTTTAAACTTTTTGCATCGATGCTTCCGATAAAGCTGCCCAGAATCTCGCCATCGTTATAGGTTGATTTTGTATCTTCTGCAGTGGAGATAAAAAAAATATCATTTCCTACCAACGTTGCATCGGTAAATGACGATTCTACATGATTGATGTTAGGCAATTGCAATGTGCTAAACTTGATATCGACAGCATCGGTTAAATCTTTTCCTGATAAGATAAAAATACCATTTTTTGTTTCATCTCCGTTTCCACGATTAAAAAGTAGCCAGTTTGTTCCTTTGAAAACAGCACCTTCAATATTGAAATTATCAGTATTGATGCCAGAAACAAGCCTCATCTTTTCGTAAGTTTCACTTAAACTTTCCTGGCTAACCATTCTTTTGGTTAAGTCGTATCTAATTAAAAAGTTTCTTGCAGCAGTAGAGCCAGAACCTAAAATGTAAAGGTGGTTATCAATGCGGCAGAGCACTTCAAAATCAGGCTTTAAATGTTTCGGGATGTTTTCATTTTCAGTAACCGTTTGATCGAATAATATTTGGATCTTCTCCAATTCATACGTGTCTACATTGTATTTATTCAAAAAGCCACTATTGTCACCAACGATGTAAAGCTGCTCATCAGCGGAGAATATCCCGGAAGCAGAACCGATTCCTTTTATTTGCCTGAAAATTTCTAAATGTGTTGAATACATGATTTAAGATAACAAAAAAGCGCCGACTTGAGTTTAACAAACTCAAGATGGATTTATTAATCCAATAATTATAGAAATGACGGACATTATAAATGAGAAAATGGGGAGTATTGAAGTTATAAAAGCACAAATAAATGATACTTTCATTAAGTTAATTATTGTCTTCCTATTTTTTAAAAATTGTGGTACAGAATAAGCTATAAAGGGAATTATTACTATATAAAATCCACTTTTTATAAGTTCTTTTTCAACAAAAAAAACAGATAATAAAATGAAAATATTTGTTATAATTAACCAGTTTTTATAAACTTTTGCATCGCTTACTTTTGTAAGAGCAATTAATCCAAAGAAGCTATGTAAAGTGAAAATTGAAAGCATGTAGAATATATCATCAATTCCTTTGCCATCATTATAAAAATAGTGTTTATATGTAAACCAAGTACTCATTATCAAGCAAATTCCATTAATTATGTATAGGGGTTTGCTGAATTGTTCTATTCGCATTTCAATATGTGATTCCATTTTGCTTATTTTAATCAATTAATTGCAGGGACCATTACTAGCAGGATTATTGCTTACAGAGGTTGGGCCAGAAGAAACTCTGTTATCTCCTTGTGAATGGGCATTTCTCATGCTATGTCCCAATCCTCCGGGTGTCATTGCTGTTGTAACTCCACCTGCACCAGCAACTCCAACTGTTGTGAATGCATTAGGTAAAGATATTCCGCCAGAAGAGCATATCCCGACAACAAAAGCTGTGCAATTCATTTCCAATAAATCATAATGCGAAGGAGGATTTTCTACACCTGCTAAAATTTTCTTGAAATCTGTTGTATTGCTTCCCATGTCAAATATCATTCTGATCGTGTAGTCTGTTTGATCAGAGTTATTAACCATTTTTGATGCACTACTAAATGGGTTAGTTGTTGGATAAAAACCTACAGTTTGTGTTACCTTAAATCCGTTGCTTCCCTGTTTGATAAGTGTTATTGCTGTATGTCCAACACCATTTACAAATCCGTAATTAAGTGAAGTTCCCGGGACTGGTTCTAAAACTTGAACAATAACTTTATAGGTAGCTCCAGCATCAGGGATATTATCGAAGCATTTTGTATACTTCTTTGGATCTATTGCCTCATGATCTTGTCCAGGTATATATGGGTCTGATGGAATTGTATTTGAACCCTCACTTCCTCCTCCACCGCCTTGCGTACCAGTACCACCAGTTCCGGTATAACCACCTCCGCCAATATCATTTCCAACACCACCTCCCTCACATACCATATAGGTCTCTGTATCACCCTGCGTTAAAGAACAGATAACAGGGATGTCTGGATGGTTGTTTATAGATACACACTGCCATCCATATTCCGTAACTGTAGCGATATTGCATCCGCCATTGGCATTAAATAACATGAGTTTTTCGCCATATTTACCACTTTGTTTTGCGATTTTCATTGCTTTGGCATTGCTAAGATCCATTAAGTTAGCGTTTAATGAATTCAATTTAGATAGAATTTTTTCAATTTTACCATTCTGTATCTGATATCCATTTTCAAAACTTCCATCTAAATTGTAATATCTGATGGTCCCGTTAAACCCCTTGAAATCTTGATAATGAACGTTGATTAAATTTCCATCAGTAGCAACAGAAACCATATATGCACCGCTAACATCTGGGGTCTTATGGGTATTAAAAAGAATGAGCTTTATTTCAGTATTGGCTCTAAGTTTTTCTTTTGCTTTATCATCTATAATTCCAGCAGTGAAAATAATAGAGTTTGGCTTCTCGAAATTAATTTCAGTTACATTTAAACCTTTTATAAAAGATGTGTAAGCACTATTGAAATCGGGTTTAAGCCTGGCAAAGGTTTTGCTGCTTGAATTAAAGCTAGAGGAATGCTGACTATACCAGTTTTTTAATAAATTAATCTGTTCATCATGTTGCTTGTTATCAATATCTTTTCTGCATCCGATGGCGATTGTTATGAAAGAAAGAAGTAATAGAAATAAATTTTTAGGGATGGAATTATTGCTAAGTTTAGATTTTTGTCGCATATAATTTGTTTTAGTTAACCAAACTTACATCGATAAAACCGTCCAACTTTTGATAAAAGTCAAAAAATTATTTTTGCTTTCTAATTCTGCTTAAGGTTTCTTGGGAGATTCCTAAATAAGAAGCAATATGCCCTAATGAAACACGTTGGAAAAGCTGAGGATTTCGCTCCATTAACTTTTGATAGCGCTCCTTTGCATTGAGCATGCGTAATTCATTGGTCTGGATCTCATTACGCATGTGATAGAATTCTGTTAGTTTCCTGCCAGAAAAGTTGAATTCCATATGCTTTAAATAAATTTCTTCGAGCTTTTCTCTTTTAACAGCAATGAAGTTACAGTCTTCCAGTGTTTCCAGATATTCAAAACTTGGTTTACCTGTATAAAAACTGTAAATTGAAATGAGGAGCTCATTTTCAAATAAAAACCAGGTATTAGTTTCTTTTCCTTCTCTATCAAGATAATAAATCCTGGCAGCACCTTTTACAATGAAATAGATGGTGTTACTAAGCTCGCCAACGCTTAATAATTTTACTTTCTTCTTAACGTGCATTAAGTCACTGTTATCTACGATGGCTACTTTTATTTCTTCACTTAATGGATAGATGGCATTAAAAAGATTGAACAAATTTCGATAATCTTCTTTAAAAGATAGTTCAGACATAAATATTGGTTTAGCCGGAATGTAATTTTATAATAGAGATGAAATCAAATATAATCTTTATTAAAACAACAAAAAAGCACCGACTTAGCCGATGCTTTCTATACTATTTAACTTTAGACTTTTAACTCTAAACTATGGGTTTTAGACTCCCGACTCTGGACTATAGACTCATGACTCCAAACTCCAAACTATTTCTTCAATCCAATTTCTCTTAATCTTTCATCCAGATATTCCCCAGCCGTCATGTCGCTGTAGGTTTTTGGGTGATCAGCATCTATGGTTGATGGCAAACTGGTTAAATCCATATCACTCCGCGGGTGCAAGAAAAACGGAACCGAAAAACGGGATGTTTTCATTAACTCGCGAGGCGGATTCACCACCCGGTGTGTAGTAGATTTTAATTTATTGTTGGTTAAACGTTGCAGCATATCGCCCACATTCACTACAATATCGGTATGGTGTGCTTTAATTGGCAACCATTCGTTGCTGCGGGTTAAAACTTCTAAGCCATCTGCACTTGCACCAATTAATAAAGTAATCAGGTTAATATCTTCATGCGCTCCGGCGCGAACCGCATCATCAGGAATAACTTCTGGATTTTCAATCGGGAAGTAATGAATCCCCCTTAAAATGGAGTTGCCATTGTGAACATGCTGATCAAAATAATCGATTGGTAATTCCAGGTAGGTTGCAATTGCACGTAAAAGATGCGTTCCGTTTTCTTCCAGTTTCTTGTAAATATCGCCGGTTACTTTGTTAAATTCTGGCAATTCTTCTAAAACTTCATTGTCTGGATATTGATCTTTCACAGGATCACCATCAGTAACTTCCTGACCAATTTGCCAAAATTCTTTCAAATCAGGAGTTTTTGCACCTTTTGCAGTTTCTTTTCCTGCACTGGTGTAGCCACGCTGACCAGCAAGTTCTGGTTTTTCGTATTTCCGCTTGGTTTCTACAGGTAAAGTAAAAGCAGCGCGAATGTTTTCGTAAAGTTTATCAATCAATTCCTGACTTAACCCATGGTTGGTAATGGTTACAAAACCCGAATCGTTGAAGGCCCGGCCCAACTCATCAGAAAATTTTTTGCGTTCTTCTTCAGTTCCATTGATATATGAACCCAAATCTAAACAAGGAATATACGGTGTAGACATGATTTTTAATTTAATGTATTACGAATTTAAAAAAGAATTGTTAATAAGTGAGATTTCGGTTTTTAAAATCAATTTATAATTCTATTTATCAGTATTTTAAGTTATTAACATAGAGGCGCCGATTCACTATTTTTAGTGATTGTCATTCAAAATCCATTATTGTTTTAACAGAAACTATGCTGGTGATATTTTCGTAATATAGTGTAAGAAGTGAAACCCTAAATAGCAAATAGAAACAGATCATATGAAGAGGATAATTTTAGTTTTATTAACAGTTTTAAGTATCAGTCAGGCCAATGCACAAGCCAAGAAAACAGAAAAGGCAACTTTCGGTATGGGCTGTTTCTGGTGTACTGAAGCGATATTTCAACGGTTGAAAGGTGTTACTGCAGTGAAGTCGGGATATGAAGGCGGTGCATTGGCAAATCCAACTTACGAAGAGGTTTGTACAGGTAATACAGGTCATGCAGAAGTTTTGCAGGTTACTTACAACCCAATGGAGATTTCTTACGATGAATTATTAGAAGTTTTTTGGAAAAGTCATGATCCGACTACATTGAACCGTCAGGGTGCAGATACCGGAACACAATACCGTTCGGTTATTTTTTATCATACGCCACAACAAAAGGCTTTAGCCGATAAATACAAGGCTGAGCTGAACAAAACAAATGCCTACGGTAAAAAGGTAGTTACCGCCATTGAGGCAGCAAAACCCTTTTATGTTGCAGAAAGCTATCATCAGAATTATTTTAATAAAAATGGCAATGAATCTTATTGCAGGTTAGTTATTCAGCCAAAAATTGAAAAATTAGAAAAGATTTTCAAATCGAAACTGAAGAAATAATGACGGATTTAAAGTTACTCACCCTGAATGGCATCATAGCAATCAGGGTGAGTAACTTTTTATATATACTTTTCATTTAAGAATTGTCAATAAACTGCCCTGCCAATTAAACAATTCCCCATTCCTGAAACTTTACGCTGGTAAATATTACATTTGCAATATGAATACTGGCTTACAGCTCTACAATACGCTTTCACGTAAGAAAGAACTTTTTCAACCACTCAACGCAAACCATGTTGGGATGTATGTGTGTGGTCCTACAGTTTACAGCGATGTGCATCTGGGCAACTGCCGCACTTTTTTATCTTTCGATTTAATTTTCAGGTATCTTAAGTTTTTAGGTTTCAAGGTTCGTTACGTGCGAAATATTACTGATGCAGGTCACCTGGAAGGCGATCGTGATGAAGGTGATGATAAATTTGCAAAACGAGCGAAATTGGAACAGTTGGAACCTATGGAAATTGTACAAAAATATACCCTTGGTTTCCACGATGTAATGCGCATGTTTAATACGCTGCCACCAAGCATAGAGCCAACTGCAACAGGTCACATCATCGAGCAGATTGAAATGATTAAAGTAATTATCGCCAATGGATATGGTTACGAAATTGGTGGAAATGTTTATTTCGATGTAGAAAAATACAGCAAAGAATACAATTATACCATTCTAACTAACCGGAATTTGGAGGATATGCTCAACAATACCCGCGAATTAGGTGGTCAGGATGAAAAACGTGGACGTTTGGATTTCGCCTTGTGGATTAAGGCAAAGCCGGAAACGTTAATGCAATGGCAATCGCCCTGGGGTTTAGGTTTTCCTGGCTGGCACATTGAATGTTCGGCAATGAGTGCTAAGTATCTCGGCGATGAGTTTGATATTCATGGTGGGGGAATGGATCTTGCGGCAACGCATCATACCAATGAAATTGCACAGTCTGAAGCTTGCAGTCATAAACAACCCGCCCGTTATTGGATGCATACCAACATGCTTACGGTAAATGGAACGCGGATGTCTAAATCTGCAGGAAATGGTTTTCTTCCCTTAGAATTATTCACTGGTGCTCACCCACTTTTGAAAAAAGGATATAGCCCAATGACGGTTAAATTCTTCATGTTGCAGGCACACTATCGCAGTACTTTAGATTTTTCAAACGATGCATTGGATGCGTCGGAGAAAGGTTTCAGGCGCTTAATGGCTGCGATTAGCTTGCTGGATAAACTTGCTGTTTCTACCGAAAGCGACTTCGACATCGATGCAATAAAAGAAAAATGTATCGTGGCCATGAACGACGATTTTAACAGTCCGATTTTAATCGCCGAACTATTTGAAGCCGTGAGAATCATTAACACTGTTTATGATGGGAAGGCAAAAATTTCAGCAGTACAACTTGATCAATTAAAGCAATTAATTAACGACTTCGTTTTTGATATCCTTGGATTGAAAGATGAAGACGCAGGTAGCAATGATTTAAATGGTGTTTTGGATATGGTGATTGATCTTCGTACCGAGGCAAAAGCAAATAAAGATTATGCTACCTCCGATAAAATCAGAATTGGTTTACAGGAACTTGGCATTCAGTTAAAAGACAGTAAAGAAGGAACAACCTGGAGCAAGGCTTAGTTTAGTCTTGAGTCTGTAATCAAAGTCTTAAGTGCGAATTTCTATTGCAGGAATGACAAGTTTGTGAGTATCGTGCATATTTCTGCGATTCCATTCTGCCGTCCTTGCGAGAATATTTTCCGATTCTTCATCGGTAATATTCGTGGCAATCTCCTCTTAGGTTTAACTGAGTAAAGGTTGTGAATCAAAATTTATCTCCTTTACTCAAAAATATTTAAACAATGAATAAAAAGCTTCTAATCATCCCATTAATCGGATTTATTGCATTTCAGGGGTGTAAAAATAAATCAAAAAGTGAAAAAGAAGAAACCCTTGATAGCGCAACTGTCAAATTGGTTTCGCCAGAATTTAATGCCGACAGCGCTTACGTATATACAAAAGATCAGGTAGATTTCGGCCCACGCATTCCCGGCACTACATCACATCAGAAATGTGCCGATTATTTAGTTAGCAAGTTAAAATCTTTTGGAGCTGCGGTTGAAATTAAAGGAGAAAAAACCAAAACATACGATGGTAAAAGCTTTCAGTTGAAGAATATCGAGGCCAGCTTCAATCCGGAAAAAAAAGAAAGAGTATTAATTACTGCACACTGGGATGCACGTCCTTTTTCTGATCAGGACACTGATCCTTCCAATCATAACAAACCGTTTGATGCTGCTAATGATGGTGCAAGTGGCGTGGCCGTAATTTTAGAAATGGCTCGGCAGATTCAAAAAACGCAACCCAATGTAGGCGTAGACTTCATCCTTTGGGATCTGGAAGATTACGGAAAGGCAAATGACGAAACACCTGATGAAGTAACCTGGTGTTTGGGTTCGCAATACTGGGCCAAAACTGCAGTGGCAAAAGGTTATAAAGCCCGTTACGGAATCAACCTAGATATGGTTGGTGGTGGCAATGCACAATTTACGCAAGATGAAATCTCCCGCCAGGCAGCACCAGATGTGGTGAGTAATGTTTGGGCAATCGGTAATGAAATTGGTTACAGTTCCTATTTTGTAAACCTACCTAGTGGAAAACTGGTAGATGATCATTTCTGGATGAATAAAGCAGGTGTACCGTCGATAGACATCATCCACTATAATGATAACAGTGGCTTTTATATCAATTGGCATACACAATTGGATAATCTTGCTAATATCGACCGAAATACACTCAAAGCCACGGGGCAAACCGTATTGGAAACCATCTATCGGGAAAAATAAAATGTGTAATTGTTAATTACTTTTGAAGCCCGCCAGCTTATAAAATTTTATATTCGCCCACAACTATATTTAAACTTACAATGAAACAAATATTTACAACAGCAATTGCATCACTTTTAGCGCTGAGTGCCTTTGCTCAAAAAAATGATGGAACTACAAAATCTCTGGTTAATGCAGAAAAAGATTTTGCAAAATCTATGGCAAAAAATGGTGATAAAGCTTCTTATCTGGAGTATTCATTAGCTAGTGCATTAGTGTTTCGCCCGAATCCGGTAAACGTAAAAACATTCTATAATGCACAAACAAAAAGTGAAGAATCTGTTACCTGGGAGCCAAATCTGGCTAAAGTTTCCCGTAGTGGCGATTTAGGTTTTACTACTGGTCCTTATGCCGTTAATGGCACTGAAAAACAATATGGTCAATATTTATCCATCTGGAAATCTGAAAATGGCAGATGGAAACTGGCAATTGATCTGGAAACATCGAGCAATAAACCGCTTGATCAAACTGCACCTAGGTTTGTAGAACCAAAGGATCATGTGGCACCTAAGTTTTTAAATGAAAGAGAAATTAAAGCCGGACGTGAAATTATTTCAACTACAGAGAAAACATTAAATGCCTTCTTAAAAACACACGGTGTTGGTGCTTTTGGTGGGTTTATGACAGATGATTCACGTTTATTGTTTCCTGGCAACGAACCAATAATCGGAAAAGGAAAAATTCTTTCATTTTATAATGGAATGATTAGCAAAATTAATTTGAAAACAACTGGTGTAGATAAAGCATTAGGTAGTGATCTGGCTTATACTTTTGGCGTTGCCACCATCGATTATAAAGCAGATTTGCGTGAAAGCTTTAACTATGTGTTTGTATATGAAAAAGCTGCTGATGCCAGCTGGAATTTAATTGTTCAGGCATTTGTTCCCGCAGAAAGATAATAGTCAAAATGTGAATTAAAAGAGCTTTCTATAAAAGGAAAGCTCTTTTTGTTTAAAAGATATGGCTGTGTTATTTAAATATTTACAACTTAATACCGGGTTACACGTTTACCCTAAAAACGAATTTTATGCATAAAAAACTATTCATCTTATCTGTTCTTATACTACTATTTTTCCAGGCATCTGCACAAAAACGAAAATTTGATATTCAGGGTAAAGCCGGAGCAAGAGGAATCATGCCTGAAAACACAATTGAAGGCATGTTAAAAGCGCTTGATTTAGGAGTAACTACCTTAGAGATGGATGCTGTAATTTCAAAAGATAAACAAGTTGTATTATCTCAGGAACCTTATTTTAATAATGAAATATCTTTAATGCCTAATGGCAAACCGATCTCTTTTAAAGACCAGAAGAATTATAATATCTATAAGATGGATTATGAGCAGGTTAAAAAGTTTGATGTTGGAAGTAAGGTTCATGCCCGTTTCCCCGGACAAATGAAATTTAAAGCTTATAAACCATTACTTACTGAAACCATAGACGCCGTTGAAGCCTATGTAAAAGAAAACAGATTAGCAAAGCCGGTTTATAATATTGAAACCAAAACCATTAAAAATGGCGATAATGAATTTCATCCTGAGCCTGCCGAATTCATAGAGTTGATTATGGAAGTGGTGAATGCTAAAAAGATTGCTAAACGTGTAATTATAGAATCTTTTGATATGAGAACATTGCAATATTTGCATGAAAAATATCCAAAGATTCAAACTTCATTGCTCATTGATGAAAAAGAGCCGTTTGAAGATTATATAGCCAAGCTAGGGTTTAAACCGACTATTTATAGCCCTTATTCGGTGCTTGTTGGAAAAGGCCTGGTAGATCGTTGCCATGAAATGGGAATTAAAATTATCCCGTGGACGGTGAATACAGTGAAAGACCTGAAGTATTTTATGAGTTTAGGCGTAGATGGAGTCATTACCGATTTTCCAAATCTCATGAACCAAGTGAAATAACAACCCATAAAAAAAGCGATGATTTCATCGCTTTTTTTATGGCAGTAACTTTTTAGTGGTGTGATGTCTCTGCTTCTTCTCCTTTTGAATGCGGTTTAACTTCAGCCTTTTCGTGTGCAGATCCTGCGGCATTATGCACGAAAATAGGGCGGGTAAATGCTACAAGAAGGATTAAAGTAAGAATCCATGCTGCTAAAGGTAGTGTCCAAATGCCTTTTGTTTCTTGAACCGGAGCGTGTGAATCGTGAGCTGACATATCGAATATTTTTGATTTTAAATTTATGCTTCGTAATTGATTGGTAAATATAGTAACAAAAATAGAAAATAAAGCTTTACAAAGCTATTTGAACAGTAGATAATTTACAAGAATAAGTAGCAAAGCCACTTATTCTTGTAAATCGTAAATCATCGTTTTTGTGCTATTTATTTTGCTTTTTATCCGATTTTGGTGTGCTATAAAAACACTATGCATATCCTGAATGGCGTTAAACATTTCGGCTTTTTTGAAATAGCTTTCTGCTGATTTAAAATCTTGCTGTCTCTCTGAATACAAACCCAAACTTTCATATATGTTCGCTTCACAAACACCAGGAACCATTAATGCCTGCGCTGCAACCTGCTTTATTAATTTGTGCAATTTCAGTGTAATAACCAGTTTTAAGTAAGGTTCATACACCTCGGGGAAATCAGCATCAATCTCAATACATCTTTTATAATAGTAACCTGCACTTTGATAATTCTTGAAATGATAATGGTTAAAGTTGCCTAATTGGTAATAAGCCCGGGCATATTCCGGATCGAATGCAATGAGTTCATTAAAATATTGATGCGCTTTTGGGAGCTCGCCCCAGTTTAATTCTTCAATAGCCTGTAGATATTTATCTTCTACAGTTGTAAAAATGTCCATGATGGATATAATTGATTTTTCGAGGTAATAAAAACCTTGAAAACAGTTTAATAAATTGATCTCTAATTAAATTTCACTTCTGTAAGAAGGGAATGGGTTAAGGGTTGGAAAGAAAACTTAAGTCAATATCCAAGCCCTTTAAGCCACAAGACGGGCTAAAGTTTGCTGTTTGAATATATAGTTGACGTAGCATTTTTTTTTATAATCTGCTGCAAATATATTTATTTTCAGGAAATTATAAAACATTCTTGCATTGGGAGCAGATCACCAGAACTGGGCAAGATTAATTTTACCCGGCAGCAGGATCAATAAAACTTAGTAGAATATAAACAGATTCCAGGATGTTTTCTTTTTTAAAAAATAGAGTTACATATCGATCGCCTATTTTAACTTCGAGTTTTGTCCCTCCCTCAAGTGGCCCGTATAAATCGGGTTTTGTCTTTTTAACTTTGTATTTACTGAATTTTGCTAATGCCTCCTGAACAGTAGTTTTGTTGAGGGTTAAGTGGTAAGGCAAACCAGAAACAACCACAAATTTATCATCAGGAATACCGAACCAGATCTCATTTACTGTCTGCTTGTTTTCGATAGTAGTGTAGATTCCTAAACCTGATTTGGTTATCCATTCTGCATATCGCTCTCCATCAGCTTCGTTATCAGAGATTACGGCTTTTACATTTAAGGCAGCAGAAATTTTTTCAGTAGTTTGTGGAAAGATAAACTCCGCATTTTTATTTAGTAATGAACCCAACCCTGCACTTTTCTGCGCAAATGTGGTTATGATGATGAATTGAAATACGAAAAGTAAGGTGAAGGCTTTAATTTTCATTGACATATGATTTAGAAGCGAATTAATTTACTTTTAAAGATAGTAAATTAACCAAACCAACAAAATGGATAGAATACTAAGAAGCTGTATAAAATTACAATTTATCAACTTGCGAAATTTCCAAGGCCTGTGAACTGAAGAATTTCGCCAGTTTTGACGACAATACCATAAAACTTTCGAAGTATTTCCCCCAACAAAGGCCACCAAAACTTCGCAAGTTGATATTTATTCATGAATAAATATCAACTTGCGAAGATAAAAGAGGCTTATAAAAGATCTTTAATGATTTTCTCTATTGATAAACCTTCCGCCTCTGCACGATAATTACGAACGATACGGTGGCGTAGAATAGGCTCGGCAACTGCTTGAACATCTTCAATATCCGGGGCATATTTTCCCGTTACGGCAGCATGGCATTTTGCACCTAAAACTAAAAATTGTGATGCTCTTGGTCCAGCACCCCAGCTGATGTATTTATTCACCGCTTCAGTTGCAAATTCACTATTCGGGCGGGTTTTAGAGGCTAGTTTAACCGCATATTCCAATACGTTATCCGTTACCGGAATTTCCCTGATCAATTGCTGAAAATACTGGATTTCGTCTGCGTGAATTATTTTTTGTAGTTGTATGGTTTTATTGCTTGTTGTGTTTCTAACGATATTTAGTTCATCTGCAAAAGCAGGATAGTTTAACTGAATATTGAACATGAAACGGTCTAATTGTGCTTCAGGCAGGGGATAAGTGCCTTCCTGTTCAATTGGATTTTGAGTGGCCAAAACAAAGAAAGGTTTGGGTAAAATATGGGTTTGGCCAGCAGCAGTAACCGATTTTTCCTGCATGGCTTCTAGTAAAGCGGCCTGCGTTTTTGGAGGGGTTCTGTTAATCTCATCTGCAAGAATAATATTTGAAAAGACAGGACCTTTAATAAACTTAAAATGCCTGTCTTCTCCCAATATCTCTGCGCCAATGATATCACTTGGCATTAAATCCGGTGTAAACTGAATTCGGTTAAATTCCAGGTCTAAAACACCAGCTACAGTTTGAACGAGTAAAGTTTTAGCTAATCCGGGTACGCCAACCAACAAACAATGTCCGTTGCTAAAAATGGCGATTAATACAGATTTGATGATTTCATCTTGTCCGACTACAACTTTACCAATTTCTGCTTTAATGTTATTAAAAGCCTGGTGAAGTGCGTTGACAGCTTCTACTTCGTTTTTATACTGCATTCGTATTATTTTGCGGCTGTGGAGGTTTTAGTCCAGATTTTTAATTCGTTACAGGTATTAAATTCGTCGTCAATTTTAATATAAGTGCTTTCACGGCGTTTCTCAAACCATTCGCTTAAAGTACGATTAATTTTATCACTTTGAGCAGCATCTCTGATTTTCGGAAAATCCTGTGCCATGTTTGCCTTATGAGGTGGAATTTTCGATTTCAAATATAAAATGCGATAACCCTGTTTCCCATCGGCAGCGGTATAAAGATTAGGCTTTGAAATGGCGCCAATTTTCATGGTATCAATCACTAAAAATACGGAAGGATCTAATTTGTCAATTGGAATGAAGGTACTTCTTGCCTGAACATTTTCAGCATTCAGCATCATACCACCATTAAATTTTGATTCTTTGTTATCAGAGAATAAACTCGCAGCGGCAGCAAAGCTGATCTTTTTTGAAGATATGTTATTATAGATACTATCTGCATGAAGTTGTAAACGGGTTAAGCTTTCTGGCGTGGTTGCAGGTCTGACTAAGATGTGGCGGGCGTGAACCTGTTCACCACGACGTTCAATTACCTGTAAAATATGAAATCCAAATTCTGTTTCGAAAACAGGAGACATTTCGCCAGCTTTAAGTTTAAAAGCCCAGGCTGTAAATTCTTTTGCCATGGTGCTTCTATCGAAGAAGCCTAAGTCACCACCATCAGCAGATGAGCCTGGATCTTCAGAATACGTTTTAGCTAAAACGCCGAAATCATCACCACTTTTCACCCTTAAACGAAGGGCTTCAATTTTATCATGAAACCGTTGTTTTTCTGCCTTGGTTAATTTTGGATCTAAAATAATTTCTCCAACTTCAACCTCAGTGTTAAATTCTGGAATACTATCGCCAAGGGTTTTGAAATATTTTTCAACTTCCATTGGTGTTACATTGATGTTTTCTGTAATTTTTGCCTGCATTTTCTGTGCAATCAACTCATCCTTTACTGATGGTCTGATCTCATCTTTATATTGAAGTACAGATTTGTTCAAGAATTGCTCCAGACGCTCTTGCCCACCAGCGCGTTGCATACTATAACGCATACGTTTGTTCACCTCATCATCAACCTGTGCATCTTCAACCATTACCGAGTCAATTTCTGCCTGCTGCTTTAATAGCTTTTGAGTAAGGGTATTTTGTAAAATTTTACATTTAACATCTTCATTTGCAGGATTTCCCTGATAAAGATATTGGGTATATTGTTGATTTAAATCCGAAAGTAGTACAATATTATTTCCTACCACAGCAGCAACTTTATCGATGTTATGTTTTCCAGGTTGTGCATAACTGTTTAAAAACAAGCAAATTAATGCGATTGCCACTAAAAAAACTCTTTTCATTCTATTATTTATATTTGCAATTATTATACTTATTAAAGATCAGCTTATTAAGGTTTGGCCAGTTTTCTCAACTCGTTTTCATTTATCTTAATCTGATATTTTTGTTTAAGGCCTGTCAGCCAGTTTTCTTCTAGGTTCTGCTGGTAATCTGCAATAACCAATCCTTTAACTTCACTTAATGGTTCTTTGTAATCCTTTTTATGATTATGGTAAAAATCTTTTATCGCCTGCTCATCCTCCTGTGCCTTACTCCAGATTTTTTGTTCAGAGACGTTAAACATTAAAACCCCCTCACGGTATTCATTAAGCAGAAAGTCTTGATTTTTACTTTTTACACTCGTTTTTTTACGTTTTTCTAAAGCTGTTTCATAAGCTTTAATTTCCTCCTGATAAACCGGATTTTTATCCAGTCCCATCTCCCGGGCATCTAAAACCTTCAGTTTAAAATTTAAATACAAATTAAGATAGGATGCTAAATCTGCATAATCTGAGCTTACACTTCCGTTGTGGCTTTTCTTGTATGACCAAATAAACTCTTTGGAACTTACAGGTTTGCCATTTACCACAGCAATGTTCTGAGCAAGCGAGTAGCTACAAATAAAGCTAAAAACGAATAAGGAATAAGCCTTCTTTGCAGGGAGCACTCTATAAATTTTAAGGGATAAAAGTAACAATAAGCGGCGCTATTATAAGATATTTAACTAATTTTAACAGAAATTATTATCTACAAAAATACGAATGGAAAACCAGGTTACCAACAATGCGAACGCTTTACGTTTATTTTTTACTGAAGAAGTTTTTTTAGTAAAAGATGAAAGTGTAGAAATAGTGCATCATGTTGCTGCAGAGCCTGTTTTGTCTCAATTTGTAACGGAAAACAAAAGTGGTGATAATTCTACTTTACCATCACTGAATGAAACAATTTCAGCGTCAGAGGTTGTAGAAGTACTACAAGTTCAGCAAGAAAGTGTTGAAATTCCGCCTGTTATTGCCCTTCCAGCCGAAGAAAAATCTTTCAAGTTTTTGGGAGGGAATAAAAAATCTGTTCTGATTTTAGTGAATGATCCTCAGCATGATGTAAGTACAGAACAGGGTAGGGAACTGCTTCGCAAAATTGTAAAAGCTGTAGATTTAGGCACTGCTGATTTTGCACTTTTAAACTATGCACATTATTCTGGGGTTAACTTTGTCGCTCTTCATCAATTTTTCAAACCGATAATTATGCTTTCTTTCGGTGTTGAAATTGCCGATTTGGAATTGAATTATGAATGGAAAAATGAAATTATCAATCATGAGACCACCAGAATCATCTTTGCCCCGAATCTGCATCTTCTGGATAGCGATTTAGGAGCGAAAAAACAGCTTTGGGCTAATCTTCAGAAAATTAAGTAGAGCGAGGAGTTAGTGTAAAGTAATTAGTGTAAAGTAGTAAGTATCGAGTATCAAGACTAAGGTTCCAAAACATTTCAAGCAACTCAATTAAAGAATATTGTAACATAAGTTATTTAGTTTTTTCAAAACCTAACCACCTAACCACCTAACCACCTAACCACCTAACCACCTAATGACTAAACTTGTTTTCGCCACTAATAATCAGCATAAAACCGAAGAAATCCGTTTGGCACTGGCCGGACTATATGAAGTTTTGAACTTAAACGATATTGGTTGTGAAGAAGATATTCCTGAAACAGCAGATACCTTTGAAGGCAATGCAACCTTAAAAAGCACCTATGTGCTGGAAAATTTTCAGTTAGATTGTTTTGCAGATGATAGTGGCTTAGAAGTAGAAGCGCTCAATAATGAACCCGGTGTGTTTTCTGCACGTTATTCTGGTAGTAGGGATAATACTGAAAATATTAACCTGGTTCTAAAAAAACTGGAAGGTATTGCCAATAGAAAAGCACGGTTTAAAACAGTTATATCTTTGCTGCACAATGGACAAAATCATATTTTTGAAGGGACGATCAATGGTACAATCAGAAAAGATTTATCAGGTTTGCATGGTTTTGGCTACGATCCGATTTTCCAGCCAGATGGTTACGACATTACTTTTGCCGAAATGGAAATGGCAGAAAAGAACATGATCAGCCATAGGGCTATCGCGTTAAAAAAGATGATTGAGTTTTTGAAAGGGTAATGGATTATTTTAATCTTAAACCTACCGTTTGATGGCTTACCAACCCGCTTAAATAACAGAATCTTAATCTTATAATTTCTGAATTGCTTTCTTTAAAGAATCTGCTTTCGGCAAAATAGGTTTGATCCCGAAATTAACTGTATCCAATAGATTTCCTGCTGGCAGATTTTTATTAATGTTTAAGTTTATTTTCTTAACTTTTTTAACTGGTAACGAACTCGCTTTAGTTACCGCTTTACCAGCAACTTTAGGTTTTGCAGGCGCAGTAACTTTTGATTTGGTTTTAGGTTTTGCCTTCCCTGATGAACCAATGGCATCTTTTTTCGACTTCGGACGTTCTTTCGGTTTCCATGAAAATCCTTTCAACACATTGTCTTTAGATATTTTGGTTTCTGGATTTAATGCACCTTCAACACCTTTAATGTACACAATATCTTCAATGTCATTCTCATTATCCTGGAAAACAAACTTAATCCTGCTGCTCAACGTCTGATTCATTTCCTTGTAAACCTTCGTGCTGTCGTCCTGGGTATAATAAATGCTTTCTGCATTGCCATCAACATACATCGTTTTAAGCTTGCCATTATTGAAAAAGCCTGTCATTAACCTCCCTTTGATCTGGTTAAACCGTAACGAATCTTTCGGTGTGTTTACTAAAAAAGCATTTCTGATGGCCTGTAAATTATTTAGTTTTTTGTTCTTAAACTGCACATAGATGGTATCTGCAATCTGCTGCGACCCTTCCGACCAGATAATCGGATTTACAAAACATCTCAGGGTAGAATCTGCACTGGTGTAAAATAAACTATCTGTTTTAGCCTGAATGTTGCTTTTAAATATTTTAACGCCATGGTAGGCCTTTATAATCCTCGCCTGAACGGTGTCGGCAGGATTAAATTTAGTCGTATCATTTTTGGCTAACCCAGGCTTCAATGCTGAAATAACGCCTTTACCAAGGTTTTTAATATCAGTCTTGCCAACAGCTTTAGTTAGGCTATCTACTTTACCTGCGGCATCTTTCCCAATCAATTTACCTGTTTTAATTGCCTTTTGTGCCAGGCTATCTTCCTTAATCTTCGGGAGATTCCTGACAATCGAATCCGCTTTAGCTTTTAAAATATTTCCGTCTTTTAAACTATCCGTACTTAGTTTAGGTAGTTTCTTCGCTAATGAATCTATTTTGGTCGAATCTGTTGGAAGTTTATCAAGTGGGCTGGTTGGATCATTGTTTTTACGATCGTTCTTAGGTTTAATTTTAGCGCCCTTATCATTTCTGGCAGTGAGGTTGCGCTTACCTTTTGGGTTGTCTTCTGTAGTCTCTGTTGATGTTTTTCCTGGCGATTCAGCCCCATCCTTCGCACCTTCTTCTTCATCGTCTTCACCAACTTCGTTATCCGCTTTTATCGAAATTTTAGGAACCAGTTTCAAATTTTTCTGTAAAACCATTTGGGTTTCCAAAGTATCTGCACCCATCCATAAACTATCCGGACGCTTTTTGCCTTTTACCAATACGGAATCTTCTGTGCCAATGCCTAAATAAGCATTTCGGCTTACCAATGTTCGCTGATCGATTTTATAGTAATAACCTAAATCGCCAAACATCTTCATCTTATCCTTCGTATCGGAAAATACAATGTTTTTTACCGCTTTACCATAACCGATTTTGCCAAAATAATATAAACTATCTCCCTTAAGTGATCGAGTACCTTGCGTATAAAGGTTCTTCTTTCCGAAATAAGCATCTTCAGTAGCTGTATTGTAGGCGCCATTTTCGGTATATAAATTATCGTCTTTACCTTTTATATTGGTTGGGCCGTAAAAATAAGTCCATTTAGATTGGGTATTGTAACGTAGCGTATCAGATTTAATCGTTACCTGCGGCGTAACCACCACTACATTATACCTGAAATAAGCATCGTTACTTCCACTAAAATAATAACCGTTTTTGCTGGTTAGGGTAACCTGCTGATTTACAATTTTACCGCCGCTGGTATAAGTTCCGATTTTGCTTACGGTATTGTAATCTAAAATTTCTGTGGTTAAAACCGATGTAGGGTCTGTCATTCTAACATTACCAGTTAAATGGGCCTGCTTTTTATTTCCATCATATTGCAGCTCATTAGAATAAATATCAGTGGTAAGCTGATTGATATGCACGTTTCTATATGCCTCGAAATAATTCCGCTTATTATAAAAAACGGCGCTATCACAAGTCAGTGTGGCGTTATCCTGCTGGAAAACCGGATTTCTGAGATAAGTAACGCTGTTTTTCATATCCCCGCTAATTTTGGAGTATGAAACTATTTTAATCTGCTTCTGGCCGAATAGAAAAAAAGGACTTATTAAAAGAAATAGAAAAACAAATATTTTTTGCACCCTACAAAGTTAGTTTTTTGTTCCGAACGTTCGGAATACCAGTTAAAATTAAATATTTTTGGTGGATGTTACCCTTATCTCAATTTCAGGATTTTATTAAGAAAAACGAATTGTTTACCAGTGGTAACAGAATTCTTTTAGCCGTTAGCGGAGGAAAAGATTCGGTATTAATGATGCTTCTTTTTAAAACACTAGGCGTTGATATTGGTGTAGCACATTGTAATTTCGGTTTACGGGCAGATGAGGCACAGCGTGACGAAAATTTTGTCAGGCTACTTGCTGATGCTCATGATCTTCCATTTTATGTAACGCATTTCGAAACAAAAAAATATGCTGCTGAAAATAAAATTTCTACCCAAATGGCCGCGCGGATTTTGCGTTATGCCTGGTTCGAAGAAATTAGGGTAGCCAATCAGTACGATTGCATTGCATTGGCACAGCACCAGAGCGATGCCATTGAAACAGTATTAATTAATCTAATCCGTGGTACCGGAATAAGCGGTTTGCATGGCATTTTGCCTAAGAGAGATCGGCTCATCAGGCCGCTGTTGTTCTTAAATCGTGAGCAAATTAATGAGATTATTGAAGAGGATAACATCGCGTTTGTGGAAGACAGTTCGAACTTAAGTACGAATTACACCCGAAATAAATTAAGGTTGCAGGTCATTCCGCATCTCCAGGAAATTAATCCAAACCTCGAAAAAACTTTCGCAGAAAACATTACTCGTTTTACTTCGCTTGAAAACTTTTTGGATCTGCAGGTAGCCAAGCTTCGAACTGAAATTATCTTACGAAAGGTTGATGGATGGTACATATCGCTGGCTGAAATTGCAAAACTGAATCCTCAAAAGTTGCTGTTGTATGAGTTGCTTAAGCCATTTCACTTTGCAGCGAATGTAGTAGAGGAGATTTTAGATAGCTTAAGTGCAGTAAGCGGAACACATTTTTTCAGTTTAAGTCATCAGGCTATTATCAATAGAAACGATCTGGTCATTGTAGAAAAGAATGCAAATACAGTTCTTAATCAGTTTATTCATCCCTTAACAGCAAAAACTTATTTTGGCGATTATACCATTTCGCTACGTTATTCTACTGAAATAAAATTTGAAGTTGATGTAACTAAAGCTTTTGTAAACGCCGACAAATTGATTTTTCCTTTAGTGTTGCGGAAATGGCAAAACGGAGATAAATTTATTCCATTGGGGATGCGTCTACCGAAAAAGGTGAGTAATTTTTTTATCGACGAAAAAGTTCCCTTGCATTTGAAGCATAACACGCCAATCCTGGTAAATGGAAATGGAGAGATTGTGTGGATTGCTGGTATGCGACAGGATAATCGATATAAATTAACTACTGCAACAAAAAAAGTTGCTATATTCGAACTCGAAAATAACTAAGTGGAAAGCAGATACGCCTATATCGAAAAACAATACATTGGTCGAGATTATGTTCGCATTTTCATCAGATTAATTATGGCTGCATTCTGTTTTGCAGCTTACGTTTATGAACGCGATCGCGATAATACACAAGATCTTTTTTTGGTAGTCGGCTTTGGAATCATCGGTGTTTCCATGCTATTGCTTTTCCTGATTCAATACAAAATCGTTGTGGAAAATGGCAGTATGATATTGGATGGTTTATGGACTACTAAACGGGTGAAGATTGATCTAAACAGTATTATTGACGTGCGTAAAGCTACTTATAGCCGTTATTTTTTTAATAATCCGGTGTATAACCTGCACACAAAAGGTACTATTCGTTTTTATTCATCTGGTAAAGATGCCGTGGTTTTAACCGACCGGGATGGTTTGGAATATTTCATCGGTACCCAAAGACCGAACGAACTTTTCTTAGTCATTAAAGAAGAGATGAGAAATCTTAAATAATTAAGGTGAGGCATTATTTGCCCAATATTCTTTTGTTTTCCCAACTGTTGCTTTTTATTTATTGTTTTCCACGTTGCCAGGTAATATTTCATTTATGGCATTTGAATTGAATTATTGAAGGAGTATGGGAGAGGCGTTTAGCCTGCTGTAAATTTAGCCGCAGATTGGCAGATTAATGAACGAATTTAATATGAGTAATCACTTCAATGTAGATGATTATCCTTTTCAAGAAGAGTGTTATATAGTAATCGGTATAGCAATGGAAATTCATAGGATTTTAGGTAAAGGTTTTTCAGAAATCGTTTATAAAGATGCCTTTGAATATGAATTAACCTCCAGAGGCATTGGGTATGAAAGGGAAAAAAGATTTGTAGTTAATTACAAAGGCATTGTCCTTAAGCATCAATTCTATGCCGATTTTGTAATTGATAATAAAATAATTCTTGAAATCAAATCTAGTAATGGAATCGTAGATGCTTATTATACCCAGGTCTTGAATTATCTCACCATATCGAAGCTTAAAGTTGGGCTAATCATTAACTTCAATGATAAATCATTACAATATAAACGCATTGTGAAAACAAAATAAGTATACATTTTGGCTATTTACAATTTGAAATCTGTGAATTTGCGGCATAACTTTTCATAAGTATACACTTTGGCTATTTATAATTTGAAATAAAATGCTGGATTCAATGTACGCTACAAATTTTTTTAGAAAAACTTAATCTGCGAATTTGCGGCATAACTTTTCATAAGTATACACTTTGGCTATTTATAATTTGAAATAAAATGCTGGATTCAATGTGCGCTATAAATTATTTTTAGAACAACTTAATCTGCGAATCTGCGGCATAACTTTCCAAAGTTTTTATTGCAATACCCCGACACATATTATAGATTAAAATGGGCTACATTTGTATAACAACAACGCATTTATAAATGAAGATAGGAATTGTTTGCTACCCAACTTTTGGTGGTAGTGGAGTAGTTGCAACAGAGCTTGGAAAAGCACTCGCAAATGAAGGACACCAGGTTCATTTTATCACATATAGCCAACCAGCCAGACTGGATTTTTTCTCAGCAAATTTATTCTATCATGAAGTAGCTGTTAGAAATTATCCACTTTTTGATTATGCACCATATGAATCGGCGTTGGCCAGTAAACTGGTTGATGTAGTTCGTTTTGAACAATTGGATCTTCTGCACGTACATTATGCCATTCCACATGCTTCTGCTGCTTTTATGGCGAAGCAGATTTTAGCAAGTTATGGCATTCATATTCCGGTGGTAACCACGCTTCACGGAACAGACATCACACTTGTGGGTAAAGACCCAACGTATAAGCCTGTAGTAACCTTTTCTATTAATCAGAGTGATGGGGTGACCACAGTGTCAGACGATTTAAAGGAAGATACTTATAACCATTTTGAGATAACAAAAGATATTAAGGTAATTCCAAATTTTATCGATTTCAGCCGTTTTAGTTTACAGGCAAAAGATCACTTCAAAAAGGCGATTGCGCCAAATAACGAGCGTATTTTAATTCATACCTCTAACTTTAGGAAAGTGAAGCGTACGGCTGATGTAATCAGAATTTTTGAAAAAGTACAGGCTGTGATTCCTTCGAAATTATTAATGGTAGGAGATGGGCCAGAACGCTCTTATGATGAACAACTTTGTCGCAGTTTAAATATTGGAGAGAATGTTCGTTTCCTTGGCAAGCAAGATGCTGTAGAAGAAATTTTGTCTGTATCAGATTTATTTCTGATGCCGTCAGAATCAGAAAGCTTTGGTCTTGCAGCCTTAGAAGCAATGGCTTGCAAGGTGCCTGCGATTACCACAAATGCTGGCGGTTTACCAGAGTTAAATGTGGATGGTTTCTGTGGTTACATGAGTAATGTTGGCGATGTGGATGCAATGGCAGCAAATGCGATTTCCATTTTAAAGGATGATGCGACTTTAAAACAATTTAAAGATAACGCATTTACAAGAGCTCAGGATTTCGATTTGAAAAAAATTCTGCCTTTCTATGTAGATTTCTATAAAGAGGTAATTGAAAATTCTTTGCAAAGCAAATAATAGATATTAAAATATTATATCAAAAGTCGCTCGGGTCTACCTGGCGACTTTTTTTATGGATTTTACATGCTTAAAAACTTAAGATTTGTGATCAATACCTGGAAATCTTAATAATATAAAAATAAAATAAATTGGTGCTAATATTCACTGTGTAAGATTCTTATCAAGAAATCGTTATCAAATTAAACTTTCTCTAAATCAAATCATTATAAATCGTACCTTTGCCGCAAATGAAAAAGATAGTAGATTACAGAAAGCTTTTGAACGTGGATAAAACGGCCGAGCTTGCAGCGCTTAAGTCGGTTTACCGCACCCTGATGAAAGAGTACCATCCTGATAAATTCCAGGTTGAGGAGGAGAAATTAGCGGCAGAGGCAAGAAGTAAAGACATTATAGAAGCTTACCATTTTTTGGTTAGTATTGCGCCAGAAACACGTGAGCAAAACATCGAGACTTATACACAAACGATTACTAATTCAAATATTTTAGATTTTGAGTACAAACAATCTGTTTTAAACATTCAGTTCTTTGATGGAAGTGCTTATGAGTACTTTGATGTGCCAAGAGCAATTTATATTAAATTAGTGAATGCAGATTCTCCAGGTCGCTTTGCCCGTCGTCATATCTGTAATTCGTTTCCATATCGTAACGTAGTTAAAGTAGCAGAACCTGCTTAATATTATATAATTAGATATTTATTGAAGACTTGCTGTAGGGCAGGTCTTTTTTTTGATCTATTGGCTATTCCATCGGCTTGTGGCTCACCTGCCGAAATTTAGATATGGATTTACTGTGATTATCTAATGGTTTAATAAGGTCCTGAATCAAGTTTAGGATGACGGGGTGGCTATAGCGATCGTTTATTGAAATCGCTTAATCATCTACTATAAACCGTCTTCCTCCTAAACCTAGTCGTAAGTTGTCCTGCTGAACTTGATTCAGCATCTATTATCCTGAGTATTACCTACTCTAAACTTTCAAAAAGATCGTTCCAATCGTAATTTTCAGATCGAATTAATTTGATTTTCCATTCCCGTTTACAGTTCTTCAACTGTTTCTCGCGGCCAATCGCCTCTGTAATAGTAGTAAATTGCTCGTAATATATAAGCTTATTACAGTTGTATTTAGCTATAAAAGAATACGGGTACTTCTTTTCGCGATGCTCAATGATTCGAGTGTATAAGTCTGAAGTGACCCCAATGTATAGAACGGTATTATTGAAGTTTGTTAAGATATATACGCAGCCACCTCTCTCTCCATATTTTCTTTTTATTGAATATACGGGTTTACTGTGATTATTTAATGGTTAATAAGGTCCTGAATCAAGTTCAGGATGACGATGTGGCCATAGCGATCGTTTTATTACTAGCGCTTTATGCAGCTATTGTTTACATGGTGATGCAACAACAACGAATGATCATTCTTCCCATAAATTACATTTAATACAGGTAGGTTTGATGCGCCAACTATGAACGGTCGTCCTCCTGAGCTTGACTCAGGATCTATTTTATTCCCTATTTATCAAACACTAAACAAACCGGCGCACCCACATCAATCCTTTTTCCGCTATCTGTTAATTTACCAGTTTTAACATCTCTATTAAAAATCACAACGTTATTGGTATACTGGTGACCAACCAAAAGGAATTTTCCACTTGGATCTATGGTAAAGTTTCTTGGTCCTTTGCCTAAAGTGCTTACGGTTTCTATAAATTGAAGTTTCCCTGTAGGCAAAATAGCAAAGGCAGAAATGCTGTTCGCATCACCTCTATTGGTCTCATACAAAAATTTACCATCAGCAGAAATATGAATATCAGCTGCATCCACTGCGCCATTGAAGTCTTTTGGGGTAGTCCCAATTTCCTGCAATTTGGTAAGTTCTCCATCCTTATAGTTGAACACCGTAATGCTGCCGTTAAATTCGTGAACCAGATAGGCAAACTTCCCGTTCGGACTGAAAACAATATGCCTCGGACCAGAACCTGCATTGGTTTTAATTACTGATTTCTTCGTTAAGGTCTTATCTTTTCCTATAGAATTATAGTGGTAGATGTACGTCTGATCTTCTCCCAAATCATTAACTACCAGATATTTATTATCAGGTGTAAACTTGACCATGTGTACATGTGCGCTTTTTTGCCTGCCTTTGGGATCGATACTTTTTCCGGTATGCTTAATCACTTGAACAGCCTCACTTAAAGATCCATCAGCATTTCGGGAGAATACAGCTAAACTGCCTCCGGAGTAATTGGCTACCAGAACATTTTTAGCATCAACGGTAATGAAACATGGATCGGCACCATGGCTATCAACTTTGTTTAAAAAAGTCAGCACGCCGGTTTTGGTGTCATATTTAAAAGCAGTAACCGTGCTGTTATCTCCGGTTTCATTCACGGCATAAGCGTATTTTTTATCAGGAGAAATGGCCAGGTAACTTGGGTTTGCAATACCTTTGGTAATATTTTTCAGACTTGTATTGCCAATGGCAACGTCGAAATCATAAGTGTAGATTCCTTCACTTTTGCCTGGAGCGGTGTATGTGCCAACTACGAGATTGTAATTGGTTTTTTGAGCGACTGCAATTGTGGATAGTAACGACATTAAGAATATTCCAATATATTTTTTCATATGATGATCTTCATTTGCAACAAATATGATAAAAATTTGTTGAGGCAATTGTTAAATAATTTTTACAATAACAACTTATCTACAAAAAATAGAAAGGTGAAATAATATTAATAGCATTTTAATATGGATGAGGGAATATGGACGAGGGGCAAATTTTCAATACTAAAAGAAGGGAAGCTCAATTGTCTATTTTTCCTTTATAACAACAAAAAGGCAACCTTTCGATTGCCTTTTCTATTATTTTATTAAGTGTTTAATCTGGATCAATTCATGATCTTCTAAATAACGCCATCTACCACGAGGTAAATCTTTCTTCGTTAAATTGCCATAAACAACGCGGTCTAACTTTTCTACACTGTAGCCTAAATGTTCGAAAATACGACGAACAATTCTGTTTTTACCACTGTGAATCTGGATCCCGATTTCTTTTTTTGTTCCACCAGCAACATAAGAAATGTTATCTGGTTTAATCAATCCATCTTCCAATTCCAAACCAAAGGCAATTTTGTTTAAATCACCTTGTGATAAGGATTTATCCAGTTCAATGTTGTAAATTTTGGTAATTCCGTTTTTTGGATGAGATAGTTTATCTGCCAGCTCACCATCATTTGTCATCAACAATAATCCTGTTGTATTACGATCTAAACGACCTACCGGATAAATACGTTCACGACTTGCTTTGTCAACCAACTGCATTACAGTGCGGCGCTCCTGTGGATCGTCTGTAGTGGTAATGTAGTCTTTTGGTTTGTTTAGTAAAACGTAAACTTTCTTTTCACGCTTAAGCAGCTCGCCATTATAACGAACTAAATCTTTTGATGGATCCACTTTATGGCCCAATTCAGTAACCGCCTCACCGTTTACCGAAACAACACCTGCTGCAATTAACTCATCGGCCTTACGGCGAGAGCAAATTCCTGCATTTGAAATATATCTGTTCAGGCGAATTAAGCCTTTATCTTCATTTGTTTTACGAGCAGGAGCAATAACAGTTCGCTCTGGGCGGTTGAATTCTGTATCTCTTGGTTGTTGCGTCTCTTCGCGTTTTCTAAACGGACGAGAGTCTCCTTCTCTTGGTTCTCTAGGTTTTACATCTCTTGAACTTCCAGCACTTGGCTTAAAGTCGTCAGTTCTTCCACCTCTTGATTTGAAATCTTTATATCCGCCTTCTCTCGGTTTAAAATCTCTCGAATCTCCATCCTTAGATTTGAAATCACGTTCTCCTGTTCTTGGTTTATAATCTCTTGCTCCACCTTCTCTTGGTTTAAAGTCTCTGTCGCCTGTTCTTGGTTTGTAGTCTCTTGCTCCACCGTCTTTCGATTTGAAATCACGGTCTCCTGTTCTAGGTTTGTAATCTCTGGATCCACCTTCTTTAGATTTGAAATCACGGTCTCCGGTTCTAGGCTTATAATCTCTAGATCCACCATCTTTTGATTTGAAGTCGCGGTCTCCGGTTCTAGTCTTGTAATCTCTAGATCCACCTTCTCTAGGTTTATAGCTGCGTTCTTCTTTTGCTCCGGTATCTTTAGATTTAAATTCACGATCGCCAAACTTGAAACTTTGTGGTTCAGCATCTTTCGATTTGAAATCGCGTCCGCCTGTTCTTGGTCTTGAATCTTTTCTGTCGCTAAATGATTTTGATTTAAAATCTTTACCCTCTGAACTTCTAGGTCTGAAGTTGTCTTTAGAATCGGATGATTTTTTGAATTTGTCGTCTCTGTCGTCTGATCTTTTTCTGTCAGATCCGGCCGAACTACTTCTGCCATCAGTTTTCCGGCTACCCGGTTTGGACTTGTCATCCCGACTGTTCCTGTTGTTTTTATTTATCATGATACGCTTTTAACCGCATCCTGAAATGCGGGCTGCAAATTTATGAAAAATTGATGAATATTACAATGTTGAGAAGCGGAAAACTATTATAAAAAAATAGCCTCTAAAATAGGGAAAATCGATCAAATTTCGAAATTTAAAAACCACGTTTTAAGCACTTTAGAGCCCGATTTTGGCATGTAATTTTGTAACTGTTTGATAATGTGCTTATTATTTTTTAGCTTTGCCGACGTTTTTATATAAGTTCACCAAAAAAAGGAGGAAGATGTTAAAGAAACACATCGTACCATTTGCGGTAGTGGCAACACTATTTATCATGGCTAAAGTGTTCGCTTACCAAATGCCCTTAGCACAAAAAAGTCTTTTAAAAAAAGAAAAATTACACATTACAATACCTACAACTGATAGCCTGAAAGTTGAAAAAGAGGAAAAGCCTCAATCTTTAATGGCCCAGTTAAATTTTGCCGATGAAACTTTGCCTTTAGGCGATAAAAAAGTGGAACGCAAAATGAAAAAAATCCTTGCCGCTCACAGCTATGGCAGTACGCAAACAAATCGTTTGCATAAAAAGGCGAAAGAATGGTTTCCTGTTATCGAGCCGATTCTTGCCGCCTATGGAATTCCTAACGATTTCAAGTATTTGGCTTTGGTCGAATCTGGAATGGCGGGTGGAGTTTCTCCGAAAGGTGCAGCCGGAATCTGGCAGTTTATGCCTGGTACAGCACGCTCTTATGGTTTAAAAGTAAATGGAAGAGTTGATGAGCGCTATAATCTACGCAAATCTACTGTTGCCGCCTGTAAATACATTAAAGAAATGTATAAAGGTTTAGAAAGCTGGACATTGGTAGCTGCAGCCTACAATGTAGGCGATGGCCGTTTACGCAAACAAATCACCAATCAAAATCAGGATAATTATTATAAAATGAAGCTGAACCAGGAGACTGGCCGCTATGTTTATAAAGTGATATCTATGAAACAGATTGTAGAACATCCGAAGCGCTACGGATATGAAAAGAAGCGTGTGTTATTGGCTTACAACGCCGAATAATATAATTAAGATAAAGACAAGCATTTGGTAAGGCGTTCCGGTTTTCGAATCGGAACGTTTTTTTTGGAAAATGATTTCACAGATGGTTTGATTCCACAGATCTAGGTGAGGAGTCTTTGCGTTGATACAGGGTTAACTTAATAAAACTTTTGCCACGGAAGCATGGATTTTCACGGATTTTCCCCTAAACTTCTAACCCTATAACCAAATTCAGATCCATCACGCTACTAATGAACTACTGACTAATGAACCAATTAACTTCTCGCCACGGAAACACAGATTTCCACGGAATTATTTTCTAACCCCCTAAACTTCTAACCCTATAACCAAATTCAGACCCATCACGCTACTAATGAACCAGTTAACATCTCGCCACGGAATCACGGATTTTCATGGAATTTGTTTTTTCTAACCCCCTAAACTTCTAACCCTCTAACCTCTAATTAAAAATATTTTCCGTCAGTCAAACACCACCTGATTGGCAGTTGTTTCTCGTAACGACTAACGACTAACGACTAACGACTAACGACTAACGACTAACGACTAACGACTAAATTTACTTTCTTTGCAATATGTTCAAACTTCGCATCAATAAAATAATTAATCAACCAGGCGACAACATCACTTTTCAATTCGAAGAAGTAGATCAGTCATATCCAGAATATCAAGCTGGTCAGTTTGTTTCATTGATTTTCGAAGGAAAGAGCAGGGAAGTCCGTAGATCGTATTCTTTTAACAGTTCTCCTGATGTGGACGAACCGCTGGCAATTACCGTTAAACGAGTGGAGAATGGAGAAATCTCCAGGTTTTTGCATCATAAAACTGCTGTGGGCGATATCCTATTTGCGCAAGAGCCACAAGGGTTATTCAGTTACCAGCCTGAAGAAAATCAGGAAAGAGATCTTTTTCTTTTTGCTGCTGGTGTTGGCATTACACCGTTATTTTCTATTTTAAAAACGGCTTTGGTTCGGGAGCGGAAATCGCTGATTACGTTAATTTACAGCAATCGGTCGAGAGAAGATGCTTTATTTTATGATGAATTACTGGAGTGGCAACAATGGTATCCTGAAAGACTAAAAATCGTGTGGATTTTTAGCAACAGTAAAAACCTGATGACGGCCAGGTTAAATAAATTCTACATTGAAAAGTTATTAAAAGAGCACTTACATTTCGACCGTGAAAATGCACTTTTTTATACCTGCGGACCTATAATTTATATGGATTTATGCAGGATTACGCTACTGGGCATGGGCTTCGATCTGAAACAGATCAAAAGAGAAACGTTTGTTTTACCTGAAGATGAGATGGATGAAGATGATAGTTCAGAAAAAGTAGTAGATAAAAATACGTATTCGGTTATCTTAAACTTTAATGGTGAAATATATAACCTGGATATTCCCTGGCCAAAAAGAATTTTAGATGTAGCATTGGAACATAAAATAAAACTTCCTTATAGCTGTCGCGGAGGCGTATGTAGTACTTGTGTAGCCAATTGTACAAAAGGAAATGTTCGTATGGATTATAATGAGGTGCTAACAGATGATGAAATTGAGAGGGGTAGGGTTTTGGTGTGTACCGGGCATCCCACGGAGAATGGAACGACGGTTGAGTGGTAATTTAAGCTTTGTTCTATAGCTCAGAGACTGTTATCAGAGGTGATTTTGTTTTCTTTAATATATACTGCTCAAGTATTCATCTGCGGTCATAATTGGGATACTAGAATGCTTAAAATCTTTTCCATTTCTAGTGATGATAAGGGAGCAGTGAGATTGAATTGCAGTAAAATATTGGACTGCATCTTCAAAATCCTTAAATCTTGAATTTAATCCTTTCTCAATAGTTTCCTCATTCACCTCACAGACTTTACAAATGATCTTAAACTTTCTTAGTTTATTTAGAACCGATTCGGAAGATTCGAATTTATTTAAAACATACTCGACAGTTGTAAAAGACAGAGGAGAAGCCATTAAGAGAAGTTTCTTTTGATCAGCCAATGTTGCTACTTTAGCAATTGAATCAAAAAAAGGAATTCTTTCTGCTAATAAATCCAATATGACATTAGTATCTAAAAATATTCTGGTCATTTGTGCTTTTCCGCTAAGTGATCTGCACGGTCCTTTTTATAATCATAATCAGCAGGAATTTTAACTCCCGAAGTAAGGCTTTTTACAAAAGGCGATATCTGCAGTTCATTCTTCTTTTGGTCATTAGTTAACGAATCAAGATAATTTTCGATTAATCTTGACAGACTTAATTTTTTTTCTGAAGCGTACAGCTTAGCCCTTTCAATAATTTCTTGGTTGAGCTTTAATGTAAGTTTAGAGTCCATATTTGAATTTTATACGTACAAATATATTAATTTTGAACGTATTATTTTGCTTTAGTAAGTTTTCTATTATTTTTTCTTAGGGTTTGTGAAAAACAAATATTTGCAAAATAGATATATCATAGTCATGTTCTCTTCATCTGATACTTTTCTTAAAAACAATGATTTACGAGCGACAGAAATGGAAATACTGTAGAGTGTTAACCAAGTTTTCCTAGAGTTATTAACTTTAATCGCACTATTGATGTTAAGTTAATAACTCTTAAACATTGCTAATTATATATGCTGTTACAAAACCATCATCCATCCTGCAACGTTTATATAGCATGATGAAAACTTTGTTAACGCTTGCTTTATATTTTCTTAGTTTTCATCTATTTGCGCAAGATTCGCTTATCATCAAGCGGGAATTTGCGAATAAACAATACATCAATATATATAAAGAAAATTCAGATTTTTCTTACACTTCCCCAGCAGGAGAATTAGGCGCACCATCAAAATATGTTATTAATGGTCGGTTAACTACCACCTATATGTTGCTGGGAAGTTATAAATCGCCTGTGGCATTCTCCATTATTCCCGATTTTACAGTTCGTGTAAGAAATGAGGCTTCAGCAGGTGTTCGTACGCCAAGTTATCGCCTGGGTAGTGTTTTGTATGCCAGGCTAAATATGAATCCCGAAGATTATAAATATGCTGAACTGGCTTTTACACATCACTCTAACGGTCAGGATCAAAGTGCACTCAACCAAGATGGAACGGTAAATACCTTAACCGGGAATTTCAATGCTAATTATTTAACGGCTTCCTATCGTTTCGGCCACTTAACGCCGATTGGCGCCAATGAAAGTTATTCTTCATTTAATCATCGGGTAGGATTACAATGGTATAAGTTTTTTAGATATGAGCCGGCATTAGATCTGGGCTTTGGCTTTACCAGGGTTTTGTATAATTTCTCCTGGCGTAAATACGATCAAATAGAAAGAAATGCAAGAAATAAAGCAAAAGTTAAAACCAAGAAAGAAACCTGGCGTTTAAATACTGAGGTTTCTTATGCAGTGAATAAAATCCCGGCGAAGAATTTAGGGAACCTTAAAAAGCGGTTAAATGCCGAGATTAATTTTAATTATAGTTTTCCTTTTATGAATAATGTGTTTCTGATGGCTGCTGCGGGCTATTATGGCGAAGATAATTACAACATCTATTTCCAGGATCATTATGGTTATTTACGTTTAGGTTTTTCATCAGGTTTTCTTCGTAACAGAAGCAGACATTATGACAATTAATCCTTAATACAGATTGAATTACACTTTCTTTTTGATAAAATTTTTAGCATTTTTGCGGATTGAAATGCTGCCTTTTTATTGGCCGAATTTCTCCTCAACTTTTTAATAAAATATGAGCAATAAATCTATCGACCTCGGCGAGCAAAAAGATGTAGAAGTATATGGTGCGAGGGTGCATAATTTAAAAAATATAGATGTAAGTTTTCCCCGCAACCAGTTGGTCGTGATTACCGGTTTAAGTGGTAGCGGGAAATCTTCTCTGGCTTTCGATACCATTTATGCGGAAGGTCAACGCCGCTACATGGAAACATTCAGTGCTTACAGCCGCCAGTTTATGGGTGGAATGGAGCGCCCTGATGTAGATAAGGTTTCTGGCTTAAGCCCTGTAATTGCCATTGAACAAAAAACGACGAGTAAAAATCCACGCTCTACCGTAGGTACCATTACCGAGATTTACGATTTTATGCGTTTGCTTTACGCCCGAGTAGCCGATGCTTTCTCTTATAATACCGGAGAGAAGATGGAACGTATGAGCGAAGATCAGATTTTGCAAAATATCTTCAATAAGTTTGATGGTATGGCAGTAAATATCCTGGCGCCAGTTGTAAAAGGGAGGAAAGGGCATTATCGTGAACTGTTCGAGCAAATTCGTAAGCAAGGCTATGTGAAAGTTCGTGTAGATGGCGAGATTAAAGACATCACAGCGAAAATGCAGGTCGATCGTTATAAAATTCACGATATTGAAGTGGTGATAGATCGCCTCATTGTTGATAATAAGGATATAAAACGCCTGATGGATTCGGTACAAACAGCCATGAAGATGGGTAAAGGAGTAATCAAAATTAGCGATAAGGATAATCACGTTGCCCATTTCAGCAAGTTTTTGATGTGTCCAACTACAGGTATTTCTTATGATGAACCACAACCAAACAGTTTTTCGTTCAATTCTCCGTATGGAGCGTGCGACCGTTGCGATGGTTTAGGTTATATTTTTGTGGTGGATAAGGAATCCGTTATTCCGAACCCTAAACTGAGTATTTTAAATGGTGGTTTAGCGCCATTGGGTGAATACCGCGACATCTGGATGTTCCAGGTATTGAAATCACTAGCCAAAAAATATGCATTTTCTCTTTCTACACCCATTGAAAAATTAAGTGATGAAGTCATTAACATTATTTTAAACGGCTCGCCAGATTTAATTAAGGTGGAGGTAGAATATAATAAGTGGAATGTTCAGAACTATAACATCACTTTTGATGGGATCATCAAGATGTTGGAGGAACAGAATGAAAAGCGAAGTGAATCTGCCTCTGATGATATGGATGCTTTCCGCAAGTTAAAAACTTGTCCGGAGTGCCATGGTGCCCGTTTGAAAAAAGAAAGTCTCCACTTTAAAGTAGATGGAAAGAATATTTTCGAGCTTTCATCCATGGATATCAATAACCTGTTCAAATGGTTTGAGCATGTTGATGAACGTCTTTCTGATCGCCAGAACATCATTGCAAAAGAGATTTTAAAAGAGATTAAAGCCCGTATCGGTTTCTTAACGGATGTAGGCTTAACCTATTTAACATTAGATAGAACGGCACGCACACTTTCTGGTGGTGAGGCGCAACGGATTCGGTTGGCCACGCAAATAGGTTCACAATTGATGAATGTGATGTACATTCTTGATGAACCAAGTATCGGTTTACACCAACGTGATAACGAACGTTTAATTAATGCTTTGAAAAATTTGCGTGATTTAGGTAATACCGTTTTGGTGGTAGAGCACGATAAGGACATGATTTTAGAGGCAGATTGGGTAATTGATGTTGGCCCTGGAGCAGGTATTCACGGTGGAACTGTGGTTGCAGAAGGAACAGCAGCGCAAATTTTAAAATCGAATACTTTAACAGCGGCTTACTTAAACGGAAACAAAAAAATTGAAACGCCAAAGGTTCGTAGAAAAGGCAATGGCCATAAATTATCCATTACTAAAGCTACCGGCCATAATTTAAAAGAAGTTTCTGTTGATTTTCCGCTGGGAAAATTTATTGCAGTTACAGGTGTTTCAGGTTCTGGGAAATCAAGTTTAATTACCGAAACGCTATATCCGATCCTAAATCATCATTTCTTCAGAGCGAAGAAAACGCCGCTTCCATACGAGAAAATAAGTGGATTAAAAGAGATTGATAAGGTAATTGAAATCGATCAGGCACCAATAGGAAGAACACCGCGTTCCAATCCATCAACTTATACTGGCGTTTTCTCTGATATCAGAAATCTGTTTGTACAATTACCAGAGGCGAAAATCCGTGGTTATAAACCGGGTCGTTTCTCTTTTAATGTAAAGGGTGGAAGATGCGAAACCTGTCAGGGTGCTGGCTTGAAAGTGATTGAAATGAATTTCTTGCCTGATGTTCAGGTTCCTTGCGAAGAGTGTGGCGGTAGAAGATATAATCGTGAAACTTTAGAAGTTCGCTTCCGCGGAAAATCAATCAGTGATGTTTTAGATATGAGTATCGAAGATGCTTGTGTTTTCTTTGAAAACATTCCAATCATTTACCGGAAAATCAAAACATTAAAAGATGTTGGTTTGGGGTATATCACACTAGGACAGTCATCGGTTACTTTATCAGGTGGCGAGGCACAACGTGTGAAACTGGCTACCGAACTTTCGAAAAAAGATACCGGAAAAACTTTCTATATTCTTGATGAGCCAACTACCGGACTTCATTTTGAAGACATCAACGTACTTTTAGGGGTATTACAAGAATTGGTAGAAAAAGGAAATACGATTCTGGTGATCGAACACAATTTAGATGTAGTAAAGGTTGCCGACTGGGTAATTGACTTGGGGGAAGAAGGTGGAGCCGGAGGTGGAAGAATCCTTTTCGAAGGAACACCCGAAGGTTTGATTCAGAATCCAATCAGCCTTACAGGAAAGTTTTTGAAAAAGGAAATGGCTTTTGAGTCCGCGGTCAGTAGTCAGGACTCCGAAGATAAGAAAGCTAAAATAACAAAACCTAGAAGTTCAAAAACAGCAAAAAAATAGTTAGGCTATAATCTTGATACTTGATACCCACTACTTGATACTAAACACTTCCTACTTGATACTAAAAAAATGATTTTCACTGATACCCACACCCATTTATATTACGAGCAGAATGCAGAAAAACAAGTACAGCTGATGGAACGCTGTTTTGAAAATGATGTTAACCGCTTGTTCCTGCCAAATGTTGATGTAAAATCAATCGCGATGATTGATGATCTGGTGAAAAAATATCCGGAACATTGTTTTGCAATGGCGGGTTTGCATCCATGCGATGTAAAGGAAGATTATCTGGCTGTATTGGATGAAATTTATAAAAGCATATCGGGGAGGAAAATCTATGCCATTGGTGAAATCGGCATTGATTTATACTGGGATAAAACCACGTTAGCATTTCAGCAAGATGCTTTTATCAAGCAAATTGGCTGGGCAAAAGATTTAGGTTTACCTATTGTAATTCATTGTCGTGAAGCTTTTGATGAGGTTTTTGAAGTGTTGGAAAGTCAACGTGATGAAAAGCTTCGGGGAATTTTTCACTGCTTTACCGGGAATGTTGCACAAGCAAAACAAGCCATTGATCTTAATTTCTATTTAGGAATTGGTGGCGTTGTTACTTATAAAAAAGCAGGCTTAGATTTAGTTTTAAGTGAAATTCCTTTGCAAAACCTCGTCCTAGAAACCGATTCACCCTACCTAGCGCCAGTGCCATTTCGTGGAAAACCGAATGAAAGTAGTTACCTGATTTATATTGCTGAAAAACTCGCTGATATTTATAATGTTTCTATAGAAGAAATCGCAAATATAACTACAGAAAATTCAAGGAAAATATTTGGGGTTTAAGATTTGGCCATCCTGTTGAACTAGTTAGCGTTTATCTGAAGATCCTGAAATAAATTCAGGAAGACGGATTGGTTGATTTAGTCTATATTGGCCGTCCTGCTGAACTTGATTCAGCATCTTTTTAAGGTTCCTGAAAAAGTTCCTTATAATTCATGATAGTAATGAGGCCGTCATTGCGATAAGGCTTCGTAATTTTCTCTGAAAGCATAAGCCTTTATTAGAACCTATTGTTAGGTATTAATGTCAGCATCCACATCAATAGACTTCTTAAACGTTATCAGAACATTTATTATCAAAATGGTAAATAAATAAATCAAATAGGCCATTTTATCTGATTTTTATCATTTAATAAGCCGATAAAATGAAATTCTTTTAGTTTCTTTGTGTAGAGCAACCAAACCAACCAAATGACTAAGATCCTAATAATTTATACCGGTGGTACCATCGGTATGGTTAACGACCCTACCAATGGAATGTTAATTCCTTTCGATTTCGAACAAATTAAAGAAAACGTACCAGAATTAAGTCGGTTAGATTATCATTTAGATGTGCATTCTTTTAATCCGGTTCTAGATTCATCAAACATGGATCCTGAAATATGGAAAACTTTAGCAGAACTTATTTATCACCAATATGATCTTTATGATGGCTTCGTCATCCTTCATGGATCAGATACAATGGCCTTTACCGCTTCAGCATTAAGTTTTATGCTCGAGAATTTAGGTAAAGCTGTGGTCCTTACGGGGTCACAATTGCCAATTGGGGAGATTCGTACCGATGCGAAAGAGAATTTAATCACTGCGTTGGAAATTGCTGCTACTAAAGAAGATGGTAAATCACTATTCCCGGAGGTTAGTATTTACTTCGATTCACAGTTATTTCGTGGAAATCGCTCCATAAAATACAATAGCGAAAAGTTTGAGGCTTTCCGATCACCTAATTATCCGGTATTAGCTGAAGCGGGTGTGCATATGCAGTTTAATACAAATTATGTAATGAATGCGCCAAAAGATAAGTTGATCCTGCATACTAAGTTCAACTCTAATATCGGTGTACTTAAATTGTATCCTGGGATCACGCCTCAAGCTGTTACAGCAATAACAGATTCAAAGGTCGATGCGATTATTTTAGAAGCTTTTGGTTCTGGTAACACTACAACAGCCCAATGGTTTTTAGATGCGCTTCGTCAAGCCATTTTAAATGGGAAAATTATTATTGATATATCGCAGTGTAAAAAAGGTTCTGTACAGTTAGGTAGGTACGAAACGAGTCGCGAACTGTTAAAAATGGGTATTGTAAGTGGTTACGATCTTACTTTCGAATCGGCAGTTACAAAACTAATGTTCGTTCTTGGCCTTGGTTTACCACTCGAAGAAAGTCGCAAGCTAATGGACGAATCTTTACGAGGAGAATTAACGAAGGATTAATTTTTGATTAAAGTTTTTGTTTACAAACGGCTAACAATTAAGACTTGTACATTTTTTAAATCCCGAAAGTTGTTTTTGAAAGTAAAACTTCTGCAATTATGAGTTTCATCATTTCGGTTATAAGTATTTAGCGCTATTTTTGTTTGGCATATCCGTCATGCTGAACTTGATTCAGCATCTATTCAAATAAGACCCTGAAATAAATTCAGGGTGACGAGGAGAAGAAAACATGAAAATAGAACAAATATACACAGGTTGTTTAGCGGAAGCTGCTTATTATATAGAAAGTAACGGCGAGGCTGCAATTATAGATCCTTTGAGAGAAGTTTCAACTTATTTGAAGAAAGCAGAAAAAGCTAGCGCCAATATTAAGTATATTTTTGAAACCCATTTTCATGCGGATTTTGTATCTGGTCATGTTGATTTAGCAGAGAAGTCAGGTGCAAAAATTATCTATGGACCAACCGCTAAAACCTCGTTTGATTCTCACATTGCGAAAGATGGCGAACAATTCAAAATTGGAGCGCTTACCATTACGGTTTTATATACACCAGGCCATACTTTAGAATCAACCACTTATTTATTAACAGACGAAAATGGAAAAGATCACTGTATTTTCAGTGGAGATACCCTTTTTATTGGTGATGTTGGTCGCCCGGATTTAGCGCAAAAGGGAAATTTAACAATGGAAGATTTAGCTGGAATGCTTTACGATTCGTTAAATGAAAAAATTAAACCCTTGGCTGATGATGTAATTGTTTATCCGGCTCATGGCGCAGGTTCAGCTTGTGGCAAAAGCATGAGTAAAGAGACTTTTGATTCTTTGGGACACCAGAAGCTGGTTAACTATGCTTTAAAAGCACAAACTAAAGAACAATTTATACGAGAAGTAACAGATGGCATTATGCCTCCTCCACAATATTTCGCCAAAAATGCAGCCATAAATAAAGGTGGTGTGGAAAGTATTGATGATGTTTACGAAAAAGGATTGAATGCTTTGACGCCTCAGGCTTTTGAAGATACCGCAAATCAAACAGGGGCGATTATGCTTGATACCCGTGACCCACAGCTTTTTGCTAAAGGATTTATTCCTAATTCCATTAACATTGGTTTAAATGGCCAGTTTGCGCCGTGGGTTGGTGCATTAATTACTGATCTTCAGCAACCAATTTTGCTTATTACAGATGAAGGCAAGGCAGAAGAAACCATCACCCGTTTAACACGAGTAGGTTACGATAGCACCATTGGTTATTTAGACGGTGGTTTTGAGCGGTGGACAGATGCAGGAAAAGAAATTGATACCATCGAATCTATATCTGTAGAAGCTTTTGAAGAAGCTGCCAATACTGGCGAGGTTATCGCACTTGATGTTCGTAAACCAGGCGAATATGAGTCAGAGCATTTAGATTTCACTTTAAGTCGCCCGCTTGATTTCATTAACGATTGGATGGGTGAAATTGATCCAAAAGCAACATACTATGTTCATTGTGCCGGTGGTTACCGCTCTATGATTGCCGCTTCTATTTTAAAATCTCGTGGTGTCGAAAATGTAGTTGATATTGCCGGTGGTTACGGAGCGATTAAAAATACGGGTTTGAAAAGAACGGATTTTGCCTGCCCAAGTAAGGCAATGAAGGTTTAGTATCTGAAATAAGGAAAAGAAAATAGAGAATAGACAAATAAGAATAGAAAAAACGCATGAGGGAGTCGAACACATTTCATAGGAATACAACTGATATAAGCATCCTTTCTATATCCTATTCATAAGATGTTTACTTTCATGTATTAAGTTAACTGATCTATCCACTCTGTCTATTTCCTGTTCCCAAATCTCTATTATCTAATTTAATAGACAAAAATTGACAAAATCCCATCATTACGATATCATCATCATTGGCGCCGGACCAATCGGCATGGCTTGCGCTATCGAGGCACAACAGGCTGGCCTGAGTTATCTAATCATTGAGAAAGGCGCGTTGGTGAATAGTTTATTTAATTATCCAGTTTTCATGACTTTCTTTTCTACTTCGCAAAAGCTGGAAATTGGAGGCGCACCTTTTGTAACGATTAATCCGAAGCCGAACCGAAATGAAGCCGTTGAATATTATCGGAGAGTTGCCGAAAAGTTTGATTTAAGTATCAATTTATTTGAAAGGGTAAATCAGATTCATAAAAACAGGGAAGGGATATTTGAAGTTCAAACCGCTAAAGCTAATTATACAGCCAGCAATGTAATAGTGGCTACAGGTTTTTATGATGTTCCTTTATTGATGAATGTTCCTGGTGAAGATTTACCGAAAGTAACGCATTATTATAAAGATCCACACCTATATGCTTTCCAGAATGTAGTAGTTGTTGGGGCAAATAATTCTGGTGTAGATGCTGCTTTAGAAACCTACCGGAAAGGTGCAAACGTAACCATGGTTGTTCGCAGTGGTGACCTTGGTCCGCATGTAAAATATTGGGTTCGGCCTGATATTCAAAACCGGATTAAAGAAGGAGAAGTAACGGCGCTCTTTAATTCCGAACTTGTTGAAATAAGAGAAGGTGAAGTAGATATTAAAACACCTGAAGGCATCAAAACCATCCCGAATGATTTTGTAATCGCCATGACCGGCTATCAACCTGATTTTTCTATGTTAAGAAAATTCGGAATTGATTTACCAGAAACACTTTGCCCTGTTTACAACGAAGAAACGATGGAAACTAACGTTAAAGGTTTGTATCTGGCAGGCGTAGTTTGCGGTGGTTTAGATACCCACAAGCTTTTTATTGAAAACTCCAGGGTACATGCCGAAATGATTGTGAAGAATATTGTAAATCCGACTTACGAAGTTTAGCTGGCCTTGCGTGGTGGCAAACTTCGTCAGTCTAATAACGAATTTAGATGTTTGATGAAACTTTCGAAGTCTTTCTACGCTCATTGGCCTTTGAGACTTCGCAGGTTAAATTAATGAATTGGCACCTTCAAAACACTTCCTACAAAACTATTAATGGCAATTTCTACACTCGGTAAATCTTTTGAAGTTAAATAAGAACCCAGCACATGGTTTCCGGCATTTGGAATGGCAACTTTACGCTTCAAATCATCAGGCGTTCCTAAATCATTAAACATTTTCAGCATGGCATCTACCCGCACCACAGGGTCTTGCTCCAGATCATTTTTGTAGTAATAAAGCAAGAGCACGGGCTGTTTAACTTTTTCGAAAACAGTTTTTGTCATCGTGCTTTCTACAAATTCCTGAAGTTCTACTAAAGATTCTATTCGGTAATTGGTGTACCAGTATTTTTTAAACTCTTCTGATCGGCCATTCACTATCCTTTCATCACTTTTTAACACTTTCCGGGCAATTTGCAATCCCCAGGGGTCGTTCAAGAGCCAGGCCTTTTTATCATTAATGGCTACATTCGGAGACATGAGAATTAAACTGTTAATTTTCGGATAAGTAGCAGCCAGTTTTAGCGCCACCGTTCCTCCGGTTGAAGTGCCAATTAAAATTACTTTTTTACCTAATTTCTGACCAATGGCATAAGCTTGCTTGCTGGTTTCCCAAAGCCTGTCGGCGGTAAAATATTGCATGGGCGCTACGGTGTCAATACCATGATCGGCTAAACGTGCCAGGTATAAATTGGCTTTTAATTCTTTCGCCAGATTGAGATAAACGGGATTTCCTTCCATTTTGGAAGCAGAAAAGCCATGTAGATAAACCACTGCATACTCCGTTTGTTGATGAGTGGAATCTGCCCAGATAATTTCGGCCTCGTTTCCTGGCTTTAGTTTATTGGCTTTTTCCATCGCACTTACGTAGCCATCAAGATCCTGAATATCTGGAACGGAAGCCAACGAAGTATCATACATTGGTTTCTTTGGCTTCGGCCCAAGTAAATACCCTGCGATAAGGAATACCGAAAAACCAATTAGTACTTTATAACGCTTTTTCATTAGTCCTAAATTATTGGTTTAAATGTAAACTTTTGAACGATGAAAGTAAATTTTTGAGCATCTGATTTTCCAGTTTGAGGGGAAGATTATTTGCAACAACTTTCAATTTAAACCTGATTGCGCCCAATAGCCCACAGCCCGAAGAATTGAGGGTAAGGACTATAGGCAAAAGCAGGAGGGAAGATGTTAATGATTACTGCCGTTGCTTTCCAGCCCATTAGAATGCTTCATAATACATTACTTTTTTATGGGAAATTAGCTTAAGTTTGCAATCAAAACTTTTCGACTTAATGCCGGGAATCGAACAGATAAAAAAACCTATAGCAGCTGATATCAAAGCGTTTGAAAAAACGTTTAAGGAGTCTATGCATAGCGACGCACCGTTGCTGGATAGGATTACCCACTACATTGTTAAACAAAAGGGCAAACAAATGCGACCAATGTTCGTGTTTTTTGCGGCTAAACTGTGTGGTGGTATAACTGAATCTACCCATCGTGGGGCTGCTTTGGTGGAGTTGTTACACACCGCAACGCTGGTACATGACGATGTGGTAGATAATGCTTATGAGCGCCGTGGATTTTTCTCTATCAATGCACTTTGGAAAAATAAAATTGCCGTATTGGTTGGCGATTTCTTACTCGCGAAAGGATTGCTGCTTTCAGTAAACAATAACGAACATAGATTGTTACAAATTGTATCTGAAGCCGTTAAGCAGATGAGTGAGGGAGAATTGTTGCAGATTGAAAAGGTGCGAAAAATGGATATTTCGGAGGAGCTTTATTTCGATGTTATTCGTCAGAAAACAGCTTCTTTAATTGCCTCATGTTGCGCTGCGGGTGCGGCTTCGGCTGGTGCAGATGATGAAGTGATTGAAAAAATGCGCTTGTTTGGCGAAAAGGTTGGGATTGCTTTTCAAATCAAGGATGATACCTTCGATTTTGGAACAGATGATGTAGGAAAGCCTTTAGGAATCGATATTAAAGAAAAGAAAGTAACACTTCCTTTGATTTATGCGCTAAACCGTGCCGAAAAGCCTGAACGAAAACGAATCATTAATTTGGTTAAAAACCATCAGGATGATCCGGTAAAAATTCAACAGATTATAGATTTTGTAAATGGACACGAGGGTGTTTATTATGCAAACGAGAAAATGTTACAATACCAGGAAGAGGCATTTGATATTCTGCGTCAGTTTGATGCGGGAGAAGCCAGAACAGGTTTAGAACAACTTGTACTTTATACTACCGAACGTAAAAAATAATGAGTAATGAACTGCTTTTTAGTATTGGTTTTCTGCTGTTTATCGTCATCATTCTGGCTTTAGACTTAGGTCTTTTTAGTCGTAAAGAACATGTAGTGAGCTTGAAACAGGCGGGAATCATGAGCTTAATCATGGTTGGTTTTGCAATTGGTTTTTACTTTGTGTTACTTACCGAAGGTCATCAATTACATGGGATTAAGGATTTTGCCCATCTCCAGGAAATTGTTACCAAACACCAGCATCATATTAAACTGATTCCAAATGATTTTGAAGCCAGTTTGGGTGTTTACAAAAAGAATTTAGGTTTAGAGTTTCTAACCGGATATGTAATTGAGTATGCTTTATCTGTTGACAATATCTTTGTTATTGTACTGATCTTCTCTGCATTTGCGGTAGAGGAAAAATACTATCATCGTGTACTGTTCTGGGGGATTTTAGGCGCTATTATCATGCGTTTCATTTTCATTTTTGTTGGTGCTGCCTTGATTACTAAATTCGCATGGATTCTCTATATCTTTGGTGCCTTTCTTGTTTTTACTGGTGTTAAAATGTTTTTCAGTAAAGAGGAAGATGAGAAAATCGATCCTGAAAATCACCCAGTTGTTAAATGGGCCTCGAAGATATTTTCAATACACCCTAAATATGAGGGGAAGAATTTCTTTGTTAAAATTGATCACAAGACCCTGGTTACACCGCTGTTTTTAGTTTTACTAATTGTAGAATTTACTGATTTATTATTCGCTGTAGATTCTATTCCAGCTATTTTTGCGGTTACGAAAGATCCATATATAGTATTCTTTTCGAATATTTTCGCCATCATGGGCTTACGTTCCATGTTCTTTTTACTGGTAAATATTATCCATAAATTCCATTACCTGAAAACTGGTTTGGCAGTATTGCTGGCTTTTATCGGAGTGAAAATGTTGGGCCACGTTTACCTGGAAAAATTAGGTTTTACTACACAGCATTCGCTGATTATTATTATTAGCATTTTAGTGATTAGCGTAGTTGCATCATTGGTTTTTCCGAAAAAGGTATTGCATAAATAATATATTACCACCTTAGGTATCTAAGACTATTAAAGTCAATATTCTTAGGTTATATTTCTAAGTAGTCTTAGGTGGTCTGAGTTTTTTTGAAAATCTTCCTTACAGTTCGTGCTTAATCAAGTTAAAATAACTTTTGATTTTAAGCAAAATAGTGTTTAATGATTGTATATAAAATCCTTAAGAATTGATTATTATATTTGATTATGGAAACATTTGTCATTCAAACGAAAATCTCATCTCAAACTAAGGGTGTAAAGGATGCTTTAGAAGCTTTGCATGTAAAAATGAAACCTTTTGGGAATGAACACGAGGTTTTGCCAGATCATATTTCAAAACTCCTAAATAAAGCTTTAACGGAAGCCGATCAAAAAGAATTTACTTTGCATGAGGATTTCATGGAACACATTAAATCTAAATACGAAAAGTAATTGCCTCTCAAAATTATTTGGACTGAAACCTCTAAAGAAACATATATTTATGTTTTAGATTACCTCAATGACATTTGGGGACAAAAGTATGTTAATAATTTCCTGAAGAAATCAAATAAAATTTTCAACTTGATTTCTTTAAATCCGCAGATGTTTCAGCATATTTATGAAAATGAAACAGTAAGAAAAGGATTTTACACAAAAACTGTTCTTTTTTATATCGTGTTAATACAGATTATATAGAACTACTTGTGTTTTGGGACACGAGGCAAGAGCCATTCTTAACATAAAAGGCAAAATATACGTTACAACTTAATAGCTAAGCCTAAATTTTGTATTTTCATCGAATCAATCAGCAACATTATTCATGAAATACTTTTTCTCAACAGTAATTATTTGTAGTATCCTCTTCGCTAATGCTCAGGATAAATTTGGAGATGTCTTCTCTAAAATTAACAATGATGTACAACAAAACTCAAAAGCATACCAAACACTTAAATATGAAACTGAAACTATCGGCCATAGGTTAACTGGTTCAGCAAATGGAGCGAAGGCAGAACAATACGCTTATGACTTATTAAAATCTTATGGTTGCGACGTTAAATTTCAACCATTCGAAGTAGAAAGTTGGGCCAGAAAAACAGTAACGGTAGAAATCGGAGCAGACAAAAACAGTATAAAAAAGATGAAAGCTGTAACGCTGGCACATTCTCCTGTTAACGCTGACATTACCGGTGACATTGTTGACGCGGGTAATGGAATGGAAGTTGATTATCAAGCAGATCCAGCCAAGTTTAAGGGAAAAATTGCATTAATATATTTAGGTGTTTTACCAGGCTCACCTGCCGGAACAAAATCACTTCATCGTTCAGAGAAAACTGCCATCGCAACTAAGTATGGCGCAACTGGCGTAATCATCATCAATACCGTTAAAAATGGAGTGCTGTTAACCGGAACGGCATCTGTAACAGGAAAGTTGATTCCAATTCCGGCAGTATGTATCGGTCTGGAAGATGGAACGGCATTAAAGGAAAAATTAAAAAGCCAATCACAGACGGCGCATATTGCGATGACTAATTTTTCTGGATTAATTAAAGCCAGAAATGTAGTGGCTACTTTTAAGGGTACAGAATTAGCGAAAGATAAAATTGTAGTCGGCGGGCACTTAGATAGTTGGGATTTAGCCACTGGTGCCATTGATAATGGAATCGGTTCATTTGCAATTATGGATATGGCGAGGACTTTTAAAAAGCTAAACTTAAAAACAAAGCGTACTGTAGAATTTGTATTGTTTATGGGAGAGGAGCAGGGTTTATTAGGTTCTAAGGCCTATATCGATCAAGCTAAAAAAGATAAAAATCTGGATCAGGTTAAATTTATGCTGAACTACGATATGACGAATGATCCAAAAGGATTCTCAACTTCTCGTGTTGAAATGAAGGATTTGTTTACTTCCTGGGGAGCAGAGATCGTAAAAATCGACACCGGATTTAAGAATTTATTCAATGCTGGTGCTGGTTTGCATAGCGATCATCAGCCGTTCATGTTAGCAGGAATTCCTACTGGCGGTGGCTTCGGAGGTAAATTGCCAAACAATTCAGGACCATTCTATCACTCTGATGGCGATTCGTTTAAACTCGTAGATGAGCAGGAGTTAAAAAATACGGTTCGTTATAGCGCCATGCTCACTTATGCATTAGCCAACACCCCAAAAATTTCTGTGGGTGTTCAGGGCGAAGATGAACTGAGGGCCTTCTTAGAATCTCAAAATTTAAAAGAACCATTAACAATTGCTGGGGAGTGGAGGTGGTAAAATTCATTGCGTAGATTTTCCTTTGGGTTGATTACACTTATTTTATGATAACACAGGTTTTACCGTTGGGATGATTCCATCGATTCTTGTTATGATCCCAATATTATATCTTCAACCTTTACACTTATTTTATCCACTAATATAACTCTCCAGTTGAGATATCGTTTGTTTTTGATCGGCGATAATGAATTTTACTACATCCCCGATTGACATCATACCTTTTACTTCATCATTTACAACAATGGGTAAATGGCGAATGTGTTTATCAGTCATTAATTCCATACAGTAATCAATAGAATCACTTAAGGTAATCGTAATTGGGTTTGGCGTCATAGCTTCTTTAATTAAGGTATCTTTTGATGATTTACCTTGAAGGATGATTTTCCTGGCGTAATCACGTTCAGTGAAAATGCCCGATAGCTTTTCATTTTCCATCACAAGCAAAGCACTGATGTTTTTATCAGTCATTACTTTTAAGGCATTTAATACCGAGATGTTTTCAGGCACAGCAATTATTATTGCTTGTTTCGTATCTAGTAAGTGTTTTACGGTTTTCATAACTGATTTATTTGGTTAAATCAATTTAAGAAATAATTAGCTGAAAATCAAAGTTTTATTTTTGTTGATGCCATGGTTACAAAAGGAATACAGTTTTAAGTGCAATAAACCTGATGGTACGAGAAGCCTCTGGTTTTTCTATTGGAACATGTAGGGGCCAGCAGGACTGATGTAACGAAAAATATTGAATCTGCTTTCAAAATCCTGATATAAATATGAACTATTTTACATTGCGTAAACCACCTTGCTCTTTTAATTATTTGGCTTTCACAAAGGGATGCCGTAACTTTACATCACATTTAAAAACAAATAATTATGTCATCAGTAGAGACAACTTATATCCCTTACAAAGTTAAGGACATTTCACTGGCAGAATGGGGCCGTAAAGAAATCGGATTAGCCGAAGCAGAAATGCCAGGTTTGATGAGTTTACGTGAAGAATTCGGTCCTTCACAACCTTTAGCAGGTGCGCGCATTGCAGGCTGTCTGCACATGACCATCCAAACGGCTGTTTTAATTGAAACATTAGTGGCTTTAGGTGCAGAAGTAACCTGGTCATCATGTAATATTTTTTCCACTCAAGATCATGCTGCTGCTGCAATTGCTGCTGCTGGGATTCAGGTTTATGCCTGGAAAGGATTAAACGAAGAAGAATTCGATTGGTGTATTGAACAAACTTTACACTTCGGCCCGGAGCAAAAACCATTAAATATGATTTTAGATGATGGTGGCGATTTAACCAACATGGTTTTTGATCAATATCCTGAGCTGATTGCTGCAATTAAAGGTTTATCAGAAGAAACTACAACAGGAGTTCACCGCTTGTACGAAAGAATGAAAAACGGAACATTGCACTTACCGGCAATTAACGTGAATGATTCTGTAACTAAATCTAAATTCGATAATAAATACGGATGTCGTGAATCATTAGTAGATGCGATTCGTCGTGCAACTGATGTCATGATGGCAGGTAAAGTAGCTGTTGTTTGCGGTTATGGTGATGTGGGTAAAGGTTCTGCAGAATCATTAAGCTCACAAGGTGTACGTGTTATTGTTACCGAAATTGATCCGATCTGTGCATTACAGGCTGCTATGGAAGGTTACGAAGTTAAAAAATTAGCTACTGCAATTAAGGAAGCTGATATCGTGGTAACCACTACTGGTAATTGTGATATTGTTCGCGAACAACACTTCAGAGCATTAAAAGATAAAGCAATTGTTTGTAACATCGGTCACTTCGATAACGAAATCGATATGGCTTGGTTAAACGGTGCTTATGGCGATACTAAAGTTGAAATTAAACCTCAGGTTGATAAATATACTATTGACGGTAAAGATGTAATCATCTTGGCAGAAGGTCGTTTGGTTAACTTAGGTTGTGCAACAGGTCACCCAAGTTTTGTAATGAGTAACTCATTTACCAACCAAACTTTAGCACAATTAGAGCTTTGGACTAACACTGATAAGTATGAAAACAAAGTTTATGTTTTACCTAAGTATTTAGATGAGAAAGTTGCTCGATTACATTTAGCTAAAATTGGTGTAGAATTAGATGTTTTAGATCAACACCAGGCTGATTACATTGGCGTACCTGTAGAAGGTCCATTCAAATCAGACGAATATCGTTACTAAAAAAATAGTCGTGAGTCTATAGTTCAGAGTCATGAGTTGAGATATAAAAGGGATGTGCAAAAATTGCATATCCCTTTTTTTGCATTTATCTTTTTCAGTCATCCGATGAATATGTAAAGTATGCAGATATTCATCCGATGATTAGGTGTGATTTCTTTTTTCAAATAAAATGAAAAATGCTGTCACATTCCCATACTTCTTGCGTCTTATAATCGGAGTTGAGCTGAACTTTCCATCACAAACAAACTAAAATCATCATTTTATCTATGAAAAATTGCTTACTTATTTTATTATGCTTATTATCTACGAAAGTCTTCGCACAAGAAGAAGTTGCTGTTACCGGTAAAGTTATCGAAGAAAAAACCAATATGCCTTTAGAGTATGTGGGAATTGTTCTGACAAGCAAAGCTGATTCCACTAAGAAAATAGGGGTGGTAAGCAATAAATCAGGGGAATTTTCTTTCAACAATGTGTTCAATGGAGATTATTTGTTGAAAATATCAGCCATGGGCTATAATTCAGTTTCGAAAGCCATTCACGTTAATGGTAAAATATTGGATTTAGGAACACTAAAGATGAAGGAAGATGCTATTGCATTGAAAGATGTTTCTATTGCAGGGAAGTACGCTACTGCTACTATCAAAAAAGATACTGTTGAGTTTAATGCCGATGCCTATAAAACTCAGCCTAATGCAGCAGTTGAAGATTTATTGAAGAAATTACCTGGTGTAACCATTGATAAAGACGGAAGTATTCTGGTACAAGGACAAAAAGTAACCCGGCTAACGGTAGATGGAAAAGATTTCTTCGGTACTGATCCAAAAACAGCCACCAAAAACTTACCAGCAGATGTAATTGCGAAGGTTCAGTTAATTGATAGCAAAACACTTGAAGCGAAGGCTACAGGAATCGACGATGGTCAGCGGGAAAAGGTACTTAACTTAACCATCAAAGAAGATAAAAAGAATGGTTGGTTTGGGAATGCGAATTTATTTGGTGGTACCACAGATAAGTACAATAGTTATTTAAGCGCAAATCACTTTACCAAAAAAAAGCAGTTTGCCATTTTGGGTATGAGTAATAATGTGAGTAATGCCAGTTTTCAATATGAAGATTTAAGCAGTTTTACAGGTGGTAATTTAGGGAATATTTTTGCCCCTCCGGGTGGTGGAGGTTTTTCGATAAACGTTAATAATGGGCGTACTACTATTGGCGGCTCTGGAGTTTTCGATAATAGCGCTATGGGAGCGGTGACTACCCATAGTGGTGGCGTAAATTTTAGCAACAGTTGGGGAACTAAAGACAAGTTGACATTGAGCAGCAGTTATTTCACGTATTTCAGCAAAGGTTTAGGAACCAGGTTCTCAAATGTGCAGGATATTAATCAAGATGATGTATTAAGGACGAATGAAATCTCCAATCGCAATTCAGATAATCAGGCGCATCGTTTCAACTTCAAAGTAGAATATCATCCTGATTCATTAACAGATCTTACTTTTCGGTCTAACGCCATCTTAAATTATACTACTAATATCAATAGCAGGGATTTTAATACTACGCTTGATCTTGCCGGAAAAACAAATGATGGCAACCAGTTCCTGGATCAGCGGAATTCTACGCCAGCTTTTTTTGGAGAGCTTTCGGCTACGCGCCGCCTAAAAAAAGGATCTGTCATTATCGGCTTAAACGGAACGCAAAATACTTTTAACTCCAATTGGCTAAATCAATCGATTATCAATAACTACCGGGCGGGAGGTGTGGATATTACCGACTTAAACCAACAAGCAGAACAACAAAATAAGTCGAGAAGTACATCTGTTGCCATCAACTATATCCGACCGATTATTGATAAAAAATTAAATAGTAATATCGCCTATATCAGAAACGATGGAAAGGTTGATGCACAACAATCAACGCTGAGTTATAATCCGTTAAATAATACATACGATACAGTTGTTCCTGATCTCAGTAATCTGCTGGAAAACAGAACATGGACACAAACTGCTCGAGTAGGTTTGATTTATAACCGTACACAATGGACTTATAATTTGGGTTTTGGGTTTCAGGAGACTGGATTAGATGCTTCAGCTTTTAATAGTGCAGGTGTTAATATTAATAATATTGAAAGGAAATATTATAACATCCTGCCGAGGATTAGCCTTAATTTCAGAAACACCACCAATCAAACACTACAGTTAAATTATAATGCAAATGTTAATCTGCCATCGGTAAATGATCTTCAACCCGTTCAAAACAATACCAATCCATTGTACCGGCGTGAGGGAAATCCAGATCTGGAAGCCAGAAAAAGCCATCGCTTATCTGTGAATTTCAACACCTTCAGTGCTGATAACAATAAATACTGGAATGGTTATTTTTTAATTAATTATAGTTTAGATGATGTTGGCAACAGTATTGTTTACAGAGATGGCGTTCAATATGTGCAACCTGTAAATGTAGATGGTAACTATTACATCAATACCGGTACCAATTTCGGTCAGCCTACGAAAATTAAAGGTTTGAGATCAGGTTATGGGATTAATTTATTTGTCTCACACGGCACCTCTTTTATCAATAACGAGAAAAATATTACCGACCGTTACAATTTCGGACCGAATGCCAATGTGAGTTACGATATTGATGATAAAATAAATGCCGGAATTTATATCAGTGTTCAATATAGTAGGGTGAATAACTCACAGCCGAGCGCCATTGATAATAAATATTTCAATTTCTCTAACAGTGCAAACCTTAGTTATGAGTTTATTAAAAACACCCGCTTAAGTGGCGAATTGCAGCACAATGGTACTGCGGGTAGGGCCGATGGATTCAATAATAATGTGTTTCTATTGAACGCCGGTTTTGAGCAATACTTCATGAATAGAAGAATAACCCTGGCTTTAAAAGGATTTGATATTTTAAATCAAAATACAAATATAGACCGAACAATTAATGGAAGTAGGATAGAAGATATTCGTTTCAATACCATCACCAGATATTTTTATCTATCGCTAAATTACAAGATCAGTAAAGCCGGAGCATCTAAAGAGAGAAGTAATCCGCGGAGTACGGTGAATTAATTACATTTTTCAATCATTACGGATTATTTGTGAATAATTTATTTTGTTACCAATTTGGTAATATATTTGTGTAAATTATTTTTCATGCGTGTCATTGCAAAAAAAAACATTGGTAAACTTTTATAAAAAACATGCAAACGCGAAAGCAAGTCTTGAGGCTTGGTATGGAGAGATAATAGAACAACGTTGGGAAAAGCCTGAGGATATTATTAAACTTTATCCTACGGCTGATTTAATTACTGGAAAACGATTTGTTTTTAACATTAAAGTAAATCATTATCGATTAATCGTCGATATAGAGTTTAAGTTAAAGATTATTTTTGTGGTATGGGTTGGAACTCATGCTGAATATGATAAAATTAAAGTGGAGGATGTAAATTATGTTAAAAATAATTAAAACAGAGGAAGAATATGAATTGGCTTTGAAAAAGGCATATTTATTAATGCAAGAAAATATTGTTTTAGGTTCTGAACAGGCTGATGAACTTGAATTACTTGCATTATTAATTGAGCATTATGAAGAAGCTCAATATCCAATTTTACCTCCATCTCCAATAGACGCCATAAAATTTAGATTAGAGCAATTGGGAAAAACGCCAACAGAATTGTCGAAAATATTTGGGGCACGAAGTCGCCAATCTGAAATACTTAATGGCAAACGCAAGTTAAGTTTGAATATGATACGTAAACTTCATGAGGTCTTGAATATTCCTGCTGAAAGTTTGATAGGGGCATACTAATTTTTTGTCTAATTATAATTTTATCTGGTCAAAAGTTAATTTAGTTTTCTCTCCCCAAATATCTTTACGCATTGCCTTTGCCGCTTTAATATAATTATTTTGTGATGGATTATCAATGAAATCTTTGATGCTTAAGATAACTTGATCGGATGAATATAAGATACTATGATAATAATATTCTTTTATTTGATTTAAGTAATCTTCAGCCGTTTCATTCAAAACTTGCTCATTAAGTGAAAAGTATCTTTTCTTATTAATATCTAATGCACATGCCATGAAAATAAGCATAGAGCGATATTTGTCTTCGTTAATTTTTTGTTTAGATAATTCTATTTCATTTTTTTTATCTAAATAAGATTTTAAATAAGTTGCTAGGATACCACCAACTAATGCGCTTATTAATCCAGTTAATATTTGAGTTATGCTAATCATTGAATTTATGATATGTTTCTTTTAAAATGTTGATAAAGCGAAATCTTTAAAGGTAAATGATAGGTTGAATATACAGCCTTATTTGGAATTATTTATTGGCCATTTGGTACGGCTGAATTCAATTATTAGTCATTTGCCACCTAAACCCGATATTCGCGAATGCCGATTCTTCTTCGGCAGCAGCATTAGCGGGACAGAACCTAACCTAAGCGTTACTGCAATTGCTTTCCAAAAAAAGATAATAATTATATTATTAAGATGCTGAAACAAGTTCAGCATGACGAGTTTGTTATTGGGTTCGCAAAAGAATTCGCAACTACTTAATCTTCAACTGTAAACTGATAACTGCCAATTGAAAACTTTTTCCGCTAACCCCTTGATTCTTAAAAAGAATTGTTCTACTTTTGCAGTCCGTTTTATAGGCGATCTGCGAAGATGCCGGGGGAGCGGTAATTTTTTAATAAAAACATAAAAAAGCACAATGCCAACCATTCAACAATTAGTTAGAAAAGGTAGAGTAGCACTGGAGTTCAAGAGTAAGTCTCCAGCGTTGGACAGCTGTCCACAGCGAAGAGGTGTATGTACACGTGTGTACACCACTACCCCTAAAAAACCAAACTCAGCAATGCGTAAAGTTGCCCGTGTTCGTTTAACGAACGGTAAAGAGGTGAATGCATACATTCCTGGAGAAGGTCACAACTTACAGGAACACTCAATCGTATTGATCCGTGGTGGTCGTGTTAAAGATTTACCAGGTGTACGTTACCACATTATCCGTGGTGCATTAGATACATCAGGTGTAGCTGGTCGTAACCAACGTCGTTCTAAATATGGTACTAAACGTCCTAAACCAGGGCAAGTAGCTGCGGCACCAACAAAAGGTAAAAAGAAATAATCGGGAGGAAATAAGAAATGAGAAAGTCAAAACCAAAGAAGAGAATTATTCTTCCTGATCCAAAATTTAACGATGTTCAAGTAACTCGTTTTGTAAACAATATGATGTACGATGGAAAAAAATCTATCGCTTATGCTATTTTTTACGATGCTGTTGAAATTGCTGAGAAAAAAGCAGGTGAAAACGGTTTAGAGATATTTAAACGTGCATTAACTAATATTATGCCAGCTGTAGAGGTTAAATCTCGTCGTGTTGGTGGTGCTAACTTCCAGGTTCCAACTGAGGTTAGACCAGAACGTAAAACAGCTCTAGGTATGAAATGGTTAATTTTATACGCTCGTCGTCGTGGTGAAAAAACGATGAAAGAGAAATTAGCTGGAGAAATCGTTGCTGCTGCTAAAGGTGAAGGCGCTGCTGTTAAGAAGAAAGAAGATACGCATAAAATGGCTGAGGCTAACAAAGCGTTCTCTCACTTCCGTTTCTAGTAGTTGATTACAAATTAGTAAGATTACACAGATTTAATTAGAAGATTATACTGATTAGATAAATTACACCGATTTGTTTTTAACATAATCGGTGTAATCATTTAAAATCAGATAAATCAACAAAAAAATATAATGGCAAGAGATTTAAAATTTACAAGAAATATTGGAATCGCGGCTCACATTGATGCAGGTAAAACTACAACAACAGAGCGTATTCTTTATTATGCTGGTGTAAGTCATAAAATTGGTGAAGTGCACGAAGGTGCGGCAACAATGGATTGGATGGCACAAGAGCAAGAGCGTGGTATCACAATTACTTCTGCAGCAACTACGGTTGATTGGAATTACAGAGGTCAAAAATATCATGTTAACGTTATTGATACTCCTGGTCACGTGGATTTTACCGTAGAGGTAAACCGTTCATTACGTGTATTAGATGGATTAGTATTCTTGTTTTCGGCTGTTGATGGTGTTGAGCCTCAATCGGAAACTAACTGGCGTTTAGCAAACAACTACAGTGTGCCTCGTATCGGTTTCGTTAATAAAATGGACCGTTCTGGAGCAGACTTTTTAAAAGTTGTTAAACAAGTTAAAGAAATGTTAGGTAGTAATGCAGTTCCATTGCAGTTACCTATCGGTTCTGAAGACGGATTTAAAGGTGTTGTTGATTTAATTAATAACCGTGGTATCGTTTGGAATGAGCACGATAAAGGGATGACCTTTACTGAAGTGCCTATCCCAGAGGATATGATTGATGAAGTTGCTGAGTGGAGAGAGAAATTATTGGAATCGGTTGCTGATTATGATGAGTCGTTAATGGAGAAATTCTTCGAGGCGCCAGAAACAATCACAGAACGTGAAGTTTTAGATGCTTTACGTGCAGCTGTTTTAGATGCTAAAATTGTACCTATGGTTTGTGGTTCATCTTTCAAAAATAAAGGTGTACAAACTATGCTTGATTATGTGATGGAGTTATTGCCTTCACCTATGGATAGCGAAGGTGTTATTGGTACTAACCCAGATAACGACGAAGAAATTTTATTAAAACCAAGCATTACTGAGCCATTTGCAGCTTTAGCTTTTAAAATTGCAACTGACCCATTCGTAGGTCGTTTATGTTTCATCCGTGTTTACTCGGGTAACTTAGAAGCGGGTTCTTACGTTTATAATTCTCGTTCAGAAAATAAAGAACGTATCTCTCGTATCTTCCAAATGCATGCTAACAAGCAAAATCCTGTGCCAAATGTGGCTGCTGGTGATATTGCTGCGGTAGTTGGATTTAAAGATATCAAAACAGGTGATACACTTTGTGATGAGAAACATCCAATCGTTCTTGAATCAATGGATTTCCCAGAGCCAGTTATCGGTTTAGCTATTGAGCCTAAAACTCAGGCTGATGTTGATAAATTAGGTATTGGTTTAGGTAAATTAGCTGAAGAAGATCCTACATTCAGAGTTCAAACAGATCAGGAAACTGGTCAAACTGTAATCTCTGGTATGGGTGAGCTTCACTTAGATATCTTGATCGATCGTTTAAAACGCGAATTTAAAGTTGAGGTTAACCAGGGAGCACCGCAAGTAGCTTACAAAGAAGCTATTTTCGGTACAACTACTCACCGTGAAACTTATAAGAAACAATCAGGTGGTCGTGGTAAATTTGCTGATATTTCAGTAATTATCTCACCAATTGATGCTGATTTCGAAAAAGGTGGTTTACAGTTCGTAAATGAAATTACTGGTGGTTCAATTCCTCGTGAATTTATCCCTTCAGTAGAAAAAGGTTTTGCTGCTTCAATGGCGAATGGTGTATTAGCAGGTTATCCACTTCCTGATATGAAAGTTCGTTTAACTGATGGTTCATTCCACGCAGTCGATTCAGATGCTTTATCATTTGAACTTGCAGCTAAAATGGCCTATCGTGAAGCTTTACCTAAATGTAAGCCTACTTTGATGGAGCCAATCATGAAAATCGAAATCTTAACCCCTGAAGAAAACATGGGTGATGTAATCGGTGATATGAACCGTCGTCGTGGTCAGTTATTAGGTATGGATACCCGTAATGGATCTCAGGTAATTAAAGCAACTGTGCCTCTTTCTGAAATGTTTGGTTATGTAACGCAGTTACGTACTATCACTTCAGGCCGTGCAACTTCTACAATGGAATTTGACCACTACGAAGCTGCGCCTAAAAACGTACAGGATGAAGTAATTGCTAAATCTAAAGGAAGAGTAAAATCTGAAGACTAAAATTAAGTATCAAGATAAAAGTATCAAGTATCAAGACCTGTATTTAGTCTTGATACTCGATACTAAATACTTGCTACTAGAAAGATAAATCCGATTTCTGTTGTTAATAGCTCTAACAGGGAATCATAATTAAAAATAAGATGAGCCAAAGAATCAGAATTAAATTAAAATCTTACGATTACAACTTAGTAGATAAATCTGCAGAGAAAATCGTAAAAACTGTTAAACCTACGGGTGCAGTTGTAAGTGGTCCAATTCCACTTCCTACAGAGAAAAAAATCTTCACTGTTTTACGTTCTCCACACGTAAACAAAAAAGCTAGAGAGCAATTCCAATTGTGCGCTTACAAACGCTTATTGGATATTTACAGCTCTAACTCTAAAACAGTTGATGCTTTAATGAAACTTGAATTACCTAGCGGTGTTGAAGTTGAAATCAAAGTTTAATTGATTTAAAAGATTAAGAAAAGGTCGTGATTTTTACATCACGACCTTTTTTTGTGCCCTATCTTTTCAAACAAAAATGAATACTTAAGGTTTAACTAGCATGAATAAGCCATTAAAAGAAGAGGAAAATTTGCCAGTTGAAGGTCAGGATTTTGCAGATCCAAAGGAAGACTCCACCAAAAAGCCTTCATCACATGGCGAAATTGCCAATCAGAAAGGTAGTGACTTTTCAGAATTAGAGCAAAGCAGGATGGAAAATCCCCCTAAACATAGAGACGAAAATGGCTCGAGCAAAAATGATGTTGATAGTGATACTGATTTAGATCAGGAAAAAGGCGTAAAATAACCCCTCAATTAATTATCCTGATTCTTACTTTGAAGCTAATTGCCAGTTTTACTTGGCAAATTTTGAGGGTTTCCTTACTATTTGAATATTATACTTAATCTCATCAAAAATTAAATGCGAACTTCCAAACTTTCTGTGTTACAGTGGTGTTAATTATAAACAACCAAAATTAAAATGATATGAGTACTGATAATAAAGCAAATGGAGCGCAAAAAGAAGATCAGTTTCAAAAGCCTGATCAAAACATAGAATGGGATCATGAAGATGCTACATATGGTCATATCAGTAACTCGCCATTTAAAAGAAAGGATGTTCCCGATGATGATCATATTGCTAAAGTTAAGGAAACAGAAATCGATGTCAACGAAAATCTGAAAAATACAAACCTGAGTACAGGGGAAGACCCGGCGAATAGAAATAGTACCAAAGAAAAAGGTCTGGGGGGTAAAGATTTATAAATAAAAAAGGGATTAATTTTTATTAATCCCTTTTTTATTATTGGCTTCACGGTAGATAAGACATTATTAAAATTCTACGTTTTTGAAGATTAACCCAGAAAGATAAATGTCTATTCTCATTCAAAAATACTGGTGTTGTATTTCTTTTAACTAATAGAAACCAGTTGCCTGCTGATAATCCATTTTAATATTGCGACTTAATGTTTTTACTTCTTTAGCTATTTTTGGTGTTTTTTCGATAACATCATCAACAATAGATTTTCCATCTGTTAACCTTTTCTTGGTTAAATAGTGGAGTACAAAAACAGACGCAGTACCCCAAAAAACATATTTTAATAATCCCATAATTTTATTTTAAATACCTGTATTAAGAACGTCATCTTCGTTTCGTTGTTTTATATCTGATTTTTCAATGTCGTCCTTAAAATCATCAGATGAGCTACCAGTCTCACTTGCTGCACTATCAACGGTATGCTGCTTATCAGTACTGTTATAAGTATCATCACTGAGTGAATCTTTTCCCTGGGTACCAGTATTGTCGAAACCATCTCTCGCTTCGATATTACCCTCGGTAAAATCATTAGTATTTTCTTGGGCTATTGGCACTTGTCCAAAAGGCGTAACTTCATTTACATCATTACCCTTTTCATACGCCTTTTGAACGTCAGATTTTTTATCGGTATTACCATTTCCGATGTAACCTTCGGTATGTTCATCCTTATTATAAATGCTCGTTTTCATAACTTTATTTTTTATAAAGAACATCCAGGCAGGCAAATGGTTTGTAATAAGTCTCGCAGATGATCAAACCTTTAGCAAACCATTGAGGAATTGCATTGACGAATTTTTGACATGAGTTTTCTGCTTTTGTTTAACTTGCGCCAAATTTTAGAGATTACATTAAATGGAGTGGAAATATTTGCTATCGAATAAAAGGTTTGGGCAGGAGAGTTGGACGGGTGATCGGGATAAGGCTCGATCGGATTTTCAGAGAGATTACGATCGCTTAATATTTTCTTCACCATTCAGGCGTTTACAGAATAAAACCCAGGTCTTTCCTTTGCCGGGAAGTGTTTTTGTGCACAATCGTTTAACACATAGCTTAGAAGTGGCAAGTGTGGCCCGTTCTATGGCAAATATCTTTCTAAATAACCTGGAAGAACACCAGCCATCGTTAATTAAAGATGTTCCGTTGATTAGCGAAGTTGGAAATATTGTAGCCGCTGCAGCACTCGCTCACGACCTGGGCAATCCAGCATTTGGACACTCAGGCGAAGCCGCAATTTCACGTTATTTTACCGATGGTGATGGTCGTGTTTACCAGAAAGAGATGAAAGAATCGCAGTGGCATGACCTCATAAATTTCGAAGGTAATGCAAACGCCATTCGAATTCTCACCCATCCTTTAAAAGGGAAGGGGAATGATGCTTATGCTTTAACTTATTCAACTTTGGCCTCAATTGCCAAGTATCCGTGTGCATCAATTGCTGGAAAACAAAAAAAGCTTTTGCATCGAAAAAAGTATGGTTTTTTTCAGTCTGAGGAAGAATCATTTAAAAAGATTGCAACCGAGTTGAGGTTAACGCAAGAGGAAAACGAGTACCTGATTTACAAACGTCATCCTTTAGTTTATTTGGTAGAGGCTGCTGATGACATTTGTTATAGCATCATCGATTTGGAAGATGCACACCGACTAAAAATATTGTCTTACGAAGAAGTAAAAAATTATCTTTTGCCTTTCTCTAATTCTAAAACAATAGAGGAAAGATTGAAAAATGATTATGAAGACGATGATGCGAAAATAGGTTTGTTAAGGGCAAAAGCCATTAATACGCTAACCAATATTTGTGCAGGAATCTTTTTTCAGGAACAGGAATCTTTATTAAAAGGTGAACTAAATCATAGCCTCACTGATCTTTTGCCTGAACCTTATCTTACCGCATGGAAAGCCGTAGAGGCCGTATCTGTGGAACGGATTTATAACTTCTCTTCTGTTATACAAAAAGAGGTTGCAGGCTACAAAATTATGGCTGGTTTGTTGGAGGAATTTGTTCCCGCACTTATTAATAACAATACGCACTATTATCAAAAGTTAGTAAAGCTTATTCCAAAGCAATATCATACCGACCTGACTGATATTTACTCCCGTACGCAAAGTGTTTTAGATTTCGTTTCTGGTATGACCGATTTATATGCGGTTGATTTGTATCGGAACATCAAAGGCATTTCTTTTCCATCAGAAACCTAAAGCTAAATTTTATGAGGGTATTTATTTTTATCAGTGGTTTTCTGCTTTTTTTTCATTTAGCCAATGCGCAAACGGTTACCACTGGTAATTTGAAAAACGGCGATTTAATATTTGTGGGTGCCGAAAAAGCTAACCTTTCTGGCGCCATTAACCGGGTGACGCAAAAAAGGGATTCTATTGCTTTTGATCATATCGGAATTATCGAAAAGGGACATGATGCTACATTTGTTTTGCATGCATCATCCAAAAGAGGAACGATAAGAGAAAATATTCTTGCTTTTTATCAGACACAAAAAACGGCAGACAATAAAATAATGGTCTACCGTTTAAAAGACAGTTTTCAATATGCTATTCCAGCTGCTTTATTATCGGCTAAAAAAATGATGGGTAAGCCTTACAACTGGACTTATATCCTTAATGAAAATTCTTACTATTGCTCTGATTTTATTGAAAGATCTTTCAGGAAAGATCACATTTTCAAACTAGAACCTATGACTTTTATCAATCCAAAAACCGGAAAGACAGACGATTTTTGGATTGATTTTTATAAAAAACAGCACCTCGAAGTGCCGGAAGGTAAACCGGGTTGTAATCCGAATGGTTTAGCTGCAAGTGAAAAGCTAATGTTATTGGGAAATTTTATCAATCAACGTTTAGCTAATTGATAAAATTAAGTTTAAGCGGTTATCTACCTCTTGCATCATCCCATTTATTTCTTTCATCTTGTAGCTCGCGGGCAAGTCTCATTTCTTTATCTTTTGCCTTAACTTTATGTGTTTGAAACTCATCGGCAACCTCCTGGTATAGCTGAGTTCGGTAAGTAGCTTCTTTACGGTATTTTCCAGATTGGAAAATTACAATGGCCAAACCAGCGCCTAATACAATGATGATCGCCCATACAATTGTATTGTAGGTTCCTTTGTTAAAAGCGATACCCAGAAAACTAATTTCATTAACAGATGCAGTGGCATTTGCAAGCGAACTTTCTTTACCGGTTACTTCGCCTTTTAAGCTGGCAATATTTTCACTTTGCGATTTAATTTCCTGTCTCGCTTCGCCAAGTTGTTTTCGCTCTTTTCTTAAAGTATCGTTAACGCTTTTCCAAAACGAAGCTAACCTGGATGGATTAATCAATTTGGCACCATATAAACTTTTAGATTTTTTCAACATAAAATTATACTGGCCACTTAAAGATGGATCAGTATTTTTCGAAGTGTCTTGTTTAGCCTGCCCGAATGCAATATTTACAAATAGCATGGCTACTAAAAATAATAGGGTTGGTTTAAGTTTCCGCATAGTAATATTATAGGTGTTAAAGTGTAAAACTACATTTTTATACAATGATGATGCATAAAAATGATGTTATATTATCTATAAATTAACAATTTTATCTGGGTTTTATTATAAATTAATCGTGATAGATTACATTTGCTGCATGCAAATAGGAATTATCGGTTTAGGCGATATGGGCAAATTGTACGCCATATCGTTTGCAGGTGCTGGTTATAAAGTATGTGGAGCAGATATGCCTTTGCGTTTTGCCGAATTAAAAAGTGAGCTCGAGCCTAAAGGTGTTGAAGTTTTACTAGATGGACATGAGGTTGCACGTAAAGCAGATTTTATTATCTATTGCGTTGAAGCCGAAAAAATTGATGAAGTAGTGGCTACTTTTGCCCGCTCTACTAAATACGGCGCTATTGTTTCCGGACAAACCTCTGTAAAACATCCTGAAATTGCAGCCTTCGAAAAACATCTTCCAGCCGATACGCAGATTGTAACCTGCCATTCTTTACATGGTCCGGCATTTAGTCCGGAAGGGCAAACGCTGGTAGTGGTTCGTCATCGTGCTACAGATGAGGTATACAAGCAGGCGATGGAGATTTATAAGTCTTTAAAATCGAACATTATCGAAATGGACGATTACCGGGAGCACGATCGCATTGTTGCTGATACGCAGGCGGTAACCCATATGGGTTTTGAAAGTATGGGCTCGGCCTGGAAGAACGCTGGCTTTTTCCCATGGGATAATCCAGCTTATGCCGGCGGCATCGATAACGTAAAAATATTAACTACCCTGAGGATTTTTAGTTACAAATCTCACATTTATGCAGGTTTGGCTATCTTAAATCCCTATGCGCAGAAGCAGGTTAAGTATTACGCTCAGGCAGAATCAGAATTGTATAAATTGATGATCTGTGAAAACGAAACGGCATTCAGGGAAAAAATTTACGCTGCACGCGATTTCGTTTTTCATGAAAGCAGAACCCTTTTGCTTCTGGATGATAACATTATGAAGGAGTTTAGCCTTTCTGATGCAGACCATAAACAAAAACCCAACTCTCACTTAAGTTTATTGAGCATGGTATATGCCTGGTATAAAATGGGCGTAAATCCTTATGACAATTTAATTTGCCAAACACCACCATTTAAACTCAGATTGGGTATTGCTGAATATCTTTTCAAAAACGAAGAGATGTTAGAAGAATCGATTCATACCGCATTGTATGATAAATCCATCCGTGGTGATGATCTGGAATTTCATACTGCTGTGCATGAATGGGCTTCTATAATTGGTTATGGAGATTTGAAGGGTTATAAGGAACATTTTGAGGCCGCAAAATCATTTTTTGCCAATCGATTAAACGATGGGAGAGATCTTAGTGCAGAAATGATTAAACGGTTGGGGAAGTAGGTAATGATTGAATTTTAAAAGGATAGAACTATTGAGTAAGATGATTTTACCATTTTTTCACTCATTCAAAATTCACTCATTCAAAATTAATTTTTAACTTTGTTATTATGACTACTTTAACTGTAAACATAGAAAATAAAAAGACAGAAAAGGCTGTTAAGGCAGTATTGGATGCTTTAGGTTTGAGTTATGATGAGGATAAAAATGCAAAAGTAAATCAAGAACCTTTAAATGCAGCTGAACAGGTAATTTATGATCGGCTTAAAAGTTCTTTTGAACAAATTAAATTACATCAGCAGGGAAAAGTTAAGCTAAAATCTATTGAAGAACTTTTGGCAGAATTAGAAGATGAAGTTTGAGATTATTTCAACTGATGATTTTGCTAAAGGATTAAAACAAATTGCTAAAAAGCATCGTAGCATTCTTTCAGATATTGCCAAATTATCCAAGGAAATTAAAGAAAATCCAGTTTTAGGTGTTCATCTCGGGAACAATGTATACAAAATTCGTTTATCCATTTCTGGTTCAAACAAAGGAAAATCTGGTGGAGCTAGAGTAATTACTTATATTTTGATTGATAACGAAACAGTTTTTCTTGCTGATATTTATCTTAAAAGTGAATATAATACCGTTAGTGCTGATAAAGTTATCCATAGGCTTAAAGAAGCTGGAGTAATTTAAGTTTAGCTATATTATCATCCTGATCTCTCCCATTCAGACTATTTTAATTTATTAACTATGCTTCCTAATATATTTTTATTATAATGCATTATCGAGGCTAGAAAACATCTGGTATGCACCCACTTTTAACTAAACCTGAATTGGTTTCCATATTACTTCAGCAATTAGAAAATATAAAGAACCATTGTGATGAATACGATAGCGGGAATGAAACGATTATCCACCAAATTGCAGAAAAAATAGTTTTAATTTTTCATAACTCTGATCATTCCAAAGCATTGTTAAATCAGCTCAAATTAAGCCATGTTCCGATGTACTGTAGTTCGGAAAAGTATAATTCAAAAAACCTGACTAATTTTATAGGATTATTAAAACTGGAACATCAAAAAGGCAAAGGCTGGAATTATTCTTCCAAATTAGATTCTTCTGTTTTAATAACGGTATCGCAAGAAAACTGGTGGAACAACAAAAAAGTAATTATCGATTCAGATGGTATTGCTTTTACGAGAGGCAAAATAATTAAATCGTTGGCTGGTCTCGATCCTCTGGTATTAAACACTTCGGGCTGGACGGTTAAAAATGCCCAAGGCAATAAATCGACCATTAACCCTATCCCTGAAACCGTTAGACAAATTGCTTTTGAATTGTTGGAAAGTTTTCGGAATGTTGATCTAAATAAAGAAAGTAAACTTCATTGTAAATATAATAATGATTGAATTTTGAATGAGTGAATGCCTAATACGCAATCGCATTCACTCATTCAAAATTCAATCACTCATAATTTCTAAGCTATAACTTCCATCCGCCATCCCACATTTTCCATCCATCTTCTTACATTCCCCATATAACATATAGACTTTATTTTATTCCCTCAATCCTTCGTTTAGCCAAAAAGAGTGCATTATATTTGCCGCATGTCGGTATTATTGTTTACCATAATCGTTTTATTAGGTGCTTTTTTAGCGGGTTTATTAGGTTCATTAACAGGCCTGGGCGGTGGTGTAATCATCATTCCTTTACTAACTTTAGCTTTAGGTGTCGATATTCATTATGCGATTGGTGCGTCTATCGTTTCAGTAATCGCCACTTCATCAGGTTCTGCTGCCGCTTACGTAAAAGAAGGCATAACGAATATTAGACTTGGGATGTTTTTGGAAATTGCGACCACCATTGGTGCCATTTGTGGAGCTATTGTGGCGGTTTATCTGAATGCGAATTACATTGCCATCATATTTGGGTGTATCCTGATTTTTTCAGCCATCATGACATTAAAGAAGAAGGTAGACCATACAACACTTGATAATACAGACAGATGGGCGAAGTTTTTTAAGTTAAATGGATCTTATCCAGATAAAGGTGCAGATCACCAGTACGCTGTAAAACATGTTCCAGCTGGTTTCTTAATGATGCTTTTCGCAGGAACACTTTCTGGCTTACTTGGTATTGGAAGTGGGGCTTTAAAAGTTATTGCCATGGATAATATCATGCGTTTGCCTTTTAAGGTTTCTACCACAACCAGTAATTTTATGATGGGTGTTACAGCTGCCGCAAGCGCGATTGTTTACCTGCATCGCGGCCAGATTGATCCAGGAATTGCCATGCCGGTTTGTATTGGTGTTTTAACGGGTGCTACCGTTGGTTCGAAAGTTTTACTCAAAGCCAAGACAGATAAACTAAAAATAGTTTTTGCAGTGGTGGTTACGGTTCTAGCCTTGCAAATGATTTATAAAGGAATAAGCGGATTGTAATGAGTGTAGCGAAAGAAAATATCAATGATAAAGATATCCAGGTGATTCTGGGTACATTGTTACGTGCCGGGGTAATCATATCCATGACCATTGTACTCATTGGAGGCATCATTTTTCTTATTCACAACAAAGGTGTAATAACCGATTATAAAGTATTTAAGCCAGAACTGGCAAAATTCTCTTCTATTGCCGCTATTTTCAAAGGCTTACTTACTTTTCATGGCGATGCCATTGTTCAGTTTGGTATATTAATGCTAATCTTTACACCAGTAGCAAGAATCTTTTTTGCAGTTTTTAGCTTTTTAATAGAAAAAGATTATCTATATGTATTAATTGGCTTAATCATCCTTACAATTCTAGCCATTAGTTTAAATGGTGGTTTAGCGCATTAAATTAAATTTTTTCAAAATGTTGAAAAAAAATTTATATCAATTGCTATCAAACGTTTAAAATTGTATTCAAAGTTTTAAATAAATTCAATGGCAAAAACAGGAAAAGTTGTTAAACTGTTTCAAAAGCCCGAAAATTTTATTAAGTCAAGGGCAAGGCAATTACCATTAGGGAAATCCTACATTACTTATAATTGGGAAGAAAGCGGTATTGCAACTGTATTGGTTAGCCGTAAGCATATTAATGGAAATTTTACCGTAGGAATGTACCTTGTAGATCTCAGGTGTTTAGGGATTAAGGATTCAGCTTTTAGGTTCAATATCCCTTTAGAAGAGCTCGAAAACCTTATCGTGCATATTAAAGGCGAAGAAATTGAATATAATAAAGCGCATAATATTATATACGGTGCAGAAGCTTTTGCGGAGAGCAGTGGCTTTAAACCACATAAAGACTGGGAGGTAGGTCAGTTTATACTGGAGGAGGATGATGACCGGATTCCAATAATTGATATTCCGTTTGGTGATAATGGAATTCCTGCTTATTATATTGGGCCTAACGATACCCCCGCTACAATTAATCAAATACTGGCCACACTGGATAAAAATGTTGGCATTGGAAATTACTTTTTTTATAATGTCGAAGACTAGGTCTTTCTAAATGAAGAGAATATGCCAGCTTTTGTGCAAACTTATTACTCAATAACCAGCGATTACAGTTCTGTTAATTAAGAGACAATAGAGCATGCTGTAGATGAAGACCTTATTAGAGTAATTCTTATGAGTAAGGTCGTCTTTAATACTTTTATTATCGATGTAACCTGAAGGATGAAATTTCTACTTGTTTAGATTTGTATGAATCCGTTTTTGAAGATCTCTGCGAAAGAAAATATCGACCACATAAAATTACCGTTAATTGCGAAGCCTAACAATGCCTAACTTTAAGATGTGGTAATAGGCATTAGTATACAATTAAGAAAACCGGAAAGAAATACGCTTTAATATTATGCGATCGTTAACTGGCTGTTTTACGGCTTATTATGAATAAAAGCAGCATTTAAATGTTGCTTATGATATTCTTAACAACTAATTTAATTGATAGTTTAGTGCTTTCACGCGTCTTTAAAAGTTAAATACCATCATATCAGCAATTTATTTGAAAAAATATTTCGCTAACTATTTGAAAATTAATATTTCTTGTCTATCTTTGCCCTCCCTTTAAAGGGATGTACAACCACCTTGAACGAAGCCCTACTGCTTCGATGGGTGTTAAAAAGAAAAGATAAAATGTCAGGAATTATTGGAAAAAAAGTAGGAATGACCAGTATCTTTGATGCCGAAGGAAGAAACATTCCTTGTACGGTAATCGAGGCTGGACCTTGTGTAGTTACACAGGTAAAAACCGAAGAAGTAGATGGTTATTCATCAATCCAGTTGGGTTACGATGAGAAAAAAGAGAAAAACACAACTCAACCATTGAAAGGCCATTTCGCGAAAGCAAACACAACTCCGAAACGCAAGCTGGTAGAATTCGATTCGTTTACAACTTCACCTAACTTAGGTGATGTGATAACGGTTGATTCTTTCGCAGAAGGCGATTTTGTTGATGTTGTAGGTACCTCAAAAGGTAAAGGTTTTCAAGGTGTTGTAAAACGCCACGGATTTGCCGGTGTTGGTATGCAGACTCACGGTCAGCATAACCGTTTACGTGCCCCAGGTTCATTGGGAGCATCGTCATTCCCTTCACGTGTGTTCAAAGGAATGCGCATGGCAGGAAGAACTGGTGGAGACAGGGTAAAAGTTCAGAACTTACAGGTTTTGAAAGTTTATGCTGAGCAAAACCTATTAGTAGTTAGTGGTTCCATTCCAGGAGCTAAAGGTTCTTACGTAATCTTAGACAAGTAATCAGATGGAAGTTAAAGTATTAAACATTTCAGGTAAAGAAACAGGTGCCAAGGTGCAACTTCCTGAATCGGTATTTGGTATCGAGCCTAACGACCACGCGATTTATTTAGATGTAAAACAGTATTTGGCTAATCAACGTCAGGGTACTCACAAATCTAAACAACGTAATGAGATTGCAGGTTCGACCCGTAAACTATACAAACAAAAAGGTACAGGTGGTGCACGTGCTGGTAGCATTAAATCTCCGTTATTTAACGGTGGTGGTCGTGTTTTCGGTCCTCAACCACGTGATTATAGCTTTAAATTGAACAAGAAATTAAAAACATTAGCACGTAAGTCTGCTTTAGCTTATAAAGCAAAAGATAACAACGTGGTAATTTTAGAAGATTTCAACTTCGATACTGCTAAAACTAAAAACTATACAAGCTTATTGGCTGCGTTAAACGTAGGTACTCAAAAAACTTTATTGGTTTTACCTGCACAAAATAATAATATCTATTTATCAAGCAGAAACGTTCAGAAAACAAAAGTAATCTCGGCAGTAGATTTAAATACTTATGATGTATTAAATGCTGGTGTACTTGTGTTAACTGCAGATTCTGTTAAAACTTTGGAGGAGGCGTTTGCCAAATAATATGGACATTTTAAAAAAACCAATATTAACCGAAAAAGCTTCAGCTTTAACTGAGAAATCTAACCGTTTCACATTTAGCGTTAACCATAAGGCTAACAAAATCCAAATTAAAGCAGCTATTGAAAAATTGTACGGTGTAACTATCGTTGCAGTTAACACGATGGTTGTTGATGGAAAAGCTAAATCACGTTACACTAAAGCAGGTTTTGTATCTGGCCGTAGCCCGAAATACAAAAAAGCAATCGTAACGTTGAAAGACGGCGAAACAATAGATTATTACGCAACCCTTTAATTTAATAATTCATTATAACTATGGGCTTAAGAAAATTTAAACCAGTTACTCCAGGTACCCGCTTCAGAGTTGGTGCTAGTTTTACGGAGATTACAGCAACCACGCCCGAAAAATCATTGGTTGTATCATCAAAAAAGTCTGGTGGACGTAACAACACAGGAAAGATGACTATGCGCTACATGGGTGGTGGTCACAAAAAATCATACCGTTTGATCGATTTCAAACGTGATAAATTTGATATTCCTGCAACAGTAGCTACTGTTGAATACGATCCAAACCGTACTGCCCGCATTGCATTATTACATTATGCAGATGGCGAGAAGCGTTATATCATTGCTCCTGAAGGATTGCAAGTAGGTTCGGTATTATTATCGGGCGAAACTGCAGCACCAGAAGTAGGTAACACTTTAAAATTATCGAACATTCCATTAGGTTCTATTATCCACAACGTGGAGATTCACCCTGGAAAAGGAGCACAATTGGCTCGTAGTGCAGGTGCTTACGCACAATTAGCTGCCCGCGATGGTAAATATGCTACTTTAAAAATGCCTTCAGGCGAAACCCGTTTAATCTTGACTACTTGTCTTGCTACTATCGGTGCTGTATCTAACTCAGATCACGCAAACGAAGTATTAGGTAAAGCAGGTCGTAAACGTTGGTTGGGCCGTCGTCCGAGAACTAGACCGGTAGCGATGAACCCTGTCGATCACCCAATGGGTGGTGGTGAAGGTAGATCATCAGGTGGTCACCCACGTTCAAGAAATGGCGTTTTAGCTAAAGGCTTTAAAACCAGAGAACTTAAAAAATATTCTAATCGTTACATCATAGAGAGAAGGAAGAAATAATGGCTCGTTCGATAAAAAAAGGACCGTATATTGACCATAACGTAGAGAAAAAAGTAAACTCTATGAATGATTCAGGCAAAAAGTCTGTAATCAAAACTTGGTCTCGTAGATCAATGATCTCACCAGATTTCGTTAATCATACATTTGCAGTACACAACGGTAATAAATTTATTCCGGTGTACGTAACAGAAAACATGGTTGGTCACAAGTTGGGAGAATTTGCTCCAACCAGAACATTCAGAGGACACGCTGAAAAGAAAAAATAATTAGACAATGGAAGCAATAGCAAAATTAAACAATTGTCCAACCTCACCGCGTAAGATGCGTTTGGTTGTAGATCTTATCAGAGGTGAACGTGTAGAGAAAGCATTAAGCATTTTAAAGTTTACCAATAAAGAGGCAGCAATAAGAGTTGAGAAATTATTATTATCTGCGATCAAGAACTGGGAATCTAAAAATGAAGGTGCCCGCCCTGAAGAAAATCAACTTTTTGTTAAAACAATTATGGTTGATGGTGGCCGTCAGTTAAAACGCTTACGTCCAGCTCCTCAAGGCCGTGGATATAGAATTCGTAAACGTTCTAACCACATAACGCTGATTGTAGATAGTAAAAATACAGAAACAACTCAAAACTAATTTTAGGAAATGGGACAAAAAGCAAATCCAATAGGTAACAGGTTAGGTATCATCAAAGGATGGGATTCTAACTGGTTCGGTGGCAACAACTACTCCGATAAATTAGTTGAAGATGAGAAAATAAGAAAATACCTTTCTGCTCGTATCGCTAAAGGTGGTGTTGCTAAAGTGGTTATCGAACGTACGTTAAAACGTATCACCGTAACTATCCACACAGCCCGTCCAGGTATCGTAATCGGTAAAGCAGGTGCTGAGGTTGATAAAATCAAAGAAGAGTTAAAGAAATTGACTAAAAAGGAAATTCAAATTAACATCTTTGAAATTAAACGCCCTGAACTTGATGCACAATTAGTTGCAGAAGGTGTTGCAAAACAATTAGAAGCAAGGATCTCATTCCGTAGAGCAATGAAATCTTCTATCGCATCAACTATGCGTATGGGTGCTGAAGGTATTAAAATCATGACTTCTGGTCGTTTAGGTGGTGCTGAGATGGCACGTACTGAGCAGTACAAAGAAGGAAGAGTGCCTTTGCATACATTCCGTGCTGATATCGACTATGCTTTAGCTGAAGCTTTAACTACTTATGGTAAAATAGGTGTTAAAGTTTGGATCTGTAAAGGTGAGGTTTATGGAAAACGTGATTTGTCTCCAAACATCGGTTCGACAAACAACGGTCCAAAAGGCGCATCAGAGAAACCAGCTTTCGGTGGTAGAGATAACAGAGGTGGTGGTAGAGATAGCCGTGGCGGTGGTAACGACAGACGTGGTGGAAACCAAGGTGGTGGTCGTGGTCCAGGTCAAGGTGGTCCCGGAGCAAATAGAGGTGGTGGCGCAGGCGCTAACAGAGGTCCTCGTAAATAATTGATTTATTAACATCGTTTAACGATTAGAACAAAATAAAATGTTACAGCCAAAAAGAACGAAGTTCAGGAAGATGCAAAAAGGCAGAATGAAGGGTTTAGCTTCTCGTGGAGCTGAATTAGCATTCGGATCTTTCGGTATCAAATCTTTAGAAGCAACTTGGATTACAAGTCGCCAGATAGAGGCTGCCCGTATCGCCGTAACACGTTTCATGAAACGTGAAGGTCAGGTGTGGATCAGAATATTCCCGGACAAACCAGTAACTAAAAAACCTGCTGAGGTACGTATGGGTAAAGGTAAAGGTGCTCCTGAGTATTGGGTAGCAGTTGTAAGACCTGGTCGCGTAATTTTCGAAGCTGAAGGTGTGCCTTTAGAAGTAGCTAAAGAAGCATTACGTTTAGCAGCTCAGAAATTACCAATCCAAACCAAATTCGTAGTACGTAGAGATTACGTAGAAGCATAGTAAAGTGTTGAGGTGAATGTTGTAAATACTTGTTTATTATAACCGCTACACTCAACGTAAAAGAAAAGAAAAATGAAAAATTCAGAAATCACAGGGCTTTCAAAAGAAGAATTAGTAGCTAAGATTGCGGAAGAAAAAGAGAGCTTATCAAAATTAAAGTTCGCACACACTATTTCAGCTATCGAAAATCCTTCGCGTATTGCGAAAGTAAGGAAAGACATAGCCCGTTTAAACACTGAGTTGACTAAAGTGAAAAACACTGAGTCAGCTACTGAAACTAAATAATTTGAGAGTCGACATGGAAAGACAATTAAGAAAAACAAGAACGGGACTAGTAGTAAGCAACAAGATGGATAAATCTGTTGTAGTGAGCGTTGAGCGTAAAGTAAAGCACCCGATTTATGGTAAGTTCGTTAAGAAAACTACCAAATTTATGGCTCACGACGAGAAAAACGAATGCGGTATCGGTGATACAGTATTGATCATGGAAACTCGTCCTTTGAGTAAGAACAAGAACTGGAGATTGGTACAAATTTTAGAAAGAGCTAAATAAGATGGTACAACAGGAATCAAGATTAAACGTTGCTGATAACAGCGGCGCAAAAGAAGTATTGGTAATTCGCGTGCTAGGTGGAACCGGCAAACGTTATGCTTCAATTGGTGATAAAGTAGTTGTTACCGTAAAAAGCGCGTTACCTTCAGGTAACATTAAAAAAGGTACAGTTTCAAAAGCAGTTGTTGTAAGAACTAAAAAAGAAATCCGTCGTAAAGATGGTTCTTATATCCGTTTTGACGATAATGCAGCTGTATTATTGAACGCACAGGATGAGCCAAGAGGTACACGTATCTTTGGCCCGGTTGCGAGAGAACTACGTGAAAAACAATTCATGAAAATTGTATCATTAGCACCGGAGGTATTATAAAATGGGAAACAAAGTAAATACACCATCAAAACTTAAAATCCGTACAGGAGATTTAGTTAAAGTAATTGCTGGCGATTCAAAAGGTCAACAAGGAAAAGTACTTTCAGTACAAATAGAAAAAAACAGAGCCATTGTAGAGGGCGTTAATTTAGTATCTAAACATACTAAACCAAATGCTGCAAATCCAAACGGTGGTATTATTAAAAAAGAAGCTGCTCTTCATATTTCTAACCTGATGTTGGTTGATCCAAAATCGGGTAAAGCTACACGTGTTGGTCGTAAACTAAACGCGGATGGTAAATTAGTTAGAGTTGCTAAAATTTCAGGGGAGGAAATTAAATAATGGCTACACCTAGATTAAAAAGCAAATACAAAGAAGAAGTTGTAAATGCATTAAAAGAGAAATTTCAGTATAAAACTGTAATGCAGGTTCCTAAATTGGAAAAAATCTGTATCAATCAGGGTGTAGGTCGTTTTTCTGTAACTGATAAAAAGATCATGGATACGACAATCGTTGAATTGTCAACCATCACTGGTCAACAAGCGGTTCCGGCTAACTCTAAGAAAGATATCTCAAACTTTAAATTGCGTAAAGGTATGCCAGTTGGTGTACGTGTAACGTTACGTGATAACAATATGTACGAGTTCTTAGATCGTTTGATCTCTGTAGCTTTGCCACGTATTCGTGATTTCAAAGGTATTAACGATAAAGGTTTTGATGGAAAAGGTAACTACACTTTAGGTGTTACTGAGCAAATCATCTTCCCAGAGATTAATATAGATAAAATCAATAAAATTTTAGGGATGGATATAACTTTCGTAACTTCGGCGAAATCTGATGTTGAAGCGCTTGAGTTATTGAAACAATTCGGATTACCATTTAAAAATCAAAAAACAGCAGAATAATGGCAAAAGAAGGTGTAAAAGCACGCGAAGTTAAGCGCCAAAAATTGGTAGCTAGATACGCTGAAAAACGTGCAGCATTAAAAGCTGCAGGAGATTTCGAAGGTTTAGATAAATTACCTAAAAATTCATCTCCGGTACGTTTACACAACCGTTGTAAATTAACTGGTCGTCCACGCGGTTATATGCGTACCTTTGGTATCTCAAGGGTAACGTTTCGCCAAATGGCACTAGACGGTAAAATACCAGGTGTTAAAAAAGCATCTTGGTAATATAGCTTAGAGCTGAAAGCTTAAAGTCTAAAGCGAATAAACCCGCTTTAGGCTTTGGTCTTTTTGCTTTTCGCTTGTAAAAAAGAATTTTAACCGATAGCAGGTCCCACAGCTGTGTAGCAGAAGGAAACCACTATCAAAAACAATAAAAAATGAATACAGATCCAATAGCAGATTATTTAACAAGAGTAAGGAATGCCATTAAGGCCAACCACCGTGTTGTAGAAATTCCTGCATCAAACCTTAAAAAAGAAATTACAAAAGTTCTTTTCGATAAAGGTTACATCGCGAACTACAAGTTTGAAGATACTACAGTTCAAGGCACAATCAAAATTGCTTTGAAATACAATCCGATTACTAAAGTTCCTGCTATTCGTACTTTGATGCGAATTAGTAAACCAGGTTTGAGAAACTATGCTGGTGTTGAAAATATGCCAAGAGTATTAAACGGTTTAGGTATCGCAATCTTATCTACTTCTAAAGGTGTAATGACCGATAAAGAAGCAGCCAAATTAAATATTGGTGGTGAGGTATTGTGTCACGTTTATTAATTATTAGGAGAACAGCACAATGTCAAGAATAGGAAAAGCCCCAATTACAATTCCTTCAGGTGTTACAATTACCGTATCTAATGATAACGTAGTAAGTGTAAAAGGACCTAAAGGTGAATTAACACAAGCAGTAGATACAGATATCACTGTAAGTCAGGAAGACGGAATTTTAACAGTTTCTCGTCCATCAGAACAAAAGAAACACAAAGCATTACACGGTTTATATCGCTCATTGCTTAATAACATGGTTATTGGTGTTACAGAAGGTTATAAATTAACTCAAGAATTAGTAGGTGTTGGTTACCGTGCTACAAACACAGGTAATACATTAGATCTGGTTTTGGGTTATTCTCACCATTATGTATTTCAATTACCAGAAGAGATTAAGGTAACTACATCATCAGAAAAAGGTCAGACACCTAAAATCATTTTAGAAAGTATTGACAAGCAATTGATTGGCCAGGTAGCAGCGAAAATCCGTTCGTTACGTGCACCAGAACCATATAAAGGTAAAGGTATCAAGTTTGTAGGTGAAGTGTTAAGAAGAAAAGCAGGTAAATCAGCGTCTAAAAAATAGTAATCATGGCAGGTAAAAAATTATCAAGAAGAGATCGTATTAAAAAAGGGATCAGAAAAAGACTTACTGGTTCTACCGAACGTCCAAGGTTATCTGTATTTAGAAGCAATAAAGGGATTTATGCGCAGGTAATTAACGATGTAACCGGTACAACAATAGCTTCAGCATCATCTTTGTCAAAAGATTTTTCTGGAACAGGTAACAAAAGTGACCAATCAATAGCAGTAGGTAAATTAGTAGCTGAAAAAGCAATTGCTGCTGGTGTTAAAGAAGTTGTTTTCGATAGAAATGGCTACTTATACCACGGTCGTGTAAAATCGTTAGCAGAAGGTGCTCGCGAGGCTGGTCTAGTATTTTAATCTGAAGAAAAAGTAAGATGTCAACTATCAATATAAAAAGAGTAAAAACCACCGATATCGAATTAAAGGATCGTTTGGTTAGTATACAACGTGTTGCCAAAGTAACCAAAGGTGGTCGTACTTTCAGCTTCTCAGCAATTGTTGTTGTTGGAGATGAAAACGGTGTTGTTGGTTTCGGTTTAGGTAAAGCGAAAGAGGTAACTGAAGCAATCGCAAAAGGTGTGGATGATGCTAAAAAGAACTTAGTAAAAGTGCCTATTTTAAACGGTACTGTTCCTCACGAACAAATCGGTAAATTTTCAGGTGGTTTTGTTTTAATTAAACCAGCTGCAGTAGGTACTGGAGTAATTGCTGGTGGTGCGATGCGTGCTGTATTAGAGAGTGCTGGCGTGCATAACGTATTGGCAAAATCTAAAGGTTCATCTAACCCACACAACGTGGTAAAAGCAACTGTTGATGCATTAACTAAAATGCGTGATGCTTATACAGTAGCTCAAACTCGTGGTATAGATTTAAACAAAGTATTTAACGGATAATATCATGGCTAAGATCAAAATAACACAAGTAAAAAGCGTTATCGACAGAAGCGAGCGCCAAAAAAGAACTGTTCAAGCTTTGGGATTATCTAAAATGAACCAAAGTGTTGAGGTTGAAGCTACACCACAGATTATCGGTATGGTTCGCAAAGTGAACCACTTGGTAGCAATCGAAACAATTTAAAAGAATTATCGAATGAATGAGTTTTGAGTGGGTAAATGGGCATAATGCTAAACATTTAATCATTCAAAATTCAATCATTATTTATTTTATCGTTGTACCTGTTTAGTGAAAGCGAAGGGCAACACAAATTCAAAAAAATGAATTTAAGTAATTTAAAACCTGCAAAAGGTTCTACAAAAAACAGCAAAAGAATTGGTCGTGGTACAGGTTCTGGTCGTGGTGGTACTTCAACTCGTGGTCACAAAGGTGCGGGTTCTCGTTCAGGTCACAAAACCAAAATCGGTTTTGAAGGTGGTCAAATGCCTTTACAACGTCGTGTGCCTAAAGTTGGTTTCAAACCAATTAACCGTACTGAATATGTTGGTGTAAACTTAGATGTTTTGCAAACATTAGCTGAAAAACACAGCTTAACAACTATCGATTTCGCTGCTCTCCAAGCGCATGGTTTAGCTTCTAAAAATGACTTAGTTAAAATTTTAGGTCGTGGTGAAGTGAAAGCAAAATTAGAGATTACTGCTCATGCGTTTTCTGCAACCGCACAAAAAGCTATTGAAGCTGCAGGTGGTTCTATTGTAAAATTGTAATTATTAAATGAAGAAGCTATTTACTACTTTAAGTAATATCTGGAAAATTCAAGAATTAAAAGAGCGTATCTTGTTTACGCTCTTAATTCTTTTGGTATACCGTTTCGTATCTCACGTGGTTTTACCAGGTGTGGATCCAACTGCTTTAGATGCTAACGAAAAATCTGGAATTTTAGGCATACTCGATATGTTTGCCGGAGGTTCTTTCTCTCGTGTATCTATTTTAGCGTTGGGCGTAATGCCTTATATCTCTGCGTCTATCGTGGTGCAACTGTTAGGTATTGCTGTTCCTTCTTTCCAAAAAATGCAGAAAGAGGGCGAAAGTGGTAGAAAGAAAATGAACCAGATCACTCGTTACCTAACGGTAGCGATCACAATCGTTCAATCTGTAGGTTACGTTAAAACCCAGGTTCCGGCTGAAGCTATTTTGTTACCGAATACTTTATTCTTAGTGTTATCTACGTTTGTATTAACGGCAGGTACATTATTTGTAATGTGGTTAGGTGAAAAAATTACTGATAAAGGAATTGGTAACGGAACATCTTTAATTATCATGACTGGTATTATCGCTCGCTTACCGCAGGCAATCAGCCAGGAATTTAGTGCTCGTGTGGGTTCTGCCAGTGAAGGTGGAGGTCCGGTAGCGCTTGTTTTAGAGATTGTTGCTTTATTTGCTGTTGTAATGTTTACCATTTTAATTGTTCAAGGTGTACGTAAGGTGCCTGTACAATACGCTAAAAAAATTGTAGGTAACCGTCAGTTTGGTGGTGTTCGTCAATACATTCCATTAAAAGTAAATGCAGCTGGTGTAATGCCAATCATCTTTGCTCAGGCATTGATGTTCATTCCTGGTGCTTTAATGCAATTTGTTCCGTCACTACAAGGTTCTTGGTTGGTTCAGTTTAGCAATACAACATCGTTAGCCTATAGCTTAACATTCGCTTTTTTAATTATTGCATTTACTTTCTTCTATACTGCAATTACAGTAAATCCAACTCAAATGAGTGACGATATGAAGAAAAACGGTGGTTTTATTCCAGGTGTTAAGCCGGGTTTTGCAACATCAACTTTTATTGATGATGTAATTTCTAAAATTACTTTCCCTGGCGCGGTATTTTTAGCAATCATTGCTATTCTACCTTCGTTAGCAGTTAAATTCGGTATTAAACAAGAGTTTGCACACTTCTTTGGTGGTACTTCATTATTAATTTTAGTAGGGGTAGTGTTAGATACGCTTCAACAAATTGAAAGTTATCTATTAATGCGTCACTATGATGGTTTAATGAAAACAGGTAGAGTTACAGGTAGAACGGGTGTTCCTGCTGCCAGTAGCAACGCAGCTTTGTAAATATTAATTAGTGAATTTTGAATGATAGAATGAATGAATGCTCATCGAGCTATTTATTCATTCAAAATTCAATCATTCAAAACTTGAATTAAATGTCTAAAATTTATTACAAGTCTCTTGATGAGATCGAGTTAATAAGAGAAAGTTCCATGCTTGTTTCTAAAACGTTAGCTGAAGTAGCTAAAGTGATAAAGGCAGGCATGACTACTATTGAACTAGATAAGCTTGCTTATGAGTTTATAAGCGATAATGGTGCAATACCAGCTTTCTTAAACTACAATGGTTTTCCAAATTCTTTATGTATTTCGCCTAATGAGCAAGTTGTTCATGGGTTTCCAAGCAAATACGTTATCGAAGAAGGTGACTTAATTTCAGTTGATTGTGGTGTAATCAAAAACAACTATTTCGGCGATTCGGCTTATACTTTCTCTATTGGGGAAATAGATGCTGAAAAACAGAAGCTTGTGGAGGTTACAAAACGCTGTTTGGAGTTGGGTATTGAAAAGGCTGTAGTAGGCATGCGCATTGGTGATATTGGCTTCGCCGTTCAGCAATATGCAGAAGCTAATGGTTTCGGCGTAGTAAGAGAACTTGTTGGACACGGCGTTGGTGTAAAACTTCATGAGAAACCTGAAGTTCCTAATTATGGAAAGCGTGGTGCAGGACCAAAACTTGAAGAAGGAATGGTAATTGCAATCGAACCCATGATTAATGCAGGTGTTGCCGGTGTTAAATTCCATAACGATGGATGGACGGTAACCAGTAAAGACAATAAGCCATCGGCACATTTTGAACATACAGTGGCCATAAAAAGGGGCAAAGCAGAAGTTTTATCAACCTTTTCTATAATAGAAGAAATTTTACAACAAAAAAAATAAATAATTAAAATTTTTTATTTAATTTTGCAACCCTGTTTAGAAGCAGCTAATTAAGTAACAATCAACAAAATATGGCTAAACAAGCCTCAATTGAACAAGACGGAGTAATCAGAGAAGCATTGTCTAATGCAATGTTCCGGGTAGAACTTGAAAATGGGCACGAGATTATCGCGCACATTTCAGGTAAGATGAGGATGCACTACATCAAAATCCTTCCTGGTGACAAAGTAAAATTAGAGATGTCTCCTTATGATTTAACAAAGGGACGCATCACTTATAGATATAAATAAAATGAAAGTTAGATCATCAATTAAAAAACGTAGCGCTGATTGCAAGATTATTCGCCGTAAAGGTAAACTTTACGTTATCAACAAGAAAAATCCTAAATACAAGCAACGTCAAGGGTAATTTTAAAATATTGTAATGATCCGCACAACGGTGGCCCGCCGTTCGGAATTACGTAAAACATAAACAAATATGGCAAGGATTTCAGGTATTGATTTACCAAGAAACAAAAGAGGAGAGATTGGTTTAACTTATATCTACGGAATAGGAAGAACTACTGCACAACGTATTTTAACTACTGCAGGTATCGACTTAAACAAAAAAGTACAAGACTGGTCTGATGATGAGTTATCAGCAATCCGTACAATGATTAACGATGAAATTAAAGTAGAAGGTGCTTTACGTTCAGAGGTTCAGTTAAACATCAAACGTTTAATGGATATTGGTTGTTACCGCGGTTTACGTCACAGAAAAGGTTTACCTTCTCGTGGTCAGCGTACTAAAAACAACTCACGTACTCGTAAGGGTAAGAGAAAAACAGTTGCTAACAAGAAAAAAGCTACTAAGTAGAAAAAATTAATGATTGAATAATAGAAGGATTGAATTATTGAATGTTTTACATTCTACCATTCATCATTCAAACATTCTCTCATTATAGTAATATAAAACATGGCTAAGAGTAAAAAAGTAACAAAAAAACGTATCGTTGTAATTGAGTCTGTTGGACAGGCGCATATCAATGCTACCTTCAATAACATCATCGTTACCTTAACAAACAACGGCGGACAAACCATTTCATGGTCTTCAGCTGGTAAAATGGGCTTTAAAGGTTCTAAAAAGAACACACCGTATGCAGCTGGTCAAGCAGCATCAGATTGCGGTAAAGTTGCATTTGATTTAGGTTTACGTAAAGTTGAAGTGTTTGTAAAAGGTCCGGGTTCAGGTCGTGAATCTGCAATCAGAACTTTGCAAGTAGCAGGTATCGAAGTAATGTCTATTAAAGATATCACTCCACTTCCTCACAACGGATGTCGTCCTCCTAAAAAGAGAAGAGTTTAATTAATTTTAAAGCTAAGAATCTTCGGTTACAGGCCGAATGATACTTTAAAACAGAAAAAAAAATGGCAAGATATACAGGCCCAAAATCAAAAATCGCCCGTAAATTCAGAGAACCAATCTTCGGTCCTGATAAGGTGTTAGACAGAAAAAATTATCCTCCTGGGCAACATGGCTCATCAAAAAGAAGAGGAAAACAATCTGAATATGCTATCCAGTTAATGGAGAAACAAAAAGTAAAATATACTTATGGTGTATTAGAAAAACAATTCAGTAACTTGTTTAAAAAAGCATCTTCTCGTGCTGGTATTACCGGTGATAACTTACTTCAGTTATTAGAAGCACGTTTGGATAATACAGTTTACCGTTTAGGTATTTCAACAACCCGTTCTGGTGCACGCCAGTTAGTTAGCCATAAACACGTTACCGTGAATGGTGAAGTTGTAAATATCCCTTCATATCAGTTAAAAGCTGGTGATGTGGTTGCTGTTCGTGAAAAATCTAAATCTTTAGAATCAATTAGTAACTCAGTTGCAGGTAGAACAATTAATAAGTTCGCTTGGTTAGAGTGGAATGCTAGTGAATTAACTGGTAAATTCTTAACCTACCCTCAACGTGATGAGATTCCTGAAAACATCAAGGAAAACTTAATCATCGAGTTATACTCAAAGTAATAAATGATCTGGTTAATTACCTCAAAAGGGTAATTAACTTTTTTCATATTACTATATATTCAATAACGAATTTAAAAAAATATAAATGGCAATTTTAGCATTTCAGAAACCAGACAAAGTGATCATGCAGAAATCAACCGATTTCGATGGCACATTTGAATTTCGTCCTTTAGAGCCCGGTTTCGGTGTAACAATTGGTAATGCCTTAAGAAGAATTTTACTTTCTTCATTAGAAGGTTATGCTATTACTACTATTCGTTTTTCAGGCGTTTCTCATGAGTTTTCTACCATGAAAGGTGTTGTAGAAGATTTAACTGATATCATCTTAAACTTAAAACAAGTTCGTTTTAAGAAATCTGGTGATTCGGGTGATGCAGAAAAAGTTTTCATCATTGTTAATGGTCAGGATCAGTTTAAAGCTGGTGATATCACTAAATTCTCTAACAACTTTACAGTTTTAAATCCTGAGCATGTTATTTGCAATATGGATAAATCTGTTACTTTGGAAGTGGAATTAACCATCAATAAAGGACGTGGTTATGTACCTGCTGAAGAAAATAAAGTTGCTGATGCTGTTGTAGGTGTTATTGCGATCGATTCGATTTATACTCCAATGAAAAATGTAAAATACACGATCGAAAACTTTCGTGTTGAACAAAAAACGGATTATGAAAAATTGGTTTTAGATATCTCTACTGATGGTTCAATTCATCCTGAAGAAGCATTAAAAGAAGCGGCTAAGATTCTTATCCAACACTTTATGCTATTCTCTGATGAGAACTTAGTATTAGAATCTCAAGCTAAAGAAGAAACTAAAGAAGTTGACGAGGAAATTTTACATATGCGTAAAATCCTTAAAACAGAATTAGTGGATATGGATCTTTCAGTTAGGGCATTAAACTGCTTAAAAGCTGCTGATATCCGTACTTTAGCTGATTTAGTTTCTTACGATGTTGCTGATATGTTAAAATTCAGAAATTTTGGTAAAAAATCTTTAACAGAGATTCAGGAATTAGTAAAATCAAAAGGTTTATCATTTGGTATGAACCTGTCTAAATTTAAATTAGACGAAGAATAAAAATAGTCATGAGTTCGGATTCAAAAGTCTTGAGTCCGAAACTTAACTATAAATAATATTTTTTCATGGTATATAATTCCCTCAGCTTAATTGCAAAGAGACGGTATATACTTTATAACACTCGAAATGAGACACGGTAAAAAACACAATCACTTAGGTAGAACTACCTCACACAGAAAAGCGATGTTGGCTAATATGGCTTCATCACTAATTTTGCACAAAAGAATTACAACAACTTTAGCTAAAGCAAAAGCTTTACGTGTATATGTTGAGCCAATTATCACTAAATCAAAAAATGATACTACTCACTCACGTCGTACAGTATTTGCTTATTTACAAGATAAAGAAGTAGTAACGATTTTATTCCGCGAAATTGCTGAGAAAGTTGCAAACCGTCCAGGTGGTTACACTCGTATCATTAAATTAAACAACCGTTTAGGTGATAACGCTGAAATGGCTTTAATTGAATTGGTAGACTATAATGAAGTTTATGGCAAAGATGTAGAAGCAAAAGAAGAGAAGAAAACTACTCGTCGTGGTAGAAGTAAATCTACTGCTGCTCCTAAAGCTGATGAGGCGAAAGCTGAAACTGCTGAGAAAGTGGAAACTGAAGCACCTGCTGCTGAAGAAGCTTCTGCTACAGAAGAACCAAAAGGAGAATAATCCCTTCCAAAAGAGAGGGTTTAAATTAAAGATAAAAAGAGAGTCCTGTTCGAAAGAGCAGGACTTTTTTGTTTAATAATATTTCTTGCAAAATATGGTTGTAATATCTCGCTATGACTCGGCGTATGTAGTGATCTTAACACGACCGCTATCTATAAGTAACCTATCGGGCTGGTGTCTCAACAACCGAAACACAATATCAGTCGCCTGATGAAGGTGGCAATGTAAATTCCATATAGAACCAAAACCTATTAATTTAAAACTTATATTTGCCTTACTCAAAGGGGTGCTGATGGGCTTGCAATTTCTGTTGTAGCCATTGGCTGAGATTACACCCAAAAGAGGTAGAAGGCAGATGGACAGAAAGTAGAAGGTTAAACCCTCCTCCTTTAAACCCTCTATCCCTCTGCCTTATACTACCTGATTCGGATAATGCCGACGTAGGGAAGAGGTTAAATTCAAAACACTGTTTCGCCCTGAAAGCAGTTTCAATTATTTTTTATTAGTCGCAAGACAAAATTATTGTAAATGAATTTTCAAGAGTGGTTCAGGCTTTTTCAGGAACAAATTTTACACACTTCCATTGTAGAGTGGCTGGCTGTTGGCTTCGGCGTTTCTGAGGTTTTACTGGCTAAAAAAAACAATATCTGGCTTTATCCAACAGGAATAATTTCTATTCTATTATCCATGTTTCTCTTGCTGAATGTGAAACTCTATGCAGAAATGTTGCTGAGTATTTACTATTTGGTGATGAGTGTTTACGGCTGGATGATTTGGAAAAAGCGCAAGATTGATGGCGAAAACCAAGTATCATGGAGTACAAACCAAGAGTTGTTAATTGCTATACTTATTTCCGTTGTCGGTTTCTTTATCTTGTATTTTGTATTACGAAATCATACAGACTCTGACGTACCGCTTCTTGATGCCTTTGTTTCATCAACCGCTTGGGCCGGCATGTGGCTTTTAGCCAAGCGTAAAATAGAAAACTGGATTTTCCTTAACATCTCCAATATAGTTGCTATTCCTTTATTGTTTCATAAAAAGCTACCCTTGATGGCCTGTTTAACTACTTTCCTTTTTGTGGTAGCGATACTCGGTTTTATAGACTGGAAAAAGATTATCGGCAACAGAAACCTGAGAATGACCTAGTTTTTTCGCGAAATCAAAGTTGTTTTCTATGACCTCAACATTACCTTGGCAATAAATAAACAGAGAAAAAATATGCAAGATACATTAACACAAACCTGGCAAGAAACGGTACGCAAATTTGCAGCGCAATCTGAAGCAATGGGTGAACTACATCCTGAGATTTTGGAGCTAGCCTATCAGGAAAACTGGTTTAAACTTTTTGTTCCTGAAATTTACGGTGGAGCAGGGAAAAAACTTCCGGAAATTTTAAGATTGGAAGAGGAACTGGCAGAAACTGATGGGAGTTTGGGTTGGACAGTTACACTTTGCGCCGGTGCAGGATGGTTTGCAGGATTTTTAAATCCGGCACTAGCACAAGAAATTTTTGCTGATAAAAAGGTTTGTTTCGCCGGAAGTGGTGCTGTTGGTGGGATCGCAATAGAAACCGAAAACGGCTATCTAATTAACGGACATTGGAAGTATGCCAGTGGTGCTTTGCATGCAACTATTTTTACTGCAAACTGTATATTAAAAAAAGCAGATGGAACCGACATCCTGGATGAGGAAGGAAATCCTGAAATCTCGTCCTTTATCCTAAACAGGAATGAAGTTGAGATTCTTTCAGGTTGGTCTTATTTTGGTCTCATGGCAACGGGAAGCCATGCATTCGAAGTTAAAGATTTGGTTGTTCCGAAAAATAGAACTTTTAAAATTAATAACAATATTGAAGTTGCAGGCGAAGGCTTTGATTATCCTTTCTTACAACTGGCAGAAACTACACTGGCTGTAAATAGCCTTGGCATGGGCCAGCATTTTATCCGGTTGGTAGAAAATTCTTTTTTGTCTCGCACCGGCCTGCGCAGATACAATGAAAATCAAATAGCCTTCTTTAACGCTGAATTGAATAAATGCAAAACAGAAGTTGAAACGTTAAGGATTCAATTTTATCAAGCTTTCGATGAGTCGTGGGATCAACTAATTCATGCTGGCGCTATAGAAGATCAGCAGTTGGAATCTGTAAGTAAGGCGAGTAGAAAACTTGCTCATGTTTGCAGAAGAACTGCAGATACACTTTTTCCTTATTGCGGATTAGAAGCTGCGAAAAAAGAATCTGAAATTAACCGGGTTTGGAGAGACATTCATACGGCGAGTCAACATGCATTGCTTACCTTCGAGAGTTAAGGTAGAGATAAGTTTGATTTTAGTTTGTTTTTAAAGTCTGCAACAAGCTTATCCATTTTGGTTGGATAACGAAGGTATAGAAAGGCCTGAATTGGTTTCGCGAAAAGTAGTTTTGATGATAATCTTCTGCTTGGTAAAAAGTAGTAGCAAGACTAATTTCCGTAATAATAGGCTTCTGGAAAATATGTTCGTTGGTAATCACCTCCAATACTTAAGATGTTTAATTTACAGAGATTTGGCTTTTATCTTTTTCAACTCTGATTCGAAATTAGCAATTGATGTTTTCTCTTCCTTTGCTTTTTTAATAGCTGTCTCCTGAGTTTTAGCTGCTTCCTCGTAATAACCCATCCGATATAAAATATGAGCTAAGGTATCGTAATATCCTGACAAAGGATTTAACTCTATTGATCGGCGACTCCATATCATCGCTTTAGTTAAGTTGTTGATATTCTTTGTCCCAATTTCATAAAACTTCCAGGCTGCATTGTTTAACTCCATTGCATAACTGCTCGACGAAGATGTAACCGCAACAATTGATTGTGTTATACTTTTCGATCCTGAAACCTTCATTAGACTATCCATCTTCTCCTTCGATACCATTTTTACATCAGTTTTGTTAGGCAATGGGCTTGGCATGTTAGCTTTATGATTGCGTGCTTCAATCTTTTTAATACTATCTGCACTAACATTCATGTAGTAATTATCGTAAAAATACATTGCTGTCCTCATGTAATTGGCAGTGTCCTTTACCGTATTATAGTACCAAAGAATTTGGTTATTGAATGCTCTTTCTCCGGCTCTATAGTCCGTTGTCCATGTGGAACGGGCAAAATTTGCACCCGCCATGGCTCTACTTATTTTTTTTTCTTTTGCAGCAGCCATCATGGTGTTTGAAATAATTCCGTTGTTAACAGTTACCCTTTTCTGTAATGGTTCGGTTCTGTAAAAACTATCAACCAACTTTTTATTAGTATACGCCATTTTGTAAGCAATACCGTCTGCGTATGGGCCTGCTTCGAAAATGTAAAGTATATTATCGTAATTATTGAAGTCGGCAATTTTCAGGTTGCCTACATATTTCTCAATTAAATCTGCATTGTTCGTTATCCCGATTTTCTTCCTGGAATCAATTAATTTCTTTATTAAGCTAATATTGCCACCATCTGCCTCTACATCTTTTTCAAGTTCTGATATTGATTTTTCTTTATAGGCTGCCAAGGCATGATCCACCATCAATAAGTATTTCTTTTTATCTGTTGAATTTCCAAAATCACTAAAAAAGATTTCTTTGCTCGGCCGGAGGAAAACATAGGCCGGGAAACGTTTGATATTACCTAAACGGATAATAGACCTTATACTGGTATCCATCATGTTCGTTTTATAGACCGTAAAATTTTGATCAATTTTTGCAATTACATCTTCTTCATCTAATGCCGATTTAAAGCTGACTTTCGCATTTGGTGGTAAATTTTTAGGAGGTGCCGATTTAGGTGCATTAATGATCAGCAATACAGGCTTACCGGTTTCGGCCGACAGAGAAAGTGCAGTAGCTAAAAACTTGGAAGATTTCAGTTCCTGAGAAAAACCTGAAAGTGATAGGAGTAAAGCAATAATTGAGAGGATTGTTTTCATGATTGACGAGTGTTAAATAAAGACGCAAAGAAAAGCCTGCAATTGAAGTTGCAGGCTTAAAATATTATTGATACTGAATATATATCGGCTTCGGGGTGAGTTTCAACAACTCTTCCGGAGTTAATAATCGTTTAGGTTCTTTCTTTAAATCGTTCTTGTAAAAAAGTTTAAAACCAGTAAACTGAACAGGTTCGCCGTAAACAAAGTGACGGTAAGTGCCTTTTTTTAATTCAGGCTCACCCCATCCATCCATGTGCACTACCACCTGAACTTCCGGGCGTAATTTGATATTAGGAGAATTGGTTACCATTTTCTTGGTAAAACGGTGAAGTACAAAAACCTTTGGAGGCAAATTGTATTTTTTAACAAGATCAGCTAAATAACCCGTTACGTAATTAATATCTACTGCATCGTAAGTTCCAATTTTTTTACCTGGAAGGGAGCCATCTTTCATCGAAAACTCCGGATCTATTCCTAAGTGAACATTTGGCATTTGAAGGTATTTTTCAATATGTGGAAGTTCGGCTTTAATGGTACTTAGTGCAACCTGCAAATCAAGAAATACAATGGTATTTGGCTGCATTTGAGCGATCTTCAAAACAGAATCAATCTGTTTATTTCCCATTCTGTTGATGTATTTTTTGTCTTTACCAGGTGTTCCGCTTGCTACTGCGGCAATATAATGCAAACCAGCCTGTACCGGGGTGGATGGATCTGCTTTTTCCCAACGTTTAATTTCTGTATTTAAACGTTGCCACATTTCCTTTGGTGCATATTCACCTAAAGCCCCCATTTTTTTAGAGTGAAGGTTTCCATAATATACTACGATGCGTTTAAATGGCAGGATTGCACCAGCCAAAGGAGTAGGTTGGTTTTTAACCGGCCATTTGCCTGTTGTATCGCCATTAGCTAATTTTTTTACCAGCGAATCATATAATTTTGGATCAACAGGCTTCATTACATTTGCTGCTGAATCCGTTTTCTTTTTAGTAGTGTCAGATGAAGTTTGGTTAACTCCGTTACTGTTTTTGCCTTCTGAATTACAGTTTGCAAATAAACTGATTGCGGCAAAACCAAGTATAACTGTGCCTGCCAAATGGGGAAATTTCATAGATAAGATAATAGTTTATTAAAGTATAGGCATTTTTAAATATCTGCTTTTACGTGGAAAAGGTATGGAATTTTGATGACTTAGGCAAGTTAGTTATACATTACAGAATTTACCGAAAACACCTAAAGGAAGTTTAATGCCTGCAGTTGCCTGCAAATATAATTCACCCACTTCTAAATTTTTTACGCCTGGGTATGAGGTACGGATTAAATTTTCAACAATTATAGAAGAAAACCCCAGAGAATAAGTGTTCAGGATCAGAAAATGTTCTTGCTCATCCAAAAGCTGTACAACATCTTGCATCATCTCCTGAATATGATCTTCCAGTTTCCATTTCTCACCATTAGGGCCATGGCCATAAGCAGGTGGATCTAAAATAATGCCGTTGTATTTCTTGCCTCTTTTAAGTTCTTTTTTAACAAACTTCAAAGCGTCTTCAACCATCCAGCGGGTATTTTTCAAACCAGATAATTCCTGATTTTCATTCGCCCAGGTAACCACCTGTTTAATTGAATCTACGTGAGTGGTTTCGGCGCCTGCAGCATTTGCAATTAGCGATGCAGCACCTGTATAGGCAAAAAGATTTAGCACCTTTGGTTGCGGAGTTTTAAACTTTTTGATTGATGAAGAGATAAAATCCCAGTTTACAGCTTGTTCAGGAAAAACCCCAACGTGTTTAAAAGATGTTAAGCCTAAACGAAGCTTAATGGCCACTTCATCATTTTTATATTCAACATGCCAGCGATCAGGGATCGATTGATTTTTCTTCACCCATTCGCCAGAAGTCGCCGAACGACCTCTGAATGTAATATTGGCTGTTTTTTTCCATTCCTCTTCTGATAACGTTTTCTTCCAAACAGCCTGTGGTTCAGGACGGATTAAGATCACATTTCCAAAACGTTCTAATTTTTCAAAATCCCCGCAGTCAATCAGTTCATAATCTTTCCAGTGCGTTGGGGCCAATAATTGTATCATGTATTATTTGTATAGGTCGTCATTGCGAGGCACGAAGCAATCTTAATGCGATAGATATACAGAAGGAGATTGCTTCGTGCCTCGCAATGACGATTTTGTTTATTTGAAATCTAACGGCTCATTAAAATCCTCAGAAATGTAAAGTATAGTTCCCTTTGCAGCACCATATAAGCTTTTTGGTTCCTCAACAACTTGGTTTTGGTCTATGCCTTCTTTATAAAAACTCTTCGAGTGTTTAGCTTTTAAAAAATCAATAAAATCTTCTACCTCGTTTACCATGCTTTCTGGTAAGGTTTCTAATTTGTGAATGATGTTTTTTGTAGCCGTAGTCATTAAACAAATATAGGAATTTTCTTAAAACTTGTCTTTTGCAGCTTTCATAAAGCGACTTGCAAAAACGAAGTCATTTAATTCCTTGATTTCGGTATGTGCGATTTCCTTGTTGCTGCCTTCCCAGAATTTTTTTCCTTCGTGCAGGAATAAAATATAATCCCCAATCCCCATCACAGAGTTCATATCGTGGGTAACAACAATTGTTGTGGTTTTGAACTCCTCTGTTAACTCCTGAATCAACTCATCAATTACAATTGATGTTTTAGGATCCAAGCCAGAGTTAGGTTCATCACAGAACAAATACTTAGGATTCATAGAAATGGCACGGGCAATACCCACCCGTTTTTTCATTCCACCTGAAAGTTCTGCAGGGAATAATTTATTTTTACCAGCAAGGTTTACCCGCTCCAAACAAAAATTAACCCGTTCTAGTTTTTCTTTCCTGGTTTGATCAGTAAACATATTGAGTGGAAACATGATGTTGTCCTCTACCGTCATACTATCAAATAAAGCAGACCCCTGAAAAAGCATTCCAATTTCTTTACGAACTTCAATCCTTTGCTCGTAAGTCATTGGTGTAAAATCACGTCCATCGTACAAAACAGAACCCGAATCTGGCTGATGTAAACCAACCATGCACTTTAATAAGGTAGTTTTACCAGAACCTGAGCCTCCAATAATCAAATTGGTAACTCCTTCTTCAAACTTACCAGAGATGCCTTTTAAAACTTCGTTTCCAGAGAATGATTTATATATGTCTTTAACTTCGATCATTACAATAACAATTGGGTAACTAAATAATCGCAAACAAGAATAGAGATACAGCTAATAACAACCGCTCTTGTACTTGCCTGTGAAACTTCTAAAGCGCCACCACGAACATAAAAACCTTCGTATGCAGGAACCGATGTAATGATGAAACCAAACACAAAGGCCTTTACCAATGCAACAACTATAGTATAAGGGTTAAAGTCTGTTGTAATCCCTTGAAGATATTCTGCAGGGGTAACAGCGCCAGAAACAGAGCCACCGATGTAACCGCCAGAAATGCTTAAGAACATAGAAATGATCACCAACATTGGAACCATTGTAATGCCCGAAATGATTTTTGGAAGAATTAAATAACCAGGCGCATTAATACCCATGATTTCGAGGGCATCGATTTGTTCGGTAACCCGCATCGAACCGATTTCGGATGAGATAGCCGAACCAATTTTACCTGCTAAAACAATAGCACTGATTGTTGGACTTAATTCTAGAATACTCGAATCCCTGTTTACGGAACCAATAATAGTTTTTGGAATAAAATCACTTACCAACTGGAAAGCAATCTGTAAAGTCATTACTGCTCCAATGAATGTAGAAATGATAGCAATAAGGCCCAAAGAACCCACGCCTACATAATCCATTTGTTTGGCAATTTCCTTTAAATATATTTTTAGTTTTTCCGGCCTTCTGAAAACAGATTTGAGCAGCAGGATGTATCTCCCGAAATTGGTAAAATTCATTCCGTATGTGTTGCTTAATTTAAATGATCATTTATATTACTACAAAGAAACGATAAAAAAGTTGGAGCGCTTTGATAATTGAAAAATTATTCGTGGTTTCGAATATAAATATGGTTTTTTGTTAACAAAAATTAAACTACAAAAAATGAAAGCGGTAATTACGGGCGCAACAAAAGGCATTGGCCGGGCAATAGCTATTAAACTTTGGAACGAAGGATATGATTTAGCGCTGGTAGCCAGAAGCCCGGAAGATTTAGAACAATTGCAGAGAGAGCTTTCTTTTTCAGGTAGAACAATCCTTACTTACCCTGTAGACTGCGCCGTTAAGGAAGATGTATATAAATTTCTCCATCAGGTAAAAAATGAATTTGGCTTTGCGGATGTCCTGGTTAACAACGTTGGCATATTTATGCCCGGGAGTTTGTTAGATGAAGCGGATGAAACATTTGAGCAACAACAGGATTTGAATGTAAATGCAACTTATTATATCAGCAAGTTTTTCGCGAAAGAAATGCGTTTACAGCAGCATGGTCATATTTTTAACATCTGTTCGGTGGCAAGTAAAAGCCCTGTAGAAAATGGTGGTAGTTATAGTGTAACAAAGGCAGCGATGTTAAGTCTTAATCATGTATTGCGGCAAGAGTTAGCACCACACAACGTTAAAGTAACTGCTTTTTTGCCGGGTTCAACAAAAACAGCATCATGGGAAGGAACAACAATTCCTGATGAAAAATTTGTACAACCCGCTGATATTGCAGATACACTTTATACCATCTTAACCTTAAGTAAAGGGGTAAATGTTGACGAGGTTTTAATCACTCCGCTCAATTTTTAAACACAAAATGAACCGCGTTATGGAAAAGAAGCTTTTTAGAAACGAACACGATAAGATGATTGCCGGGGTAGCTTCAGGTCTTGCAGATTATATGCAGGTAGAGGTTACCATAATCAGATTATTATTTGTATTATCTACTATTTTTATGGCTGGGGCTGGCCTGATAGCCTATATCATCATGTGGGCAATTGTTCCGGTTAACAATGATCCTGCTTTTAGATTTTCAAAATTTAACGATTATTTCAACAAAAACAATCCAAATAGTGCGCCATTTGGAAATCCTCCACCATTTACTGGGCCAGTAGGTTCAGGCAATGCGAACTGGACACAGCCCGTTAATGAAAATGCACAAAAAACGCCTTTCGAAACACAACCAGATTTTAGTAAGTTTAATAAACCCAATGATACCGGACGAACGGTTACTGGTTTAGTATTACTTGTTATTGGCTGTTTCTTTTTAATGCGGGAAATGGATTTTATTCCAGACTGGTTTACCATCAGGAACTTCTTTAAATTTATGTGGCCACTAATCTTTATTGCATTAGGCATCAGTATCATCGCAAAATCTAAAAGAAAAAACGATTGGCAGGCCTTTCAGCAGCAACAAGCCGCCGAAGAAGAGAAAAAGGCAGACTTCTCTGAAGTTGTGGTAGAAAGTGAACCTACAATAAATCATGACAACACAAACAATTCAACAACAAATAATCCTCAACTATAAATATTATGAAATTAGATAGATTAATTTGGGGTATTTTACTGCTTTTCATTGGCGGTGTACTTCTACTCGAAAACTTTGGAGTAATAGATTTTTACTGGCGTAACGTATGGGGCTTTTGGCCTATATTCTTAATCATTGGTGGCTTAAATATTTTATTCAACAAAAATAATTCACAAACGGGTAGCATTATTTCTATTGCCGTTTTAGTGGTAGCATTGTCATTCTTGTTTGTTAAAGGACAGCAAGTTCCGGAGCAAGGTTCTTGGTGGGGCAGAAATTTCAAAAAAGATATAGATATTAATATCGATGGAGATAACGATAACGATGATGACGATGACAATGATGGCGATAGCGTCGCAGTTAAGGAATTTAAATTGTCAGAACCCTTTGTTGCAACAGATAATACAAAGAAAACGATCTTAAATATTTCCGGGGGAGGCATTTCGTTCAATTTAAACGGGGAAACGTCAGCGTTGATAGATGCCAGTGTGAAAGGGAAAAATGGTAACTTTTCATTGAAAAAAGCAGTTACCGATAGTGCTACTGTATTAACGTTTCAGTTAGAAGATAAACGAAAAAAATGGAATTTCAATAATGGATCAAACGATGTTGACTTCAACTTAAATAAAGCAGCCAATTGGGATGTATTAATGAAACTTGGTGCTGGTGCTGCTAATATGGATTTCCAGGAATATAAGGTGAGAACTTTTCGGTTTGATGGTGGCGCTGCTGCCCTGGATATAAAATTTGGAGACCTTTTGCCTATAACAGATGTTGTTGTAAAATCTGGCGTGGCAGATGTTAAAATTAAAATCCCTACCAATTCAGGTTGTAGAATAAAAACACAAACCGGCTTATCGGCAAAGGATTTTGAAGGCTTTGAAAAAATTAATGATGGACTCTATGAAACTTCAAATTATAAAACATCTACCAATAAAATTTTTATCAATTTAGATGGAGGATTAAGTAACTTTGAAGTGAGCAGATACTAAGGATGGAAGATGTTAGATGGAAAATGGCAGGAAGTTCCTAAACATTAATCTTAAAATCCTAACATCTAACCAATCCTAATCTTAAATGAATCCTGATAAAGAATATACAGTAGTAATAAATGGTAAGCCGCAGGGTCCGTATAGTTTAGCCGATTTAAAAGATTTAAGCATTAGTGCAAATACTTTTATTCGCAAACCCGGTATGGATGATTATAAAGAAGCTCATGCAATTCCCGAATTGCGTGAGCTTCTTGGTTTCAAATATCAAAAGACCGCGCCTCAATATTTTGCAGCTTTCGACCAAAGGCTGTTAGCCTCCGTGATCGATCACTTCATCATCTTCGGCTTTTATACAATTATTATCTTAACCAGCTATATTTTTATTCCAGGGAAAGATGAAAGAATAAAAGCTTTCTTAGTCCCTTTTCCGGTTATTTTTATCGTAAAATTGGTTTACGGCATTTTTGCAGAATCTTCGGCTTCTCAAGCCACCATTGGGAAAAGAATGCTAAATATAAAGGTTACAGATTTAGAAGGAAGCCGGATCTCTTTCGGGCGTTCACTGGGCCGCAATCTTTCAAAAATAATGTCAGTAATTCCGGTTTTCTTTGGCTATCTATACAGCTTTCTGAACAAGAAAAACCAATGCTGGCATGATATCACTGCTGATACTTTAGTTGTAAAGGATAGATTGATATAGGAAAGACTGGATATGTTTCTACAATTTAAGATAGATTGAATGGTAAAAGCTAACATCCCAGCTTCAATAATATTATTTCCGTTTTAACTATTTATTTTAAAACTATTATAAAATTAATAAAGCAAACCAAACATCCACAAAGGAATTTTATTACCTATTCCTGCCTCCATATCATCAACGGCAAAAAAAGCATTTTCAATACCAGTTAATTGTTTAGTTGATTTTCCTTTACCTCCAATTTCAAAAGTGAATTTGTCATTAACGTAAAAATCGCCTTTTAGCGGTAAATTAATATCATGCCCGGCATTTATAACTTGATTCATGAAAAAAGCTTCCCGTAATGAGCCTTTCTCTGTATTATTCGGACTTAATGCAAATGATAGATTTGTATTCTCTAAAAAAATTTTATCTGGCTTTTGTAAAGTGCTAATGCTTTTACCAGCTGCCGAAAGCGAGTTTATTAACTTTGCATTATGTAAGTAATACAAATAATCTACAATCGTATTTCGGCTAATTCCTGTTTTTTCGCTTAAATTGCTAATATTAGGTTTAAAAGGAACGTTAGTAGATAAAATATAAAGTAATTGATAGATTTTTCGGGAATGATGCGGGTTAAAGCCTGCTATAAACTGCAAATCTTCTTCTATAATTAATCTTACTACCTTTTCTAAACGTAGGTGATAAGTATTGATATTTTCTACAAAAAACGGATAGTAACCATGTTTTAAGTATTCATTAAAGTATTGTAACGGCTTAAATTTTGAAATTAAATCATGTGCAATTTGAATATGATTTTGAAGCAAATCCTCTAATGAAATAGCATCAAGATTTATAATATTACTAAAACTTAAAAATTCTCTGTAAGATAATCCTGTTAATTCGTATTGTACTGCCCTACGGCTTAAATCTGTTTTTTGTCTGGAGATATCGATAATAGATGAACCTGTAAATACGATTTTTAAGTCTTTATAAAAATCGTATATATTTTTTATTTCTTTTGCCCAATCCGGGTATTTGTGTACTTCATCAATAAATAATATTTTTCCTCCATTTTGTCTAAATTCTTGTGCAAAGTTTGATAATTTGTTATTGGAGAAATAAATATCATCCATAGAAACATATAACGCTTCATCACTTAAACCATAATTAGCTTTAATGTGCTGTAAAATCAAGGTAGTCTTGCCAGTCCCTCTGGCGCCCAAAATGCTAATAAGTCTATCACTCCAGTCTATCGTTTTTGATAATGGCCTCACAATATCCATTGTTTGTTGCTGTACGATTAAATTAGATTTAAGCCTGAGGTTTTCCATTTTGATAGTATTTAGAAGCAAAAATAGTAAAAATTGCTATAAATTAATAGCAAAATAAACAAAAAATGCTTGTAATTTATATCAAAATTAGATTTTTACTATCTCCAACATTTTAACAATCCATCGATTTAACAATTAAACATTTAGCTTATCTTTGCAGTCGCATGGAAAATTTATCGGTAAAGCATGAGTTAGGTGGAGGATATTGCAACAGTTTAACGCAGTATTCCAGGTTTTTAACCCGCGAAGTTAAGATCGGAGATATTGCTTTGGGCGGTCATAATCCCATTCGTATCCAATCGATGACAACAACCGATACCATGGATACCATTGGAACGGTTGAACAAACCATTCGCATGGTAGAATCCGGCTGTGAATATGTTCGGATTACGGCACCCAGTATCAAAGAAGCTGAAAATTTAGCCAATATTAAAAAGGAATTACGTTTTCGCGGATACGATGTGCCGTTGATTGCTGATATTCACTTTACGCCCAATGCAGCTGAAATGGCTGCCAGAATCGTGGAAAAGGTTCGGGTAAATCCAGGAAATTATGCAGATAAAAAGAAATTCGAAAACCTGGAATATACTCAAGACGCTTATACCGCTGAGTTAGAAAGAATCAATAAAAAATTTATCCCACTCATAAAAATCTGCAAAGAATACGGTACAGCCATGCGCATAGGAACCAATCATGGTTCCCTGTCCGATCGGATTATGAGCCATTATGGTGATACACCACGTGGGATGGTAGAATCGGCAATGGAATTTATCCGCATGTGCGAGGCAGAGAATTATTATAACCTGGTCATCTCGATGAAGGCCAGCAATACCCAGGTAATGGTTCAGGCCTATCGTTTGCTGGTTGAAACCATGGTAAAGGAGGGAATGAATTATCCTTTACACCTTGGCGTAACCGAAGCTGGAGATGGAGAAGACGGCCGGATTAAATCAGCGGTCGGAATCGGAACTTTGCTGGAAGATGGTTTAGGCGACACTATTCGGGTTTCATTAACTGAAGATCCGGAGTTTGAAGCGCCTGTGGCGAAAGCATTAGCAGACAGATATGTTTTAAGAAGTCAGAAGTCGGAGGTCGGAGGTCAGGGAGCTGAAATTACATTTCCCGTTTTCCATTCTACATCTTCCATCAAAACTTACAGCCCATATTCCTATTCTCGAAGAATAACAGAACCTGTTCAGCATATTGGTGATCACCATCACCCGGTTGTAATGATTGATGTTTCCAAACAAAATCTAAAAGATCCTTATTTCTTAAATGCTGTTGGATATAATTACAGTGCCGGATTAGATAAGTATAACCTGGCAGATCAAGCATGTGATTTAGCTTTTTTAGGCGATAACTTGCCATCTTTTTCTTTCCCAGGGAATTTAAAGCAGGTTTATAACTATAATACATGGCTAAATCTTCGTGATAAACACAATTGTCACCCACTTTTTTCTTTAGATGGATTTAGCAAAGCTGAGGTTAAAGACGAATTCTTAAATTTTGTAGAAATTGATGCGAAGCTAGTTGATATAGAAGCCGTCCGGCAATTAGAAAAGTCTGTCGTATTAATTTTAAATACATCTGCAAATCATGGAATGGCTGAACAGCGAGCTTTCTTTGTTGCTTTGCAGGAAAAGAACATCCAGATCCCGGTAATCATTAAAAGAACTTATCAGGATTTAGATGCAGACACTCTAATGCTTTACGCGGCTACCGATTTAGGCGCATTATTTACCGATGGTTTTGGTGATGGAATCTGGATTGATGCTCAAGGGCAAAACTTAGCTTTAATTAATGCAACCAGTTTTGGGATTTTACAGGCTACACGTACACGCATCAGTAAAACCGAATATATCTCTTGTCCAAGTTGCGGCAGAACACTTTTTGATTTACAAGAAACAACTCAGTTAATCCGTTCCCGTACCGATCATTTGAAAGGACTTAAAATTGGTATCATGGGTTGTATTGTTAACGGTCCTGGAGAAATGGCCGATGCCGATTATGGTTATGTAGGTACTGGTCCGGATAAAATTACACTCTATCGCGGCCAGGAAGTAGTGAAGAAAAACGTGACTACTGCCTTTGCTTTAGATGAACTTATTGATATCATTAAAAATGATGGCAATTGGGTAGAGAAAGTTTAGTGCCATCATCTACTAATAAAACCTAAATATTGCTCATGAATCTATTGGAGTTTGAATCCATTTTTAATGAATTAAGAAAACTCTTAATCGAACAGGGATTAACCGGTGGTGCATTAATTTACAGCTATTTCCTCATCGGATCAGTAAGTGTTACGTTGTTTTTGTTCATCACAATTTTTGTAACCCGGCAAGTTTTTATTGGTGTGGTAAAAAGTGCAAAAACAAAATCAGACTGGCAGCAAGCATTATATGAATTTCGGGTTTTCAGGGCTTTCGCTTTAATATTTGGTGCCTACATTATATACAATGCGGTTCCTTATGTTTTTATAGATTTTAAAAACTGGTTTTTCTACGCGCTGATTTTTTCGAAAATCTATGTCGTACTGGCTACTTTATTTGCCATTAATGCATTTTTAAATGCACTTGTTTCCATTATGGAATCGTCGCGCAAGTATGCTGATAAACCCATTAGAAGTTACAAGCAGGTAGCCAAAATCATTATCTACATTTTCGGTTTTGTATTGATTTTATCCATCATCCTTAACCAATCGCTCCTCTATATTTTTGGAGGTTTTGGAGCGGTAACTGCTGTTTTCATTTTAGTTTTCCGTGATCCTATTTTAGGTTTTGTGGCCTCTGTACAAATGAGTGCCATCGATCTGGTTCGTGTTGGCGACTGGATCACAGTAGAAAAATATGGTGCTGATGGCGAAGTAACGGAGATCAACTTAACAACAATTAAGGTAAGAAATTGGGATAAAACCGTAACTATTGTGCCGAGTTATGCCATTGTAAGTGAGTCATTTAAAAACTGGCGGGCTATGGAAGAAAGTGAAGGACGGAGGATTAAACGCCACATCAATATAAAAATATCAAGTATTAAATTTTGTGATGAAGAATTAATTGGCCGCTTGCAAAGCATCGATTTCTTAAAAGATTATTTAAAAGAAACGCAATTGCAAATCGAGCAGTTTAACGCAGAAAATACGGTAAATCCTAATAATCTCGTTAATGGTCGCCATATGACCAACATTGGCACTTTCAGAGTTTATGCTGAAAAATATTTAGAAAGTAATCCATCTATAAATACCGATTTAACTTTTATGGTTCGCCAGTTACAGGCTACTGAGAATGGTTTGCCCATCGAAATTTATGTGTTTTCGAAAGAAAAAGGGTTAAAGAAATTTGAAGAAGTAGCTGCTGATATTTTTGATCACCTGTTGGCTACGGTACCATACTTCGATTTAGAAATTTTTCAAAGTCCGAGTGGAAGTGATATGCGGGGTTTCGTAAGAAGAGGGGATGATTAAGCCCCTCTTAGTTATTCTACTCTCCCAAAAAAGTTAAACATTTCTCGCAAACTTTAAATAAAAGTGGGGGTAACGTTTCATTTTCATAAGGGTGGCTTGCTCCATAAACGTGGTTTGCACCTTCAATTTTTATGATTCTACTATTTGGATTGGCATCTGCTAATTGCTGTGCATGTTCGAAAGGTACATTTACATCATCATCGCCATGAACAATAAGCCATGGAATGTTAATGCGTTTTGCCGCCTCAACGATATTTAATGTTTCAGCATTTTCTTCTAAATCTTCCAGCAGTGTTACGTTTAATGGCATTTGCTCTTTTGTCCTGGCATTGGTTACATAGATTTTTCCAGATTTTTTCCATTCCGCCTCTTGCTCTTTTTTCCAAAGGCTATCAAAGCTGGAGATTGCACTCCAAGTAATTAGTTTCTTAATTCTTAAATCATTTGCAGCTTCAATAATAGCTAAACCACCACCACGACTGTGTCCAATTAAGTTGACCCCGGTTTCTTTTCCATAAGCTTTTTCGATAAAATCGAGTACGGCGTTGATATCGAAAAGTTCTTTAGAAACCGTATTGCTAGCGAATGCTTCCAAATCAGTTACATCTTTTGGGTTCTCGGCAGTCACACCGTTATGTGATAAATTGAACTTGATATAACGGTAATTATTCGCTGCGAAATAACGGGCAACAAAATTATGTGCCCCCCAATCTTTAAATCCTTTAAAGCCGTGAACAAATAGTATAATTGGCGTATTTGGATTTTTATCTTCGAAAGTAATGTCGCCAATAATTAATTTTCCGTCAGCGCCAGTAAGGCTAAATTCATTCTGTATAATCATCTTTTTAAGGTATTGGTATAAATAATAAACCAGCTTAACCAGATTTTGTTGTGATTTGAAGAAAAGCATTTGCATGCTGCTTCACTTTGTAGCTGCTTTCTGCTTTAATCATTTTTTCTAGTGTAAATCCAGGCCCACCAGATAAAAAATACCTGAAAGGGGATTCTAATCCATGCGATTAATGGCGTTATTTCAATTTTTCCAAGCAGGAATGGTGCTTTTTGGATCATATAAATATGGGCAGGCATAAAGGCCAAAAGCATTAAAATAATTAGCCATCCTGCTACTTTTCTGGTTCGATTGAAGAGCAACATCACTCCGAAAGTAATTTCTAAGATGCCAGATAAATGAATTAAAAACTGATGTGTAGGTATCCAGTTTGGCATTATTGCATAATAACCTTCGGTTGATCTAAAATGATTTATCCCCGCCAGGATATAAAATAGGGCATAAATCCACAAAAAGAATTTAAAAATCCGAGAAGAATTGTCAGTGTTTTGCATTTATTTAAAACCGTTCTAAATTGATGTAAATTACAGATGAATGACGATGACATCAGGCAACCGTGCTACTTTTGTATCCCGACAGTAGTTAACAACGGAACAACTTGGAATATTTAAAAGTAATAGCATTCACGCATCATCACATCGACCTGAAATCTTTAGGGAAATTAGTTATTTGTGATCAGAGTTTAGATGGTAGATTGAAGAATATTCAAAATGAACTTCCCGTTAGCGAAATTTTCTATATCGGTACCTGTAACCGGGTAGAGTTTGTTTTTCTTACTAAAGAGAAAACCGATAAAGAATTTGTAACCAGATTTCTCACGGTTTTAGATATGGGCCTTCCTCCTGAATTTATGGAGCGTTTTCTTGATAATGTTACTGTTTATGAAAACGAAGAAGCCTTTAATCACCTATTAAGAACATCTTGCTCTTTAGAAAGTTTGGTAGTTGGAGAAAAAGAAATTCTTCCTCAAATTCGTAAAGCTTATGAAAACTGTCGCGATGCAGGTTTTACAGGCGATTACATGCGAATGATTATGGATCAGGTGGTAAAAACTGCGAAAGAGGTTTATACCCATACCAATATTTCTAAAAATCCAGTTTCAGTAGTTTCATTGGCTTACCGCAAGCTAAAGGAATTAAATGTATCTCCTAATCCACGCGTGCTAATCATTGGTGCTGGAGAAACCAATCTAAATATTGCTAAATATCTTAATAAGCATCAGTTTTCGAATTTTTCTGTATTTAATCGTACGCTTTCTAAAGCGGAATCGCTTGCAGAAGAACTTAACGGGAAAGCATATCCTTTAGCTGCACTCGAAAATTTTACCGAAGGTTTTGACGTAATCATTACTTGTACGGGTTCTACCGAGCCAATTATTACCGAAGCACTTTATGCTAAGCTGCTTAATGAGGATAAAACAAAAAAGGTGATTGTGGATCTTGCAATTCCAAATGATGTGGCTCCTGCAGTGATTCATAATAACCCGGTTTATTATATTGAGGTAGAATCTTTAAAAGAGGTTGCCCGCAAAAATATTCAAGAGCGTTACAATGAGTTGGTTCATGCCGAAGATATTATCAGTGCTAATATCACCGAGTTCTTAACGGTGCTGAAACAACGTCGCATCGAGTTAGCCATGCAGGATGTGCCACGTAAAATTAAAGAAATTAAAAATACAGCCTTAAATGGTGTGTTTGCTGATGAAATTAGTCAAATGGATGAAGCATCTCGTGAAGTATTGGAACGGGTGATGAATTACATGGAGAAAAAATGCATCAGTGTTCCAATGGTAATGGCAAAAGAAATTCTGGTTAAACAATCATAATTCGATTCGGATCAACTCCTCGGTTTAACCGCAAAGCGTATTAAAGCTTGTTTTTGGTGAATTTTCAATGCGTAGCAAGCACTGCTATTACGCAACTTTCATATCAATCTCCCATCTCTGTAACCTCACTGTCTCATTTTTAAACAAATCATGGTATAAAGCAAATTTACCTTAAATTTGCAGTTCATTAAATGTTTATAGTGAAGAAATTAACCATCGGAACACGCGGTAGCGAACTAGCTTTATGGCAGGCTAACCATATTCAAAATGAGTTGGCCGAAATCGGAATTGAGGCAGAAATAAAAATCATCAAAACGCAGGGCGATAAAATCCTGAATTTGAGATTGGATAAACTGGAAGGAAAAGGTTTTTTTACCAAAGAATTGGAAGAAGAACTTTTAGCTGGTACAATTGATTTGGCAGTACATTGCCTAAAAGATTTACCAACAAATCATCCTGCAGGCTTAACCATTGCTGCCATTCCGCCCCGCGAAGAGGCTACAGAATATTTACTGATTTTAAAGGATTGCGTTGATGTATCACAGAAGCTATCTTTGAAAAAAGGAGCAATGGTGGGTACTTCATCAAACCGGAGGAAAGCGCAGTTATTGGGCTTGCGTTCTGATCTGGAAATAGAAGATTTACGCGGAAACGTGCCAACACGTATTCAAAAACTCAGAGATGAAAGCTACGATGCCATTATGTTGGCGAAAGCAGGCATTAAACGTTTAGGCTTAGATGTTAGTGAGTTTCATGTAGAAGAATTAGCGCCGACAGAATTTGTTCCTGCGCCTGCTCAAGGCGCTTTAGCCATTCAGATCAGAGAAAGCGATCGCGAACTTTTTGATGCCCTTCAGAAACTTCATGATCCTGAAACGGCCGAACAGGTTGGCGTAGAACGTAAAGTTTTAAATCTTTTCGAAGGTGGTTGCCACATGCCTTTAGGTTGTTACTGCAAAAAAGAAGATGGTGCTTTCGAGGTGTGGACCTCAAAAGCAGAAACTGCAGATGATTTTCCAGAGCGTTTATTTCTACGATCGGAAACTGCTGAAGGTTTAGCAGAAAAAATTATTGCCAAATTTAGCAAGGAAAGAAAGAAACCTGCAAAGGTTTTCATCTCCCGCGAAATTGGCGAACATAGCTATTTCCGAAAAGCTTTAGAAAGTAAGGATATCGAAATTGAAGGACGTTCTTTAATTCGTACATTCCCTATTGTAACGGTTTTAGATCAGTTTATCTTAAAAAATATAGACTGGGTTTTCTTTAGTAGCCGTAACAGCGTTGAATATTTCTTCAATCTTAAACCATTGTTGCCTAAAAAAACACAGTTTGGTGTGGTAGGTAGGGGCTCGGAAGATGCATTGCGTAAATTTGGCCATTTTGCTGATTTCGTTGGCGAAAGTGGCGATATCACGGAAGTTGCAGAAGATTTTGCAAAACTGGTTTCTGGAAAGAATATTTTGTTTCCCAGGGCACAAGACTCCTTGCAATCCATTCAAAAATCTTTGCCAGCCGATGCTAAGATTATCGATTTGCCAATTTACGAGACGGTAATTGAAGAAAATATCGATCAAAGCTACGCTGATGTTCTGATTTTTACCAGTCCATCCAATGTTGATGCATATTTTGCTGATAATCTGTTAGAGCCTGGTCAGCAGGTGATTGCTATCGGTAATTCTACGGGTAAAAAGTTTGATGAAATGGGGGTAACGTATGCTTTGCCTTATTCGCCTGATGAAATCGGCTTGACTGAAGCAGTTTTTGGAATAGAGATAAGGTAAGAGCTCGTAAGTCCGAAGACGGAGGTCAGAAGTTTGGAAGCCGAAAGACTAAAGCGAAAAGCAAATACCTCGGTGAATCATTCTAAAGGGAAATAATGGTCAAGTCTTGATGCTTGATACTAAATACTTGATTTTAAAATCATCCTGAAGGAAAACGATATTCAAGTCTTGATGCTTGATACTAAATACTTGATTTTAAAATCATCCTGAAGGAAAAACGATATTCAAGTCTTGATGCTTGATGCTTGATACTAAATACTTGATTATAAAGTCATCCTGAAGGAAAAATAACATTCAAGTCTTGATACTTGATACTAAATACTTGATACTAATAATATGTTACATCGTCCGAGAAGATTGAGAAAGAACCCGTTGGTGAGAGAGATGGTAGCCGAAACCCGACTATCGAAAGATATGTTTGTATATCCCTATTTTGTAGTACCAGGAACGAATGTTACGCATGCAATTGATGCTATGCCAGGTGTAAACCATTATTCGGTTGATACATTGGTTAGCGATGTGGAAGCGGGATTGAAAAAAGGATTAAATAAAATTATGCTTTTTGGTGTGGGCGATGAAAAATCTGCTGATGCAAAATCCGCCTATCATGATCATTCTTTAGTACCAACTGCAGTTCGTGAGTTAAAAAAGCAATTCGGCGAAGATTTATATGTCATTACGGATGTTTGTGTGTGTTCTTATACCACTCATGGTCATTGCGGTATTATGGAGAACGACTATGTTCAAAATGATAAAACAGCCCAGGTAATTGCTAAAATGGCATTAACTCATGCACAAGCTGGTGCAGATATGTTTGCGCCGTCAGATATGATGGATGGCAGAATTGAAACGATGCGTAATCTATTAGATCAGCATGGTTTTGAAAATGCTGCCATTATGAGTCATGCTACAAAATTTGCTTCGGCCTATTATGGTCCTTTTAGAGAGGCTGCCGATTGTGCGCCAAGTAAAGGCGATAGAAAGGCTTACCAAATGGATTTTAGAAATCCTTTGGAGGCATTACGTGAAGCACAGTTAGATGAGCAAGAGGGAGCAGATGTTTTAATGGTGAAACCTGGATTGGCCTATCTGGATATTATTCAACGTTTAAAGCAAGATATCAATTTACCAATTGCTGTTTATAATGTTTCTGGCGAATACTCTATGGTTAAGGCCGCTGCAGAACGTGGTTGGATTGACGAACAAAAAGTAGTAATGGAAACGATGCATGCCTTCGCGCGAGCAGGAGCAAGTATCATCACCACCTATCATATTAAAGATATTTTAAATAACAATTGGATGTAAATAAGCTGAAAGCTTAAAGCAAAAAGACCAAAGCACTATTATGGCGCTAGTTTTACCTTTCAGCTTTAGTCTTTCAGCTTTTAGCTTAATAAAATGTTAGATTCATTAAAGAAAATGTTTTCTGGTAACGAGGCCGATATTCCGGTTAATACTGGAAGTAAACCTGATATTTCTAGAGTAAAATCTGCCGAGCTGTATGAGAAATCAAAAACATACTTCCCAGGCGGTGTAAATTCACCAGTTAGAGCATTTAAATCGGTTTATGGTACGCCACTTTTTATAGAAAAAGGAGATGGTTGCTATATCTGGGATGCTGATGGAAACCAGTTTATTGATTTCTGCGGAAGCTGGGGTCCATTAATCTTAGGGCATAACAATCATAAAATTCGTGAGAAAGTTACCGAAGTAATGCAAAACGGAATGAGTTTTGGCGCACCTACAGCTTTAGAAAATGAATTAGCAGAACTGATTATTAAAAACAATCGCTTTGTAGAAAAAATTCGTTTTACAAGCTCAGGTACTGAAGCCGTAATGTCAGCCATTCGCTTGGCAAGAGGTTTCACCGGCAGAGATAAAATCATTAAATTCGAAGGTTGCTATCACGGTCACAGCGATTCCCTTTTAGTTAAGGCAGGTTCTGGTTTAGTTACTTTTGGCGAAACTTCTTCTGCTGGCGTTCCGAAATCTTTTGCGGAAGAAACCATTGTAATTCCTTTAAATGATACCAATGCAATTGAACAAGCCTTTGAACAATTCAAAGATCAGGTTGCGGCAGTAATTATTGAAGGCATTCCAGCCAATAACGGATTAATTATTCAGGATGAGGAATACGTTAAATTTTTGCGTAAAATTTGTACGGAAAATAGCTCTTTATTGATTTTTGATGAAGTAATTACTGGTTTCCGTGTAGGTTTTGAAGGTGCTGCTGCTTATTATGGTATTACACCTGACATTGTAACCTATGGAAAAATCATTGGTGGTGGTTTGCCGGTAGGAATGTATGGTTCATCATCAGAGATTATGGCGCACATCTCCCCTGATGGAGGCGTTTACCAGGCAGGTACTTTATCTGGCAATCCGGTAGCCATGGCTGCGGGTATTGCTACGCTTACTGAACTAAATAAATCAAGTTTCTACAAAGATTTAAATGCTAAAACACAAGGTTTTGTAGAAAGTATTCAACGTTTTGCAACGGCTAGAAATTATAAATTTAAAGTGTTCACGGTGGGTTCTATCTTTTGGTTCGCTTTTACAGATAAGGATAAAATTCAATCTGCTGATGATATTGACGCGAGTAGCATGGAAAAATTCAAAGTGATGCACCGTGAGTTGTTAAATAGAGGTATTTATTTAGGTCCATCGGGATATGAAGTTGGTTTTGTTTCTGCAGCTCATACTAAGATAGAGTTGGAGAAAGCCAAACGTGCTATATTTGAGGCTTTGGATTTAGTATTTAAGAAATAAAAGTTTTACTACATAGGGCACGGAGATTTCACAGAGAACGGAGAGTTTTGTATTGGAAGTTGTCATTGCTTCATGCCTCGAAAAAAGAACAGCGTTAAATAAATCTGAGTAATCAAACAATCTGTGCAATCAACCCGAAGGAAAAATCAATAGATGAAGAAATCAATAATTATATTTTACGCATTGCTACTCTATGCCCTTATTCAGCTCATTTCCTGGGGGACTTTGGTGGTGAGGTTGCAGCCGAGCCGCATGACAATGATCATGGGCGAAGGTTCCGTGTTTTTATTCCTGCTCTGTATTGGAGGTTATTTCTTGCATCAATCTTTAAAACGTGAAGATAAACTAAGAGAACAACAGCAAAATTTTCTGATGTCGATTACGCATGAATTGAAATCGCCACTGGCAGCAATAAAACTTTCCATTCAAACTATTGTTAAAAGAGATTTAGATAAAGCCCGGCAGGTTTCTTTATTGAATAATTCGCTAAAAGATATTGAGCGGTTGGACGATTTGGTAGAAAACATGTTATTGGCCACAAAGATTGAAAATCGTTCTTACACCTTTCCGAAGGAGGAATTTAATTTTTCGGAATTGGTTTATAAAATTACCGATCGGTTGCAGGTTCACTCCTGTGGCAATGAACAATTAATTAATGCTCAAATTCAGCCAAATTTGCAGATAATGGGTGACAAGTTTGCCTTATCGTCAGTAGTGACGAATTTGATAGAAAATGCAGTAAAATATTCGAGTCCATGTGATGAGATAAATGTGGTTTTAGATAAGGAGGAAGGGCATTTAAGATTGAGTGTTATTGATAAAGGTCCCGGTATTTCAGATGCCGAAAAAATGTTGATATTTGATAAGTTCTACCGCGTTGGTAATGAGAATGTCAGAAAAGCGAAGGGAACGGGTTTAGGCTTGTTTATTGTGAAAGAGGTTTTACAATACCATGATGCAGATATTACAGTAAAAGACAATTTGCCTCGAGGAAGTATTTTTGAAGTAACATTTAGTTAATCTCAATTATGTCACAAAAATTAAGAATTCTATTGGTAGAAGACGAGGATCACTTGTTAGATGCTATCAAATTAAACCTCGAACTTGAGGGTTATAAAGTTCACGCCGTTAAAGATGGCAAAACCGCGCTTAAAATTTTTAAAGAAGAACGCTTTAATCTTATCATCTTAGATGTAATGCTTCCAGAAATGGACGGTTTCCAGGTTTGTGAAACCATTCGTTTAGAAAATGCTGAAGTGCCAATTATGTTTTTAACCGCTAAAAATACATCAGAAGATCGTGTTTTAGGATTAAAGAAAGGTGCTGATGACTATTTAGTTAAACCATTTAATTTAGAAGAATTAATTCTTCGTGTTGGGATCTTAGTTAAACGTAGCCTTAAATCTGACGATTTAAAAGAATTAAATTCTTATAAAATCGGAGATAAAACAATCTATTTCAACTCTTTCGAATTGAAACACGATGATGGTACCATTACGCCGCTTACGAAGAAAGAAACGATGTTGTTGAAGCTTTTAATTGAGCGTAAAAATGATGCGGTATCTCGTGAGCAGATTTTGGAAACCGTATGGAATTACGATGTTTATCCATCAACAAGAACGATTGATAATTTTATTTTAACGTTCCGTAAATATTTCGAACCAGATCAAAAGAATCCTGTTTATTTCCATTCTATTCGTGGTGTAGGCTATAAATTCACTGATATTCATTAATGTATAACAGTTTTGGCAGGTACGTGCTGATGGCCGTTTTTTTGCTGGCGGCATTGGTTTGTGTTTATTACATTCAATACGAATTGGCAGCAGTAGCAGGCTTCCTGTTTATCTTTATCATTTGGAGTCACTTTAGGCATAGTTCGGTCTTAATGGCCTCCAAATATTTTAAAAATAACGACTTTGTTAAAGCAAAGCTAATGTTAGCAGAAGTTCCAAATTCAGAACGGCTTTCGAAAAACCGTAGAGGATACTACGAATTTATGCAAGGCAATATGGCCTTGAAAGAAGAAGATTTTGATAAAGCTGAATATCATTTCCAGTTGGCGAGTCGTTTTCCTGTTGGAGGCAAAAACCAAAAAGGTTATGTTTTAATTCACCTGGCAAATCTTGCTTTAAGGAAAAAAGATAAAGAGAAAGTAGAGGCTTATACAAAATTGGCTAAAGAACTTGCAGAATCATCCCGTTCAAAGGAGATTATTGTCAAGATAGAAAAGGAAATAAGTAAATTATAATATTAATATTGTCATTTTGAATAACGAAGACCGGTTTAGGAATAAAAAGGTGCTTCGTTTTTTTATTTATTTATAGCTTTGCACCATTAATTTTTTTTATCCATACGTCATCCTGAATACAATTCAGGATCTAACCAAAAAGGAGGATGCTGAAAAAAATCAGCATGACAATTAACGGAAGATCAATTACAAATCATGAAGAATAACTTATTTTTAGACGCCGCATTCTCAAAGCAAACAGAACGTCCACCAGTATGGATGATGCGCCAGGCTGGTCGTTTTATGCCACAGTATTGGGAGATTAAAAACAAATACTCTTTTTTAGAGATGTGTAAAACTCCTGAAATTGCGGCTGATGTGACCATGTTGCCTGTTGATCTATTGAATATTGATGCAGCAATTTTATTCTGTGATATATTAGTAACCGGCGAGGCTATGGGTGGCGATTTAAGTTTCACTCAAGGCGTTGGTCCGAAGTTTGCAAACCCGGTTCGGAATGCACAAGATATTGAAAACCTCAATGTAGATTGTTTAGATGAATTGCAATATGTTGCCGATGCAATTAAGGTGATTCAACAGCGTTTAGACGGAAATATTCCTTTAATTGGTTTCGCAGGTGCACCTTTTACAGTAATGAGTTACCTAATCGAAGGAGGTTCTTCTAAAGATTTTAAATTAACAAAGCTTTTTATACACAATCAGCCAGAGTTAGCACACAAACTCTTAGCTAAAATTGCTAAAGTAACAACTGATTATTTGAATCTTCAAATTACGGCGGGTGTTAACGCAGTTCAAATTTTTGACAGTTGGGCGCTAGCCTTATCCTGGAATGATTATCAGGAATTCTCTCACCGTTATATTCAGGAAATTATTTCAAACTTAAATAGAAAAGATATTCCGGTTATCTCTTTTTGTAAAGGAAGTTCTGTTTTTGCACCAATTATGGCTGAGGCAAAGCCTGATGTAATTTCGGTGGACTGGAATGCTGATTTATTAAACATAAAAAATGCCTTGCCGGCAGGTATTGCTGTACAGGGGAATTTAGATCCACATATTTTATACGCCGATAAATCTGTGATTAAAGCACAAATTCATAAATTGTTCGAACGCATGCGTGGTACAGAAGGATTTATTTTCAACTTAGGTCATGGTATTATGCCAGATATTCCTTTTGATAACGTGAAGTATGCGATTGAAGTGGTAAGGGAGTTTAGGTATTAAGCACCTAAATCTCCTAAATTGGACTTTGAACGGCGAGTATAAATTGTTATATTTAGATATTATAGGTTCATATTAATTTATAGATTTTTTGATGAAAAAGACAGAAATTATAGATACTTTGAAAGAGATGCCCGATGAATTTTCTGCGGATGAATTAATTGAAAGAATCTTATTACTTCAAAAAATTGATGTGGGATTAAATCAGGTTGAGGAAGGTAGAGTTTATTCAGAGGAAGAAGCTGAGAAAAAGCTTGAAAGATGGCTAAAGTAGTCTGGACAGAAATAGCCATTGATGATTTAAATAATATTGCTAATTTTCATAGCCAATATTCTAATAATTTTGCATCAGCACTTATTAAAAAGCTTTTTGATAAGCCTAAAATTTTAAAGGGCATGCCGGAATTAGGCAGGATTGTCCTGAAAGAGACAACGAATCCATTCGTGAGCTTATAGAAGGAAATTTCCGAATTATATATTATTTTGATAGGAAAATTGATACCGTAGAAATTCTCACTGTTCATCATTCATCTCAACCATTTCTTTAGATAAGCACTTTTATTTATAATGATAGAAACCCTACAGCCATATTATTCCTACTTTCTTGCGGTACACATCGTGTTTGTAATTAGCTGGATGGCTGGTTTGTTTTATATTTTAAGTCTGTTTATTTATCATACCGAAGCGAACGATAAAGTTGAACCAGAGAAAAGTATCCTCGTAAAACAGTTTATTAAGATGGAGGCCACTTTATGGAAAATTATTTGTGCTCCGGCAATGGTTATCTCGGTAGTAGCAGGTTCATCAATGCTTATACTGCATCCTATGCTTTTGCTAATGGATTGGATGCATGTTAAACTTGGTTTTGTAATCGGTCTAATCATTTATCATTTTGTCTGCCAGAATATAGTTAAACAGCTTAAAAACAATCAATTTAAAATGACCAGTTTTCAGTTACGCTTGTGGCGGGAATTGGCAACCATTTTTATGATTGCAATTGTTTTTGTAGTAATTCTTAAAAGTGCCATCAATTGGATTTATGGTTTGATTGGCATTATGGGCGTGGCGATGGCTATTATGATTGCGGTTAAGCTGTACAAAAATTATCGTTTAAAGAAATAAACCTAAAGGCTGAAAGGCCAAATAATAAAGCTGAAAGCAAAAGCCCAATTAAGCTCTTTGTTTGCTTTTCGTAAACTTGCATTCAATTCTTGATTCTTGATACTTCCTACTTTACACTTTACGAAAAACTATCCTAAATTTAGGCAAATAAACCCAAACACATGTTTACAATTACAGGTTCGAAAAAAACCTTACTCCTCATTGGCTTTTTATTTACTTCATATTTTGCTTCGGCGCAGTTTAATCAATCGGCATTTGAAAATAGAATCCGTCCTGATAGTAGTTTGACGAACGAAGTGCATTTCAATTTCTACAATCTTAACTACGTTCGTAACTACGAGTACACCAATGATTTTCATGATGGTTATACCTTGTATGGCACACAGTTGCAGCCACAAATTGTGTATTATGCACATCCGAATTTAGCGATTACTGCTGGTGCATTTATCCGAAAAGATTTCGGACGTAACGGGATAACTGATGCGAAACCATTATTCAGTTTGAAATATCATAAAAGAAATTTAACCTTAATTTTCGGGAGTTTAGAAGGTGGTATTCAGCATAAATATATCGAGCCACTTTACAATTTCGAAAGAACAATCACTACACCAATAGAATATGGAACGCAGTTATTAGTTGAACGCAAAAAATTTACTTTAGATGCCTGGATTACCTGGCAGAAAATGATTTACTCGGGCGAGGCAGCAAAAGAGGAAATCATCGGAGGCTTATCAACTGAAACTTTTCTACTGAAAACCGATAACTGGAAACTGAGCATTCCTGCACAGTTTTTGGCATTCCATCAAGGTGGACAAATCGATGTCTTAAAAGAAATTCCAATTAGTACCGTATTTAATGGTGCTACCGGACTGAAACTACATAAAGAAATCAACACTAATATTAAACAAGTTTACACCGATAATTACATCGCCGTGTACAAAGATTTTTCGCCTACAAAGAGAAGAGCATATGAAGGTGGTTTCGGATTGTGGCTCAATGCTGGTGTAGAAAGTAAATGGGGAAGTTTGGTAGCCTCTTACTGGAAAGGAAACAACTTTATTTCAATTAAGGGAATGCCTTTGTATGAGTCGGTTTCGAGCAACTTATATACCAATGGCTTAAAGCAAAGCAGTAGAAATATTGTTTCGCTACGTTATGCCTACCAAAAAGAATTGATTCCACATCTATACCTGGATGTGCGTTTTGAACCCCACGTTGATTTAGATCATACTGATAAACAACTCCAGTTTAACCACTCCTTTTTCTTAACCTATAAACAGGATTTTAAATTGTTTAAGGTAAAGAAAGCAGAAAGGTAGAGGGTCATTAGCCTTATAAGATTTCAAACCCCGTAGGTTTCTAAAGCCTGCGGGGTTTATTATTTTTAAGCATTGCCCCTGGTTTCTAAACCCGATAGCAGCGAAAACACGAAGGTGAGGAACGAACCGAAGCTTTGAAGCGGATAGCGGGACTGCTGCTCCCGATGAAATGCTGAATGTTCATTTTCAAATAAAAAATCTATATCTTTCTTCAAAATTTATAACATTTTATCTCTCTGATAATCAGCACATTTAATGTTGATTTTAACTTTATTTAACTTTCTTTCTCCCTCCATGCAACCATTGTTTGTATTCTGCCATCTTCTATATACAAACACACAATGAAATTGACGCGAAGCTATACAATAAATGATTTGATGGAGGGCTGCAAAGCCGGCGACCGGAAGATGCAGGAGTTGCTTTATAAGCAAACTGCTTCGAAAATGTTGGCCGTTTGTATGCGCTACGCCAAAGATAGAATGGAAGCTGAAGATGTATTGCAAATGGGATACATTAAAATTTTCCAAAAAATAAAAGAATACAGAGGTGATGGTTCATTTGAGGGCTGGATTAGAAGAGTGATGGTGAACACAGCAATTGAAAGTTACCGCAAAAATTTACGCAGCCTGAATGTAGTGGAGATAGATGAAGCTTATGAGCAACCCTCAACAGGATTCGATTTTGGAACATTAGGTATGCAGGATTTAATGAAAGTGATACAAAAGCTGGCTGATGGATACAGAATGGTTTTCAATATGTATGTGATTGAGGGTTATTCTCACAAAGAAATTGGGGAAACTTTGGGTATTTCTGAAGGTGCCAGTAAGTCTCAGCTTTCGAGAGCAAGAGCAATATTAAAAGAAGAAATTATAAAAATGGAGGGATTTGGTTATGCAACCTATACAGGATAAGGATTTTGATCAGTTATTTAAAGACAGTTTCGAAGATGCTGAAATTACGCCATCGAGAGATTTGTGGAATAACATAAAGAGCGAAATTGAACCAAAGAAAAAAAGGATTATCTCGATTTACTGGTTATCTGCGGCAGCAGTTTTACTAATTGCCGCGACCGGGGTTTTGGTTTATCAACAACAAGAGGTTAAACCAAAGCAATATGCGAATAATGTAGAACCTAAAATAGAAAAATCGGCTACTGTTGAGCGACCAATTACAGATTCAGTAATTTCAATAGCTGTACCTGTCAGGGATGCTGTGAAAACGCTACCCATTAACATTAAGCCAGTTACAACGCTGGTGAAAACTGAAGTAAGAGAAACAGTTAGGCCTATTGAGAAGCAAAAAATGATCACGGCTCCAGAGATCCAAAAACAGGAAACGATGATTGCCAAGGTGGAAGAACCGAAAAAGGATATTAAAACTAAAATTGAAGAGGCGATTTTCCAAACTAAAGAAGAAACTGTTTTAGCCGCTAATGTAAACGAAGCCGTTACTGATGAGACCATCGGAAGCAGTAATTCGGCTGACAGAAAGGGAATCCGTAATGTTGGTGATGTAGTCAACCTGATTGTTAACAAAATGGATAAAAGAAAAGATAAGTTAATTCAGTTCAGAACTGATGATGATGATTCTTCTATTTCGGTGGTAAACATTGGTCCGTTTAGAATAGGAAAGAAAAACAGAAAATAAACCAAATTATAGTATTATAAGATTTCGGAGATTCAATCACTTTCTCATTCATTCAATAAATCATTCCTTCATTCATTCAAAAAATAACACACAACATATGAAACATCTAATTTTTACAACACTTCTGGTAAGCGGGCTTGCCGGTGTTATGGCTCCGAGGGCTTTTGCACAACAAGATACGGTGGTTAAGGATACAGTAATCAAAAAAAAGGGAAAATATACTGTGAGGATTGGCGGAGGTACATTGATTTCAAAAACAAGTGATTCTACTGAGACTGCTAAAAAAGGTCGCTTTGTTGGTGGAATTACTTTTACCAGAGTGGACTTAGGTTTCTCCAGATTAATTGATAATGGAAGCTTTAACTTATCTCCAAATAATGAATTTTTAGATTATAAAGGTGGTAAAACAAGTACATTTTCTTTTGATGTTTTGCAATTTGGATACCGTTTCAACTCTAATTTTAAGGTTTATGTAGCAGGTGGTTTCGACTGGACATTAATTCGCTTAAGAGATAACATCACGATTCAAAAAAATCAACCCACTTTAGCTTACGTAAATGAAAATATTGCTTTCTCAAAGAATCGTTTCTCTAGCAGCTATGTACATATTCCATTAAATTTTGAATTTCGTACAAACGAATCCAAAAAAGGAAAAAGATTCTACTTCATTTTAGGTCCGGAAGTAAGTTTCTTGCTTAATGGAAAAGTTAAACAGATTAGCGATGAGCGTGGTAAGGAAAAGCAATATGATAATTATCACTTTCAATCAGTTCGCTACGGAGGTACATTCAGATTAGGTTATGGAGGCTTCGGCTTATTTACCAAATACTATTTCAATGATATGTTTAATACACCTGCACAGGCTGGTTTAAAGAACATGAGCTTTGGTGTAACCTTCGGACTTAATTAAAAATACAGCAACACACAAATAAGTTAAATCCTGTTTCGGTTAGGCGAAACAGGATTTTATTTTACAGTGTATTTAAAAACATTTCGGGAGTTAAAATAGTCAGGTTACTTTTTTTGTAATCTTTTATATTCCTGGTGATAATAATATCAACCGACCCTTTATTTTCTGCTGAAAAATTTTGAAGTGCATCTTCAAAATCTGTAAAATCTGAATCTATTGCTTGTAGAATAGTCTCTTTATTAATTACAAGCACATCCAAAAAACTAAGCAAACGTTTAATTCCTTGTAGAATTGATTTAGAACTATGTTCTTTTCTTAAAATATAATGAATATTGGCTATTGCTAAACCTGTGACAAATCCACTAACTTCTTTATTTTCGCATAATGATAATACTTTCGTAGAATCTTCAGAAAATGGTTTTCTATCAAGAAAATAGTCTAAAATAATATCCGAATCAATTAAGATTTTATTCATTATCAAGGTATTTTTGATATTTCTCTTCTCTCATTTTATTCAACTCTTCTTTATAATTAAAATCTTCAGGCATCTTAAATGCGCCTATCATGGATTTTACAATCGGTGAAATTTCCACCTCTTTCTCCTCCCTTTTAGTTACGGCTTTCAAGTAGTTTTCTACAACGGCCGATAAACTTCTTCCTTGCTTTTCAGCATAAGCTTTCGCTTGCTTAATAACAGAGTCATCTATCGTTAATGTTAGCTTAGTATTCATAGTCTTCTAATTATTGATATAAAGATACATGGATATACTTACACGTGCAAATTTTAATATAATTACACGTGTGATATTCTTTCGCTTTAAGTTTTAGTCTTTCTACTTTAAGCTTTATCTTTACCCTTGTGAGCGATACCATCATCAGCGTAAAAAATTTAACCAAGCAATACCAGACAGATCAGGCGGGTGGTATAAAAAATATTAATTTCGAAATTAAGCGTGGCGATGTGGTGGCCATTATTGGCGAAAGCGGAAGTGGAAAATCAACCCTGTTAAAATCTATTTATGGCTTATTAAAAACTGATGAGGGAGAAATCTTCTTTAACAATGAACGGGTAAAGGGCCCTGATGAGCAACTTATCCCCGGGCACAAGCAAATGAAAATGGTTACTCAGGATTTTTCATTGAATATTTATGCCAAGGTTTATGATAATATTGCTTCTCAACTTTCTAATACCGATCTCAAAACTAAAGCTGAGAAAACTTTAGCCATCATGGAACATTTACGGATTCTTCCATTGCAAAATAAGAAGATTATAGAACTTAGTGGCGGAGAACAACAACGTGTAGCCATTGCGAAAGCGATGGTGTCTGACACAAAAGTGCTGCTATTGGATGAACCTTTCAGTCAGGTTGATGCCCTGCTTAAAAACCAGTTACGAGCAGATATTAAACGGGTTGCTGCCGAAACCGGAGTTACTGTCATCCTGGTTTCTCATGATCCGGCTGATGGCTTATTTCTGGCAGACCAGCTTTTGATTGTGCGCAATGGTGAGCTTCTGCAAACGGGTAAGCCTTCAGAAATTTACCAGAAGCCAAAACATATCTATACTGCACAAATTTTAGGTAATGCTGTTGTTTTATCAAGAGGCGATGCAGAGAAAATTGGTTTAAAAACCTTTTCTGCAAATGTTGTTTTTTATCCGGAATGGGCAGAAATTAATAGCAACTGGAGCAGTAGACGCTTCGAAGTAAAGGATGTTTATTATAAAGGTTTCTACGATGAATTGCTTTTGGAGCGGAATGGTGTAACTGTAAGGGCTCTCCAATTAAATAGGGGAGAACATAAAAAAAACGACCACGTTCAATTAAACATTAGTCGTTTTTTAGAGTTTTAGGTATAATTAAATCTTTAATTTTTTAATTTGGGAATAATAAAGCATAAAAAAACGACTAACATTCAATTGAATATTAGTCGTTTTAGTAGCTTGAGTTATTTATTGGAATGATTCAATTAATACTATTTTAACTCTAGTAACTGTAGTAGGTCTGTCTGGAATTGCCTCTTGAAAATCTGATGATTGAATGTCCAAATCGATTCTGCCTTGGCTTATTGCATAACTGTATGAGTTTGTATCATATACAAATGGTACTTGTTCATACACATTATTATCACCTCTAGATATATAAACTAAAACTCCATCATCTTCAAATGTACGGGCATCAATTCTATTATCAAGAATAGCTGCTGATAAAGTAAATCTATTACTGCTTGATTGCCATTCACTTGGCTGAATATATTTAATAATTGTTAGGTTATTCGCGCCATTCTGAACAACGGGGTCTTTCTTGCAAGATGCCAGACCTAGTGTGGCAATGCAAAGCATTAGGATAGTAAGTTTTTTCATGTTGATTAGTTTTATTTGTGTGTGTATGGTGCATAATACAAAACAACTGCCAAAAATGCTGAAGAACACAATCTGGATTAATAATTGTTAATCCGATATCACACAACAAAGAAAATTGAATTAATTCCTTCACAATGAGAATATTTTTTAGGGTTTTGCCATGGGTTATTTTGTTAGTTGCTGGTTACTTTTTTATCTCTAAAAAGTTCAGCATAAGTACTTCTGTAGAAAGTAAACATCAGCTTTTAGTAGAGAAAATTGAGGCTATTGGCAAACTGGAGCTGGTTCGCTACCAAATTAGCGATGTACTGGAACATAAAAATAAAACAGATTTTTTACCCGAAGCCAGCGTGCTGCTCATTGTAAAAGCCGAGGCGGTAGGATGTATTGATCTCACAAAAGTTACACGAGATAACATTGAGATATATGCCGATACCGCTGTAGTAAATTTACCACAGCCAGAGATTTGTTATGTAAAAATTGACCACAAAAATTCCAGAGTTTACGATACGAAAATGGCTTTCTTCCGCGAAGCTGGATTAGTAGATGAGGCATATAAAGCTGCTGAAAAACATGTTACAGCAGAAGTGAAGAAATCAAATATTTTAGCACAAACTAAAACGAATGCAACAAATGTACTAAAGCCAATAATTGAGGGCTTGGGTTACAAGAATGTGAGACTTACTTTTGATTAACTAAGAATTTAAATACCTAAGGTACCTAAGTGATTTTTGTTACTTAAGTACCTTAAATGGTGTGAAAAAACTATTTTAAAAAATCTTCACGGTGCGGATTAAAAATATCCACCAATAATCCTGCTTCCAGGCAAACCACACCATGAAATACCATGGTTGGTGCGAAGAAAACATCACGTTCATTCAGGATTTTTTTATCATCACCCATGGTTACTTCGAAACTCCCTTTAGCTACATAACTCAACTGTAAATGTGGGTGATTGTGAAGAGTTCCAATGGCACCTTTTTCAAAATCTACCTTAACCAACATCAGGTTGTTATCAAATGGCAATACTTTACGTTTAACGCCACCGCCTAATTCTTCCCAATCAAGGTCGTTGTCTGTAATTAATGTTTTGTTGGTTAAATCTTTAAAATTCATATAATATTTTTTTACCACTTCTGAGGTGGTTTAATTTTTTAAATCAAAACACTTTGCGTTCTTTGCGAAAAACTTTGAGTTCTTTGCGGTTAAATGGCACATTATACCAAATACTCAAATAAAGTCTGATCCTGGTTTAATTCAATAATCTCAAATTTAAAATCCTTCATGCGTTGCAATAAGCTTGCATAATCATTTTTATTTAATAATTCTATGCCAACTAAGGCCGGGCCATTTTCTTTATTTGTCTTTTTAATAAATTCGAAACGGGTAATATCATCCTGTGGACCTAAAACCTCATTCACAAATAATTTTAAAGCACCTGGTCTTTGTGGGAAACGAACGATAAAATAATGTTTCAACCCTTCGAAAAGCAAAGATTTCTCTTTAATTTCCTGCATCCGCTCGATGTCGTTGTTACCCCCACTGATCACACACACTATATTTTTGCCTTCAATTTGATCTTTTACCTGCTCTAAAGCGGCAACAGATAACGCACCCGCAGGTTCAACAACAATAGCATCTTCGTTATAAAGCTTTAAGATGGTTGTGCAAATTTGCCCTTCAGGAATTAGGTATGTAGAGCTGAGCAGTTCCTGACAATATTTATAGGTTATCCAACCCATTCTTTTTACGGCTGCACCATCTACAAAGCGCTCTATGTTTTCAACGGTTATTGGTCCCCCGTTTTTAAGTGCCTCGCTTAATGAGGGCGCACCCATTGGTTCGACGCCGAAAATTTTCACAGCAGGTTTTACCGTTTGCAAGTAAGCACTAACTCCTGAGGCTAGACCACCACCACCAACAGGTACAATTATGGCATCTAACTCCGGTAAATCTTGAAAAATTTCCATCGCAACAGTGGCCTGTCCTTCAATTATTTTTTCATCATCAAAGGGAGGAATAAATGTTGATGATTTTTCTTCACAATAAATTAAGGCTTCTTTTAAACAATCGTCAAAGGTATCGCCAACTAAAATAATTTCAATGTTGTCGCCACCAAACATATTTACTTGTTTAATTTTTTGCTTAGGGGTTATTTCGGGCATAAAGATTACGCCTTTAATGTTTAACTTTTTGCAAGAATAAGCTACGCCCTGTGCATGATTGCCCGCGCTGGCGCATACAATACCGTTTTCTAATGCATTGATATTAAGTGTACTTATTTTATTATAAGCGCCACGCAATTTATAAGAACGTACAATTTGTAAATCTTCTCTTTTAAGATAAATATTTGCATTGTATTTTAACGATAATCCTGCATTAAACTCAAGGGGAGTACGTTTTACAATACCTTCTAAAGTTTTAAAAGCGCTTTCAAAATCGAAAGTGTTTTTTATTGTATCATTCATTTTTTTTACCCCAAACCCCTAAAGGGGCTTTTATTACTGTGTAAATATTTTACAAAAATTATTTGCTTATTTTTTTGAAAAGCAGGTTTCTGTACTTTTCGGTTATTGCAGCCCCGCTTTTCATTTTATTACGCTGCGCTTCATGCCCATTCCAATCGGGTTTAGAAAACTTAAGCTATTGTAAGAAAGTTAAAAATACCCAAACCCCTCCTTGAAAATAGGGAGGGGAGCTGCCCTCAAAATTTTTAAGCAATTGCGTTAGCTTTCAGCTTTGGTCTTTCCGCTTTAGTCTTGCCGCTTTCTTACAAAAACTTATTAATGGCATCCAGATAGGCATTAGCCGATGCCTTTACAATATCTGTACTGAAACCAAAACCAACAAAAGATTTTCCTTCGTAATCCACTTTCATGTTTACTTTACTCACATCATCGCTTCCGCCATGCATGGCCTGAATGGTAAATTCTTTAAGTGTAATGTCTTTATCAATAATGCTAACAATTGCATTAATGGTGGCATCAACAGGACCATTACCCTCTGCTTTTGCTTCTTTCTCTACACCTTCGTATTGCAATTTAATATTTGCAGTTGGTTTGGCCTGATCTCCGCAAACCACTTGAAGTAAGTTTAACTTATAACCATTTTTATAGGATTCGATTTCGCCATCGCTCATCAAAAAAAGTAAGTCATCATCTGTAATGTCTTTTTTTTCATCAGCTAAAACTAAGAAACGTTCATAAACATCATCAATATTGATTTTTTCAATATCGTAATCTAAGCGCTCTAAATGATGTTTTAACGCATGGCGACCGCTACGGGCAGTTAAAATGATATCAGCACTGTTTAAGCCAACGTCCTCAGGGTTAATAATCTCATAGTTTTCACGGTGTTTTAAGAAGCCATCCTGGTGAATACCAGAGCTATGTGCAAATGCGTTTTTACCAACAATCGCTTTGTTCGGCTGTACTGGCATGTGCATCATGCGGCTAACCATTCCGCTGATTTCCGTAAAATGTTTACTGTTAATTCCGGTATGTAAACCCAAACTATGTGTTTTTAAAATCATCGAAACTTCTTCCAAAGCAGTATTACCAGCTCTTTCGCCGATTCCGTTTATGGTACACTCAATTTGACGGGCACCGTTAACAACACCTGCAATACTATTTGCCGTTGCCAAGCCTAAATCGTTATGGCAATGGACAGAAATAATCGCGTTATCTATATTTTTAACGTTTTCTTTTAAATACAAAATTTTAGAGCCGTATTGGTCGGGCATGCAATAACCATTGGTATCTGGAATGTTAACAACAGTTGCGCCAGCTGCAATAACCGCTTCAATCATTTGCGCTAAAAATTCATTGTCAGCTCTTCCTGCATCTTCTGCATAAAACTCCACATCTTCAACAAATTTTTTGGCATACTTTACAGCATCAACTGCTCTTTCTAAAATCTTCTCTCTGGTGCTGTTAAATTTGTATTTAATGTGCATATCAGAAGAACCAATCCCGGTATGAATACGTGGGTATTTAGCAAATTTTAAAGATTCTGCAGCAACATCAATATCACCTTTAATGGCTCTGGTTAGTGCGCAAATGGTTGGATTTTTAATGGCTTTTGATAATTCAACAACACTTTGAAAATCGCCAGGGCTAGAAATCGGGAAACCAGCTTCGATAACATCAACGCCTAGTAATTCCAGTGCTTTAGCAATTTCAATTTTTTGATTGGTATCTAACTGGCAGCCTGGAACCTGTTCTCCATCGCGTAACGTGGTATCGAAAATATATACTTTATTTGGGTCGTGTATCATTAGTGGTTTGTTGTTTGGTTTAATTTCTGGGATAAAAATTTCAATACCAATTTACCCATTTCGGCAGTGCCTAAAACTTTGAATCGGTTGGTCGATTGGTCTGCAATATCATGTGTTCTGAAACCTTCTTTCAAAACCTCATCAATGGTATCAACCAATAATTTGGCTTCGTCTTTTAAGCCAAAGCCAATTTCGAGCATGAGTGCTGCCGATAGGATAGAGGCCAGTGGATTAGCCAGATCTTTTCCGGTAATATCGTGTGCAGAACCATGAATAGGTTCGAAGAAACCGGTGCTTTCACCAACCGATGCTGAGGCCAGCATACCCATAGAACCAGCAATTTGCGACGCCTCGTCAGTTAAAATATCTCCAAATAAATTAGCTGTTAAAACCACATCAAATTTCTTAGGATTTTTGATGAGTTGCATGGCCGCATTATCGATAAACATGTGTTCCGTTTCAACATCTGGATATTGTTTAGCAATTTCCTGAACGGTTTCGCGCCATAAGCGTGAACTTTCTAAAACATTTGCCTTATCTACTGAACACAATCTTTTGTTTCGTTGTTGTGCAGCCTGATAAGCTTTGTGTGCAATCCGCTCTACTTCGTAGCGGTGGTAAATCATCAAATCTGATGCTGTATTTCTGTCTTCTGAGCGTGTTTTTTCGCCGAAGTAAACATCTCCGGTTAATTCACGAAAAAATAAAATATCTGTTCCTCTTAAAATTTCTGGTTTAATGCTCGATGCCTGAAGAAGTTCATCAAATAATAATATTGGACGGAGGTTAGCGAATAAGCCTAATTCCTTGCGGATTTTTAATAAACCTTGCTCAGGTCTAACTTTTAAACTTGGGTCGTTGTCGTATTTGGCATGGCCAATTGCACCAAATAGAATTGCATCACTATTTCTGGCTTTTTCTAAAGTTTCGTCTGGCAGTGGTTCACCCGTAACTTCAATAGCTGCATGGCCCATTAAAGCCTCATCAAACGTAAACTCGTGACCGAAAATTTCAGCAATTTTTTCTAATGCTGCTTTTCCCCATGTGGTTACTTCGGGTCCGATACCATCTCCAGGTATTACTAAAATGTTCTTCTTCATTGTAAACTTCTTTTGCTATCACTAATTTTTGCCGTGGAAACTCTGAAATCACAGAAGTTTTAATTCCATGCCTTCTGTGTTTCCGTGGCTGTTTACATTAGCTTAGTATTTCTATATTTAAACTTTCGACGACTTTTACCTCGCCTTTTTCTAATAATATTCTTTTCTCTATGCAGGTTGGCAGCTGCGATTCGAAATGACCAACGTAAATTAAAGTCATTCCGTTGCTACACAACTCATCAATTAACTGGTTAAAATGCTGTGTTTGCTGTTGATCCAAACCCTGACATGGCTCATCCAGAATCAGTAATTCAGGATTTTTAATAATAGTTCTGGCTAATAAAACCAGTCGTTGTTTACCTAACGGTAGCGTGCTCAACAATTCATTTTTCGATGTAGTTAGTCCGAAATATTCTACCAGCTCATCAACCTGTGCACTCTTTGTATAGGGTAGTTGTTGAAATAAACCTACTGTATCGTAAAAGCCTGAGGCGATGCTTTGCCAAACCGTTGAATTGGCATCGAAATACCAATGAAACTCTGGAGAAATTAGACCAATATGTTGTTTAATGTCCCAAATGCTTTCACCACTTCCACGTCTGTTGCCAAATAAATAAAGTTCGTTGGCGTAAGATTGTGGATGATCACCATTTACCAGGCTTAAAAGTGTTGATTTACCTGAGCCATTATGACCTTTTAACAACCACTTTTCACCAGCTTTAACTTCCCAGTTGATATTTTTTAAAACTTGCTTTTCGCCATAGCTGATATTCACACCAACCATTTCTACGATGCTATCTGAAGAGAAAACAGGCGATTCCTTTAAAAAATCTGGAATTTCTCTTTCGTGTTTTTCAGCAGAAACTGGTGAAATTTCTTTTGAATCAGAAACAAAAATTTGTCCATTCTTTATCTTTGCAAAACGGTTGATGAAGGCTGGTAATTCATCGTTACAAACTAAAATTAACTGAACACCTTCTTTAGAAGCTTCATCTAAAAGCAAATTCAGATTTTTTCGCGATGCGGCATCTAAACCTGTGTAAGGTTGATCGATAATTAACAATTGAGGCTTCAGCCACAAGGCTTTAACCAATTGCAGTTTTTTATGTTCTCCGCTTGATAATTCAATCAACTGTGAACTGGCAAACGAAGAAAAATTCAAGGCTTCTAAAATGGGCTCAACGCGATCAAAATGAAGACCTTTCTCTTTACCATAATGTACCAGTTCTGCATGAACAGTTAAAGTATCTTTTGCTTGCTGGCTGGTATAACGCTGCTGATAATAAAAATTTGCAACGCCTTCCAGATTTTTGAATTGATACCAGCTTTCTACAAATAGCACTTCTGCAGGGAGATGGCTTTCTGAATCAAAGTTGATTTTTAAATCGCCAATAGCATTTTGCAAACCTGCTATTATTTTGGCCAATGTTGTTTTTCCACTACTGCTTTCTCCGTACAAAACATAATTTTCGCCCTTATTTATTGTCCAGTTTAAATCCGTTAATACCGACTTTTGCTGGTATTTTAAATTTAAATTCTGAACACTGACGAAATTCTCTTTCATATTATTCCTTCGGGATGATTACACCGATTAAGTGATTACACTGATCTTTTGATAATTGTGTTAGCTTTAGTCTTTAAGCTTGAATCTTTTGTCTTTCCTCAAACTCTTCTACTAAATGTTTTTGAGCCAGGATGAAATCTATATCATCATAACCATTGATCAGGCATGACTTTTTGTAAGGATTGATGTCGAAAGATTCCTGAGCACCAGTTTCGTTAATTGTTACGGTTTGGTTTTCTAAATCAACTTCTAGCGGGGATTTAGCATTGTTGTCAACTGCCTTGAAAATTTGAGTCAAAAAATCTTCACTCACCTGGATAGGAAGTAAGCCGTTATTTAATGCGTTTCCTTTAAAAATATCTGCAAAGAAACTGCTGATTACAACATCAAAACCTGCATCCTGAATGGCCCAGGCTGCATGCTCGCGACTACTGCCACAACCAAAGTTTTTACCAGCAACTAAAATTTTTCCGCTATAAGTCGGATCGTTCAAAACGAAATCGGCTTTCGGTTGATTATCGTTTTCGTAACGCCAGTCGCGGAACAAGTTTTCGCCGAAACCCTCACGCGTAGTCGCTTTTAAAAACCTTGCCGGAATAATCTGGTCGGTATCAATGTTTTCTATATTTAAAGGCACAGTTGCCGATGTTAATTTTGTGAATTTTTTCATTTTTAATAATGATTACACAGATTAAAATGATTTCACTGATTAAGGTGATTTCACTGATTAATTTCTTATTGTTTATTCGCAGCAAATACTACGAAATTATTGTATTGATAATAGCAATTCGCATTTTGTAATCCGGCTTCTTCCAGCCATTTTAACTGGTCGTTTAAAGGTGCCATAATATCAACTTTAATTCGATCGAAAGCGCTTTGCTTTTCATCTTCTGTTAGATTTGAATTCTGCTGAACATGATTCTTCCAGTTTTCTGTATAAATCTTTTCTGCTAAATCTGTTTCACCTAAAACTTGATCGGCATTGATGAACCAACCACCAGGTTTTAACGTTTTAGCAATTTTTCCAAAAAGTCGTTGCTTCAATTCGTTCGGTAAATGATGGATAGCTAATCCGGAAACCACCAAATCGTAATGATTATCGGGTAATTCAACTGTAGCAAAATCTGCATTTAAAAAGTTAATGTTCTCATTTCCTTCGAAACGTTCTTCCGCTTTTTTAAGCATAGCCGAAGAAATATCAATCAGTGTTATTTTTGCATCAGGATATTTCTCATGGAAAAAAGCACTCATTAGCCCTGTTCCGGCACCAACATCTAAAATGTTTTTAACTGTCGAAACTTCGTCCGACAGGGTTAAAGCCGCTCTATAAAAATCATCAAAACAAGGGATAAGGAACTGCCTTTGCCTGTCGTACTTTTCAGAAACTGCATTAAATTGGTTTTGTATTTCTTGTAATGCTTCCATAACCCCAACCCCTAAAGGGGCTTTTAAATTTCTATCGTTTAACCTTAAATTGTTTATAACAAAATGCTATATTTTTTATACCCTCTATTTACTAATATCCTTCAATTACCCATTTACGGAGCTAGGGGCATCACCTCAACATAATGTTCAACCGTTGGAAAAGGCTCATAAAAATGATGTAATAACTCTTTCCATTTCTGATATTCAGTCGAATTTCTGAAACCCTCTGTGTGGGCCTCTAAAGTTTCCCAGTTTACAAGCAAAATATATCTATCAGCCTCTTCAATACACTTTTTCAGTTGATGCGAAATGTAGCCATCCATTGATGAAATAATTTTTTGAGCTTCGCTAAAAGCCTTTTCAAAATCAGCTGATAAACCAGCTTTTACATTTAATATTGCAACTTCTAAAATCATATGTTTCTATTTCCGTCATTGCGAGGCACGAAGCAATCTTTCTAGCAAAATAGATTGCTTCGTGCCTCGCAATGACGATCGGGTTAAGCAGTTCACATATTGCCTTATCCTTTGGTCTTTAAGCTTTCTCAAGCATCTCCCTCACATCGGTAATCACACCCGTAACAGCTGCTGCTGCAGCGGTAAGTGGACTAGCCAATAAGGTACGTGCGTTCTGCCCTTGTCTACCTTCAAAGTTTCTGTTCGATGTAGATACACAATATTTACCAGCAGGGATTTTATCTTCATTCATCCCTAAACATGCACTGCATCCCGGTTCGCGTAACTGGAACCCAGCGGCTTCGAAAATTTTATCTAAACCCTCATTTTTAGCTTGTTGCTCCACTTGTTTTGAGCCCGGAACAATCCAAACTGTAACATTATCTGCTTTGCGCTTATCTTTCACAAAATCTGCAACTTCACGTAAATCTTCAATACGGGAGTTTGTGCAACTTCCAATGAAGACATAATCGACTGATTTACCGATTAAAGATGCATCATCATCGAAGCCCATGTAATCCAAAGCCTTCTGATAAGAAAGTTTTTCTTTTTCAGGTTGAACCTTGGTTGCTGGAATATTCTCCTGGATGCCCATGCCCATTCCGGGATTAGTTCCATAAGTAATCATTGGTGCAATATCTGCCGCATCGAAAGTCAACACACTGTCGAAGGTCGCATCGGCATCGCTGTATAATGTTTTCCAATAGGCGAGTGCTTTATCCCATTCTTCGCCGGCAGGGGCAAATTCTCTACCTTTAATATAATCGAAAGTGGTTTGGTCTGGCGCAATTAAGCCACCTCTTGCACCCATTTCTATACTCATGTTGCAAATCGTCATCCGGGCTTCCATACTTAAAGCTTCAATTGCCGAACCTGCATATTCAATAAAATATCCGGTACCACCTGCGGCAGAAATCTGAGCAATGATATATAAGATAATATCTTTCGCTCCAACACCTTTTTCAAGCATACCATTTACTTCAATTTTCATGGTTTTAGGCTTCGATTGCAATAAACATTGCGTTGCGAAAACCTGCTCTACCTGCGATGTTCCAATACCAAAAGCAATTGCACCGAAGGCTCCATGTGTAGAGGTATGGCTATCACCACAAACCATCGTTTTTCCTGGCAAGGTAATCCCTAATTCAGGGCCGATTACGTGAACAATTCCCTGAAACGGATGGCCTAAGCCATAAAGTTCTACCCCGAATTCTGCACAATTTTTGGTTAGCATATCTACCTGATAGCGAGATAGCTCTTCTTTAATTGGCATTAACTGGTTTAATGTTGGTACATTATGATCGGCAGTAGCCACAGTTTGTTTAGGACGTAAAACAGGCAAGCCTCTTTTACGCAAGCCATCAAAAGCCTGAGGAGAAGTTACCTCATGAATTAAGTGTGTATCAATGTATAAAATATCAGGAAATCCTTCTTCGCTTTTTACAACGTGTGCATTCCAAATTTTTTCTACTAATGTTTTCCCCATTGTGTGTGTTATTAGCCCCACCCCAACCCTCCCCCAGAAGGGAGGGAGTAGCGAGTGTGTTAATTATTATTCTACTCAATAATGGCAGAAATTTTTATACTATCAGCAGAAGTTTAAACTTCTATAATCATTGCTTTGCAATATGCTCCTTTGTCTCCTCCCCTCTGGGGAGGTAGGGTGGGGCGCTTTTATGCAGTTTTAATTGCTTTCATTGCAGTCATCGCTTTACGCAATGTCGCACCAATTTGTTCTACTTCATGAGAACGGATTGCTTCGTTAATATCAATTAGCTTTCTGTTATCTACGCCGCCGTCTTTGCCTTCATTGAAGTTTTTACCAACTAAATCAGTATCAACTTTCTTCATAAAATCGGCCAATAATGGTTTACAAGCCTGATCGAATAGATAACAACCATATTCAGCAGTATCAGAAATTACACGGTTCATTTCGAATAATTTCTTACGTGCAATGGTATTTGCAATAAGCGGTGTTTCGTGTAACGACTCATAGTAAGCAGATTCTGGTTTAATACCTGCCTGAACCATTGTTTCGAAAGCCAATTCTACACCGGCACGAACAAAAGCAACCATTAAAGTATAGTTGTCAAAATATTCTTGCTCATTAATTTTAACATCGCCTGCAGGCGTTTTCTCGAAAGCAGTTTCACCAGTTTCAGCTCTCCAGGCTAGTAAGTTTTTGTCGCCAGCAGCCCAATCTTCCATCATGATGCGGCTAAATTCGCCACTCATAATATCATCCTGGTGTTTTTGGAACAAAGGACGCATAATGTCTTTTAATTCTTCAGAAATTTCGAAAGCTTTAACTTTAGAAACGTTGCTTAAACGATCCATCATTGCGGTGATGCCACCTTGTTTTAAGGCTTCAGTAATTACTTCCACTCCGTATTGAACCAGTTTAGAAGCGTAACCAGCATCGATTCCTTTTTCTACCATTTTGTCGAAAGAAAGGATAGAACCAGTTTGCAACAATCCACAAAGGATGGTTTGCTCGCCCATTAAGTCAGATTTAACTTCTGCTACGAAAGATGATTTTAACACACCAGCTCTGTGGCCGCCAGTACCTACTGCATAAGCTTTAGCCTGAGCCAGACCTTTACCCTGAGGATCATTTTCTGGATGAACAGCGATCAAAGTTGGAACCCCAAAACCACGAACATATTCTGCTCTGACTTCACTACCAGGGCATTTTGGTGCCACCATAATAACGGTTAAATCTTTACGGATCTGCATGCCTTCTTCCACAATGTTAAAGCCATGAGAATAAGATAATGTTGCTCCATCTTTCATTAAAGGCATAATTGCATTTACAACAGCAGTATGTTGTTTATCAGGTGTAAGGTTAATTACCACATCTGCATTTGGAATTAATTCTTCGTAAGTGCCAACATTGAAGTTGTTTTCAGTTGCATTTTTCCACGAATCTCTCTTACCTTCAATAGCCTCCTTGCGCAACGTGTAGCTTACATCTAAACCACTATCTCTTAAATTTAAACCTTGGTTCAGGCCTTGCGCGCCACAACCAACAATAACTAATTTCTTGCCTTTTAAAGCGCTAACACCATCCAGAAATTCTGAACTGTCCATGAAATCGCAAACACCTAACTGGTTTAATTTTTCTCTAAGAGGTAATGTGTTAAAATAATTTGACATCGTTTTTATTGGTTAATTTCTATTTATTATCGGTTTATATTTTTATTTCCTTCGGTTTGATTTCACCGATTTAACTTTATTTAAAGTATCTCAATCAATCTGGTTTAGAGGCAATGGTTCGGCATTGCATACCATCACCATCTCACATTTTCCATCTTTAAATTCCTTTCTTCAGTGCCAAAGCGTACCCGAAATGTAAATTGTCATGACCAACCGTTGTAGTTAGTACGGCCTCAATACTTTTCAGTTCTACACCATAAGTTGCAGTTGGAAAAGGAGTGATATTTGCGAAAATACCATTTGTATAATCCTCTTCTATTTTCTTGATGCTATCCATTGCTATAGTTCTTAATTCTGCTACTTCTCTTTCGGTAACTGTATAAGTTGGCCTGGTATCTTTTTTGTAAAACTCATTAAATTTTACTGTTGAAGCATCTTGTAAAATGCCTGTGCGAACGTAACAAAGCGTTTGTGTACTCACTACAATATGCCCGAAATTCCAGATGATGTTATTGTTGTAGCCATCCGGAATTTTATTCAGTTGCTCGATTGTTAATCCATCGATTAGCTGAATAAATGATTTTCTTGAGTTGATTATAAATTCAAATACTTGGTTCATTTTTTTTATTATTTAACCGCAAAGTGCTCAGAGTTTTAACGCAAAGATCGCTAAGCCTGATGCTTTTCGCCTTCTATCTTTTGCCTTTCTGCTTTCTACCTTACATTGTAAATATCTTCTCTCCTTTATCCAGGAACTCATTTTCTACCAGTTCCTCTCCAGGCTCAAAGGCTTCGAATTCTTTCAGTTTTTCGTGGAAGCCTGCACTATCTTTAATGATGGCCACTCTTGCAGAACGTACAAACTCAATTAATTCGTATGGTTCTAAGGCTTTTACTAAGGCATCAGTTTCTTCTCTGTGACCTGTTACGGCAAAAACAGTATAGTCTTTACGAATTACAACTGCACTTGCTCCATATTGTCTCAGTAATCTTTCTACAGTTACTTTCTCGGCAATTTCATCCGTAGAAACTTTGTACAAAGCCAGTTCCTGCCAGATAATTTCTTCATTGGTATTGAAATAGACTTTCAATACTTCAATTTGCTTTTCAATTTGACGGGCAAGCTTTCTCACCACTTCGTAACTTTCCGTAATTACAATGTTAAAACGGTGAATCCCATCTATTTCTGATGGAGAAGTGTTTAAACTTTCGATATTAATTTTCCTTTTAGAAAAAATAATCGCAATTCTATTTAATAAACCGATTCGATTTTCTGCATAAACCGTGATGGTATATTCTTGCTTCCCTTCTAAATCAGCTTTATCTATTTTATGTTCTATTGTATTTTCAGTAGTCATATTTCCTGGATTAAGGATGAAGTAGCAAAGATTAAAGACCTGGGTAAAATCATTATTCTTTGTTCTTTTATCTTTGTTCTTAATTATTTCAACCTAATTTCGCTTACACTCATTCCTTGTGGAACCATTGGAAAAACGTTATTTTCTCTTCCAACCATTACCTCTAAAAGATAAGCGCCTTCGTGGTTAATCATGGTCTCCAAAGCTTTTCTTAAGTTCGCACGTTCATCAACCTTATCTGCCTCGATGTAATATGCCCTGGCCAAAGCCACAAAATCAGGACTGGTAATGTTAACTGATGAATAACGTTTATCGTTAAATAACTCTTGCCACTGGCGCACCATTCCTAAAAAGCGATTGTTCAAAATCAAAATTTTAACTGCGGCGCCGAATTGCATAATGGTACCAAGTTCCTGAGGTGTCATCTGGAAACCACCATCGCCAATAATGGCAATAACTGTTTTATCAGGAGCACCATATTTAGCACCAATTGCAGCTGGTAAGCCAAATCCCATGGTGCCTAAACCACCAGAGGTGATGTTGCTACGTGAATTATTGAATTTTGCATATCGGCAAGCTACCATCTGGTGCTGACCAACATCGGTTACAATCACCGCATCGCCGCCACAAATCTCATTAATGTTGCGCAGTACTTCGCCCATTGTCATTTCATCACTGGTTGGATAAAGTTCTGGTGTAATTACCTGGTCTATTTCCTGCTGGTTATAATCTCTGAATTTAGCAAGCCAATCCTCATGATTTTTAGCATCTACCAAATTCGTTAATAGAGGTAGGGTTTCTTTACAGTCGCCCCAAACACCTACATCAGCTTTAACATTTTTATCAATTTCTGCTGGATCGATATCCAGGTGGATGATTTTTGCCTGTTTCGCATATTTATCTAGCCTACCAGTTACACGGTCATCGAAACGCATTCCGATAGCGATTAAAACATCACATTCATTTGTTAAAACATTCGGGCCATAATTACCATGCATTCCCAACATACCAACATTTAGCGGGTGCGAAGTCTGAATAGCACTTTCGCCCAAAATGGTCCATGCTGCCGGAATTCCACTTTTTTCAATGAAAGTTTTAAACTCTTCTTCAGCTGTTCCTAATACCACTCCTTGTCCGAATAGTACAAATGGTTTTTTTGCGGAATTGATTAATACTGCGGCTTGCTCAATATATTCTACACGAACTTTCGGTTTCGGGCGATAAGAGCGGATATGGTTACATTTTACATATTCAGGAAATTCCTCAACCTGTAATTGCGCATTTTTAGTGATATCAATTAAAACCGGACCTGGTCTGCCACTTTTGGCAATATAAAAAGCTTTAGCTAAAACCTCGGGAATTTCTTTAGCATCAGTAACCTGATAATTCCATTTGGTAACTGGCGTAGTAATGTTAATTACATCAGTTTCCTGAAAAGCATCGGTTCCTAAAAGGTGCGCAAAAACTTGTCCTGTAATGACTACTAAAGGTGTACTGTCAATTTGCGCATCAGCTAAACCAGTAACCAGATTGGTTGCACCTGGTCCGCTTGTTGCGAAAACGATACCTACTTCGCCGCTTGCTCTTGCAAAACCCTGTGCAGCATGTATCCCACCTTGTTCATGACGAACCAGGATATGCTGTAGCTTATCAGCATAATCATATAGCGCATCGTAAATCGGCATAATCGCACCACCGGGATAACCGAAGATAGTGCTTACACCTTCTGCAATTAATCCGTTTAAAAGAACCTGCGAGCCTGTTCCTTTAAATAAGGTTTTTGAGGTTTCTGCTTTGGCCTCGGTTTGTAATGTATCTTGTGCAGTTTCCATAATTATGTTTTTGCGGTTCTACTATTCTTTAATTTTAAACCCGATTCTTTCTCTGTCTTTCCATTTTAATTGAGCAATTTTCTCATCAATTAAATTTTCCATGGCATCGTAAAGCTCGTTTAGTTGAACATCATGTTCTCCAATCCGTTCTTTAATCTCTGTTAGTTGTTCGTTAATATTATTTTGCTTCAGCAAAATTTTCCGAACATCAACAAATACTCTCATAATGGCAATATTCATATTGATTGCCTTTTCGCTTTTTAAGACACCACTTAGCATGGCTACGCCTTGTTCTGTAAAGGCATATGGTATCTTTCTAGTGCCGCCCCAACTTGAAGTCACAATTTGTGACTTCAAGTTGGGGTTAATAGTCACCGCAATTTGTGATGAGTTAACTTCTTCATATCCGGTCACAATTTGTGACCGGATACTTTCCCATTCTTTTGATGTAAGTTGAAACATAAAATCTTCAGGAAAACGTGTGATATTTCGTTTCACTGCCTGATTTAAAGCTTTGGTTTCAACTTCATAAAGTGATGCTAAATCGAAATCCAACATTACCCGTTCACCCCGAACTACATAAATTTTACTTTCAATGCTTTTAATAATTTGCATATCGTTTTCATTTAAATATTACTTTATAGTCGGGATGACTTCAAAGTTTAATATTCGTCAGTTACACAACCACTGGCTGCATCTGATACCGTTTTAGCATATTTAAATAAAACGCCTTTTGTTACTTTCAATTCAGGTTGAACATATTTTTTTCTTCGTTCTGCAATCACTTCTTCACTCACTTGTAAACTGATGATGTTATTTACCGCGTCGATTAAAATTCTATCTTCATCTTCAACCAAGCCAATTAAACCACCTTTATAAGATTCAGGAGTGATATGACCAACCACGAAACCATGTGTTCCACCAGAGAAACGGCCATCTGTTATTAAAGCAACTGATTTACCCAAACCAGCACCAATAATTGCTGAAGTTGGTTTCAACATTTCTGGCATACCTGGCGCACCCACCGGACCAGAATTTTTAATTACGATCACATCGCCAGGTTGAACGCGGCCACTGGAAATACCAGCGATTAAATCATGTTCACCATCAAATACGCGTGCCGGACCTTCAAATTTTTCACCTTCTTTACCAGATATTTTTGCTACAGACCCTTTTTCAGCTAAGTTTCCGTAAAGAATTTGTAAGTGACCAGTAGCTTTAATTGGTTCAGATAATTTTTGAATAATTTTCTGATCGTAATCCATAATCGATTTCACATCAGCTAAATTTTCTGCCATTGTTTTTCCTGTTACGGTTAAGCAATCGCCATACAATAAACCTTCGTTCAACAAATATTTTAATACCGCAGGGATGCCACCATATTGATGTAAATCTTGCATTAAATATTTACCACTTGGTTTAAAATCGGCAAGTACCGGTGTAACATCGCTCATTTTTTGGAAATCATCTTGCGTAATTTCGACACCGATGGCCTTGCCCATTGCAATAAAATGTAATACAGCATTAGTACTTCCACCTAAAATGATAATCGACCGAATGGCATTCTCAAATGCCTTTCTTGTCATAATATCAGATGGTTTAATATCTTTTTCTAATAAAATTTTGATGTACTTTCCAGCATCTAAACACTCTTGTTTTTTCTCTGGACTAATAGCCGGATTTGAAGAAGAATAAGGTAAGCTCATGCCTAATGCTTCTATTGCCGATGCCATTGTATTTGCAGTATACATTCCACCACAAGCGCCTGCACCCGGGCAAGTATGTTTGATAATGCCCTGATAATCTTCTTCTGATAAGTTACCGCATATTTTCTGACCTAAGGCCTCGAATGCAGAAACAATGTTTAATTCTTCACCCTTATAATGTCCCGGAGCGATTGTTCCGCCATAAACCATAATTGATGGACGATCTAAACGTGCCATCGCCATAATTGCACCTGGCATATTTTTATCACAACCTGGAATGGAGATAATGCCATCGTAATACTGACCGCCACAAATGGTTTCAATACTATCTGCAATTACATCACGACTAACCAATGAGTAACGCATTCCATCAGTTCCATTGCTCATTCCATCACTTACACCAATGGTATTAAAAACCAAGCCCACTAAATCATTTTTCCAGACCCCTGTTTTTACGTCCTTAGCCAAATCGTTAAGGTGCATATTACAGGTGTTACCATCGTAACCCATACTTGCAATACCAACCTGAGCTTTAGCCATATCGGCATCGGTTAAGCCAATTCCGTAAAGCATGGCTTGTGCCGCAGGTTGTGTGGGATCTTGTGTAAAAGTTTTACTGTACTTGTTTAATTCGCTCATTGTTTAAAATGTATATTCTGGTTCTGTTAGTTGTTATCTATTTTTTTACTCCAATTACAATCCCGGTTGCCCAAACTTGTTTTGTTAAGTGCAAATCTTCTCTAGATTCTAAATCTTCCATCAAGTTAATTGCTTTCTCCTGATGTCCGTCTGGCCAATTGGGTTGAGGTAGCATATCGTCAATTATATAAAGCCCTCCTTTATTGAGCATCGCAATTGCTTCATCTAAAAGCAGATATTTACCATGCCAGGTATCTGCAAAAATGTAATCAAATTTCTTTTCCTTATTCTCTTCTATCCAATCACCGCCATCGGAAGGAACTAATTTCAAACGGCTATCCAATCCTAAAAAGCTTTTTGCAATATTTAAAAATTTATCGTCGTTATCTACTGAAATTAGCTTTGAATTTTCATCCATTCCATCTAATATCCATGAGGTAGATAAGCCGGTACCAGTGCCTAACTCTAAAAAATTACCACTAGGTTTTGAGCTGGCAAGCGTTCTTAGTAATGAACAAGTCAACACATCAGAAGCCATATCAAATCCCGATGCTTTTGTTGCTACATTGATTTGATTATAGGACTTTGGGAACTGTTGATTGACTTTTTGATTCATTGTTTAAAATGTATATTCTGGTTCTGTTATTTGTTATAATGCGTATTAAGTCTTGATACTTGATACCCGCTACTTGATGCAGGCTACTTAATACTAAATAATCACCTCGTAATTTACTTTTTCAAGCACTAAGTTTTTATATGCACGCTGTATAGTGTAACCGATAGATTCTCTCCACAAACTGCGGAAAACAATATCATCGATTGAAGCAATACCTGCAACTTCTGTCGCTGTTCCGCATAAAAATGCGCTATCTGCATTTTTTAAATCTTCTACAGTCAATTTCTTCTCAATGCATTCGATATCCAAAACTGTGCAAAGTTCTTTAACCGTTGCTCTGGTAATTCCTGGCAAGATGTTTCCTACGGATGGGGTATAGATTTTACCATCTTTTTCAATGAAAATATTTGCACCAGATGCTTCGGCAACAAATCCATTCATATCAAGGAGCAAAGCCTCATCATAACCTTTAATGTTAGCTGCGGTGGTGGCTAAGATTGAGTTAATGTAGTTTCCGCTTAGTTTAGCCTCCATCGGGGTTGATTTTGGATTCGGTCTTTCGTAATCCGAAATGGTTAATTTCAGTAACTTATTTCCTGAATAGGCATCCCAATCCCAGGCGCAAATGAAAATTGATACGCCACTGGGCTCATTCAATTTCATGTTCGGGTGACAAAAAACCAAAGGGCGAATGTATGCGTCTTTAAGTTTGTTTAGCGTAAGTAACTTATAAGTCTCTTTAATTAGTTCTTGTTTATCCCATGGGAATGGAATGTTGGCCAATTTGCAAGAGCGTTCTAAACGATCAAAATGAGCGGCTGCTTTAAAAATGCGATTGCCATTATGGGTTTTGTAAGCTCTGATTCCTTCGAAGGCGGCATAACCGTAATGTAACGACTGCCCATATAAGTCAGTGCTACTATCGGCAGCTTTTTCAAACTTCCCATCAAGATAAATAATCGTATTAGAATTGTAGTATTTCATAATACCTGTTTTGTTATTTAAAAAAAGCGTCCCGTTTGTATCGGGACGCTTTAAGTATATTTTAGTTTTTTAATTCTATTTATAAGCTACCCTGTTTCTTGTCCAGTAAAATATTTAGGAGTAGGAGGTTAAGTAAAATGACAGGTAATAACAAAATGCTTCCCACAGTGGTTGCAGTAGAATTAATTGTAAATGTGTTATTTGATGATGTCATTATTGCCTTATTGTTTATAAAACCAATTTAGTTTTTGGTTTATTAATATGCAAGAGAAAATGTAAAAAAGTGAAATCAGAATATAATTCTATTAATTGCTATTATATCACAATGTTATTTTGTATTGATGTAGATTTAGTGATTTAATGCCGACGGGTTTAGACCAAATATCAAAACGGTATACGGTATGTTTGTTATGCTTGCATTGCAAATTTTATGATTTTCTGCTTAAAAACAGATTTTGACCTAAAATAATTGTAAAAATTGGCGTTTAGAAAAGGTGTTAAAAACTAAATGATCATGCATGTGAAATGAATAGTGCCTGGCACTTAAATTCTTTTTTTATTGATTAGTTTGAAATAATTAGGAAGCCCGTTTCGCTATTGCAGGATAGGCCTCTTAGTTACAATTAAGTTGAATAAAACCTGCTAGGTGATTCTTTATGGACAGCGGCGCAACAAAAAGCGTTGTATAAAAAAAGCCCCGATGAAATCGAGGCTTTTGAAATGAGGTTATTTATTTCTAAGCAATACCTTCTGCCAGAACTACAATTTTATTATGAATGGCTTCAACAACACCGCCCTTAATAAAGAAACGTTGTTCATCAATTTTATTTGCCTTGATAATAACTTCTCCATCTTCCAAAGTTGAGATGATCGGGGCGTGGTCTTTCAAAATCTGAAAAGAACCTAAAGTACCAGGAACTGTAACTGCTGTTACTTCGCCTTCGAAAACTTTTTTATCTGGAGTTAATATTTCTAAATTCATTCTTTTTAGATTTGAGTATCAAGTAACTAATATCAAGTATCAAGACAGCAAACACAATCTTGATACTTGATACTCAAATTTCGATACTAGTTCGCTTCTGCTAATAATTTTTTACCTTTTTCGATGGCATCTTCAATGCTACCAACTAAGTTAAATGCAGCTTCAGGATATTCGTCAACTTCTCCATCCATGATCATGTTGAAACCTTTAATGGTATCTTTAATGTCTACCAATACACCTTTTAAGCCTGTAAATTGCTCTGCTACGTGGAATGGTTGAGATAAGAAACGTTGAACACGACGAGCTCTTGATACTACTAATTTATCTTCTTCAGATAATTCATCCATACCTAAGATTGCGATGATATCCTGTAATTCTTTATAACGTTGTAATGTTTCTTTAACCCGTTGTGCAGTATTGTAATGCTCATCACCTAAAACAGCAGGAGAAAGAATACGCGAAGTAGAATCCAATGGATCTACTGCTGGATAAATACCTAGCTCAGCAATTTTACGTGAAAGTACTGTTGTTGCATCTAAGTGGGCAAATGTTGTTGCCGGTGCAGGGTCAGTTAAATCATCTGCAGGTACATATACCGCTTGTACAGATGTAATTGAACCGCGTTTAGTTGAAGTAATACGCTCTTGCATTAAACCCATTTCAGTTGCCAATGTTGGTTGGTAACCTACCGCAGATGGCATACGACCTAATAGCGCCGATACTTCAGAACCTGCCTGAGTGAAACGGAAGATGTTATCAACGAAGAAAAGGATATCTTTTCCAGCGCCTTCGCCATCACCATCACGGAAATATTCTGCAACTGTTAATCCTGATAATGCTACACGAGCACGTGCACCAGGAGGTTCGTTCATTTGACCGAAAACCAATGTTGCTTTAGATTCTTTTAATTTTTCTGTATCAACAGCTTTCAAATCCCATCCACCTTTTTCCATGGAGTGTAAGAATTCGTCACCGTAGTTGATAACGCCTGATTCGATAAACTCACGTAATAAATCATTACCCTCACGAGTACGTTCACCAACACCTGCAAATACGGATAAACCAGCATAAGCTTTAGCGATGTTGTTTACCAACTCCATGATCAATACTGTTTTACCTACACCAGCACCACCGAACAAACCGATTTTACCACCTTTTGCATAAGGCTCTAATAAATCGATAACTTTAATACCTGTAAAAAGTACTTCAGTTTCAGTAGATAAATCTTCAAACTTAGGAGGTGTAGCGTGAATAGGGCGACCACCTGTTTTATCAACAGCAGTAATACCATCGATGGCTTCTCCAACCACATTAAATAAACGACCTTTAATTTGGTCGCCAACTGGCATTTTAATCGCTGAACCAGTGTCAAGTACATCCATTCCACGAACTAAACCGTCTGTAGAGTCCATTGAGATTGCACGAACACGATCTTCACCTAAGTGTTGTTGAACTTCTAAAACAATTTTTTGTCCATTTTCTTTCGTTATCTCTAACGCATCAAAAATTTTAGGTAGATGGGCATCATCAGCAAAGCTAACGTCAACCACTGGGCCGATAATTTGTGCTATTTTTCCTAAGTTAGGCATATCTGTTGTGAGTAAATTTATTACAGTCAATGAATTAAAGCCGTTTGTAAGGGCTCCAATTCGGTTGGCAAAGTTAAGTTATTATTAGTAAATTTTAAATATATATTAGAAATTTTTCCAATAGCATTTTAATGGGTATTTTAGTGCCTCAAAATCTTCAAATGAAAACCATTTTAGTTACCGGTAGTAACGGCCTTCTGGGACAAAAAATTACCGAAAAAATATTGGCTGAAGGACGTGTAAACTTAATAGCTACGTCTAAAGGTCTAAACCGTGTTCCTGTAGTTGGCGGTTACGAATATGCCGAAATGGATATTTTAAATGCTGAGCAAGTTAAAGAAGTGGTTGAAAAATATAAACCTGATGCCATTATCCATACCGCGGCGATGACTAATGTTGACACGAGTGAGGCCAATAAACAATTGTGTTATCAACTAAACGTAACAGCGACTGAAAATCTGGTATCGCTTTGCGATGAACATCATATTCATTTTATACACCTTAGCACCGATTTTATTTTTGATGGTGGCGATGGACCATATATTGAAACTGATGCGCCGAATCCGTTAAGTTATTATGGTGAAACGAAACTGCTTGCAGAGCTTGCTGTGAAAAAATCAAAAGTGAGCTGGGCGATTCTACGAACTATTTTAGTTTATGGGATAACCAACGATATGAGCAGGAGCAATATTGTTCTGTGGGCTAAGGGGGCATTGGAAAAGGGAGAGCCAGTCAATGTGGTAAATGATCAATGGCGAACGCCAACTCTTGCTGAAGATTTAGCGGAAGCCTGCCTGCTGGCTGTAGAAAATAATGCGCAAGGCGTATATCACATCTCGGGCAAAGATTACATGAGTATTGCAGATTTAGTGAGAAAAGTTGCCGATTATTGGTTGTTGGATCAATCGTTGATTTTGGAAATTAGTTCTGCCAGTTTAAACCAAAAAGCAAGAAGACCTGCTAAAACTGGTTTCGTATTAAACAAAGCAATAAAAGATTTAAAATATAATCCGCATAGTTTTATAGAAGGCTTGAAGATAGTGGATGAACAGATGAGAAATAGTGTAAGGTAGTGTAAAGTAGTATCAAGTATCAAGACTGGGTAGTGAGGTATTTACGGTTTTAGAAACATTGACGATAAAGGAGGGAGATAGTATAAAATAGTTAGTATCAAGTATCAAGATTGGGTGTTAAGGTATTTACCATAGAATATAAACGATCAACGAAAAACAAACAACGAAAAACGATAAAAAAAACAAACATATGTCACTACAAATTGGCGATCAAGCCCCGGATTTTAAATTATACAGTTCTGATTTAGCAGAAGTTTCCTTATCAGCTTTTAAAGGTAAAAAAGTAATCATTCACTTCTTTCCGATGGCTTTTACCGGAACATGTACGGAACAATTGTGTACAATGAGAGATAATTTCAGTTTTTATGAAGGGATAGATGCCCAGGTTTTGGGTGTTTCTGTTGACTCTCCATTTTCTTTAGCAAAGTTTAAAGAGGTGCAAAATTATCAGTTCCCTTTATTATCTGATTTTAACAAAACTGTATCGGAAGCTTATGAGGCATTTTACCCTGAATTTGTATTGGGATTGAAAGGCGTATCTAAAAGAGCAGCCTTTGTGATTGATGAAGAAGGGAAAATCGCTTATGCTGAAGTTTTAGAAGATGCTGGTGAATTGCCTGATTTTAAAGCAATTGATGCAGCTTTAAAAGCCTAGTAATAAAACTGCTGAATATAATTTGAGATTTTTATTTAAAATTAATTGGAAATTAAAATCTCAAATTATACCTTTGCAGTCCGTTAACGATACGGAAAACGCATTTGTAGCTCAATTGGATAGAGCATCTCACTACGGATGAGAAGGTTTGGGGTTCGAATCCCTACAAGTGCACAGAAGAGGATTTCAATTTGGAATCCTCTTTTTTTGTTTAAAGGATTTTTGATTGATTCCTTATCGTCTGTTTTTATAATTTTCAAAACTATTACGCTAATCAAAATTTAAATAAGAAGATTTTAAAGCAAAATCATGCTTATTTTCATTGTTTTTTAAAAAATAGATAGTTTGTAATCTTCTTATTTATTGTAAATTTGGAGTAATAAGCTTTTTTATGAAAATATCAACTATTATTCCGGCTGCGAAAATTATCGAAAGATTGCACTATGAAAATCCTTGGTGGGTTACTAAAGAGGTACATTCTGCTTATAAAGCAATGCAAAAAAGGCTCTATTTCTACTTATTTTTTCCTTTTGTAAAAGAAAGAGACGTAAAGAGAGCATTAGTTTTAATGGGGCCACGAAGAGTTGGTAAAACAGTGATGATGTTTCATGCTATTGATCAGCTCATAAAGGAAGGTGTAAATCCACAAAAAATTTTTTTTATAGGCATTGATAATCCTATTTATCTAAGTCTGAGTTTAGAAGATTTACTAGATCTTGGAAAAGAGGCTGTCAAGCTTCAAAATTTAGATGGATGTTATGTATTTTTTGATGAAGTACAATATTTAAAAGACTGGGAGCGACACCTAAAGGTAATGGTGGATTCCTATCCTAACACAAAATTTATTGTTTCAGGATCAGCTGCAGCAGCATTAAGGTGGCATAGTACCGAAAGTGGCGCCGGAAGATTTACAGATTTTATGTTACCTCCATTAACATTTCAAGAGTATATCCACTTAAAAAATATGGATCACCTTGTAGTGAAAGGAGAGATCGAATATGCAGAACGTAAAGTTCCATATACATTAACACACGATGTTAAAGCATTAAATAATGAGTTTCTAAATTATTTGAATTTTGGAGGATATCCAGAGGTAGTTTTATCTGAAAAAATTCAAGGCGATATGGGGCGATACGTCAAAAATGATATAATAGATAAGGTATTGTTAAGAGATTTGCCAAGTCTTTATGGAATCAAAGATGTGCAGGAACTCAATCGGTTTTTTACTTATATAGCTTATAATACTGGTAATGAATTTTCTTATGAAACAATGTCAAGGGAAAGTGGAATACCTAAGGACACATTAAAAAAATATTTAGAATACCTGGAGTCGGCTTTCTTGATCAAAGTTTTAAATAAAGTTGATATCACTGCGAAACGGCTAAAAAGAATAACCAGTTTTAAGGTTTATTTAACTAATCCATCATTAAGAACTGCCTTATTTTCTCCTATTAATGAGACAGATTCTGAAATGGGAAATATGGTTGAAACAGCTATATTATCTCAATGGATGCATAGGGAAAATCTTGATCTAACTTACGCCAGATGGAAGGATAAAAATGAAGGAGAAGTTGATTTAGTCCTTCTGGATGATAAAAAATTTAAGCCACTCTGGGGTTTAGAGATAAAATGGAGTAATCGCTATTTTGAAAAGCCGCAAGAACTGAACAGCCTGATTCAATTTTGTAAAGCAAATGAATTTAAAAGTGCATTGGTCACTTCATTGGATAAGCTGGGAGTTAAAACAATTGGGGATTTGAATTTTACATTTGTACCCTCTTCATTATATGCATATAATATTGGCGAAAATACCTTGAAAATGAAAAGTACAGCTTATTAAATGCATTGTTATGCTAATAATACACTGATTTCTTAATCTATTTTATCTTTGATATTAAACAGTTTTGTTTAATATGAAGTTAAAGTTTATTATAAGCATACGTCCAAATCAATTAAAATATATATTTTTCTAATTTTATTTTGTTAAATCACTTTCCAATCTTGATGATATTTGGTTCTAGCGATATAATCCCTAAAATTCTTCCCGAAACAGTTTAGCTACGATTCAAACTATCATGTTTTAAATAAAATCTCAATATTAAATGCCATCTAAATTAATAATTATATATTTGCAGCCTTGAAAGGCAACACTTTGTGTTTTACTTTCTTTGTATAGCCATAGGAATACGGCTTTTTAATTTATAAAGATAACCTAAACCACGTTAATGCTTAATTTAGTTCTCTTTGGCCCTCCAGGGGCGGGTAAAGGCACCCAATCTGAAAAACTGATTGCAAAATATCAGTTAGTACATGTTTCAACAGGCGATCTTTTTAGAGCACACGTTAAAGGAGAAACAGAATTAGGAAAAAAAGTTAGCCAATTGTTAGCTGATGGAGAATTGGTTCCGGATGCGATTACAATTGCGATGCTGGAAGAAGAAGTAGATAAAAATCCTGATGCAAAAGGATTTGTATTTGACGGATTTCCACGCACAGTTCCGCAAGCAAAAGAACTTGATTTATTTTTGGAGCGTAAAGGAAGCAATATTGCTGGCGTTATTGCTTTAGATGTAGATCAGGTAGAATTAACAAAACGCATCGCTGAGCGCCATAAAGTTAGTGGCAGACCAGATGATGATGCGGAAAAATTAAAGAAACGTATATCAGAATACTTTGATAAAACTATCCACGTATTACCTTATTATGAGGAACAAGGAAAGTTGAAAAAGGTAAATGGAATCGGCGAAATAGAAAATGTTTATAACGATCTTTGCGCTGTAATTGATCAGTTCTAAATAATTAAGTTTTTAAATATAACATCCGCAGAAAAAGCATTAGTTGTTTTTTGCGGATGTTTGTTTTTTAGTGATTTTTGGAATCTAAAGTCGCCAGTATAAAAATACAGTAACAGTTCATCGTCGGTTTTTAAATTTAAAATCGTCAATTTAAAATCGTAAATCATTATGTCTCAGGGTTCGAATTTCGTAGATTATGTAAAAATTTGTTGCCGTTCTGGTAAAGGCGGTGCGGGTTCTGCACATTTACATCGTGATATTTTAACATCAATGGGCGGTCCTGATGGTGGTGATGGCGGTCGCGGAGGCCACATTATTGTGGTAGGAAGTAGCAACATCTGGACGTTGTTACACCTAAAATATCGTAAGCATATTATTGCTGAAGATGGACTGGCGGGTGGTAGTTCTCATAAATTCGGTCGCCAGGGTAAAGATGAAATTTTAGAGGTTCCACTCGGAACGATTGCTAAAGATGCAGAAACTGGCGAAGTGCTTTTTGAAATTACCAAACATGGTGAAACGAAAATTTTAACAGCTGGTGGCCGTGGAGGTTTAGGGAATGCGCACTTCAAAAACTCTGTGCAGCAAACACCACGATTTGCACAACCAGGCGAACAGGGAAAAGAAGTATGGAACATTCTGGAACTTAAAGTTCTGGCAGATGTAGGTTTAGTTGGTTTCCCAAATGCAGGTAAGTCTACCTTACTTTCTGTAGTTTCTGCAGCAAAGCCAGAAATTGCTGATTATCCTTTTACTACCATAGTGCCTAACCTTGGGATTGTAAGTTACCGTGGCGGAAAATCTTTCGTAATGGCCGATATCCCTGGAATTATAGAAGGTGCTTCAAAAGGAAAAGGCTTGGGCTATCGTTTCCTTCGTCATATAGAACGTAATTCTGTTTTATTATTCATGGTTCCGGCAGATACCAGCAGGTCAATTAAGGAAGAATATGAGATCCTTAAACGTGAACTAGAATCTTACAATCCAGAATTAATGCAAAAGCCGCATGTTTTAGCCATCACTAAATCTGATATGCTTGATGAAGAATTAATGGCTGAAATGAAACTGGATTTGCCAGGTATTCCATCAATCTTTATCTCATCAGTAGCAGAAAAAAATATTCTGGAATTGAAAGATTTGCTTTGGAAAGCGATTGAAGGATAACGGACCTGTTTTTCAAATTTTCAACCAGAGAATTTGGTTTGCAGAATATTTTTTCATATCCTGCATTTTTCCAAATCATATTATTGAGGGATTTATTTTAGAAATTTAAGTCTTACTTTTTCTGTCGGAATTACACAGCTGTTAGATTGCCCAAATAACCTGTAGCGGTTATTTGCAAAACAGGTATAAAGCTTGTTTCTGGCAAAGGCCGGTAGGAGGTAACTAACATTTGCTAGTATTGCAGTCCACCGATTAAGGTGCTTCAAAATATAAATGATGGCATCAGATTGCGTGAGATAGGTATTTCCATAAATAACAATGATGCTATTAATTGCTTTAAAATCAACACTGTGCCGCTTACCCAAAATTAGTGCCGTCTCGCTATCCAGCGGAGCAAAGGTAAATCGGTCATTTTGATCATGAGCGATAATGTAGTTGACATAGCTATTGCAAAAATTACAAACACCATCAAATAGAATAATATCTTTCTTCTGACTTAGAACAGGTGCCATGGCATTTCATGATTGATAAGATAAATTGCCGGATAGGTAGCCATAAATGCCCAAAAGAAGGAATTTAAGCCCATAATTAATGCGGTGAAAAAGTGGAAGATAAATCCCCAGATTAAAAATACCATCGCATATTCCCACGGTAAAAAAAGGCATAGCGGGAATAGTGTTTCCATGATTATTACATTCCAGCATAGAAAGCCATTTGCGGCCGGGTACTTTTGTAAAAATTGACTAGCCTGTTTTGATCCATATGCTTTGGTAGAAAATACATCTCTTACGGCAGTTCCCGAACGCCACTCTGAAGATACCAATTTGGCAATACCTGCTACGGTGTATGATAGGCAGGCTTGTAAACCAATAAACCACAGGCCAACTTCTCTTAATTTACTGCCTGCTAAATCTGGCATGTGGCATAAAATCAATGTGATCACAATCAGCATGCTCATCTGGTCTGATCCATCACTGCCGTAATAGGTAATAAATGAAGCTACCAATAAACTAATGCCGAGCAAACTGATCAGGATCCAGCCGGTAGTGGTTTGTAAGGGAAAGAATAATAAGCCGATAATTAACAAACATCTGATTATAAACAAAGTAGTCAGGCCTGGGATACTAAAAAGCTTAAAAAACGGTTTAAAGAGAGGTCTTTGATCACTTTTAGACCATCTCAGTTGCATCACATTCCATGATAGTAAACCATTGGAAGAAAAAATTTGTATTTTTTTGATATACTCGAATGATGAGATTAGTAAGCCAATGCTCAATATCATAAGTATACTTTGCGAAATATCGTTGAAAAAAAACATAGTAGTTTAGATTTGGTGAAAAACGGATAAGAGAATTAATGCCGGATCTGTTCTTTTTTGGTAGCCAGAAGATTCTGCAAGCATAAATTGCCTGAAGCACTTTTCAGATTGTTTTTTATATTGACTTACCGCATGGAGCACAATGATATAAGGCATGGAAAACATCAGCAGATTTATATTTCCATTAGCTTTGCGATAGTTAGGAATAGTGGCAACTAAACTCTGCACAATATCGGCCAATACCTTTTTATCGCGCTTCTCCGGATTCCATAACCACGACCAAAAGGTGCGTTCCTCTGTAATCTCCATTTCTTGCCATTCGCTATAATCTACATCTGTTATTTTATCACGAAATAACAAGTGGTAATCTGTTTTACCTGGATTCGGTGCAAAAAATGTCCATAACGGAATTAATGAAAACAAGTCAATTTTCTCCATGATGAATGAGGAAACTTTGTTGTCTTTAAATTGGCATACAATCGTTGCTATAAACCAGCAGGACAGAAAAACAGTTACTACAAATTCGTAGCTAACTGATGGGTTTAATTTCAGCATCATAATTTTAGTAGTTAGTTAAAACAAAGCGGGCATGTTTACATGCCCGCTTTTTGGAACTTTGTTAATTGAATTGTTTACGAAGTTCGATCAACTTATCTAATGATAAGCCGTCTTTTGCTTCGCCGGATAGTTGCTTAATTTCTGCATCCTTCAAAACACCGGCACCACCAACCGCTTCCATAATTATGGGCGTCATGCGCGTTGCTGTCTTAAGTACCTGAACAGTTACTCGGGTAATACCCCCAATAAAAGATGCTTCGGAATTTACGGAATCCACTACATCATTGTCGCCCTGTAAATCGGCGATTAAAAAATCTAAGGCTGCTAATTCAGCCTTTGTTAAACTTGACTTTGCCATTTTGGTTTTTTTTGAGGTAAATAAAATTGTTTATGTGCCTTTTTTTGAAGCTTCATTGCACAACATAAAGTAAGGTGTATTTGGCGGGTGCCGCCAGAGTGTTCCTACGCATTTGAAATAATGAGTATTTTTACGCAGGTATTTAAGTATTATTAATACGTAATGAGTGTATAAGTCTTATCCGGCAGGTTTGCGTAAGACATGGAGTAAAAGGAAAGCCTGAACTGTTGAGCAGGATTTCAAATTTTTAATGATGCGTTTAAAGCGAACAATAGGTTTAGACTATTAAATCATCCCATTTTTAACTGCAAACATTACCAGGCCTGCAGTATTGCGAACGCCTGTCTTTTCGATGATCCGCATTCTTATTCCTTCAACAGAGCGTGGACTGAGGAAAAGTTCGGTGCCAATTTCAGCGTTTGTTTTCTCATCGCAAATCATTTTTAAAACATCCAGCTCCCGTTCTGAAAATTCGATATTCTGATTAAAGGATGGTTTGGAATTGCCCTTAAGTGTTAGTTTTTTTAACAAGGCTTTGGTTACAATATCATTAAAATAATAACCTGTTTCATGAGCAGCGTAAATGGCTTGCCTGATTTCTATAGGGTCTGCGTTTTTTAAAAGGTAGCCGTTAGCGCCATTTTCCATTAAGTGAATAATAAACTTTACATCATCATACATGGTTAATACAAGTATTTTGATTTCATCGCCATATTTTTTCCGGATGATTTGAATGGCTTCTATTCCATCCATTACCGGCATTTTAAGGTCCATCAAAATAACTTCGGGTTTTACCTCTTCTAGCTTTGATAATAACTCTTCGCCGTTTGATACTTCAAATATAACATCCAGATTTTTATCGCGGATAAAGCCAACCTTTAAGCCATCTCTAAAAATGCTATAATCATCTGCTATGGCTATCTTTATTTTAGGCATCGTATTTAAATTAAGGCTGGTTATAATTAAGATGGGTAGGTTTACAAAGATTGTAGTAAATAGTTTTATACGGATAAATATACAAAATAGAAGTGTTTTTATTTATTAAAAATAATAATGTATGCATACAAATATGTAGTTTTTTATTTTTAATCTGTGGGGATATTGATTTTAATAAAATATTCATTTGATTGATATGAAAAAACGAGATCAGCCTTAAGCAGAATTACTCTATTCTGAATGTTCTTTAAACCAAGTCCATTTTTCAAAAATCTTAATCTTTCAAATTCTGTTTGGATTAAACCCTTCCCATTGTGTGAGATAACGAATATTAATTTATTATTTGTGCTAACAGATTGAATATGAATTTTATTTGCCTGTGCATGTTTCGTTATATTATGAAGAAGTTCCTGAATCATACGATAAATACTAATATCATTCTGGATAACTTTTGTACTGTATTCATCTGTTAAATCTAAATTAATTTCTGCCAAACTACTGTGCATAATATTGCCGCAGAAATGGGATATTGCTTCTTTTAGTCCGAGTTCCTGTAAAATGGCAGAATGCAGGTTATGTGAAATGCCGCGAATTTTATGAATGCCTTCATCCAATAAGCTTCTGCCTTTTTGATACATTTGCTGACTAACTTCATCACAATTTTCGATTTTAATTCCATAGAAATGTAAGCTTGATGAGCCTAATATTGCACCAACCTCATCATGTAATTCTTCCGCGATGCGATGTCGTTCAATTTCCTCACTCCTTACAGCAGCTTCTATTAATTGATTTTTCTGAATATTTTGCAACGTTTGGATATCCAGTTCATACTTGAGCTTTTTACGTTGCATAAATATGAAAATAAGCAGCAGGCTGATAAATAGCATGAGCATGGCCGCGATTCCTACCATTAATAGCAGCCTGATATCAGTGTTTCCCTGATTCATAAAATCCCTTGGCTATAAATAGGTTAAATATAATATAGGAGATATTGTGTACACTCCACAAGGTAATGGCAAAGTTTTGCAGGTGTATGGTGAGTTCATTGTATAAAAGGAAAATAAAAAAATTTAAGGCTACAAAAATTCCCAGGCCGGTAGTGATCCAAAAATCAGTGGTCATGATTGTGGTGCCCATGCTGTCATTAATTTTAAATAAATAATATTGAAGGGTATAAAACAAAAGTAGAATCGCCTCTATGGATAACAGGCGGCTGCTTAGCTGCCAGTAATCGAAAAAATTTTCATAGAATGTAAAGTTTACAAGTATAAAAGCCAGAAAACAAACGGGAATAATTTTTTTGATAACGACGAGAAAGGGTTGATCCAGGCGAATAAAAAAAATGCTGAATAAATAAAAACGCAGAATGGAATGCAGGTTATACAGGTAATTATTAGAGGTATAGCTTGCAGGTAAAATGCTCCTGAATTTCCAAGTCAAATCTATGGCAAGGTTAATTACCAAAGCTACATATACGTAGAAAACAACCGGTTTATTACTGTCAGGCTGTTTTCTATAGCATAATATTGATATGGGGATGAACAACCCCCATACTTCAGACCAATCAATTATAAATTGGAATATTTTGGCCATGAGGTATGAAGGGTAAATTAATTAGTAATAGTGGCTGGTGGAGAGGGATTGGTTACAATCTCAACCGGGAGTAATTCAATATCTCCGGTATCGATTCTTTTAAATCGCTTAATGTCATAAAAAACATGTCCGCTGTTCACATTCGGTACAAATACCAAGTAGTCTGCCTGATCTTCATTTTCGCCAATCAGTGATAATATATTGGCGAGGGAAATAATATTATTGCTTAAGATAATCGGGCCGCTTAATTCCAGCGCGCTGTTATTGTAATTTTGCAAAATATCATAATAACTGCTGTATTGATTGGCTGGTGCCATATATCCGTAAGCAATCAATTGCAATGGTTTGGCTGGCTGGGTAGTTTTAGGAAAAAAATAACAAAATACGAATCGGTCAATACCTGGAGCGTTTAGAATCATTGATTGAATGGCACTAACTTCGTATTTCAACCAATAAAATTTTTGTGTCTGTTTATTCTTGTTTAGCATGTCTTTAATTTAGATTTTTAATTACTAAATATATGTAATAAAAATATAATTTAATATACTTTAAAAAGTATATTTTAAGTTACTTTGATAAGCTTCATTTGTTTAACTACAGTAAGGGTTGGAGATGAAATTGACTCTTAATTAAAAACGAAGAAAATAAACCACATCAAGGTTATTATGAGGGAAATGTTTTCGATGATGATGGACGCTGTGGTAGCTTATTTATTAATTAAGAAGTTTAGCTCCTAATATAATCTACCATATAACCAACCCACTCTTTTAAAAGCATGTCCCAGTTCAAAAAAGCACCGGCCTCTGGAAGAATAAAGTCGTAGAGCTCATATTCAGTCTTTCCTACGAAATTTGTTGGATAATAATCGAGCTTGCTTTTTGAAATTTTATCGAAGATTAACCTGGACCTTGGAATGTGCCAGGCACTGGTAATGACTAATATTTTAGCGTTTGGTTCTTCTTTTTGGATCAGGGCAAGACTATTCTTTGCATTTTCTATTGTATTTCGGCTGAGGCGTTCAACAAGTATGGCCGAATCCGGAATGCCTATCTGTCTTAAAAAACCAAGTGTCAAATCAGCTTCCTTTATGGTTGTATCGATAAGATTTGCACTTCCACTGCTTAATAAAATCTTTTTAATAGCACCTTCTTTGAAGAGCCTTATCGCTTGGAAAAGCCTGTCGCTACTTGAGCCAAAAGCAATTTGATTTGTTCGTTTGTTGTAAGATGAATAACCACCCAACACAATTCCCACATCATAATGCTGTGCTTTAGGGTAACTGGCTTCATACATATTCGTAACTTTTCCTACAATAAAACTATTGGAAAAGAATATAAAAAGTAAAATCCCTGTTAACAAAAAATGCTTTCTTCTTTTTTTGAAGAAGAAAGCAATTATAAATACTATTAAGACCCAAACGATAGGCCTAAGGAAAAAAATAAGGATTTTAGAAAGAATAAAAATCATTAATGGATTAATTATTCCCTAAAATTAAGATTTAAATTTCAATCTAATTATAGGTTTAACCTTCATCTTCCTGAGGCTGCGTATTTTCATGCGCCTTTTCTAAGATTTCTTTTAAATCAGATTTTGGTTTCTTTTGTACTTTATGATTAAAATGCGGAACTTCATGCTCTACAATATCTTCCTCTATTGCTTCAACACCAAATACTTTTTCTTTCAATAAATTGTATTTATCCTGGAAACCATAACGAAGATTTTTTGCACCACCAGCGATTTTTCCTCTCGTTCCTGCGCCACTATCTGGCGCAAATAAAACACTTACAATAGCACCTGCTGCCAAACCTGCTACTAATGCCAATGCAATTTGAGCATTGTTGTTAGATTTATGTTCTAAATATTTTCCGATTAACTTTCTGTATTTCATAGCTATGCGTTTTTAAAATGAACAATTGCTATTAAAGAATGTTTCAGAAAATCTAAATCAGATAGAGATAAAGCATAATATTGGTTAAGTTTATTATCCAAAAACAGAAACAAAAAAATGGTAAAAGCAACGATAAACAAAGAACATTACGCTTGTTCGGTAACCAATGGCTCACACGATATTGTAGTAGACGAACCATTTGATTTAGGAGGAACCAATAAGGGCTTTGCACCAAAAGGCTTACTAATGGCCTCATTAGCATCTTGTGTAGCCATCACCTTAAGGATGTATGCCGATCGAAAAGAATGGCCCGTAGAAAAAATAGAAGTCGAGGTAAATATCGATACAGAGAATGGGGAAACGGTGTTTTTTGAGGAAATCACCTGCACTGGTCAATTAACTGATGAACAAAAAATCAGACTGGAAGATATTGCATCTAAATGTCCGGTGAGCAAAATTTTGACTGTTGGTCATGAGGTGAGATCCAAGGTGCTTTAAAAGGTGCAAAAATCGGTTACATAAACCTGAAAAGCTTTAATATCTTTGTGACTTCAGTTTTTTCTGATGTGAAATTATATTATGGCTACCGAGATTAAATGTATCAGTTGTGCCCATGTTTTTCCAATGGAAGAGGCCATGGCCGAAGATTATAAATAAGGGCTATGTGAGAAAGTAGTTGCCTTTACCTGGCAAAATGCTCTAAATTTGTCGTCATCCTGAACTTAATTCAGGGAATTGATGGCTAATCGGCTTAGCGTGATAAGTAATAACAGAATTATAAAATAAATCATATATAGTGAGTAAAAATCAAAACAATAAATCCCTTAACCGTTGCAGATTCTTGGCTCTAATTTGTTTTTGCCTGCTTGCAGGAACAGCATTTGCACAAGAATTAAAATCGCCAGATCAAAATCTAACCGCTAATTTTTCATTAGCTGATGGGGGAATAGCAACCTATAGCTTAAAATATAAAGGGAAAGATGTTATTAAAACCAGTAAGCTTGGTTTGGAATTAAAGGAAGGTAAATCGTTGATGAATGGATTTACCATTACTGATACCAAAACCAGTACTTTCAACGAAACATGGAACCCAGTTTGGGGCGAAGTAAAGGAAATTAACAATCACTATAATGAGTTAGCAGTTACCTTAACGCAGAAAGAAACAAATAGATACATCATTGTTCGCTTGCGGTTATTTGATGATGGCCTTGGCTTCAGGTACGAATTTCCTGAGCAGAAAAATCTTGATTACTTCGTAATTAAAGAAGAAAAAACACAATTCGCACTGGCTGGCGATCATAAAGCCTTTTGGTTACCTGGCGATTACGATACACAGGAATATAGCACCACAACATCAAATTTATCTGAAGTTCGTGGGAAAATGAAAGCTGCGGTTACGCCAAATGCTTCGCAAACTACTTTCTCTCCAACAGGTTTACAAACACCTTTAATGATGAAGAGTAAAGATGGTTTATACATCAACATTCATGAAGCCGCTTTAATAAACTATTCATTAATGTCATTAAATCTTGATGATAAAAATATGGTTTTAGAATCGTGGTTAACGCCTGATGCTGTAGGCGACAAGGGCTATATGCAGGCACCCTGCTTGTCACCATGGAGAACCATTATTGTGAGTGACAAAGCTGGTGATATTTTAACTTCTAAATTGACATATAACCTTAATGAGCCTACAAAATTCAAAGATGTATCCTGGATAAAACCAACTAAATATGTTGGCGTTTGGTGGGAAATGATCACTGGTAAAAGCACCTGGGCTTACAACAATTTAACCAGTGTACAATTGGGTGTAACTGATTACTCGAAAACTAAACCGAATGGTAAACATGCTGCAAATACGGCGCATGTTAAAGAATATATCGACTTTGCGGCTAAAAACGGATTAGACGCGGTTTTAGTAGAGGGCTGGAATGAAGGTTGGGAAGATTGGTTTGGAAAAACAAAAGACTATGTTTTTGACTTCGTAACTCCATATCCGGATTTTGATGTTCAGGAATTACATCGCTATGCGGCAAGCAAAGGCATTAAAATGATGATGCATCATGAAACTTCTTCGTCTGTTCGTAACTATGAGCGCCATATTGATACTGCTTATAAATTTATGAAAGCCAATGGTTATGATGCTGTAAAAAGTGGTTATGTAGGAAATATGATTCCTCGTGGAGAACATCATTATGGTCAGTGGTTAAATAATCATTATTTATATGCGGTTCAAAAAGCTGCTGAATATAAAATTATGGTAAATGCACATGAGGCTGTTCGCCCAACTGGTTTAGCCCGTACTTATCCAAATCTGATTGGAAACGAATCTGCCCGTGGAACAGAATATGAAGCTTTCGGTGGTAACAATGCCGATCATACTACAATTTTACCGTTTACCCGCTTAATCGGCGGACCAATGGATTACACGCCAGGTATTTTCGAAACCAAAGTAAGTGCTTATAATCCAGAAAATAATTCTTTTGTTCATACTACACTTGCGCGTCAGCTTGCACTTTATGTGACCATGTATAGTCCGTTGCAGATGGCGGCAGATTTACCCGAAACGTATAATAAATATATGGATGCCTTCCAGTTTATTAAGGATGTAGCCGTTGATTGGGATGATACCAAAGTTTTAGAAGCTGAGCCTGGAGATTACATTACCTTCGCACGTAAAGCAAAAGGTAAAAATAATTGGTTTGTTGGTCGTACAAATGATGAAGAAGCCCGTACCTCAAAGATTGATTTCAGCTTTTTAGATGCTGGTAAAAAATATACCGCAACCATTTATGCTGATGCGAAAGATGCGCATTATGAAAAGAATCCAAAAGCCTATACCATTCGCAAAATGGAAGTGACTAATAAAACGAAGTTAACACAGTATTGCGCACCTGGTGGTGGATATGCGATTAGCATTATGGCTAAATAGATCTTCTGATTTAACCGAAAAGAACGCTAAGTTTTTGGCAAAGAATGCATAGTTTATTTAAATCTAGTCGTAGCGTATCGCTACGACTTTTTTGTTGAAGATTATAGCTGTAAAAAAAAAGTTCCCGCAGATTACACTGATTTCGCAGATATAATTTTTTTAATCTATATCTAGTCGTAGCGTCTTATATCTGGTCGTAGCGTCTCGCTACGACTTTTTTAGTCAACTCAAAAAAGATTACCACAAAAACTATAATTTTCGCATATTGCTATCCATAAAATAATCTGCATAGATCCTTTTTATCTGCGGATAAAAATAAACCGACCAAACATGGCAAAAACAAAAAATCACATCGAACTTCAATTTTTAAGTGAACCGTCTGACGTAAATTATGGTGGCAAGGTACACGGAGGGATGATGATGAAATGGATTGATCAGGCGGCTTTTGCCTGCGCTTTACAATGGAGCGATTCTTACTGTGTAACGGTTTACGTAGGCGGTATCCGGTTTTTTCGCCCGGTTCATATTGGTCACCTGGTTAAAATGGAAGCCCGAATCATTTACACTGGTAAAACGAGCATGCACATCGCGGTAGATGCTTATTCTAAACCAGTAGGGAAATCAGATTTTGTGAAAAATACCCATTGTATAATTGTTTTCGTAGCCGTTGATGAGGAAGGACAACCTAAAGTAATTCCCTCATTTAAACCCAAAACGGAAAAAGAAAATGCCATGCATGGTTATGCGATTAAGCTGATGGAGCTGAGAAAAAGCATTGATAAGGAAATGGAGCCTTATATTGCTTAACTTTTTCAAAGCTTAATCAAAATATATTGTCATCCAGACAGGTCTAACCTGTCGTCCTTGCGAGAACATTCTCCGATCCTTCATCGGTAATGTTCGTGGCAATCTCCTGTTTGGTGTGATTTTAGCCGCAATGAGGTTGCCACGAAACGGAGAAAAACCGTTTCTCGCAATGACGAGCGTTTATATAAAGTTCATTAAAACCAGCTATGTAGTTAAACCGAAGCGACCACAGGTAGAGAAAAACAAAATTTACTGCCTTCGCCAATGGCACTTACCACCCAGATTTTTCCATCTTCTGCTTCAATAAAATCTTTGGAGATGGCAAGTCCTAAGCCCGATCCGGATTTATTTTGTCCATCTGTTGGTACCTGGAAATATCGTTCAAATAAGCGCTTCTGGTATTTCTCATCAATCCCTTTTCCATAATCCTGAACTGAAAATTGAATGAATTTGTCTTTTTGAAAGACATCAATTACCACTTTAGATTTTTCGGAGCTGTAGCGTAAAGCATTCGATAAAAAATTGACTAAAACCCAGGCTGTTTTCTGAATATCAGCATTAACCTGGGCCAGGTTTTTATCGCAGTTGATTTCCAGCTTAATAGATTTTTGTTCTGCCTGGAACTTCACAGCGTCTACCGCATATTGCACAATGTCTTCTGGTCTGGTTATGGCGAAAGTAAGCTTCAGGTTTCCTGTTTCTACCTGAGATAAATCTAAAAGTTCACTGGTTATTTTTAGTAGCCTATCGCTATCTTCTTTAATGTGCGTCAACAGTTGAACTTGCTCTTCATTCATAGATCCAACCCGTTCATCATTCAAGAGTTTTAAACTCATTTTGATGGATGAAAGCGGTGTTTTTAGTTCATGAGAAACAGTTGCAATGAAGTTGGTTTTTGCTTCATCTAATTCTTTAAACTGAGTAATGTTCTTCAATACATAAACGCTCCCGGCAGATCTTATTGATGATTTCAAAGTTTTTTCATCCTGATCTTCATAATTAGGTATTATAATCTCCCTGTGCTCCAGTAAAAAATATGATTCTTTTTCATCAGCATAAATTTTCAGGGTTTTGTCTGCCGTTTCTGGTTTAATTATTCGTTTTAGAAGTTCATTCTTTTTCATCAATTCAGTCGCATTCTGACCGATGATTTTTTCTTCATCTAAATTCATTAATTGCGCTGCCAAATGGTTTAGAAATAAGATTTCACCTTTTTCATTTAAGCCGATAATCGCATCCTGCATTTGTGCAATGATGGCTTCAATACGCGATTTTTCAGATTTTATTTTGGAAAGGTTACTATTTTCCCATTCATTTAATTTCACAACCATGCCGTTGAAAGCATCAGCAAGCTCGGTAAATTCATCGTGATTTTTGAAGTGTAATCTTTGCTTATAATTTTTTCTGCTGATTTGTTTAATGGCAGAACTAAATTCAGCAAGTGGGTTGGCAACAAAACCAGGAAAGTTGACAATAAATGTAAAGAGGATCAAAAAGCTTAGCACTGCGGCGATTGAAATGTATAAATTGGCTCTTGCAGATTCCGCATTTGCCATTTCATTTTTATCGTAAATGGCTTTCATATTCACTGCTTCGATGTTTTGAAGTGCAGAACGAAGATTTTTGATGCCGTTTTCTCTTGCGTTGGTAGCGGATGAGTTTAGGATTTTGTAGGTGTTTTCCAATTTTTGAAAAGCCACTTTTTCGCCATTTTCTGTGAGGTTTGCTCCTTCGCTTTTTAGGTTTTGCTCAAAAATTTGCGCCGCGTTTGTTGGTAAAGGAAAAGTGTTTTCATCAATGACCTTTCGCATGGCGCTTACATAATTAAGCGACTTATAGTTGTCTTTCAGGATGATTTTTGATTTATCTGAAAGTTCATTCAGGAAGAATAAGGCGATCAATCCAAAGGACAGAACGATTATAAAGAGAAACCCGAATCCGAGGCGGAGCTTGGTTTTTATTTTCATGGGTGATGTTTGTTTTGTTAACCGCAAAGTTCGCAGAGTTTTTCGCAAAGAACGCAAAGCCAATTACCTTAAACTTTGTGCGCTTTGCGTTTTGTCTTTATTTTCTTTACGGTTATATTTTTAAGAAAGAATAACCAAATCAATTTCTTCAGCCGCTAAATTACGCAACAGTTGATTAAAAATTGCCGTTCGCATTATCACTTGAAAAATATTCAGGTGAGGCTTTCCGATACAAATGGTGGTGATTTCTTTTTCTGTTGCCATATTGATAATGCTTTGTGTAATTTGATTGCTTTTAATTTTAATTACTTCGGCCCCCAGTTCGGTAGCCAGTTTAAAATGGTTAATTAAATATCGCTGTTTATCCAGTTTAATTTTATCAAAGCTCTCGGCATCGCTTTGCACATATAAAACAATCCATGGTGACCGATAGTAGGAGGCTAGTCTGGCTGTTTTCCGAATCACCACACCTGCGGTTTCAGCATTTGAGGAGATGCAGGCCAAAAACCGTTCAGGACGTAATTTGATCGATTTTGGTATTTCTGTTTGAATTTTCCGTTCTACCTGATGTACAACCTCTTTCAACGCCAGTTCCCTAAGTTGCAAAATCTTATCTGCCTGGAAGAAGTTTTTTAAGGCGCTTTCTATTTTCGACTGATCATAAATTTTCCCTTCCTTCAAACGTGTTACCAGTTCATCGGCAGTTAAATCGATGTTTACAATTTCATCCGCCAGTTCTAAAATTTTATCTGGAATTCGTTCAGTAACATTAACGCCTGTAATGTGTGCTATTTCCTCATTAATGCTTTCTAAATGCTGAATGTTTACCGCAGATATCACGCTGATTCCCGCTTCTAATAAATCGAAAACATCTTGCCAGCGTTTTGCATTTTTACTGCCTTCGGCATTGGTATGCGCCAATTCATCTACCACAACAATCTCTGGATGACGATTCAGAATGCCTTGCAAATCCATTTCATCAATTTCCTTTCCCCTGTAAAAAATGTTTTTCCTGGGGATTATGGGCAATCCAGCAACCAAAGCCACAGTTTCTGCTCTCTTATGCGTTTCTACATAACCAATACAAATATCAATTCCATTGCGCAGCAAAGCATGAGATTCTTGCAACATCCGGTAGGTTTTGCCCACACCAGCGCTCATCCCAATATAAATTTTGAGCTTACCTCTTCTTGATTTTTGAATCAGCTCGAGAAACTTTTTAACCGAATCGTCTTTCATGCTGTTAATGTAAAATGGGTAGAAGGTAAAATGGATGATGGAATTTGCCCTTCATCCATCTTCCCTTATATGTAAAATGGGTAGGAGGTAAAATGGAAAAGGGATTTGGCTTCTTGATCCCTTTTCCCTCTTCCATTATTTAAAAAGCTACCGCTATACTTGCTGTTAAGGTAGTGTTTGCATTAACGAAGTTTCCTTCACGATTAAAAATTTTATCCTTGCTATCGTAAGTTTTTCCTTCTAAGCGAACAACTGCATTCGGGATTGGTGAATAATCTATGTTTAAAGAATAGCCTTTAGTTTTAAATCCGTTGGGTGTTCCGCTTGAAATAAAAATACCATTTTTATCTTCATAATATTCAAATCTGCCAGCAACAGCCCATTTCGGTGCGAATTTGTATTGTGCGATGGCAACAGGTGAGAATACCTTATTTTTATCGCTACTTCCTTTAACTTTTTGCTGCGTTCCATAATCAAAACCCATTGTTAATCCAAATTGATCAGTAAGTTGGAAGATGCCATAAACATTATGGTAAAAACGATTTACACGAACAGAATCAGCACCTTCTGTGCCTAAATAATTACTGTAATTTACCGTGATTTTATCTGTCGGTTTCCAGGTCAATTGCAATCCTCCGGCTGGTTTATTATTACCATCTACCCGGGTTATTCTTTGCCAGCCATTAAGATAGAGCAGTGTAGCAGTCAGTTTGCCATCTTTTGTGCCATAAGTAATTTTAGCACCAGATTCATAGTATGGTGTGTTTTCTGATGCTATATTTCGGGTGAGTACCCAGCAATCTTTTGAAACTGCTCCTTCAAAACCAATGTGTGAAGCAAAAATACCAGCATCAATCCATAGGTTTTCTGATTTTGATAATTTCACTCCTGCATTGGCTTCGAAAATGTTTTTTAAAACACCTGGTTCGGCTGCTAAATTAGCATTCGTGTAAGTTCCGGCCATTACTGCAAGATTAGCACGGATTGAGCCACTGTCATAAGCCGCCTTGATGAACCCTAAATTTAGGTTAACTTCATTCGTACGGTTATGCGAATAAACGAAGCCTGGGCGATTATGGTCTGCAGGTTTGTTAAAATCGTAGCCGTAGTAAGTTTCTAAATAACCGGAGAATTTTACTTTGGGTTCGTCTTGTGCGAAAGCAGTAAGACCTGCCGTTAATGTGGTGATAAGTATGATTAGTTTTTTCATTTTGATAAGGTGATTTTCCTTCGCGGTGATTATACTGATAATATGATTACACCGATGTTAAGTGATTTTAAAGTTTTTTTAGACGGTAGTCATTATAAGGAAGAAGCAATCCTAAAAAACAGGTTATAGCGCATTAAGATTGCTTCGTACCTCGCAATGACGACTTATCAAGTTATAAATTATCCAGTGCCAGATTTAGCTTTAATACATTTACTGATGATGGGCCGAATAAACCCATTAAAGGTTTGATGGTATTAAGAGCCACCAATTCTTTTACCTTTTGCTCGCTGATTTTACGTGCTTTGGCTACTCTTGCAATTTGAATAGCTGCCCCTTGCTCTGAAATATTAGGATCTAAGCCACTTCCTGATGCGGTTACCATATCCGCTGGTATATCTGATTTTTTTAATTCAGGGTTGTATTTCAAGAGTGTATCAATTCTAGACTGAACATCTTTTAGATAATCTGGATTTGAGGGGCCTTTATTTGAACCCGCAGAACCGGCAGCATTATAGCCAACAGCAGATGGTCTGCCAGAGAAATATTCTGGCTTGGTAAATGATTGACCAAGCAAAGCATAGCCAATGGTTTTACCATTTTTAGTGATCTTTTCTCCACCACCGTTTCCTTTAGAAAGTTTGCCTGCAAGCGCAATGCTGATGGGGTAGATGATGCATAATAATACGATTAAAACTAAGGTTAAGCGTATCGATTGTATGATGTATTTTTTCATGATTTTTTAGTGATTACACAGATTTTTAAATGATTACCTGGATTTGTGTTTGTCATTCTGAGCCTGTTGAAGAAAATTAATGAGGTGTTTTTGCAAGCTCAACCCAACAAGTTATTTATACAAATAGTCCGATGACTAAATCAATTAATTTGATGCCGATAAACGGAGCGATAACTCCTCCGATTCCATAAATAAACAGGTTTCTTCGTAGTAAAGCTGTAGCCCCAATGGGTTTATAAGCCACTCCTTTCAACGCCAGTGGAATTAAGATCGGAATAATAATGGCATTGAAAATTACTGCCGACATAATCGCACTTTCTGGCGTATGCAATCCCATAATATTTAAGTGCTGCAGTGCGGGAATTGAGGCGATAAACAGCGCAGGCACAATGGCAAAATACTTGGCCACATCATTCGCGATCGAAAAAGTGGTGAGTGTTCCTCTGGTAATTAATAACTGTTTACCAATTTCCACAATCTCAATTAACTTGGTCGGGTCATTATCTAAATCCACCATGTTACCGGCTTCTTTTGCGGCTTGAGTTCCACTGTTCATGGCCACGCCAACATCAGCCTGTGCAAGTGCTGGTGCATCATTTGTACCATCGCCCATCATGGCTACAAGTTTGCCTAAAGCCTGTTCATCTTTAATGTAATTCATTTTATCTTCAGGCTTTGCCTCGGCGATAAAATCATCTACACCGGCTTTTTCAGCGATGTATTTAGCAGTTAAAGGATTATCACCAGTTACCATTACCGTTTTAACCCCCATTTTTCTCAAGCGTTCAAAACGCTCGCTGATGCCTGGTTTGATAATGTCCTGCAGTTCGATCACGCCTAAAGCTTTCTCATTTTCTGAAACCACTAAAGGCGTTCCACCGTTAGTGGCAATGGCTTTAACATGGTCTTGAATATCTGATGGAAAGATATTTCCGGCTTTTTCTACAATGTTTCTGATGGAATCGAAAGCACCTTTTCTGATTCGTCTTCCATCAATTGTATCCAATCCACTAGAACGGGTTTCGGCGGTGAATTTGATAAAAGTGGAACCTTGTGGTGTTCCTGTTGTTTTAAAACCTTGCTCTGTTGCCAATTCGATGATTGATTTCCCCTCGGGGGTTTCATCTGCCAAAGAACTTAATACACAGGCATCTGTGAAATTTTTAATCATCACGCCTGCAGTAGGGTAGAAGTTGGTTGCTTTACGGTTCCCGATGGTGATGGTTCCTGTTTTATCCAGAAGCAAAACATCAATATCGCCAGCTGTTTCTACTGCTTTACCCGATTTGGTAATTACATTTGCCCTTAAAGCCCTGTCCATTCCGGCAATACCGATGGCGGATAATAAGCCACCGATAGTGGTCGGGATTAAACAAACAAACAATGAAATTAAGGCAGCTATGGTAATGGGGGTGTTGGCGTAATCTGCGAAAGGTTTCAGGGTTATACAAACAATGATAAATACCAGTGTAAAACTTGCCAAAAGGATGGTTAAGGCGATTTCATTTGGTGTTTTCTGACGTGATGCACCTTCAACCAAGGCAATCATTTTATCCAGAAAACTTTCACCTGGAGCTGTACTCACCTGAACTTTGATTTCATCAGACAATACTTTTGTACCACCGGTAACTGAAGATTTATCACCACCAGATTCCCGGATAACAGGTGCAGATTCACCAGTAATGGCAGATTCATCGATCGTTGCAATTCCTTCAATAATTTCTCCGTCTGTTGGGATGGTATCGCCGGTTTCGCAAACAAAAACATCACCTTTTTTTAACTGGTTGGAGGAACGGATTTCAATTGTACCATTATCTAAAAGAACCTTTGCAGGCGTTTCTTCTCTTGTTTTACGTAAGCTATCTGCCTGCGCTTTACCTCTTGCTTCTGCAATAGCCTCAGCAAAATTGGCAAATAAAACGGTGAGCAAAAGCACTAAAAAGATGAAGAAATTATAGAGCGTAGAGCCTTGTCCGCTGTGGCTGAAAGAGTAAATGGTAACATAAGCCATTACGAGGGTTCCAATTTCAACAGTGAACATGACCGGGTTGCGAACCATTACCCGAGGGTCTAATTTGATGAAAGATTGTTTCAATGCCGTTTGCACTAAAGCAGGTTCGAACAATTTATTATTGGGTTTCATTTTATTTTATGTAAGATACTTGTGTAAGATGTTTAATGTAAGATGGGTGATGTTTTGGCATTTTCCTTTTCCCTCATCCCTCATCCATTTCCCCTATTTATTTTTTATGTAAGATGTAAGATGGGTGATGTTTAGGCATTTTGCTTTTCCCTCATCCCTCATCCCTCATCCATTTTCCCTATTTATTTTTTATGTAAGATGTAAGATGGATGATGTTTTGGCATTTTGCTTTTCCCTTATCCATCTCACATTTTACCTCAATTGCGTAAAGTATTCCGCCAAAGGACCTAAGGCCAAAGCCGGGAAGTAAGACAAAGCAGTTAATACTAAAATCACGGCAAAAGTCATCAGTGCGAATGTTTTAGTATCAGTTTTCAAGGTGCCGGCCGATTCAGGAATAAACTTTTTACTGGCTAACAAACCTGCAATCGCTACCGGACCAATAATCGGTAAGAAGCGACCAAGGAAAATAATTACTCCTGTCAAGACATTCCAGAACACATTATTGTCGCCCAAGCCTTCAAAGCCAGACCCATTATTTGCATTTGAGGAAGTGACCTCGTAAAGCATTTCTGAAAAGCCGTGAAATCCAGGATTGTTTAACCAGGCTTTCGGCTGAACGGCCCATGCTGCATCTCCATGATTGGTGAAAACATAAGTGGCAATCGCCGTTCCGGCTAGGATTAAAAACGGACTTAGTAAAGTAATGATGGCGGCAATTTTGATTTCTCTTGCCTCTACTTTGTGACCTAGAAATTCGGGGGTTCTGCCCACCATCAAACCTGAAATAAATACAGCGATAATCAGGTAGATAAAATAGTTTAACAAACCCACTCCGCAGCCACCGTAAATGGCATTAATCATCATTGCGAGCAATTGCCATAAGCCAGTTAGCGGCATGGTACTATCATGCATTCCATTCACCGAGCCGGTAGAAATTACGGTAGTTAAGGTGCTCCAGTAGGCTGTAGCAGCAGGACCGAATCTTACTTCTTTCCCCTCCATTGCGCCTGTGGCTTGCGAAATTCCCATTTTTGCCAAAGCTGGATTCCCACCTAATTCTGAGGAAATAGTTGGAATCATCAGCATAAATAATCCGATTGTCATTACACCAAAGATGGTCCAGGCTAATTTTTTCTTGCTGATGAAGTATCCAAAAGCGATGATCATTGCTATTGGGATGATGGTTTGTGCAATCATTTCAACCATATTGGTGAAATAGCTTGGGTTTTCGAATGGGTGGGCAGAATTTGCACCAAAATACCCACCTCCATTCGTTCCCAAATGTTTTATGGCGATCATCTGTGCAGCTGGTCCGCGAGAAACATTTACGGTATCGCCCTGCATAGAAATGAATTGATCTTTGCCTTCGTAACTTGCAGGTGTACCATTAAACGTTAAAATCAAAGCAATTACTACAGATAAAGGCAAAAGTAAACGCGTAATGGCTTTTACAAAAAACTCCCAGAAGTTGCCTAGTTGTGTTGCTGTTTTATCTCTAAAAGCTTTAAACAATACCACTGCTGCGGCAATACCCGTTGCAGCACTTACAAATTGAAGAAACATCAATACAAATTGCTGGGTGAGGTAGCTTACGCCACTTTCGCCAGAATAATGCTGAAGGTTACAGTTGGCTACAAAACTTATAATGGTGTTGAAAGCCAAATCAGGTGTCATACCTGGATTTCCATCAGGATTGAAAGGCAGTTTATCTTGAAAAATGAGAACAAAAAAGCCATAAACCAACCAAAGCATGTTAATGGTAAGCAAGGCTTTTAATTGTTGTTTCCAGTTCATTTGCTCTTTAACATTGATACCTGAAAGTTTGTAAATAACGTTTTCGAGTGGTTTTAAAAAATCTGTCCAGACTTTTTCTCCCGCAAAAACCTTTGCCAGGTATTTTCCTAAAGGAATGGCGATGATTAAGGTGAGCAGGAATGTGGCAATAATGCCGGTTAATTCAGTGTTCATTTTTAAAATTTTTCTGGTTTAATCAACACGTAAATCATGTAGATAAATACGGCGATGGCGATGATGAATAGTGCTAACATTTTCTTTAAATTTTTTCAAACCAATCAATAGAGAGGTAAGTTGCCCAGCAGAGCAGGATGAGAAGGAGAAACAGGATAATTATCATAACTTATTGATTTATGAAATGCCTGTTGCCAACTCTCGTGCCGTTGAATGTTGCTTTTGTGTAAGTGACTGATTACTTGTGTTTTATTTGGTTATTAGAAAGAAATCAGAATTTCAGACATAAAAAAACCCTTCCGTTTTGGAAGGGTTTTTATCGTTTTGAAAGGATAGATTATTTTTTACTAATGGAACAGCGAAACGCCAAGACCAGGTTTTTGATTTATGGACTCTAGACTTCCGACTTAGGATTAAAGCTTTCCCTTCTGATTTAATAAATCAAAATACTTATCCAGATTAGCACCTAATGATTTTTCCATTGAAGCTTTAAAATCTGCTGGTGTAGGATGTTTATTTTTCCATGCTGCGAAATAATCCTGAAATGCTTTATCGAATTTTTCCTGTCCGATTTGCGATTGCAAAAGGTATAACCATAATGCTGTTTTAGCATAAGAGATGAGCCCATATTCTTCTGAAGTTTTAAAATCAGCAGCTGGCGTTTCAATCGCAGATTCCATTGGCACATTTGATAGTGCACCATAAATGCTGGCTAAAAACTGATCAGTAGGCAGGGCCTTAATTTTTTCAGGAATGGCATCGCCGAAAATAGAATTCGACTTGTATTTTTCTGCCTCATACCTGAACTGATAGAAAGTATTGAAGCCTTCATCCTGCCAGGTGTGGATTCTTTCATTGCTGCCCAGCATACTCATAAACCAGTTGTGGCCAACCTCATGTGTAATCACACCATCTAATGTTTCTTTTTTGGCATCCGGACTGGTAATTAGCGTAATGGTTGGATATTCCATACCACCACTAGCGTTATTTTTCGGACCTTCTATGGCCTGAACTACCGGGTATTCGTATTCGCCAATCCATCGGCTATATTTCTTTGTCGCATCTTTAATATAATCGATGCTGTTTACCCAAAGCGTGTTTTTCTTATTATGGTAATAGCTAAAAGCATCAACAACTTTGCCTGAAGCCAACTGTACAGTATCGTATTGAATCACCAGATCCTGATCAGCAAACCATGCAAAATCAGGAACGTTGCTAATAGAATAAGTAAGGGTTTTTGTTGCCGACTTTTGTACAGGGCTATAGATGGTTGGCTGATTGCCTCTGTTTGCCGTATTTTTTGCTCCGATTGATTTATATGCTTTCAACTCGTCAGCATTTTGCAGTGTACCTGTTGCGCCAACAACGTAAGCAGATGGAAGAGTAATGTTCACTTTGTAATCTGCATATTCACTGTAAAATTCGCCCATATCCAGATAAGGGAATTCGTGCCAGCCGTTTCTATCAAATACTGCAGGTTTTGGGTACCATTGCGTTACCATAAATTCGGTATCGGCATAACCCGAACGCGAAAAATAATTTGGAAGCTGTACATTAAAATCTGTAGAAATGGAGATAGAATCTCCCGACTTAAGAGGGCTAGGCAACAAAACCTTAATAATATCGATGTATTCCGGATTTGGATGTGCTTCAGTTTTGGCTGTTTTGCCATTCACTTTAAAGTCTAACCCGTCGATACTGCCATAGCTCACATTTTTCAGTTTTTCCTTGCGGGAAGTATCATTTCTGATCTGTTTGAAAAGTGCCGTAGATTCATTTTTATAGGCATTCGGCCAGATGTGAAACCAAATAAAATCAAGCGTTGAAGGCGAATTATTTTTATAGATAATGGTTTCAGAACCTTTTAGAGATTTATTTTTATCATTTAAGGTAACATCAATGTTGTAGGTTAATTTTTGCTGAAAGTAATTTCCCTGTGCGAAGATGGAAAAAGACGTAAGAGTCAGTAAAATAGTTAAAAAGCTTTTTTGCATATGTTTTAAAAAATTATTTGTTTGCCCAGATTGAGCACAAGTTATAACGATTTTTTTCAAATTAAATTTCTAGAATCCCATATTCCTCTATTTTCCGGTAAAGCGTGGTCAGCCCAATGCCCAGAAGTCTGGATGTTTCCGTTTTATTGCCTTTAGTATGAACTAAAACCTTCTGAATATGGTGTTTTTCTACCTGCTGAAGGTTGAAATTATTTTGAAGCGGTGCAAATTCAAAAAACTCAGGCGGTAAGGCTGATAGGTTGAGTTCCTCCCCATCAGATAAAATGACCAGGCGCTCCATTACATTTTTTAGCTCCCGGATGTTTCCCCGCCATTGATATTTTTCAAAAATCTCCAGAATTTTATTGTCAAGATGCAATTGAGGTCGGTTAGATTTGATTGCAAACTCATTTAAGTAATGTTTTGCCAGCAGTAGAATATCTGCTTTCCTTTCCCGCAGGGGCGGAAGCATGATAGTGAAAACGGAAAGGCGATAATACAAATCAGAACGAAATTTTCCAGATTCAGCATCTGCTTTCAAGTCCTTATTTGTAGCTGCCAGTATGCGCACATTCACCTGTTGCGTATGCGTATCTCCAACTTTAATAAAACTTTGATTTTCCAGTACCCGCAAAAGTTTGGCCTGTAAATCGAGGTTCATTTCGCCAATTTCATCTAAAAACAATGTTCCGCCATTGGCTTCTTCCAGTAAGCCTTTTTTATCTTTGTTGGCGCCAGTAAAGGCTCCTGCTTTGTAACCAAAGAGTTCACTTTCCAACAAATCAGGACTAAAGCCACTACAGTTTAAAGCCACAAAAGGCTTCGCCGCACGCGGACTTTCATAATGAATGGATTGTGCAAAAACCTCCTTTCCGGTTCCCGTTTCTCCCAGAAGTAAAACAGTGGTATCCGTTTGACTCACCCTCTTGGCTAAATCAATGGCTTCGTTTAATTTTTTTGATTGCCCGATAATGGTGTTAAAATGATGTTTGCCCGTAATTTTTTGTGATAATTCTAAAACACGTTGTTGCAAATTGGCTTTATCGATCGCTTTGTAAAGTAAAGGAATTATTTTATCGTTGTCGTCGCCTTTCACCAGGTAATCAAAAGCACCATTTTTAATCGCTAAGACACCATCTGAAATTGTTCCATAAGCCGTAAGATTAATTACTTCCACATAAGGTTTTAGCAATTTAATGTCTTTTACCATGGCTACGCCATTCACATCAGGCAATTTGACATCACTGATGACGATACTTACATCATTATTTTTTAAAAGCTTTAAGCCCTCTTTGCCAGTGGCGGCTTGCAAGGTTTTAAAACCTTCCAATTCTATAATTCTGGAAAGTAAACTACTGATTTTTTTTTCATCATCAATGATGAGGATGATCCCGTTCATAGGTTTGAAATAAGCTACAATATTAAGGATAAAAAAGGCGAATCATCAAAAACCAATGGATAATTGATCGTGCATTATTCTTTGCGATTCGGATCGTTTTGAAATCCTGAACACTTAATCTTTCCATAATGAGAAAAAGCCTTTCATTTTGGTGAGTTAAATTGTTTAGCTAAGCATTTTAATTACTGCTGTTTTATTTTTATGGACAGATAATCAGTAAGATATGCGATCGTTGTTTGCAAGGCACCCGGTTTGTATAGATGGGTTATGAAATTTTAAATAAAAATGAACAATCCAATAATATTTGTACGCATTGCAACAAAGGCCGATGCCATCTATGCAGATGAAATTGTAAGTGAAACTTTAAACGCTGCCATCATCAGAGGGTCGGGAATCTCAAAAAGGACTCCGGAATCCATTATCGAAAAGATGGAAACTGGCAAAGCGGTAATTGCGGTAACCAGTGATGGCGAATGGGTGGGTTTTTCTTATTTTGAAGCCTGGGAACACGGCGATTTTATTTCCAATTCCGGATTAATCGTAAAATCAAAATTCAGAAATTCTGGAGTAGCAAGGTGTATCAAAAATAGAATCTTTAACCTGTCTAGGCGCAATTTTCCTCAGGCAAAAATATTCAGCATTACCTCCGGTGCAGCAATTATGAAGATGAACAGTCAGCTTGGTTTTGAGCCGGTAACGTTCGACCAGATTACCAAAGACGAAGATTTCTGGGCCGGCTGTTCAAGTTGTATCAACTTCGATATTCTGGAAAGAAAAAATCGATGTAACTGCTTGTGTACCGCTATGTTATTTAGTCCGGAACACATTGATCACATCGTTACTTATGCTTCGTTCGCAGAGAAAAAACAACATCTATTAGAAACCCATTAATCAACCTAACTATGGATACCACAGATAAACCGATAGAAACACATCCCGATTTAAATGTACTTTACAACGAGTCTATTAACCTTTTAGCTACATTGATCAGTATTCCATCTTTCAGCGGTGCTGAAGATAAAACCGCTGATGAAATTGAATCGCACTTAGCGAAGCATCAGATTAATACCAACAGAAAACAGAATAATGTATGGTGTTACAATAAGTATTTCAATCTGCAAAAGCCGACTATTTTACTCAATTCGCACCATGATACCGTAAAACCGAACGAACAATATACCAGAGATCCATTTGCTGCGGTAGTAAATGATGATAAGTTATATGGTTTAGGAAGTAATGATGCCGGCGCTTCTCTCGTATCTTTAATCTCTACTTTTATTTATTTTTATGCGGTCGAAGATTTGCCTTTTAATATTTGTTTGGCCGCAACAGCGGAAGAAGAAACTTCAGGTGGAAACGGCATCAAATGTATTCTCGAAGAGCTAAAGCCAATTTGTTTTGCCATTGTTGGTGAACCCACAAATATGCAAATGGCCATAGCGGAGAAAGGTTCGATGGTGATTGATTGTACAGCAAAAGGTCGCTCTGGCCATGCAGCCAGAGAAGAGGGCGATAATGCAATTTACAAAGCCATAAGAGACATCGCCTGGTTCTCCAGCTACCAATTTCCAATTGAAGATGGTGCACCGCAACCCGTAAAAATGACCGTAACGCAAATAGATGCAGGTATGCAACATAACATCATTCCTGGCTGTTGTCATTTTATTGTAGACATTCGGTTCGATCATAATTATACTTCCAGAGAAGTTCTAAATACGATCATCAATCACACTGTTTCTAGTTTTAATGTCCGTCCGAATATTTTACAGCCGTCCCATATTGATTTGTTGCATCCGGTAGTGGTAGCGGGTTTAGGCTTAGGTAGAAAAACATATTTATCGCCAACAAGTTCAGATCAGGGCTGGCTAGATATGCCATCGGTGAAAATGGGGCCGGGAGAATCTGCAAGATCACATACAGCTGATGAATTTGTGTATATCGACGAAATTGAAGAGGGAATAACCATTTATATCCGTTTGCTGGAATCTGTTTTTAAACACGGCGCGTAAGCTTTTTGTACTTTTTCGTTTACGGTCGGCAGAAATAAATCCTTTTTAAGCATATTTGGCTTCGTAAACCAAATTCTATGTTTAAAAGATTAACGATTGTAATCATCCTCGGTTTTTTTGCAGGTTTCTGTTCTGCCCAACAGGTGCGGCCAGCTAAATCTTCAGAAATTTATCGTGAGCTGAAAACGCTTAAGCATCTTCCAAAGGTGCTTTATCTTGCTGCCCATCCAGATGATGAAAATACAGGCTTACTCTCCTGGTTAATTAATGATCAAAATGTAGAAACCGGTTATTTATCCCTCACCAGGGGAGACGGCGGACAAAATCTTTTAGGTACAGAGCAGGGGGCAGCCTTGGGTTTAATCAGAACGCATGAACTTTTAGAAGCGAGGAAATTAGATGGTGCACAGCAGTTTTTTACACGTGCCATCGACTTTGGTTTTTCTAAAAATACAGATGATACCTTTAAACAATGGGATGCTGACAGCATTACTGCCGATGTGGTTTGGGTAATTAGAAAATTCAGACCGGATGTGATTATTTGTCGTTTCCCGCCAACGGCAGCCGCTGGGCACGGGCAACATGCAGCCTCTGCGGTAGTGGCAGAAAAAGCGTTTAAGTTAGCAGGAGATAAAAATGCTTTCCCTGGTCAACTAAAATATGTTAATGTTTGGCAACCTAAAAGATTGGTTTGGAATACCTTTCGTTTTGGCGCTGTAAACACCACGGCTGAAAATCAGTTAAAAGCAAATGTTGGTCAGTATGATGCCCAGTTGGGAATGGGGTATGGTGAACTGGCTGGTTTAAGCAGGAGTTTGCATAAAAGTCAGGGTGCAGGTACACAATCGGTAGCAGGGGTAAGAACGGAATATTTTACACCAGTTTCAGGCGATCCGGCTAAGACAACTTTGTTCGATAGAATCCCAATGAACTGGTCTGAAAAAGGCGTTAACGATTTAGATGAACTGATTGATATTGTGCTTTTATCTTTCGATTATAACCATCCTGATAAAAGTCTGCACGGCTTACTCATGCTGCGCAAAAAAATCGCTGAGCTACAGGACCCAAACCTGAGAAAAGACAAATTAGCTGCAATTGACCATATTATTTTAAGCTGTACTGGCTTTATGGGCGAAGTGGTAACCAACCAGGCCGAGGCGATTGCAGGAAATAGCTATAGCTTTCGTTTAAATGTGATTGCAAGATCTGCTGTTCCGGTGGTACTGGAGGAGGTAAACTGGATCAATCAAACAGACCGTTTAAACCGAAAAGTTTCGGGCGATTCTTTGCTTACCATAGAACGTAAAATTCAAATCCCGGCAGGTACAGCTTTAACAGAACCTTACTGGTTAGAAAAACCTGCAAAAAATGCAGCAACCTTTAGTGTAGCGAACGACACCCTAATCGGTTTAGCTGAAAACGAATCTGCGCTAAACGTTACCCTGGCACTCAAAATTGGTTCTGAGAAATTTATAATTAAACTGCCATTGTCTTTCAAAAAGTTAGATCCTGTTAAAGGCGATGTGGTAGAACAGCTCAGAATTGTTCCAGCGCTTGACTTAAGTTTTGCTGAACCTGTTTATTTTGCTAAAGAAAAAGAAGGATTATCAGTTACGCTTAAGTTAAAAGCGAATCAATATATCAATTATGGAAGTGTAAGTTTCAAAATTGGAAACACCATCATCAAAACCTTCACAGGAATTAACTTGCCAGACAACACGGTTACCATTAAAGATTTTTTAATTCCGGCGGAAGATCTATCAAAAATCAAAACCAGTCAGAATAAGCTGGAGGCCGTTTTTTATGCAGAAAATAATACATTTAATAAAGGGCAGGTGTTAATTCAATATCCACATTTGCCGTCTTTGCAATATTTTGTTCCGGCAGCTACCTGGTTGTTGAAAGGTGACATAAAAGTGCTTGCTAAAAAAGTGGGCTACATTCAGGGAGCAGGTGATTTAATTCCTGAATTTTTACGTCAGGCTGGTTTGCAGGTTGATGTGTTGACAGAGGCTGATATTCTCAATCCAATAAAATTGGCTACCTATGATGCCGTTGTAACTGGTGTTCGTGTAATTAATACAGAAAAAAGAATTAAAAACTGGCAAACTGCCTTAAAAAGTTATGTAGAAAATGGTGGGACCATTGTAATGCAATATAATACTACTCAGGATATGGCTTTGCAGGATTTCGGGATTTATCCTTTCAGCATCAGCGGTAAAAGGGTTACGGAAGAAAATGCAGCGGTTAAATTCTTAATTCCTAATCATAAACTTTTAAACTATCCAAATAAGATTACGGCTGCAGACTTTAATGGCTGGGTGCAGGAGCGAGGTGCTTATTTTCTAGATAAATGGGATGATAAATATGAGCCACTTTTTGAAATGAATGATACTGGAGAGGAGCCTTTAAAAGGATCTACACTGTATGCAAAATATGGAAAAGGAAACTTTATTTATTCGCCATTGGCATTTTTCAGGCAGTTGCCTGCTGGTAATGTGGGTGCGGCAAGGTTGTTCTTTAATTTTATATCGGTAGGGAAATAAGCAACACCATTTGATCTGGAACTTTGTGAATCTGCACATTATTTAACTATAATAATTGCTTTCTTTTATTTAAATTTGAGATATGACTACAATGCGAATTGATATATTAAACCCTAAAGCAACCAAGCTATTAAAAGATTTGGCAGCTCTGAATTTGATTGCAATTCAAGATACTCCTCAGAATAGTTTCGCTGGCGTACTAAAAAAGTTTAGGTCAAAATTCAAATCAGCTCCCTCCATGGAAGAAATAACAGCAGAGGTAGAGTTGGTCAGATCTAAGCGTTATGCAAAGTCAGAAAAGTAGAATCATTATTGATACCAATCTTTGGATTAGTTTTTTAATCACGAAAGATTTTTCTAAACTTGATGAAATTGTTCTTTCTAAAAAAACGGTATTAATATTTAGTGAAGAATTGCTCAATGAATTTCTGGATGTAGTTAGCCGTCCTAAACTCAGGCGATATTTTGTTCAGCAAGATCTAGAAGCACTATTAGAGACTATTGAAGAATACGCAGAATTCGTTGAAGTTATCACACATACCAATATTTGTCGTGATGAAAAGGATAATTTTTTAATTTCTCTCTCGATAGATGGTGAAGTAGACTTTTTATTAACCGGAGATCAGGATTTACTTGTACTTAATCCCCATGGTAAAACCAACATTACTACCATTTCTAATTTTATGGAGAGCGATTTTCATAAAATCTTAAATCAATAATACCTATTCTGAATTAATGAAAAATCAGCTTAAAAACTGGAATACCTGGTACATCTTATTAGCACTGGCTTTGGTGTTTCAGGTGGTATTCTATTATCTTTTTACTAAATTCTGGGCATGAGTAATATCGATTGGTGCGTACTCATTTTCACTTTATTAGCCGTTGTTGTTTACGGAATTTTCATCGGCCGTGGGCAAAAAAGTAACGAATCCTATCTAAAGGCAGATAGTAAGATGCCATGGTACATTGTGTTGTTAGGCATTATGGCCACGCAGGCCAGTGCCATTACATTTTTATCGGCTCCTGGGCAGGCCTATACCGATGGAATGCGTTTTGTGCAGTATTATTTTGGTTTGCCATTGGCGATGATTGTGATTTGCATTACTTTCATTCCCATATTTCAAAGGCTGAACGTTTATACCGCTTATGAATATCTGGAAAATCGTTTCGATAAAAAAACCAGGGTTTTAACCTCTTTACTTTTCTTGTTTTCCAGGGGATTATCTACAGGAATCAGCATTTATGCACCAAGTATCATTTTATCAAGCGTATTAAACTGGAATATTTATTTAACGAATGTTTTAACCGGCGGAATCCTTTTAATTTACACATATATTGGTGGTGCTAAAGCCATTGCGCACACGCAAAAACTACAATTCCTGATCATATTAGGTACAATGGCTTTTGCAGGTTACCTGTTGGTTCAAAATATGCCAAATGGAATTGGCTTTAGCGATGCCCTTTACCTTGCCGGGAAATCCGGGAAGCTAAATGTCATTACCACCGAATTCGACTGGAAAGACAAGTATAACATTTGGAGTGGCTTAATTGGTGGGTTTTTTCTGGCGCTTTCTTACTTTGGTACCGATCAAAGCCAGGTGGGGCGATACATTACTGCCAAAGATAATACCAATGCTAAAATGGGTTTGCTGTTAAATGGTTTGGTTAAAATACCGATGCAGTTTGCCATTCTTTTGATTGGTGCATTGCTGTTTGCTTTCTTTTCTCTAAAACCTGCGCCAATTTATTTCAACGAACGATCGTATCAATCTTTAAAAGAAACGAAGCCAGAACAAGCAGCTATTTTCGAAAAAGAACATCAGGCTTTGGCCGAAAAATTTAACCATCAGTCTCAAGCTATTCTGGCTCAAAAAGAAAGCCATTCGCCTGAATTAAATACTTCTATTGCAAATTTTAAGGCAACTCAAAAAGATGTTAAATCATTACATGGTCGGGTAGAAGAAGCCATTAATCAATCAAATTTCAATGCAGAGAAAACAGATACCAATTATATCTTTCTGTATTTTGTGAAGAATACGTTACCGGTGGGAATGATAGGTTTACTATTCGCGGTAATATTCCTGGCGAGTTGGGGCTCTATTTCAGCTGCGTTAAATTCATTGGCAGCCTGTTCATTAAAAGATATACATTTAATTTTCAGTAAAAAAGAAATAGATGATGCAACAGAACTAAAGTACAGTAGATTGCATACACTGGGCTGGGGGATATTTTCTATTGCCGTAGCCATGTTCGCCACGCAAATGGGATCTCTGATTGAGGCGGTAAATGTATTGGGTTCACTTTTCTACGGACCGATTTTAGGTATTTTCCTGGTGGCATTTTATTTCAAAAAGATAGATGGTGCTTTGGTATTCATTTCTGCTATTTTATCAGAAATTGCAGTAATTACCGTTTATGAATTCGATGTGGTATCTTTTCTCTGGTTAAATGTAATTGGAGCAGCTGCGGTGATCATTTTTTCGACTTTGGGATTATTATTTTACAGGCCAAAATGATCAGTAATCAATAGATAATTCCTTTAGTTGGTAAGCTTTATTTTACGTGTAGCAGATATTTACAAACTCAAGCTATTGATCAAATTTGATACCTTTATTTTGAATAGTTAAAATATAAAATAGATCACATTATAGATGAACGAAGCCTGGGTTGAAAGATGGAATGACAGATACAGTACAAATGAATTTGCTTATGGTGAAGAACCAAACATTTATTTAAAGGAGCAGTTAGTGAAACTGAAAGAAGGAGCAATACTTTTTCCAGCAGAAGGAGAAGGTAGAAATGCTGTTTTTGCAGCCAAGTTAGGGTGGACGGTTTCAGCTTTTGATATCAGTATTGAAGGTAAAAATAAAGCACTTCATTTGGCAGAAAACCATCAGGTAGCCATCAATTATCAGGTTGGTGAATTGGAAACATTAAATTATAAGACTGAACAATTTGATGCTATTGCATTAATTTATGCCCACTTCCCGGCATCGATTAAATCTTCCTATCACAAAATACTTGATCGTTATTTACGAAAAAATGGATTAATTATTTTTGAAGCTTTTAGTAAAAAACATCTAGATTACCTTGCGAAGAATGAAAAGGTTGGAGGACCAAAAGAGATGGATATATTATTTTCTATAGCCGAAATAAAGGAAGATTTTGAAAATTATGAAATAATAGAACTGGTAGAAAAAGAAATCGAATTAAACGAAGGATTGTTTCATAACGGACAAGGGTCGGTGATTCGATTTGTTGGACGGAAGAAATAGACCATATCTTCTATTTAACCCAAAATAATTCGATATAGAACATCATGTGTCCTTTTCGACATTACAATTATAGTTTTATCGTCCCAAAGCACTAAATTCGTACAATCAAAAAACAACAAAAACAAATAATTATACGAGTATGAAAACAATGATTAAATCTATTACGTTGCTTTTAACGGCAATAACGATCTCCGCCAGTGCAATGGCACAGGAAGCTCAACCGAAACCAAGTCCGGCAGCTACAGCAACTGGAAAAGTAAAAGGTGCAACCATCACCATTAACTACAGTAGCCCAGCAGTAAAGGGGCGTAAAATTTTTGGTGGCTTAGAAGCTTATGACAAGGTTTGGCGCGCAGGTGCAAATGAGGCTACCGTTTTTGAAACCGATAAAGATATTATGGTAGAAGGAAAACCATTATCAGCTGGAAAATACAGTTTCTTCTTAGTTCCTAAAGAAAGCGGAACATGGACAGCTGTTTTTAATAAAGAGCCAAAACAATGGGGTGCTTATAAATACGAAGAAGCTAAAGACGCATTACGTGTTGATGTTAAAGTAAAACCATTAAAGGCGACTCAGGAGCGTTTAGTTTACAAAATTACTAAGACAGGATTCTCTTTAGATTGGGATAAAGTTTCTGTTCCTGTATCGATCAAATAAGAATTTTATAAATTATGTAGAAAGCCATTTCGGATTCCGGAATGGCTTTTTTTTGCTTTAAAGCAAGTACTTAAATCAGAATTTTTAATGGTAAGCCATTCAAAAGAATTACATCACGCAGGAAGAAATCAATGCCAGCGGTGTATAAAAGTTTATTTTTATTGCAGAACTGATTAAGGTTTCTGATACTCCGAACGGGATTTATCGATAGGAAATTAATATTAAAAATTATGTTCAGATGGCAAACATATTTTCTATAAACATGTTTTTCTGATATAAAAAAAATATTACCATGGCCCCATTGAAAATAAGCGAAGAACAGCATGCTACTTTGAGCAATAAAAGCACCTTAGCATCATTAAATGATCAATCATTAGAATTACATCCGGAGGCTTATAAAGTGAAAGGGCCTTCTCCAGAAAAAATGCAGAGCGTATCTGCTTCCTTGCGCACCTATGCACATGGCTTGTACGGATTGTTGTAGGTTTTCCGATATAGAATAGAAATGAATGCCAGTAGATAGGACTTTTGTTGTCCTTGCCGAACAGGCTTATTTTCTTTTGGCACCAAAAGACCAGCGGAGTTAGCTTGAACGCTAAAAATAATAAACGCATATGAAAATACAAAAGTGCCGGCTCGCAATTATTCATATAGTTTTATGTTTTTAATTGCATTCATGAGGGCTGCACTATTTTTCTGTCTAAGTCAGTAAGTGAGCTTAGTCAGTGCCATCCCGAAAAATTGACCATGCCGGTTTAAGCGCTGAACGAAGAAATATTGGTTTGGCTTTATTGGGTGTTTACAGCGACCACTATAAACATAGCTGCAAGTTACTTTCAAATACTCACGGATTATTGCCCTTCACTATCATGCCGAAGCATGAGGCATCCCCAAGGTAAGCATTACAGGCTTTCGTTCTGCTTAATGCCGCACAGCCGGGGTCGCTGCTTAATTTAATTTTTATTCTCACCTATAAATAAGGTGTCAACTTATGCTCACCATCCTGCGAAAGCATGA